>JAKPQA010000090.1 GCA_029547025.1 Armatimonadota bacterium
CGGCGACCACGAGGGTGAATACGCCGCCTCTGGCATGTTCGGATACTGGTCCTCGTCCGTAATCACCCGCAAGTCCGTGCCATCCGGCCGCATGAGCGCCAGGTCGTGACGCGTGCCCGCCTCCCGCAGCAGCACGAAAGCAATCCAATGACCGTCGGGCGACCACGCCGGGTCCATCCCCACGATGTCATCGCGCACCAATCGTCGCTGCTTCGTGTGTATGTCGTAGATCCAGATGCCCGTGATCACACGCCCCGAGCTCTTCTGCCAGAATCCCGAGTACACCACGCGCCGGCCTTCGGGATCCCACGAGAACCGGGTGGAGCGGAGCTGGTCCAGCTCGAGCGCCGCTTTGGTCAGCCCGGTGCCGTCGGCTCTCACAGTGAAGAGCTGCAGGTCATACTCCTCGCCATCCAGGTAACCCAGCGCGGCGAGAGCCCGCCCATGCGGCGCCCATCGCACCCCGAACACGTCCTGAATCGGCACCGGCACTCGCGACGCAGACTCCCGGGTGTCCGTCCGTCCCGCGACGAGCTCCTCATAGTACCCGCGCGTGTAGTCGCGCCAGCGCCTGAAGAGCTCCTCCTCGTGAATGCCGAGCACCTCGTTACACGCCGAGTCGAACAGCGGGAACTTCGAGTGCTCACGCATGAGGCGCACCAGTGTCTTGTCGCCGCCAAACTCGCGAGCGATGTACGCCACCAGCGACTGCCCCACGCGGTAGGTGAGCGAGATGTCGTAGATGTCGTCCCAGTCCTCGACCGCCAAACCCGGCAGCTTCGTCACATCATCCTCGAGCACGGCCGCACGCACGAGCGCGTCGCCCTTGTAGTCATAGGCCTCCGGATCGGGACTCGCGGCCTTCTCCGACACATACTCCGCCAGCCCCTCGAGGAACCAGCCGGGCAGTGTGCCCGAGTTCAGACCCTCCCACAACGTGCTGAACGTCCCGCGACGCACCGCCCAGTAGGTGCAAATGTGAACGAACTCGTGGTACAGCACCGAGCGCAGTACGTCATCCCGGTCGCCCCGGGCACCGTAGATGGTCAGGCCGTAGAGCCAGATACGGTGGCTCAGCGGGTACGAACTGCCCGCGAAGATCCCCACCGATGTGTAGTCGCTGACGATGATGTCGGTCTTGTCGCCTGGCTCGACCCGCATGATGGCCGTGACGCGCGGGTAGATCCACTCAGCCTCACGTGCCGTTACCTCGGCCGTGGACTCCATGCCCTGATGGTAGATCACGCGGAAGTGCGCCGTCTCCAGCACCTTCCAGCGGTACTCGCTGTGGTTGAACCCATCCGGGAGAGCCGCCCGCGCCGCATGCGAGCTCAGCGCCGCGAGGAAGAGGATGAACACCGCGGTCCAACGGGTGAGGCTCACCACGACCGGCGGGACGACGGCGAACCCCACGCCACCCGGGAAGTCGCCGACAGCTCGGCCGCTTGCAGTCCACATACGCATCGCGCCATTATACTGGGGTCGCGGACCTCGCCCAAGCCGGCCGCCGCGCCAGCGCTTTCGGGACGATGCCGGGCATCCCCTGCCCCCGCAAGGAGTCCCGGCGTCCGACCCGAACACTTACGGGCACAGTCTTGCCCCACACCGCGTGCGTCTAGAGGAGACCCTGATGGCCAAGAAGCTCAAAGCCGCCGTAATCGGTACCGGCATGGGCCGGTTCCATGCCCGCAGCTACGCCGCTAACAAGAAAGTCGACCTCGTAGCCCTCTGCGACCTCAACAAGCCCGAGGCCGAATGGCTCGCCGGTGAGCTCGGAGTCCCCCATGTGTTCGACAACTACGCCCAGATGCTCGACTCCGTGAAGCTCGATATCGTCAGCGTCGTCGTCCCCAACCATCTCCACGCCCCCATGACCCTCGACGCGCTCGAGAGAGGCATCCATGTTCTCTGCGAGAAGCCCCTCGCCACCACCGTGGCCGATGGCGAGGCCATGGTCGCCCTGGCCGAGAAGCAGAACCTGCGCCTCATGGTCAACCTCTGCAGCCGTTTCGACCCCGTCAATGCCACCGTCGCAAAGATGGTCCGCGACGGCGACCTGGGCGAGGTCTACTACGTGCGCGGCGGTATGATGCGCCGCCGCGGGACTCCCCGCCTCGACTTCGACTCCAGCGGCGACCTCGGCCGCGGCGCCTGGTTCGTCCAGGCCGAGAAAGCGGGCGGCGGCGCTCTCATGGACATCGGCGTCCATATCCTCGACCTCTGCTGGTGGCTGGCCGGATGCCCCGCCCCCGTGGCCGTCTCCGGCGCTACCTTCCCCGACTTCCGCCAGGCCGAGTTCGCCAAGCAGAAGGTGCGCGGCGATGTCGACAACGGCGCCGCAGCCACCATCCGCTGCGAGAATGGTGCCCAGATCTTCTTTGAGGCCACTTGGGCCTCCAACATGAAGGACGAGCACTACTGCAAGGTCTACGGCACCAAGGCCGGAGCCAGCGCCATGGGCGAAGCCATGTTCTACACCACCAAAGCCGGCAAGCCCGCCGACAAGCCCATCACACCCATCCCGGGCATCACCAAGGACTCGTACGAGCACTTTGTCGATGCCGTGCTCGACCCGTCCATCGAGCTCAACGCGTCCGGCGCGGGTGGCCTCACCATCCTCCGAATCCTCGATGCCATCCGCCAGGCCGGCCGGGACGGCGCCGACACCTACCTCTGCGACTGCTGCTGCTGATCGCTCCCTTACTTCAAATCCAAGATGGGCCTCGGGAATCCCTCTCCATCCCGAGGCCCACCACGCCAATAGGCAGGCAATACGCTATGGATTAGCGAATACGGGTACCGATGGCACCACGTGCGACGGAAGGGTCGTCCGGCCATGGCGCGGGCAGTTCGGCGCAGAGGCAACCGGGTCTGGATCGACGGTGTGCCCATATTGGGTTTCGGCCGGGGCATCGAGTGCGCTTACATCGGCGCACTCGCCGCCGCACTCAGCGTCACCGATCACCCCTCACCCTACGCGGAACTCATGGGATTCTCCGGCCTCGCTTTCCGGGTCCGCTGGTGGGTTTCACCCCAGGAACCTGGAAACCGCGGCTGGTGCCCCTCCACCCCCGTCGGTGAGTTCCCCGAAGAGGGCGACGCCATCCAGCGAAACACCGGATGGCGCTTCCGTCCCATCGCCCGCTTCACCCATCCCGGCGGGCCCCACATGGAGGAACTCATCCCCGATATCGTCGCCTCCATCGACGCCGGCATTCCCGTTCTCGCCTACCCCAGTATCCATAACCTCAACATGGGCACCATCTACGGCTATGACGACGGCGGCGTCGTGTGGCTCCTCCGCGACTACTTCTCCGTCGATGGCATGACCCTGGTGCCCGCACCGGATCTCGGGCCCGTCGTCCTCATCCCAACTCACTGGGAGCCGCCCCCGCCGCGCCGGAAGGCCCTCCTCGACTCCATCGCCATGGCCCTCCGCCACTGGGCCCGTCGCCGCGGACCCGACCCGGATGGCCCGTGCTTCTACGGCGCCGACGCCCTGGGCCAGTGGGCCGCCGACCTCGCCCTCGTCGATGACCCCGCCGCCGGGATCACCGAAGACGAGCGCAACAACCTCTTCTTCGTCAGCTGGTGGAACTTCTGCGCCCTCGAAGACGCCCGCAGTGCCGCCGTGAGCTTCCTCGAAGCCGCCGCCGCCGACCTGTCTGCAGACGCCACCCAGCACGTCCTCGCAGCGGCCGAAGCTTATGGGCGCGAGGTCGCAGCCCTCTGCGCCGCTCTCTCCAGCGCCGACGCCTTCCTCGGGCCCTGGACCAGCAAGACCATCGCCGATTGGACCCCCGCTGTCCGCGCTCGTGAACGCGAGCTCCTCTCCCGCGCCGCGGCCCTCGAAGCCGAAGCCATCGAACACCTGCGGCGTGCGGCCGAGGCGGCCAGCTAGACCGCATCACAACCAGGCCCGCGCCCAGGAGACGCTCCCACCCGCCTCGAAACAACCGACCACTGATCAACTCCGGGGATGTGACCCATGGTCTGGGATGACCTCGCACGCATCCGCGAGCGCGCGCCCCTCGTGCACAACATCACCAACTACGTGGCCATGAACGTCACCGCCAACGCACTCCTGGCCGTGGGCGCCTCGCCGGTCATGGCTCACGCCGTGGAAGAGGTCGAGGACTTCGCCGCCATGGCCTCGGCCCTGGTCATCAACATCGGCACCCTCAGCCCGGCCTGGATCGACGGCATGAGGCACGCCGCTCGCGAGGCCAGGCGCCGTGGCGTGCCCATCGTGCTCGACCCCGTCGGCAGCGGCGCCACCGCCTACCGCACTGCCGCAGCCGAGATGCTCATCGCCGAAGCCCCACCCACCGTCATCCGCGGCAATGCCTCCGAGATCCTGTCCCTCGCCACGGGCCAGCAGGGTACCCGGGGCGTCGACAGCATCCACGACACGGCAGACGCCACGCCCGCGGCCAAGCGGCTGGCCGAGCGCCACCAGTGCGTGGTCTCGATGAGTGGCCCCGTGGACGTCATCGCCGGCGCCGACCGAATCATCCGCGTGCGGAACGGGCACCCCATCATGCCCCGCGTCACCGCCCTCGGCTGCATCGCCAGCGCCCTCACGGGCGCATACCTCGCCGTGAACCCATCGCCCCTCGATGCCGCCGCACATGCCATGATCCTCATGGGCGTGGCGGGCGAGATCGCCGCCGAGCGCTCTTCTGGCCCCGCCAGCTTCCAGACCGCCTTCATCGACACCCTCTACGGGATCACCGAGCCCGACCTCGCCGAGCGCGCGAAGGCCGAGTGGCTCTAGCGGCCAGAGCCGAGGGGCGAGGGGCAAGTGCGGGGCATGAAGTGCGCCCCAGGGGTAGACAGAGGTGGGGGCAAGGTCGCGGGTACGCGTCTCTGGGGACCGCGCCGGGCATCCGCGGCAACACAGAGCTGGCCGGTGCGCGGAAAGCCCGTACACCACATGGCCCTGTCTTGGGGAGGGGCCGCTGGAACCCCAAGTTACCCCAGTGCCGGACCGGGGGCTGTCAGTCGCTGCCGATAGCCTTTCCCCCTCACTTGTAGTAGTCGATGATCTTCGCCCACAGGAACACGTCCTCAAGCCAAGAGCGGGTCCAGGGATTGCACAGCGCGTACAACGCCGAGAATGCCGACACCGCCAGGAACGGCACTGCCGCGCGGCGAGCCCACACCATCCGGCCGTAGTACCGCACGCCCATGGCGCCGGCCAGGAGCCACAGCGGCGTTAGCCAGAACAGCCATCGCAGGCCATTGCACACCCCGCCGTAGTTGTTGGTCCGGATGGTGTAGAGCGTCACCAGCAGCACCGAAAGGCACGCGGCCAGCCACTGAAAGGGCTTGTGCGGCGTCTCCCGGTCCCTCATCAGCCCCCACAGGCCCACGGCCGACAGCACGAAGATGGGCGTAAGGGTGAAGATGCCGTGGTGGCCCAGCAACATGTGGGTGAGGTAGACCAGCTTGGGCTCGTGCTGCGCGTCAATCCCCTTCGGTTGGGTCCAGTAGCTGCCCTCGTACTGGTAGAGTGCCGAGTCAAACTTCAGATAGACGGGCACGAAGCCTCCGGTGGCCAGGTACTGGGTCCAGAGGAACGCCACACCGAGTACCAGAGCCGGAGGTAGTGCGAACAGCGCCGTCTGCCTGGGCGCCCGCCACAGGAAATAGGCCAACACCGGAACGGTGAACAACACTCCCGGTACCTCATTGCAGGCCGCCCACGCCGCTGCAGTGCCGAGCAGGACGAAGTCCCACGGACTGCGCGAGTGATCCGCCTCGATCCGCAGCGCAAAGTAGAGCGTGAACATGACCGCGAATCCCGCGAAGATGTGGTTATTCAGCGTAGTGCAGTAGCCGGTGAGGTAGGTCCCCACCGCGCCCGCGATGAGCCAGTAGGCCCGCCACCACGGATCCTCGACGAATCGCTCGACCAGCCTCCCCCAGCACAGGACGAAGAGAAACAATGGGATGATGTTCGTCGTGATGAGGATGATCCGGACAACCGGCGCCGTCTTCTCCTTCAGGTCCAGGCCCAGCGTGTGCTTGATCAGCCAGTACTCGCCGGCGAGGATCGTCGGCATGAGTGGCGGCTTGCTGGAGTAGAAGTGACCGTCGGGCCGGCGGATTTTGTCGATGGTGCCCTCCCACGGCGCGCCGTCGATGGCGTAAGTGCCGCGCTCGACGAGGCTCCACACCGTGTTCCAGCGAGACTGGTCATTCGGGCAGTGAACCGGCCCCGTGTGGAACAGGTATGCCAGCGCCATGGCGGCGGTGACGGAGGCCACGACCCTCACGAGGGACGCGTACGCGGCGTCGGGGCTCGGGTGGCCGGATCCGGGGCTATGTCTAGTCTGCGGGCGAGTCCGTGGTCTGGGCAATGCTGTAGCGATCCTCCTCGCGCGTTCCCTGGGCGATCAGGAGCTCGGCAATGATGCCCAGGGCAACTAACTGGGTTCCCAGCAGCAGGCTCATGAGCGAGTACGTCAGCAGAGGCCGCCCGCCGATGTGGGCCCCCAAGGCGCGCTCGACGGCCAGGTAGGCCATGCCCACGAATCCCAGCAGGAACGCCACCAACCCCACGCTCCCCAGCAGATGCAGTGGGCGCTGGCCGAAGCCGGTCAGAAACGTGACTGTCAGGAGATCGAGCAGCCCGCGCACGAAGCGGCGCGCGCCGTATTTCGAGCGGCCATGCAGGCGTGGCCGGTGGTTGATCTCGAGCTCGCCCACGCGGAACCCGCGCGAGTGCGCCAGCACGGGGATGAAGCGATGGAGCTCCCCGTAGAGACGCAGCTCCTTGACGACCTCGCTCCGGAAGGCCTTGAAGCCGCAGTTGTGGTCATGAAGGTATACCTTGGTGACACGGCTCACCACGAAGTTGAACAGCCGGCTGGGCCACACCTTGTGCCAGGGATCATAGCGCCGGCGTTTCCAGCCCGTCACGGCATCGAGGCCCGAGTCGAGCCGCTCAAGCATCCGAGGCACTTCCGCGGGGTCGTCCTGTAGATCGGCGTCCAGGGTCACGATGGTATCGCCCGTGGCGCGCTTGAAGGCGGCTCCCAGAGCCGCCGCCTTCCCGAAGTTGCGGCGGAATCGGATCCCGCGGACCCTCGAGTCGCCAGAGGCCAGGCCCCGGATGACCTCCCAGGTACCGTCGCTGCTACCATCGTCGACGAAGAGGATCTCCAGGTCCAGGAGGTGGGCCTGGGACATTTCGGTGAGTTCCTCGTAGAGCGGACCGATGCTCTCCTCTTCGTTCAGCGCGGGGACGACGATGCTGACGCGCCGACCCGGCCGCGACGGTGTTCCACTACCTTCTGCCATGCGAGCATCCCTAGGGCCGTCGCCACCTCCGCGAATACCCAGAGGAGGCGGACGACAAGAGCGGCCACGCCTGCCGGGGCCTTGCCAATGACCGGCGTGGCGGCCGCGATCAGCAGCCCCTCGCGCACGCCGAGGCCACCGGGCATAAAGATAACCACAAACCCACCCACCGTGGCTAGAGCCATCCCACCGGTCAGGGGCAGCAGCAGACCCACCGGGGCGACCTCCGGCGCCGTGGCATTCACGCAGGCCAGTGTGCTCATGCCCAGCAGCACCCACAGCAGGGCGCCCCTCACCACGCCCCACGCGATGGTGCGACCCGAGCAGTGCAGGACCTCCTGCCCGCGCGCCTGCGGGAAGGGCAGGAGCATGGTGCGCATCAACCGCCGGAACACAGCGGGCACCAGAACGCCGGCGAACAGAAGGACGCACCCGGCCGAAGCCGCCACCAGGATGTTCGAGCCGTCGCCGCCGGCGACCGCGAAGCAGATCAGCGATACAGCCGACCCCACCCCCATGACCAGGAGGGTCTCGTAGAAAGTGGCCGCCGCCGCGGGAGTGAGGTCCCGCCCCTCACGGGTGATGGCGCTACAGCGCACCACCACTACCCACGCCTTCCCGGGGACGTACTTAGCCACCTGGCTCAGCCAGTAGGCCGCCATGGCCTTGTGCCACGGTGCCCGCAGGCCCATGTCGGCCATGCAGGCGCGCCAGAAGGCGGCGCCCTGGCACATACCGACCGAGTAGAGCACCACGCTGGCGAGGGCCCACGGCCAGCGGATTGTCAGGCCTTGCCGCTGCTCGCTGGCCCAGAGCCCGGCCACGTAGTGGCCCAGCGCCGCCAGCACTACCAGGGCGAGCAGACCCCGGAGGGTCATCGGCAGCCATGCGTGGCGGGCCACAGGCGTCGTCGCGGGTTCCGCCTCGGCACGGGCCGGCTGGATCTCGTCTGTGGTATGGCCCAACCCATGCTCCGCTCCAGGCGCGCTCTACTCGGTCACCAGCACGCCTTCCACCGGGTGGAAGTAGAAGTAGAGTGTCCAGAGTAGCAGAATCGCCGCATTGCCCGCGATGAGTCCAAAGGCCGCCGGACGGAGCTTGCTGTGGGTCGCCACGCCTCCGTACTTGAGCACGAAGTGCTTGAAGCACCACCCGATGAAGATCGAGAAGCCATAGCGGTCCATCATGAACTGCGGCCCGAGTGCCGCCGCGTAGGCGAAAGGCTGCAGCGGGAAACGGTGGAACTGCGTGCGCAGCAGGTGAAGCGCCGTCACCACCAACGCTCCGTGAGCCACTGCCGTGGCGTTCTCGCCCTTGAAAGCCGTCAGACCCTTGGTCAGGTTGTGAATGCTGGCCGGCACCGCATCGGTGGTCCCGCGCGGCCACCAGCCGAGGGCGTAGTAGCCATTCTCGTAGATCGCCTTCAGTGACGGAGGGTGTGAGGCGAACACGCCCAGGACCAAGGCCCCCACCATCAGCCACAGGGCGCTGCTCGGGCGAATCGACGCCATCTCGGCCACCTTGAAGCCCTGCATCACGTTGGCCATGGTCATCGACGCCGTGTCCTGGACTTTCCAGCCCATGTAGCACAGGGCCGTGGTCGCCTGCGGCGAGAGCGGGCGGAAGGCACCGAACGTCCTCGCCACCATCTCCTGCGGTGGGCAGAGGGGTGTCCATACACAAAACAGGCCACACTCCGCCACCAGGCGGGAGAGCACGATCATCCCCGCCACGTGCAGGGCCATCATGAGGCCGATCGACAGGGGGGTTCCCCCCGCCGCCACGCCCCACGCGAGCGTGGTAGCCAGAGACAGCACAACGCCCATCACCGCCCAGCGCGGCGCCAAGGGTTCGTGCGATGAGTCCCCCCTGGCATGGTTCCCACGCGACACGGCGCCCTGGAAAGCCTCGGCCAGCGACTTCCGTGCACCCCAGACGCACAGAGCCGCCAACAGCAGGTACGCTCCAATGCCTTGCTGCTGGAGGTATGCCTGGTGATCGATCAACCCCTGGGTGTCGCGGTAGACGCAGATGAACCGCCGCACCAGCCAGAAGAACCATAAGCTGAACCCGGTTCCCACGGGGATGAGATACGTCGCCCCGATGGTCTCGAAGTAGACCTGGATCGGCAGGTAGTCGAAGTTCGACCACGGGGCTTCGCCGAAGATGACGCCGACGTTCTTGTTCAGGTCGATGCGCGTAAAGGCGTACGGGTACAGCATCGCCAGCGCGTTCTTGGTGTGCACCACAGCGGGGATCAGCGCCATGCCCCAGAACAGGGGGCTCGTCATCAGCTTCGGCAGGGCCGCTTTCTCCGACGCGTAGGTCATCAGCTCGATGGGCGCTTGCGCCAGAGGATAGGTCAGGCGCTCCTCGTCCCATCGCCGTCGGAGCAGCGCCGCCAGGCACACTTGCAGGAACAGGAGTGCCAGCAGATAGGGGGTCCAGAGCAGCAGGGGTCGGACCCAGGGCCGCCACGGGACCGAGGCCCCCCATGGCATCCCGTGCATGGCCCAGGAGATCACCGGCTGCTCGGCGTTGAAGGGGTCGGCCGGGTCCTGCACGGGGACCATCCAGGGTTTGAGATACGGCAGCACCTCGGTGCGGTACTCACTGGACGAACCGGCCGCATGGTACTGGGAGCCGATCATCCCGACGTAGAGGTAGGTCACGAGCTGCTGGCCCGGGATGCCGGCCATTACGAGTACGGCGATGTAGACGAACGCCAGCTGCCCGCGGCCGAAGGGGTGACCCCGCCCGAACCGGCGGCAGAGCGCGTTAGCTACCAGCAGGATGACGACGGCGAACACGGCGCAGCGCGGCAGGTGCCCGAGGCCGATGAGGTCGTAGTTCACCAGAGCGGACACGGCGCCGCCCACTGCGACGGCGGTGACCAGTACGAGAGCAGTGGCGAGAGTGCCGGCGCGCAGACCTTCGCGCGCCGCGGGGGTCTGCCTCGGCGGCGATGCTGGCTTCTGGACTCCCTCAGCCACCGGATCCGGCGCTTCCATAGGCCCCTCGTTAGCCGCAATCCTGAGCGCGCCGATTATCGCAGCCCCGCGCCCCGGTGGCAACGGCAGACACATGTGCGGGGAAGGCGGCCTGCGACGGCCCCGGCAACGTGGGCGCAATAGGACTCGCCCACAGTGCCGCGCCGGGCCACCATGGGGACAGAGCCCTGCGCGTAGGCTACCGTCTCTGCCGGGAGGCCGTGCCGCGGGGCTCAATCCCCCTGTTGCGGAGGGGCGCCATGGGGGGAACCACGCGCGCTCCAGCGTGGTGGGTCCCCAACGCGCCCGATCCTGGGGCTACCGACCCGGGCCGATTGGGGCCCCTCGCCCTGCGGGCGCGTCCCCCATCTGGCCCCTCCACGGAACGTGCTCGGTGCGAGGGTTCGGGGCCCGCCGTTCTACCGCCGGGCCCCGCCCCTACCCCACCAACACTCGATGGGCCTGGGCCAGGAGAGCCGGGGTGTCGAGCCCGAAGGGGCAGGCCTCACGGCAGGTGCCGCACCGCTGGCAGGCCACTGCCGACTGCTCGCGCGGGAGCCCCGCGTACAGTGCCCGCCCCCGGGCGGGTTTGCCCTGGCCCAAGGCGTACGAGGCGAAGCGGAGCACATCGGGGATGCGGATGCTCGCGGGGCAGTGGCGGGCGCATGCCCCGCAGCTGCGGCAGATGGCAGGCGACGTGTGGGCCACATAGCGCCGCAGGGCCCGCGCCTCGGGCTCCGTCAGCTCCTGAGCCGAGACGGCGGCGTCTTCGAGAAGTTGCTCTTCGGTCAGCATCTCCGTGATGACGGCGGACACGCCAGGGTTTGAGAGTGCCCACTTGAGCATGGCCTGGGCCATGGAAGAGCCCTCGCCAGTGAAAGCCGACAGATCTTGCACCTTCTCGCACTTGAGGGTCTTCATGGCGATGACACCGACATCGTGCTGGTTGGCCAGCGCGATGAGCTGGGCGATGCCGCATTGGCCGAGGTAGTCCGTGCCCTTCCCCGACGGCTGGGCATCGAGGTAGGCGTTGTAGGCGATGGTGACCACATCGTAATGCCCGCTCCTGATCGCTGGCTCGAGCACGGCCACGGGGTCGGTATGGCAGGTCAGGCCGGCAAACCGGATCTTGCCCTGCTCCTTGAGCGTCCGGAAGGCCTCAAGGATCTCGGCGTCCTGGTGTTCGGTAGCACGCTCGGCGCCGTGGATCTGAAGGATGTCCAGGTAGTCCGTTCTCATGCGCTCGAGCGTGGCCTCGACGCTGGCCACATAGTCGGCCGCGGCACTCGCCCCGGGCTGGGCGAAAACCTTGCCGGTGACGTAGAACCGGTCGCGGCGGTCCCGGATCATCTTGCCGACCAGCCGCTCGCAGCTTCCCTCACCGTAGGCGGGTGAGGTGTCGACGTAGTTGATGCCCAGGTCCATGGCCTGGCTGAAGAGGGGCTCGTCGGGCGGCGGGCTGCCCCCCAGGCTCACCTCGGACACCATGAGGTCGGTGCGGCCCAGACGCCGGTAAGCCATCTCGCCGCGGCGCTCGCGGCGGACGGCGGCCTGGGCGGCGGCGCTCAGACCGAAGGCGCCCAACGTCAGGAACCGCCGGCGTGTCATCGGATGGAAACCAGAACCCGAGTCGCGCATCAGTATCCCTCGGCTATGCGCCCGGCGGGGAGCGGGGCGACGGAACCCGGGCGACGGGACTGCGTCTGGCGTACTGTGGGGATCCATGACCGCCACCCCACTCTATGGTATCCTCTGCGGGAGTCGAGGAGACAGGCGTTTGTCTGCTCTTCGAGACGGAAGGAGCGGCGAGACCAATGACACGACCGGGTTTCGCGCGGGCAATCCCAGTGTGGGGCTTCATGTGCGGCTGCCTCTGGTGGGGGTGCGCCCTCGCCCAGGAAGAAGCGCCCTCGCCCCGTCCTCCGTCTGATACCGTGCTTCTGCGGTACAAGCCGGCGGTGGGCGATGCGGTCGAGTACCACTTCGACTTTGCCTCGCGCTTCGACATCGAGGACCGTATCGGCATTCGCTACGATCGGACCGACGTCACGATGCGGGCGCGGGTGAGCCAGAAGGTCACCGAAGTGCGTCCCGACGGGACCGCGGTGGTGGACACCACCTCGCAGCTGGTGGAGATGACCCCGAAGCCCGACGACGAGTTCGTGCCCATACGTAACCTGATCACCATGGATAACCAGCGCCGCCTTCTCGAGATCGCGGACGCCCCAGGGGAGAACGCGGTGGAGACCGATGCCGGCTGGCGGGACCTGGTGGTGCAGGCCATGAACAGCCTCAGTTTCCCCGACGAGCCCATTCGGATCGGCGACCGGTGGGAGCGCACGCACACCCTCACTATGCCCGAGACGGGCACGGTGACCAAGATGGAGGTCAAGAGCCAACTCACCGACCGAGTGCCTGACGGCGACCGATGGGTCAGCCTGGTCTCGGCGGAGGCCCAGATCCCGCTGGACCTGCGGACCGGCGATACGCGGGTCGCGGGGAACATCGGTCTGCACCTGCGGCTCGAGGTTTTCGAGGATGACGGCGGGCTCCGCTACGTCCGGGGCTGGGGCCGTGGTTCCGCCAAGCCCGACCTGAAGGTGCGAGTCGCCAAGATAAGGATTCTGGTTGACGACATGCACTTCCAGCGCTTCATGCCCGACGGTAGCCTACTTCCCTCCGTGCGAGGAGAGAACGCGGGCAAAGAATAGGCAAAGACTTACTCCGAAATACCCCAACGCCCCACTCCGGCCAAACTCGTCCTGCCCGCGCACAGGAGACTGCGCGCCTGAGCGGAATCAGGATCTTGGCGCGTGTGTCGTTTCGCTACCGACCGAACGCACTGCGTGCCGCGCATCTGGCCTTGGCTGGGGTTGACGTGCTAGGGACGGCCCACCCGCGTGGGCCCATGGGAGGCGCATTGCATGCCAAAGGCGTACCGGACCGTCATGGTCTCGCCCTCGCTACCGTCCAGAGTGGAGCCCCTCCGTGGGCTCGCGTTCGACCTCTCGTGGACGTGGCGGCAGGATGCCATCGAGCTGTTCCAGCGCATGGATCGTGGGGCCTGGGAGAACACGCACCATAACCCGGTGGCGATGCTGGGTGAGATCCCACAGGAACGGCTCGAGGCGCTGGCGGACGATGAGAGCTTCCTCGAACACCTGGGCCGCGTGGTGGCCGAGACTCACGCGTACCTGCTCGAACAGACCTGGTTCGACCGCCACAGCCCTCTGGCCCCCGGCCATCGGATCGGCTACTTCAGCCTGGAGTTCGGCATCTCCGAGTGTCTGCCCATCTACTCGGGTGGTCTGGCAGTCCTTGCCGGCGATCACCTCAAGAGTGCGAGCGACCTGGGCGTGCCCGTGGCAGCGGTGGGTCTGCTCTATCAGGAGGGCTACTTCCGCCAGTACCTCAACATCGATGGCTGGCAGCAGGAGGAGTACCCCGAGAACGACTTCGCGAACCTGCCCGTCCAGCCCGCTCTTGGGCCCGATGGCACGCAGCGCCGGATCACGGTGCAGGTGGGCGATCACGATGTCCAGATTGCCCTGTGGCGGGCCATGGTTGGCCGCGTATCGCTGTACTTGCTGGACACGAACCTTCCCGAGAACAACCCGTACGACCAGGAGATCACGGCCCGGCTGTACGGGGGCGACCGCGAGGTGCGCATCCGCCAAGAGGTCGTGGCAGGCATCGGGGGGGTCCGCGCACTCGAGGCCCTGGGGATTCGGCCCACGGTCTGCCACATGAACGAGGGGCACTGCGCCTTCCTGGCGCTGGAGCGCATTCGGCGAGTCATCGAGACCGAGGGGCTCACCTTTGGCGAGGCGGCCGAGGCGTTGGCCGTGAGCCATGTGTTCACGACCCACACGCCGGTACCTGCGGGCCATGATGTGTTCGACCAGACGCTTATGGACCGCTACTTCAGTCACTACTGGCCGCAGCTCGGGCTGACGAGAGAGCAGTTCCTGGGCTTGGGGCGCGAGGACCCCACCGACGCGAACTCGCCCTTCAACATGACGGTGTTGGCCGTGCGCCTCTCGACATGGCGCAATGGTGTTTCGGAACTCCATGGGGCTGTGGCCCGCCGTCAGCTCCGGGCTCTGTGGCCGAACGTGCCTGACGATGATATCCCCATCGACTCGGTGACCAATGGCGTGCATCCTACCTCGTGGATCTCCTACGACATGTCTGGGCTCTTCGATCGCTATCTGGGGCCGTGGTGGCGAGAGCAGTCGGGCGAGGAGAAGATCTGGCAGGGAATCTACGAGATCCCGGATACCGAGCTCTGGCGGACTCATGAGAGACGGCGCGAGCGGCTGGTCGCCTACGCCCGGCGCCGGCTCCGGCAGCAACTGATCGCCCGCGGTGCGAGCCCGGCGGAAGTGGCCCAAGCCGACGAGGTCCTCGATCCGGAGGCGCTGACCATCGGCTTTGGCCGGCGCTTCGCCACCTACAAGCGGGCCACCCTCCTGTTGAGGAACCCCGATCGGCTCATCGAGCTGCTGGCGAACAAGGACCAGCCTCTGCAGATCGTCCTCGCGGGTAAAGCCCACCCGAACGACCGTCCGGGCAAGGACCTGATTCGCCAGATCGTGCACTTCGCGCGGCGGCCCGAGTGCCGGGGCCGCATCGTGTTCCTCGAAGACTATGACATGAGTCTGGCGCGGTACATGCTCCAGGGTGTCGATGTGTGGCTCAACACCCCGCGGCGGCCGAATGAGGCCAGTGGCACGAGTGGCATGAAGGCGACGATGAACGGGGCCCTCAATGTGAGCATTCTCGACGGTTGGTGGTGCGAGGGTTACTCGCCCGACACCGGGTGGGCCATCGGCCGGGGAGAGGAGTACCAGGACTTCGACTATCAGGATGATGTCGAGGCCCAAGGGCTGTACGACCTGCTCGAGAAAGAGGTCATCCCGCTCTTCTACCATCGTGGGGCCGACGGACTCCCCCGGGGCTGGATCGCGCGGATGAAGCACGCCATCCGTCGCTTGACGCCGCAGTTCAGCTCGAACCGCATGGTCCAGGAGTATGCTGAGAAGTTCTACCTCCCGGCTGCCCAACGGGCCGAGGCCATGAAAGCGGACAACTATGCCCGGGCACGGGCGCTGGGGCAGTGGAAGCAGAAGGTACGGCAAGCCTGGAGTCAGATCCGCATCGTGGCCGTCGATGACGACCACGGCATGGGTACAGAAGTGGGCCAGAAGATCACGGTGACCGCTCAGGTTGACCTGGGGCCCCTCACGCCGGAGGATGTCCATGTGGAGCTGTTCCACGGCCGAGTGGATTCCAAGGGCGAGATCGTGGAGGCCATTAACACCCGCATGCAGTGCATTCAGGATGAGCCCTCACAGCCCCGGGTGTTCCGGGCCGAGATCCAGTGTCGGCAGGCCGGTCAGCGCGGGTACACGGTTCGAGTGATTCCCGAGCACGAGGATCTGGTGTGTCCCTTCGACATGGGCTTGATCCTCTGGGCGTAGGCCGGCATGTCGCGAAAGAGACCACGGCAGCGCCGACGGCGTCCCCGCAGCGGGGACGCCGCTCGTGCCTGTGTCATGGACCGAACGGGAGCGCCCCTGGCCGTGAACGTGGTCCGGGCCGATCGCTGGCTCTCACGCGTCGTGGGACTCATGTTTCGGTCCCGGCTGGAACCAGGGGAGGCGCTGTGGATACCGCGGTGTTCGGCGGTTCACACGTGCTTCATGAGGTTCCGGATCGACCTGGTGTTCCTGGACGAGTCGCTGCGGGTCACTCGCATCGCCGAATCGGTCGGCCCGTTCCGAGCCCGCTATGGTGGCAGGCAAGCCAGGTCAGTCCTCGAGCTCGCCGCGGGGACAGCGTCCCGGCTCGGACTCCGTGCGGGCGACCGCGTGAGCGTGACGCGGAGCGATCGCTGAAGGGTCTCTGCAGTTGAGAGTCGCGATGTTCTCCGAATGCTATGAGCCCACATCGAACGGCGTGGTTGTGTCGATGCAGAGCTTCCTGCGTGAGCTCGAAGCGCGCGGTCACGAGGTCTTTGTGTTTGCCCCTGCGTACCGGGGCCACCGGGATACGGCACCGCGCGTGTACCGGTTCCCGTCGATACCGACGCCCTTCAACCGCGACTATCCACTGGCGCTGCCTTTCCCGCGCCTGCCCCGCGGACTGGAGAGGTGGGGTCTCGATGTCGTACACACCCAGCATCCGTTCACCATGGGCAAGGCGGGGCGCGAAGCCGGCCGCCGACTGGGCATCCCGGTTGTCTATACCTTTCACACGCTGCTGACCGAGTACACCCATTACGTCCCCTTCTTCCAGGATAGCCTCAAGCGGCTTGCCCGGCGCTCGATCCGCCGGTACTGCAACTCGGTCGACCACGTGATCACACCCACACAGGTCGTGGCGGACCTGCTCAGGGAGTACGGCGTGGAGACACCCGTCACGCCGGTCGCCACGGGCATCGCCATGCCTGAAGCGAGTCCTGGCGCCCGGAGCCGCATCCGGAGCCAGTGGGGGATCGCGGACGGCGCGTTCCTCGCCATCTACGCCGGCCGGGTGGCCAAGGAGAAGCGGCTCGACATGCTCATCGACGCCTTCGGCCGGGTCCGCGCTCGGGCCGAGGCGAAGCTGCTGATCGTGGGCGGCGGTCCGGCGGAGGCCGAGATCGCGGAGCGCGTGCGGTCCGCGGGGCTCGCCCCCGATGTGACGCTGACGGGCCGGATGCCGCGCGAGGTGCTGCCGGAGTACTATGCCGCGGCGGACGTGTTCGTCTACCCATCGAACACGGACACACAGGCACTGGTGTTGGTTGAGGCCATGTGCCTGGGGCTGCCATGCGTGGCCGTCCGGGCTTTTGGCCCCGCCGAGGTGGTCACCGACGGGGCGAGCGGGCTCTTGGTGGAGTTTGACGCCGAGGCCCTGGCCCATGCCGTGGTACGCCTGGCAGACGATCCTGATCTGCGGTCGAGGCTTGCCGCGGGGGCCAGGCGGCGTGCCGCGGACTTCAGTCCCGCCGCGATGTGCGACAAACTGCTATCGGTGTACCGCCAGGCGGGAGCCAGTACGGGCCTCTAGGCCTTGGTGACCTTGTTCGCCTTCAGACAAGACGTGCAGACGAGCGCCCGCCGGGGCGTCTTGCCGTCGAGAATGCGGATGCGCTGCAGGTTGGGCTCCCAGCGCCGCAACGTCTTTCTCGCCGAGTGGCTCACGTTGTGGCCCGTGATGGCGCTTTTCCCGCAGATCTCACATGCGCGTGCCATGGCCGATGTGCCTCCCAACACCAAAGGCGCCGCAGAGCCGGACGGCTCGCGGCGGCGAGAAGATATCATACCAGACGGAGTGCGCGCGCGGCAAGGGGCGTTTCCGGCCGCTTGGGGCGGTGCTGCCACCGGACGAGCTGGAGTCCATGCGGGTCCGAAGCGCTGCTCTCCCTTACCATCCACCCCAGCGGCCAGTGGCGCGGCTGGTGGCCGCATGGATACCAGCCCGACTCCATGCCGCCCCTACGCGTTCGGGGTGCCCGTGAGCGAGGAGGCTGATTCCGTGGCGCCGAATAGCGTGTTGTCGGTTCTGGCTCTGCCGGCCGCTTCGCGCCGTTGTCTACCGTCCCGATAAGGGTCTGGGAGTACATGGAACCCCTACAGATCCTGCGCCAGTTGCCTTTGTTCGCCGATGTGCCTGAACCGCTCCTCGAAGCCATTGCCAGAGGCGCGTCTTGGCGGCCGGTCGCGGCCGGTGAGGTGGTGGTTGAGGCCGGCGACCCCGGCGACGCGCTCTATGTGATCAACGACGGCACCGTGGAGATACTGGTGCGGACAGCCGACGGGATCGCGCCCACGCGCGTCGCCACACTCGGTCCCGGCGAGTGCTTCGGCGAGATGGCCCTGCTGACCGGCGAGCCGCGGTCGGCTACGGTGCGCGCGCTTACCGACACCACGCTGCTGCGAGTGGCTAGCGAGGACTTCAGCCGGCTGGTGGCCGACGTGTCGGTCTACCAGCGGCTGGTCACTCTCCTGTGCTCGCGCCTGCGCCGGACCGACGTGCAACTGGAGGAGGCCCAGTGGGCCCAGATGGCGCTCAGCCGGCACTTGCAAGGAGCGCACGCCCATGGCGACACCGAGATCCATGGCTCGACGCCCGCCTCGCGAGCCTTGAGAGACGCGATCGAGGCGGCCGCAGCAGCCAGTGGCCCCGTTCTCCTCGAAGGGGAAGCCGGTTCTGGCAAGAGCCTGGCCGCGTCGCTCATCATCGCCAAGAGCGCCCGCGCCGATGGACCGGTCATCTCGATCGATTGCTCAGCGGCCGGTGTGGATGCCGCGTCCGAGATCTTCGGCCACGAGGCCGGGACGCTGCCCGGGGCCCGGGCGCGCCATCTCGGGGCACTGGAGCTCTGCGACAACGGCACGGTCATTATTGCGGAGCCGCATCGGTTGCCCACCATGGTGCAGGAGCGGCTGGTCGGCGCCCTGGAGCGGGGCGTGTTCCAGCGGATCGGGGGCGACGAGGAGCTCCCCCTGAACGCCCGAGTGATCGTCACCCGCCGGATGGAGCCATCGGCGGCGGTGCCCGCGGTGGACCCTGGCATCGAGGCCCTGTTCTCGGGTGGTCACATCCGCGTGCCTCCACTCCGCGACCGGCGTCGCGACATCCCGCAGCTGGCCGAGGCGCTCATCGAGCGGCACGCGCGGGATCTGCGGCGCCCCAAGCCAGAGCTCGATCCCGGTGCCATCGAGCGGCTGCTGAGCTACGAATGGCCGGGAAACGTCGAGGAACTCGATAGTGTTCTGCGACGGGCGGTGGCGCTGTTCGCCGATGATCGCATCGAGGCCGATCACATACTGATTCACTTGCCGAGCATTAGCGAAGAGGGCCGGGTAGACCTGTTCCGCATCCCCTTCGTCGCCAAGTTTGTTGGCAGCAGATGGTATCCCCTGGCCCTGCAGTTGCCGACGGCCGCGGTGCTGGCTCTCATCGTGTTCGAGTGCTTCTTCGGCCCGCAGACTGGGGAGAACATTGCGCTGACCTTGACGTGGCCCATCTGGTGGGCGGCCCTGCCGCTGAGCTTCCTCTTCCTGGGCCGCATCTGGTGTACCATTTGTCCATTCTCGCTCCTCAGCTCGGTGGTGCAGCGGATCGGATGCCTGAACCTGCCGGTGCCGGCGTTCTTCCGCAAGACCGAGATCTGGCCCATGACCGCGCTGTTCGTGTTCCTGACGTGGGCGGACGAGTACTGGCATTATCCCGACAAGCCGATGTGGACCGGCGCCGTTCTCGGTTCGGTTCTGGCCGGCACGCTGCTGTTCAGCTTCCTGTTCGAGCGCCGGGTCTGGTGCCGCTACCTCTGCCCGTTAGGAGGCGTCAATGGCGTCTACTCGACGGCGGCTCTGGTGGAGCTGCGCGCGAACACCGACGTCTGCGCCTACCACTGCCGCGCGCACGAATGTGTGTCGAAGGAGCCGGGCCGAGCCTGCCCCATGCTCGAGCGCCCGCTCGCGATGGACACGAACCGCAACTGCAACCTGTGCATGAACTGCGTGAAGCACTGCCCACATGGGGCGATCCACCTGTTCCTGAGGAGGCCCGGGGCCGAGATCTGGCAGATCCGCACGCCCATGTTGTCGGCCGGAGTGCTGTGTCTGCTCCTGACGGGTACCATGCTCACGCACGGGCTCTGCAAATACGTGGAGTCCCAGGGGAAGCACCTCATCGACGTGCCACCGGCCACGTGGCTCGGTTTCACGGCCCCGGCCCAGGAGGGCGCGGCCTGGACGGCAACGTACCTGGCGCTGCTGCTGCTGTCGGTCCTCGCCGGCTGCATCGCGAGCGCGGTGTCGTCGTCGCGGGAGCGGAAGCCGTGGTCGTCGAACCTGGCGCACTATGGCTTGGCCTTCTCGGTGCTGGCGGTGCTGTTTCACATCACGCTCGAGGGGGGCGAGCTGATGTCCGAGGGGATCCCCATGCTCCTGGGGCTCCTCGCGGGCTGGATCCACATCGCGCCGCCACCGGGTGGCTTCGACCTGTTCACTCCGTTCCTCGTGCGGGCCGCGCAGGTGGTGCTCGCTCTGGTGGCCACTGGACTCACAGCGGCAACGGTCGTCTACGTGGCTCGCCAGCGGAACGATGGTCCGAGCCGGGCCGGCGCCGGCCCGCACGTGGCCCTGGCGCTGATCATGGGGCTCCTGTTCGTCGGTGCGCTGCTGAAGGCGCCCCTGCCGTCTCCCGCTCCGCCACCCGAAGAACGCAAGCAGGCGCTCGATGAGCCACCAGCAAGCCCGTCCGAACCGCAGGCGGCCGGAGGAGCGCTTGCGGGAGCTACCGAGGTCCCGCCAACACAGAAGGACGGGGGGCCGGCTGGCGAGTCGCGCGCGCTGGCTCCGTTGGCCGGGCCCTCCAAGGCCGCGCCGGCTGCTGCGTCCGTGCGTGGGGCCGAGGCGCCCCGGCCGTCGGCTTCGCCCAAAGCCGCTCCGGCCCCGGCGCCCCTCCCGAAAGCCGGTGGCGCGCGATCGGCGACATCGTTGGGCAGCGGCTCGAGTGCCGCCCCGAGCGTGAAACCAGCGGCCGAGTCGTCGCGGAGGCCCACTCCGGCCCCGGCGCGTAACGGCGGGGGAGTGCCCGCACCCCGCGGAGGAACCGTCCGCAGCGTGGGAGACGAAGCGGCGCTGGACCAGGTCATCCCCACTCAGTAGGGCAGGGAACTCGCGCCAGGCGCCTCGCGTTGGTAATGGTGAACGGGGTCAGGGGACGCTGAGAGGTGACGGGTGCCCTGGTGGATAGAGAGCGACCGGACCCCTGGCGGAGCACTCGCTCTGATCGAACAGGGCCGGAGGGGACGCACGCCTCCGGCCCTGTGCTGTGTCTACGACTACCGGCCGACTACAGGCTCACGAGCATGCGCAGGTTCACCAGACATCGCCGGATGCACTCGATGGGCGGATAGGCATAGCTCTCCTGCTCGACGATGAACCACTCCGTGCCGCCGGTGGTGCGGCAGACGCGGATGATGTCGCGCCAGGGGATGTTGCCCTCGCCCACGAGCGCCTCACCATTGGTGGGCGAAAACTCCTTCATATGCACCGTGAGTGCCCGCCCCGGGTACTTCTCGAGGAAAGGCAGAGCGCTGGCGCCACCGATCATGGCGTTGCCCGTATCGAACTGCATCACGACCCGCTGACGCGTGTTCCCGAAGAACGCATCCCACGGCAACGTGCCATCGGGGAACTTCTGGAACTCCATGGTGTGATTGTGGTAGCCGGTGTACATCCCCAGGGGCTGCAGCTTGGCCGCGATCTCGTTGAAGATCCCTGCGGTCCTCTCCCACGCGGCTTTGTCGGCCGTGTACTGGCCGCCCAGTCCCGGTACGATGAGAAACTTGTTCCCGATGGTCTTGTGGAACTCGATCGACTTCTCCAGCTCGTCGCCGAGCAGCGTCTCGAGGCCGACATGCGAACCCGCGACCCGGAGGCCGTTGTCGTCGAGCATGGTGCGGAGCTCTTGGGCCGATCGGCCGTAGTACCCCGCGAACTCAACGCCCTCGTAGCCCATCTGGCTGACGGCCTTGAGGACGCCGGGCAGATCCTTGGCGCAGTCGTCGCGGACCGAGTAGAGCTGCACGGCGATGGGAATGCGTCGGCGGCACCGAGTTGCGCATGGGCCGGCGGCGAGGACCTGCTTCGCAGCTCCCAGCAGCCCAATGCTGGTTCCCGCCACCAGCGCATCGCGCAGGAACGCCCGGCGCGTGCTTTGTGGCTGATCGTGATCGCCCATGGTTGTCACTCCCCCTACAGGCGCCGGGCCGGGGTCCGGCCCGCTACTTGCCCATTTTCCTCAGGTTCTCGAGGCACCTGGCCACGCACTCGAGCGGCGGGAAAGCATAGCTCTCCTGTTCCACAATGTACCACTCGGTGCCCCCGACGGTCTCGGCCAGTCTGAATGCCTCTTCCCATCGCACATCGCCCTCGCCGATGAGCGCCTGGTCGTTGGTGGCCGAGAACTCCTTGAGATGGAGCGTGGTGGAACGGCCCGGGTATTTCCCGATGTACGGCTCGGCGTGCGTGCCGCCATGAAGGGCATTGCCGAGGTCGAGCTGCATGATGACGTCGGCACAGGTGTTGCTGAAGAACACGTCCCACGGGATCTCCCCGCCCACAGGTGTCCACTCGATGTGGTGGTTGTGGTACCCGGTCTTGAGCCCGTGGGGCTTCAGGTGCGCCGCGATCTCGTTGAACATGTCCGCCGTTCTGCGCCAGCCGTCGGCATCGGGGCGGTACTCCTCGGGGATCCACGGAACCACCGGGTACTTGCTGCCGAGCTCGAGGTGGAAGTCGATGGTCGCCTGCAGTTGGTCGCCCATAAGGGTGTCCATGCCCACGTGGGCACCCACGGGCACCAGACCCAGGTCACCGCAGATCTTCTTGAGCTCCTTGGCCGAGAGTCCGTGATAGCCAGCGAACTCGACGCCATCGTAGCCCATCTTGGCTACGGCCTCCAAACAGCCGGGGAAGTCCTTCGCGCAGTCATCGCGGATCGAGTAGAGCTGGAGAGCGATGGGGATTCTGGCCATGCTGGCCTCCTCTGGTCGCGGGTAGTCAATGGATCGCGGCAGCCCGACAGCCGGGCTTGCCGCGGGGCAGTGCCGGGTACACAGGTTCCGCGGGGTGCCCGTCGAGCCCTTCCCGTCCGGCCCGCGTTGTGCGGCACGGAGTGGGGGGGAGCTCAAGGCACTAGCGGCGAGCACCGTCTCGGCCACCGCCTGGCCCCTTGGTGACCGGGCACGCCGCCTGCCGGCCCGTTTTGGCCATGTGCTCCAGGGCCTCCTGCATCGAGATCCGGTAGACCTCGTACCGGCTGGCGTCCTCGAACACGGTGCGAGCTGTGCTCTCTGCCTCCTCGTAGCTCTCGAAGTAGCCGCGGTAGCGATGGGTCACGCGGGCTTGCCGGCGGACCCGGCCGTCGGGGGTCAGCCAGACGGCTCGAGCGGCATAGGCTTCTCCCGTAGCGCCGGCCGCTGGCGGCGGCACTGCCGCAGCCGACCTCGTGAGGCCCTTGGTCTCGGAGGGGCTTCGCGTGGACGGATGCGCCGGATCCCACAGCGGGGCCTGCTCATCGGGGACCTCCTCCGGAGGCTCCAGGTTGGCGAACATCCCCAGGTACGGCGGCCGCTGGTAGACGCCGAAGGTCTTCTTGCACACCGCGAAGCGCTGGCCACGGCGGATTACGTGGCCATCGTCGTCTTCCACGACCTTGAACGGTCCGAGATAGACCACGGCCTGCAGACCATCGCGGCAAATACCCTCCTTGCCCTTGTGGGCCATGATCGCGATCCGGCGGCATTCGATGCCCTCGAAGACGGCGTCGGGCTCATCGGGCCAGTGCTCGATGGTCAGTCCGTGGAACTTGGCATCCTCCATGGCTGATAGGAGCTCGAGCTCCTGCATCACGGCCGGCATCGCGGGATCAGCGGCCAGGCGAGCGGGCAACGGTTCGTCGGACACCGCATCATACAGCACGCACGTGCCGCCCCGGCGCAGGACGCGGTAGAGCTCCTCGATGGCGTGTCGGCGCTCTGCCGGCGGGACACGCCCGAGCACACCTATCGCGATAACCGTATCGGCCGATTCGGCGGGGATGATCGGGTTCGCTTGGGCGTGCGCTCGAGCTTCCTCGATGACGTCACGCGCTTCGGCCAGGCTTCTGGGTGGCGTCGCCGCCAGTTGAGCCTCGGCCCGGACTACATCGGTGGAGAGATCACCCGGAGCCGCCCGGAACACCGTGGCCTTGCCGGCCAAGACGGCCGAGAGATGGCGCTCGGCCTCCGCCGTGCATGCGGCGACGCGGACCGAACCCCGGGCCCCGGCGGCCTCGGCCGCGGCCAATGCGATGGGGGCAGGGTCATCGGCCAAGACGATGACATCGTCGCCGGCACCAATCGTGTCGCGTGCCACCAGGCTCCAGCTCACACCGGTTCGCCTCCCGCGGCTTCGATGGTGCCCAACACTTGGCCGGGACTGATAGGCGTGTCCTCGGGCACGAGCACCTCTGCGAGCACACCGGCGCACGGGGCCTCCAGCGTGATCGTCGCCTTGTCCGTGTCATAGTCGAGTAGGTCGTCACCGGCTTCCACCCGGTCGCCGGCGCGCTTGTACCAATACCCGAGCACCGCCGTGCACTCCGTCTCGTGGTCGGGGGCTCGCACCTCGATGCGCTCTCCCATGTCGAGCGTCACTCCATTCGCGTGGTATGGGTCACTGGGCTTGGAGTCCACTCTCGGGCAGACCCGGCCGGATCAGGAGCTCATAGGCACCCGCCCCGACCATGGCTCTGACGATGGGCGCGACGATGTAGACATCGAGAAACCCGCCCCCGGCGCCCGGTATGGCGATGGGACCCCACCCGAGGAAGTATGAGACGAGTCGAGGCCCGAAGTCACGAGCCGGGTTCAGGCCGGCCTGCGTGAGGGGAGCCACAATCGAGATCACGATCGAGACCGTCAGGCCGATGAACGTGGCCACGCTAGTACCCATCGGACGGCTAGGATTGCGGGTGTCCACCAAGGCGAAGATGAAGAAGGCCAGAAACGCGGTGCCGACCATCTCGCCAGCGAACGCCTGAAGACGAGAGACCGTGGCATAGGCTTCTGGCGTCGTGCCGGCCGTGGCCGGGTTCGGGAAGTACTCCCCGTACATCATGGCCGAGAGCTCACTGCCCGGGGCGCCGCGCGTGATGCCCTTGTCGGATTCGTACTGGGCGATGAAGCCGCAGAAGAGGCTGTACAGCAGAAGGGCTCCCACGATGGCTCCCAGGAGCTGGGACGCCACAAAAGCGGGAACCTTGCGCCACGGAAAGCCTCGGTAGGCGGCCATGGCGATGCTGACGGCCGGGTTCATGTGGGCCCCGCTCAGGGCGCCCGTGGCGTAAGTGGCCACCCCCCAGACCACGGCCACCTGCCAGACCCCTTACTGAGCGCCGCACGCGACGGCTGCATGGACGGACCCGACGCCGAAGAAGACAAGGATGAACGTGCCCAGAGCCTCGGCGATGCACTGCCGGGCCAAGCGGATCTCCCTCATGTGTCACCTGCGAGGGATGAGGTCCGTCCCAGCCGTCGAGGGACGCTCCGATATTCCCATGCTACTGAGAATATCCGACTGTATAAAGCGTCGGCAGGACTCTGCGGCGCTGTGCTGCGGTCGCCCCGAACAGGAGGATCCTGACGTGCTCTGGTGCAACACTCCCCGGGGTAACCCGCGGAGGGGACTGGCGAATGCGGTTCATCCACACAGCTGATCTGCACATTGATAGCCCGCTTCTGGGCCTTGAGCGCTACGAGGGGGCGCCCGTCGAGCGCATGCGATCGGCGACGCGGCAGGCGTTTCGCAACGTCATTGAGTTGTGCCTCGACTCCCGTGCGCCCCTCCTGCTGCTCGCCGGGGACGTCTTCGACGAAGACTGGCGCGACTACAACACGGGGCTCTTCTTCATTGGCGAGCTGAACCGGTTGCGCGATGTGGGAACGCAGGTGCTGATGGTACGGGGGAACCACGACGCGGCCAGCGAGGTGTCACGCCACCTGACGCTTCCACCTCATGCCCGTCTCCTGTCGGCCGAGGAGGCCGAGACCGTGGTGCTCGATGACCTCGGCGTGGCGGTCCATGGCGTGAGCTACTCCCGCCGCGAGGTGACCGAGAGCCTCGTTCCCCTGTTCCCCCCACCGGTCGACGGGCTGACCAACGTCGGTCTCCTCCACGCCAATGTGGGTGCCGCTTCGGGGCACGGCAACTACTCGCCGTGCCGGCTGGACGAACTCGCCGCACTGGGCTATGACTACTGGGCGCTGGGCCATGTGCACGAGCGCCAGGTGTTGTCGGCTGAGCCATGCATTGCCTACTCCGGTGTGACCCAGGGCCGCCACGCCCGCGAGCCGGGGCCGAGAGGGTGTCTGCTGGTCCGCGCGTCTGATTCCGGCCTCGCCGTGGAGCCCTTCGACACCGACGTTGTGCGCTGGGCCGAGCTCACGGTGCGGCCTGGCGTGGAGGTCGGGTCCGTGGAGGGTCTCCTGGCGATGATCCGCGATCGGCTCGATCAGGAGGCCCGGGCGGCAGAGGGCCGCCTGCTGGCGGCGCGGGTGACCATCGAAGGCCCCTTCGAGGGTACGGCGGAGCTGTACGACGACGACCGGCGTCAGCAGTTGCTGGCCGAGATCCGTGCCATACCCGACCATCTCGGGATCGACGCCTGGATCGAGAAGGTGAACTTGCGGACCTCGCCTCTTGTCCCGCTGGACGAGCTCCGGCGCGGCGAGGGTGTGGTCGCTGAGCTGCTCCGGAGAACCGCGGCCCTGATGCGCGACGACGACGCCCTCCCAGGCATCCAAGAGGCCCTGAGGCCGCTCGTGGAACGCGCCGGGCCGCAGCTTCGCGAAGCCGGGCTGGACCTCACCGACCCTCGCGTACTCCGGGACCTCGTGGCCCAAGCCGAGGTCGCGTTGACCCTGCACCTTCAGGGGCATTTGTCGTCATGAGGATCCGGCGGCTGACCATCGGGCGCTTCGGGCACTTTGCTGATGCCGTGCTGCCTCTGGAAACCGGCCCGGAGCGGGGGCTGCGCGTCATATACGGACCCAACGAGGCGGGGAAGACGACGGTGCTTCATGCTGTGCGTCACCTCCTGTTCGGGTTCCCCGTGCGTTCGCCGTACAACTTCCTCTACGACTATGGCTCCTTTGAGCTCACGGCCGAGCTCGAGTTCTCGAGCGGCGAGCGCGCCGAGGTGCGGCGGGTCAAGGGGCAAGGCCAGACTCTGTTCGCCCGCGTGACCGGGACGGGCGAAGAGGGCGACGAGCGGTGGCTAAGGCGCCGGCTCGGTGAACCCACGGAGGAGCTGTTCGCGAATGTCTTCGGGTTCTCGCTGGCCGAACTGGCGGACGAGGAGCGGTCCCTCGGGACTGACGTTCGCGACGCCCTCTACGGCGGCAGTCTCGGGGCGGTGAACCTGGAGGGCATCCGCAAGCGGCTCGCTAGCGAGATGGAAGCACTGATGAAGCCCAGCCCGACGGCGACGAGGCCACCGGTGAACGCCGCGCTCAGTCAGTACCGCAAGCTCACGGGCTCGTTGAGCGCGGCCACTGTTCAGGCGCCGGCCTTTGAGCACCTCCAGGAGCAGTTGCGCACCGCCGAGAGCGCCGCCAGTGCCTGCCGCGAGCGGGTATCGGCCTTACGGCGGCGCCAGGCGCTCCTGGACCGCGCCGCGCGGGCGCTCCCCAGGCAGGCGCTCCGCCGGGCCCGGGCGGCGGAACTTGAGAGCCTGGTCGTTCCCCGCGGATTCGACACGTCGTGTTCGGCGCGATTCGAGGAAGCCGTTGCCAGGGCCGCAGCACTGGAGCGGGAGCGCGAGCAGCTTGAGCAACAACGTCAGCGAGTGGCCCAGGAACTCTCCGGGGTCGAGGTGGATACCAGGCTCATGGGGCTCCAGGACCGCATCGTGGCGCTCTTTGGAGGCATGGATCGGGCCCGGGACGCCGAGCGCGATCTGCCGCTCCGCATCGACGAGCGCGCCGCGCTGGAGCGTCAGATCCAGGATGATCTGACTTCCCTTCGGCCCGGAACGGCTGCGAGCCAACTGAGCCGCTTCGCGCCGAAAACCCCGCTGCGCCTGCGTTTTGATGAACTGGTCAGGGAAGCCGAGCAGCTCGAGAAACAGCGCCGCGACCGAGCCGGCCGGGCGGCCGAGTTGCGCGAGCGGATCCGGCTGGCCGATCAGCGCCTGGCCGAACTGGGCCCGGCAGAGGATCTGACAGCCATCGAGGCCCTATTCGAGGAACAGGCAGAGGATGAAGGCCACCGCCAGGCACTCGAGCAGGGACGCACGTTGCTCAAGCGGCTCGACACCCGGCTGGCGGCGGCGCGGCGCAGACTCGATCCGCCGTGCTCGCAGCTTGAGACGGCCCACAACCTACTTGTGCCACGCGTTGAGCAGGTCGAGGCAATGGAGCGTGAGTGGGCGGGCATCGACCGGGAGCTCAGCCAGGCTCAGGACCGCCGGGCCGAAGCCCTGGCGCGCCTGCGAGAGGCCGAGGCCGATCTGCGCGAAGTCGACCAGAAGCACCTACCCACGCCCGAGGGCCTGACGGAGGCTCGGGCACACAGGGAACGGGGATGGCAACTCATCCGGCGCGCGTGGCTGGCGGGGGAGGATGTGACCGAGGATGCGGCGGCGTACGCCGACGACAGCGACCTGGCCACGGCCTACGAAGCGGCCGTCGCGGCGGCAGATGGTTGCGCCGACGAGCTGCGCAAGCATGCCAACGAGGTCGCTGAGCGCGCACGCATCGCCCTGGAGCTCGAGCGACGGAAAGAGGCCGCCCGCGCCGCCGACCAGGCCATCCTCGAGGCACAAGAGCGCCGCGAGAAGTGGACGGCCCGGTGGCGCGCCATGTGGGAGCGTTGCCCCTTCGAGCCGGACAGCCCCACGGTGATGAGAGCCTGGCTCAAGGACCACGCCGCCCTGGTCGAGTTGATGAATGATCGCGAGGGGCAAGCCCTCGAAGTGGACCGCCACGCCCGGGCCGTGGCCGCGTACGAGGCCCAGGTCCGCCATGCGCTGGACGACGCCGAGGCTCCTCTGGCCGATCTGCTGCAGCGCGCGCGCCGCCGTCTTGCCGAGCATCGCGAACGCGAAAGCCGCCGGGCAGCCGAGTCTGAGAGGCGCGAGAGCGATGCAGTGGCTCTCCAGGCCGTCGAGCGCGACCTGGCCCTGCTGGACGAGGAGTCCAGGAAGTGGAACACCCGTTGGTCGGCGGTCACGGACGAGCTCAGCCTTCCGGTCGGCATCGCGCCTGCCGATGCCGCGAGTACCATCCGCGGCCTGGACGGCACCCGGCAACATGCCGACAGAGTTCGTGAGCTCACCCAGCGCATCGACCAAATGGAATCGGCGCTACGGGAGTTCGCAGACGAGGCGGCCGACCTGGCGCGCGCGGCGATGCCGGAAGCAGAGGGCGCTCGGCCTCAGGAGATCGCGGAGCAGTTGCATGCGGCCCTGCTGCGCACCCTCCAGGCGGCGGAGAAGCGCACACAGCTTCAGGCGAGGCAGGATGATCAGGAGGCGGCCCTGGCCGCCAAGTCCCTCGAGATCCAGCAGTGGCAGCGCGCCGCTTCAGAGCTCCTGGCCCTCGCCGAGGCGCAAGATGAGGCGGCGTTCCGAGAGGTCGCGGCTCGCGCGGCCCGGGCCGAGGAGCTCCGGCACGAGATCGACAGGCTCGATCGCGAGCTACGAGAGATTCGCGCCGAGGGTTCCGAGGATGACCTGGACGCACTTCTCGCCCAGTGTGATCTTGCCGCCATCGTCGATGAGCGGCAGCGCGTCGAAAACGAGCTTGAGGCAGCCGAGGCGGCCGGGGAGAAGGCCAACCAGGAGGTGGGTCAGGCCCGGTCCGCCCTCGAACGAATCGATGGCGGAACGGGAGCGGCCGCCATCCGAGAGGACATCCAGGCAACCCTGGCCGAGCTGCGGAGCCATGCGGAGCGCTACGCCGTGCTCGCCGTGGCCCGGAAACTGCTGGATGATGAGGTCACCCGCTTCGCGGTCCAGCACCAACCCGAACTGCTGACCCGGGCCGGGGCAGTCTTTGCCCACATGACCGGAGGGCGGTACTCGGGCCTCTCGCGCCTCCTGGACGAGCGAGGTACGATCATGGCCATCCGGCCCGGTGGCGATCAGCTCGCGCCGTGGCAGCTCAGCACCGGTGCCGCCCAGCAGCTGTACCTCGCGCTGCGTCTCGCATACGTCCAGCACTACTGCGCCCGCTCGGAACCCCTGCCACTCATCATGGATGATGTGCTCGTCAACTTCGACGATGCTCGGGCTCGGGCAACTCTTCACACGCTGGCCGAGCTGAGCCCCGAGATCCAGGTCTTGTTCTTCACATGCCATCCCCACCTGGTAGAGTTGGCTCGCAGTGTGGTGCCCGGCCTCACGCCGATCGAGATCCCGGCGCCGGTTGGTGGGCAGTGACGCGCTCACACGAGGCTCAGAAGGTCTCGCTCCGTGGGCCTCTGGATGGCCGTGCTGCCGCCCAAACGCTTCCGGGCCAGCCATTCCACCGCTCCGTGCCTCATACACACGAGGTGAGCATAGAGGCTGCTGTAGCCCTGTGCCGTTGTGTAGGCGTCGTCATTGCTGTAGAACAACGCCGTCAGCGATACGAGATTCAGCGCCCCAGCCGTCCGCCAGGCGTTGAGATGCACGTGGCCCCCGATCACCCACTGCGCGGTAGGGTGCTGCTGTAGAAGCGCAATGATGTCCTCGCCATTGTGCTGGATGAACCCGGCGCGATAGTCGCTGGGCGGGTACCCCACGCGCTTGAGGTTGCGGTGGATGTACACAAGTCCAGCCGTGTCCCCCAGTGCCGCAAGTTGCGCCCGAAACCACTCGAACTGAGGCCCTTCGGTATGGATCTCCTCCGAGTCGAGCACGATGTGGCGAGCTCCCAGGCCATCGAAGGCGTAGCAGAAGCCCATCGTGCCCATCCGGGCTCCTTCGTAGCAGGCCAATCCGGACACCGCGTGGAGGAAGGCCTCGCGGTGCCACTCGTGATTCCCCCTCGTGATATGGACCGGCACGTCAAGTGACGCGAGGATGGACAGAGCCTGCTCGATCTCGTCGGGCTGGCCGTGGTCACTGAGGTCACCGGTGAAGACCACGAAGGCCGGGGCGGGTGAGAGCTGCCGGATCTCGCGAATTGCCCGCTCGGCTCGCGGCGTAGGCGACACCTCAGCCACAAGGAACTCGAGGCCCGAGTCGCCGAAGGGGGGATACCGCGATTCGCTGCCTCCCCCAATGTGCATGTCAGAGATGTGCACGAAGTAGTCGGCGTCGGCAGGCAGGTTCCTCGCGAGGAACTGGTTGACCTCAGCCACGCTCTCCGCTTCGGAAGAGACGTGCGCCGACCGGCGTGATTCCTTGGGGTCGTTGCGCGTCTCGTAAGCGCCCGGAGCCGGGGCCTCGAGGGCAACGTATGCCGCGGCGTCGCTCGGGGAGGCGTGTGTGGCCGGAGCGCAGCCAGCCACCCAGGGCGGCACGCACAGCGCGGCGGGGGCCAGCGCGGCACTCCTCAGGAACCTCCGTCGGCTGAGGCCCACTGTCCGCCACCCCCTCTGCCCAATGCCGTGCCCACCGATGTGTGTGAAGTCCCGGCCTACGGAACGAAGGACCGGACCGCGTCGATCACCGTCGCGATGCCCTCGGTCGAGACCATGGGGTGTACCGGAAGCGCCAGTACAGTCTGGGTGAGCTGGCGAGCGACCGGAAGGTCCACCGTGGCGAAGCCATCCGCCGCGTAGAAGGGCTGATCCGGGATCACCTTCGGATAGTGGATGGCCGTCGATACGCCGCAATTCGCCAGGTGCTCCTGGAGCGCGGGCCGGTGATCGGTCTGCACCACATACTGGTGGAACACGTGGACGCAGCCATCACGCTCGGCGGGCACGCGCAGCCACGGGATGCCGCGCAGTCCCTCGGTGAGCGTCGCCGCATTGCGGCGCCGATGGTCGTTGAGTGCCGGAAGCTTCTCGAGTTGGCACAGCCCGATGGCGGCGGCAATGCTGGTCATCCGGTAGTTGAACCCCAACGTCTCGTGCTGATACCTCACGCGAGCGCCCTGATCGACGATGATGCGGCAGCGGTCGAGGAGTTCATCGTTGCGGCCGGTGATCATCCCGCCTTCGCCCGTCGTCATGTTCTTGGTCGCATAGAAACTGAACACGGCCAGATCGCCGACACTGCCCACCGGCACGCCGTTCTCCGAAGCCCCATGGGCCTGCGCGCAGTCCTCAATGACGAGCACTCCTCGAGCGTGGGCGACCTCCACCATCTGGTGGATCTCACACGGCTGACCGTAGAGGTGCACGGGAATCACCGCACGGATACTGGGATCCGCGTCCAGCGCGGCCTCGACGCCCTCTGCCGTGATCATGGCGGTCTCGGGGTCCACGTCGATGAACACCGGCTCAAGCCCCCAGGCCATGATGCAGTTGGCCGTGGCGATGAATGAGAATGGCGTGGTAAGCACCTTGGCGCCCCGCGGCAGCCCCAGCGACTGCACGGCAACCAAGAGACCCGACGTGCCGGATGAACACGCAACCGCCGCATCGCCAGGCAAGCCGCAGAAACGAGCGAATGCCGCCTCGAATGCCCGGACCTTAGGGCCCGCCGCGAGCATCCCCGAGGCCATGACCTCGGCGACGGCTCGCTCCTCTTCAGGCCCCAGGCAGGGCCGCGCAATCGGGATCATGCAGGCAAGTCCTCCAGAGTCTTCGTGACGAGGGAGCACTCCGGGCGCCTAGAACCACCACTGGGCTCCGGCGGTGAGAGTGGTCGTCGATCGGCGCTGTCCGCCGATATGATCCTCGTTGTCTACTAAGCGCCGGGTCAGACCAAGGCGCAAGGCCGTGTCGTGCCCCATCTGGCGCGTCCATCGGCACCCCAACAACCACTCCGCCTCCACGTTGGGCCGACTGAGGCCCCGGCTGGTGGCCTCGAAAAAGGCCTTGGCGGCCCACTTGCCCCCGCTCAGGTAGTCCGCCTCGAGATACCAGCCTCGGGCATCGGGCCCGATCCGGTGTTGCAGGGGGCGATCGCCGAACATGAAGTCCAGGGAGCTGTACCGGCTCGAGATCCCCATCAGGCGTGATGAGAACGCGTACTCACATCGCGCCCTGAGCCGGTGACTACCCAACAGGTCCGGAAGATAGGCTCCGATCAGGTAGCCGCCCTGGTTCTCGTTACTGCCCGGCGCCCCCTGGAACAGGTTCAGCCGCTGAAACAGCGGGATGCCCGCCAGCCAGTTCTTGACCCCCATGTCGGCCAGGAGGCCGTTGAAGTCTAGCTCGTCCAGCGCTCCCTCAGCGTACAGCTCAATCGACGGGGACGCCCGCCAGTATAGCTCCCCATGCATCATGATGTTATCGGTTTCCTGGTACAGCCCGGTCTGGCCCCCAAGGCGTTCTCTCACACCCTGGACCGTCTCCATGGGGAGCACATAGTACCATCCTGATGGCCAGATCGTCGTCTTTGCTGATTCGGTGAACGCAGCCTCAATCTCGGGCGAAACGCGCTTTTCGATGCGCCGCACTGCCAGGTACGTGCGCTGGCCATTCTCGAACATCGACGCCAGGCTCGCGTCCACAACGAACCGAGTCCCCGCAATCCGGAATCGATCGCGAAAGCGCGCTCGATCCAGCGGGTCGGCCAGACCCCCGTAGGTGAACCCGCCCCGCACACCCGGGCCCATCCGAAAAGTGTCCCGGCCCACGTCGGCCTGGAACTCCGGGCGCCTCCAGGACATGGTCGCCCGTGTCAGCGGCGGCCGGCCGGGGCGGTCCTGGCGCGGTTCGGCCGGCCGATAGCCCAGCTCCACAATGGCGATGTGCGTGGGTGAGTTCGGGAACGCCGCGAGCCCTGCCTGGGCCCTTCCATACACCGGGGAACCCTCGTCCGATGCGGCCACGCCGGTCTCGGCCTGGCCAAACAGCTGGGCCCCCTCGGTCCAGCCGTCGCGCAGGCGAGCCAACGCCTCGGCCACCGGCCTGCCCATCGACTCGAGTTCCCAGCAGAACTCGCCGGCGAGTGCCGCCAGCCACCGCCGAATCTGCGATTCCTCAAGAGCGCCCGCCCGCGACGCAGCCTCATAGGCCCTCCAGACCATATCGGCCATCTCGCGGGCCGAGAAGGTGTAGTCGCCGGTGAACCAGACGGGCGACAGCCCCTCGACGGGGATGCTCCGGAGGAGGCAGCGCATGGCGGAGTAGGTCCAGTCGTCCGACGGCACCGCTCGGTGCGTGCACTGGGGCTGATCGTCTGCCCTCCCCCCCACTGCACACAGGACCAGCGCCGCCGAGAGCGCACCCACCGGCACTCGGGCCGGGCATCGGGATGGCAGCCAGGACATGGCCAAGGAACCCTCAGTCTCCGTACACTTCCAAGGTTGGCCGCGCGAAGCCGGTCAGCGCGATCCAGTCGAGCGCAAGCGGATCGGCACTCGACCCGGCGGCCGGCACCCACTGCAGCCACAGGCAGAAGGCAAACTCGGGGTACTGCGTCGGTGCCCCCCCAAAGGCCGACTGGCGAAGCGCCCGCCGCGCGTACTCTTCACCGGTCACCCCGCGGTCATCGATGGTGCCGGCCACCGCGAACAGGTTCGCGTCGGGAATGGCTTCGCCCGCCTGCAAGGCCAGGCGCACCACATCCGGCCCTCGGCTGCCGCCGCTCGAGACCGCGATGCGGAGCAACCCCCTCGCCGGCGCGCGACCCGACGCCCGCACCTCCAGGCTCTCGAAGGTCCGCAGGCCAATGAGCGGCAACCCGTCGGCCGTCATCACGTCCCTGGAGTCCCACGCGAGTTGCGCGAACTGGGGATAGGCGACGGCCTCAACGGCCTGCCTCTGGATGAGCAGCGCCGAGCTCTGCCCCGCAGAGGTCACCCCGCAGCCCGCCAGAGCAACACCCATCGATAACGCAGAGGCAGCCAGGCAAAGCCTGGCGATCCGCGGACCCTGCCGCGGCGTGGGACTCCGGCGGTAGGCGTTCAGTTCATCTCCGCCTCGACGGCCACCGACTCGTCGTTGATGAGCTTGTCGGCCCAGCCGTTCTGGTGTCCCAAGAGCGAGGCGCCCTCCTCGCTGAGGAACTTGTAGTTGCTGTACCGGGCGTCGCGATAGTCGCGGACACGGCCATTGCGCATGGCCTCGATGACCTGGGTGATCCCCTGCTCGAGGCTCCAGCGCGGTTGGAAGCCCAGGGCCTCCCGGATCCGCCGGAAACACACCCGGTAGTTGCGCCGATCGCCATCGGTGCCCGTGTCGACCAGTTCGGTCGACGGGACGAGAGTCTGGATCATCTCACCGACCTGCTGCAGCGTGTAGTTGTGGGTATCGGCACCCACATTGAAGACGCGATTCTCGACGACTTCGGGGGGAGCCTCCAGAGCCAGGAGTATGGCCGTGGCGGCGTCATCGACGTGGACGAAGGGCCGCCACTGGTCGCCCCCATAAAGGGTGATCTTCCCCTCGGTCACCGCCTTGGCCGTCAGCAGGTTGACCACCAGGTCGAAGCGCACGCGGCCCGACAGCCCGTACACCGTCGCGAAACGCAGGATCACCGGGGCGAAATCACCATTGGAGACCTGCATGAGGACCTGCTCCGACGCCAGCTTACTCCGTGCGTACAGCGACACGGGCTTCGCGGCCGAGTGCTCGTCCATGAGCTGATCCGACGCGCCATACACCGAGCACGTGCTGGCGAAGACGAACCGGCGAACCCCGCTCCCCTTGGCCACGTCGGCGATCATGCGTGTTGCCATGAGGTTCACTTCAATGGTCAGATCCGAGTCCAACGCGCAGGCCGGGTCGCCGACGATGGCGCCCAGGTGGATAACCGCGTCCATGTCCTGAACGGCCTCGACCACCTTATCCACCTGTCGGAAGTCTGCCCGCATGATCTCGAGGTTGGGGTGATCGGCGAACGACTCGATGGGCTCCTGACCGTAGAGGAACAGGTCGAGCAGCCGAACGCGGTACCCTCGGTTCAGGAGCTTGGGGACGAGCGATGACCCAATGTAGCCCGCCCCGCCTATCACGAGAATCGAGTCGATGCCCTTGTCGGGCGGACGGTGCCCCAGACGGGACTCGATGCGGAACAGTGCACGCCACAGCGAGGACCAGACGCGCGAACCCGTCAGGAACAGGATGCTGGTCAGGAGCGCGACCAGCAGGATGCCCCGCGGAATCGAGGTTCCTCCCCACACGAGGAACCCCAGGGCGATGGCGACCAGGTAGGCCAACACAACGGCCTGGGCAACGATCAGGGCCTTGTACCGGCTCCGATAGGTGCGGCCGCGGGTGTAAAAGCCGCTCAGGTAGAACACGACTAGGCAGACTGGAGTGAGAAGCCAGAACCAGTGTAGGTAGATGCCAAGATAGTCATAGAACCGGGCTGTCGCCGACCCGACGTCGTGGCTCTGCATCAACAGGTCCCAGAAGAACCGCAGGTCAAGCGAGACCACCAGCGCCGCGTTGACCATCACCGCGTCGGCCACGATGCGGATGCCGATCTCGAACGCCTTCCCGTGACGCGCGGGCACCCTCAAGTCAGCGCCTCCCCGTGTCGGCTGTTGCCGCCGCGAGTACCCTGCGGACCGCCCGACAGGCGTCGGCCATGTCGTCGGCCGTCAACGTTGGGTGGACGAGGAACGCAAGGCTGGTCTCCCCGAGCATGCGGGCGTTCGGCAGCCGGGCTGCCGGCCCCAACGGCTGACCCGTGACCGGATGCGTTGCCGCGGCGAAGGCGCGTTCCAGGTAGATCTCGCTGCAACTGCCGCTGAAACACGGCACGCCCTCCGCGACGATGGCGTCCCGAATCCGGTCGCGGTCCCACCCTGAGCGCAGGCGCTCGGGGCACACGAAGGCATACTGCCGGTAGTAGGCGTGCTCGACATCCGCCGGTGGCACGGGGACACGAACCGACGGGAACGCCGACAGCGCGTCCTGAAGCAACTTGGCGTTGGCCCGGCGCGCGGCTACCCATCGCGGCAGCTTCGGAAGCTGCACCCGGCCGACCGCCGCCTGCACCTCCGGCATCCGCCAGTTCGATCCGAAGCGTTCATGGAGCCACCGGAATCCGGGCGGGTGGTCCTTCTCATAGACCGTCGCGTAGTCCTTGCCGTGGTCCTTGATGCTCCAGGCGCGCTCCCAGACCCCCTGGTCGTCGGTCACCAGCATGCCGCCCTCGCCCGCCGTGGTGATGATCTTGTCCTGACAGAACGAGAACGCTGCCGCATGGCCCATGGAGCCCACCTGACGACCTCGGTAGACTGCGCCGTGGGCCTGGGCGCAGTCCTCGATCACCCACAAACCGTGCTCCTTGGCAAGTGCCAGAATGGGGTCCATATCGCACGGCCATCCGGCCAGATGGACGGCCACGATGGCTTTGCTGCGCGGGGTCAGCACGGCGCGAATGGTCTCGGCAGTGATATTCCCCGAGTCGGGGTCAACGTCGGCCATGACGGGAATGGCGCCGCGCATTACGGCACAGCTCGCCGACGCGATGAACGTTCGAGGCGTCGTGATGACCTCGTCGCCGGGACCGACGCCCAAGGCGAACAGCGCGGCCTCGAGCGCCAAGGTGCCGTTGGCCATGGCCACGGCGTGCCGGCGGCCTAGCGATGCCGCGTACTCAACCTCGAAATCACGGCCCTCGCGTCCGGTCCAGTAGTTGACCTTCCCGGAGCGCAGGACTGCCGTTGCCGCAGCGACCTCGTCATCCTCAAACACGGGCCACGGCGCCAGCGGGTGGTGGCGTACCGGCGAACCACCCTCGATGGCCAGAGGCCCTTGGCCCTCTTCACACTGGCTAGCAACCAAGGCGAACCACTTCTCCCGACAGCCCGGGAGCAACCCCTCCGGACAGCAGTATGGCCTCAGGCACCCGAAGCCAGAGGCCCGTCCGTTCCCTGGAACTCCTCGACAGTGGCCTGCCCGGGTTGGTTGATCCCTTCTCGCCGGAGCACCCTGGCAATCGTCATCAGCAAGATCCTCAAGTCCAACCCAAGAGACCAGTTGTCCACATACCAGACGTCCAGAGCAAACCGATCTTCCCAGGATATGGCGTTGCGGCCGTTCACCTGGGCCCAACCCGTCATCCCCGGCATGACCTCATGCCGACGTCGCTGCTCCGGCGTGTAGCGCTCCAGGTAGTGCATGAACAGCGGCCGAGGCCCCACCAGCGACATGTCGCCCCTCAGGACATTCCACAGCTGCGGGAGCTCGTCCAGACTCGTCTGGCGCAGGAAGCGACCCACGGGCGTCAACCGCTCCGCATCGGGCAGTGGGCGCCCCTCGCCGTTCTCTGCCTCCCGCATCGTGCGGAACTTCAGAACGCAGATAGGTTTCTCCCGGAACCCCGGTCGCACCTGTCGAAACAACACGGGAGCACCCATACTCCTGCGGATCACTACGGCCACGGCCAGCAAAACGGGCCCCAGCAGCAGAAGTGCCACTAGGGCCACGCCACGATCGGCTACCCACTTGATGAGCCAGCAGACCCGGCGCAATGGCGCCTCCCCCGTGCTCTGGGAATACCCAGCGGGCCCGGGCCCGCTGGTGCCTCCGCCGGAACAGACGCCGAGGCGGCCACCCACACTCCCTTTCCGGCGACGCCATCGGCGCTCAGGCATTTGGCGTTACAGGCTACTCTGTGCGGTTACCGTAGTTTACCACCGCGCCCACTATGGCGACAGTTCGGCGCCGCTGCCCGCACCAGAGTCGTCCTGGGGCGAGTGAGGTGCGATCAGTCCCTCGACGACCCGAGCGAACTCAGCGGCCTGGTCCGCCCGGTTGAAGTGCTCCACGACATGGGCTCGGCCGGCGCGGCCCATGGCCCGCGCCCGCTCGGGATCAGTCGCCAGCATCCGGATGGCCTTCGCCAGGGCATCGGCAGACCCCGGCCTCGCGTAGACTCCGGCACCCGCCTCTTCGATCACCTGGCGAATGACCCCATCGATAGCCAGGACTGTCGGCCGCCCCGCCGCCATGTAGTCGAAGACCTTGTTGGGGTACGTTGTGCGAAACATGGGGATGTCTTGCAGTATGGCCACACACACATCGGCAGCGGCAAGGCACTCGGCGACCTCGGTCTTCGACAGCGTTCCCGTGAAGGTCACATGGGCTATCCTCAGCTCTCGAGCCAGGGACTCCAAGTTGGCGCGCTCCTTCCCGTCCCCGACCAACAGAAGATGCAGATGAGGGATGTCCTCGAGCTGGGCGACGGCTCTCAGGAGGGTGGCGATATCGTTGGCCATGCCCAGGGCGCCCGCGTATACCACCACAAACCGGCCTTCCAGCCCCCACCGGGCGCGCGCCTCAGCTCCGTCGGCATCCGGGTCGAACATGGCCGGGTCCACGCCGTTGGGGATCAACCGGATCTTCGCCGCGGGCACGCCGCGCTCGGTCAGGTAGTCTCGATAGGCGGGCGAGTTCACGAGGATCAGGTGGGCCCGGCGGTACAGGAAACGCTCGAAGCAGCGTGCGAGCCCAACGAGCACCGGATTCGTGAGAACACCCATGGCGATGGCGAACTCGGGCCACAGATCCCGAATCTCCAAGAGGAACGGGCACCGGCGGCGCCGCGAGACATACCAGGCCGACAGGGCCTGAGGCAACGGAGGCGACGTGCCCACGACCAGATCCACAGAACCGACACCCAAGGCCGTGCGAATGGCACTGAGGGTGAATGATATAAACGAAAACAGTCGCCACACGAAGCTGCGATGTAGTGACGGATGCGCGTACGCGTAGCGGATGCGCACACCCTCGACCACCTGTTCGGTGGAACCCGGTGGATCTTCCGTCGCGGTTTGGCGGCCGCTGAGATAGCTGAGCGGGCTCGTCACGACGACGAACTCGTGCCCCCGCTGGCTGCAGTGCCGGCCTAGCTCGAAGTGCCGGGTCCCACCTCCCTCGGCGGGCGTGGCGAAGTTCTGATGAATCAACAGGATCCTCATGATGCTTCCAACGAGTCCTCCACAGTGCCCACCCACTCGACCCTCGCGACCAACGGCCCGTCCTCCGCGCCTGCGCTGACCCGCGCGACCCCTCCCGGTCCCTCGATGGCGAGCGAGCGGCTGGAGGTGGGCGCCACAGGCCACAAGCCCGGGCTGAGGAGAGACCAGAGGATGATGGAGTGCGCCTCGACCGTCAAGTCGAACGAAAGCGCCGGCTCCCGGTCGAGGTAGTAGCGGGACCGCCATCCTCGCGGTGACTCCGGGTCGGCCCGAACCAGACTGCACCGGAACTCCGCCTTCGCAGCGCCATCGACCGGAAGCACTCCCATTTGGACGGCGTAGGGGCCTGACGGGGTCGTCAGGCACAGCTTGGCTTCGCGGGGTTCGCACTCGTGAGGCAAGTCGGGGCACAGCCAGTGCAACCGGTATGAGTGAGGGCCGGCCGACCTCATGCGGTCGAGGACCAGCCAGCCCTCGCCGGGCAGCAAGATCACGGCGCGGCGATAGGAGACAGCCGGATGCAGACGACTGTAGCCGTCGTGCGACCCCTCGAGACACGCCAGAAGGCCGCAAGGCGAACGGCGGACACCGCTGCACGAGCCCCGCACCCAGGGCAGCCAGAGGAACCGTTCGGCGCGCTCCATCTGGTCGCAGCCATCGACCGTGACGGCATTGTGGTACGATGTCCCTCCCAGTCCCCCATCCCACGGTGGTGGCTGGTTGTAGCTGTAGGTGCCCGCGTCACATGCGACGTTGGTCCCGCGCCACCAGATATCGACATGCAGCACGTCGGCCTGGGCGGGGCGGTGGCGGAATCGCCCGCAGCGGGTGAAGGCCATTCCCTCATTGCTTCGGATGGCGAAGTAGCCACTCACGAGCGCGCTCGTGTCTCCGACGGCCCGCGCCGTGGGGCCGTCGCATCCCGCGCCTGGCTCGGTGGCGCCGCCGAGCCACCAGCACTCCTCGTCCCATGGCCCGTCCTCGTACAGACGGCCGCCCGTGGCCACATGCCATGCTCCCGCCAGCGCCGGCCGGAAGTCCTCGTACCCGCAGTTGCTCAGCGGCAGCACCAGTGCGCCGTCATTCTGGCCAAAGCACGGCACGCGGCCACTGGTCTCGTCCTGTATCGCTCGCAGGAGAGAGGCCAGACGGCCCAGGCGCTCCCGCGCGACATCGGATAGCGGATGGCCGGCACGGTCGCCCAGGGCCACCGTCCACGAGAGCACCTGCAGCGCCACCCGGTGGTAGTTGGCCGAATGCTGGCTGAACGCCCCGTCCTCATCGATCAGCTCCCGTGACAGGCGCTCGATCACCCGGTGGCCTCGGGTGAGCCATCGCCGCGCCGCGCGGAACTCAGGGAACACGGCACCGAGGGTGAAGAGGCCCGCGCCCTCACTGAGTCCGTGGTTGTTCCTCTGGCTCAGCGCATAGCCGATGTTGGCCTCGATGCGCTGACCGGACGCGCCGAGTGCCTGCAGCATCCGTGCCACCCGGTCAGCCGTGGTCGCTGGGCTGTCCATGAAAGCGTGCAGGGCGAAGGCCCACGCCATCACGCGCAGGCTGACTTCCTGGCCGCAGGCATAGTGCGGTCCGAGTCCGGGCGGGTTCCGGTCGCACCAGTCCTCGAGTGCCACCCAGAATGCCTCGGCATACCGGTCATCGTGCGTGCGCGCGTAGGCCCGGGCCAGAGCGTACGCCCAGCCGAAACGGTTCGCCTCCCATACGGCCTTGATATCGGAGGCACCCAGCAGGGGCACTTGGGACCAGTGGGCCTCGGCGGAGACGCGCGCACCCGTGTAGGGGTCCCTGTGCCAGTCAGGGGGGAAACCCAGTGCGTGCACCGAGTGCTCGAAGAACCGGATGCGGCCGGCCAGCACGGACTCCGCCAGCTGGATCGACTGAGGTGTCTCCTCTCCCGCGTCCCAGGCCTCGAAACGACCCTTCGCCCCGGTGAGTCGCGCGGAGTCGAACAGGAAGCGGGACCCCTGGCGTCGACGGTCCAGCAGTGACTCGGGTTCGGCCAGCGACGGGTCTGACAGCACCCGATCGAGCGAGAACGCCTCCCACGGGCGAGCCGGCGACCGGAGGCGGAGCCAGCCGGATCGACGCGCCAGTTCATACACGCCCCGGTAGGCACACCACCCGATCCCCATATGCCGGGCGATCCCGATGCCACGCGCGAGCTTACCTGCCATGAGCCACGGGTCAGCCGAGCCTACCCTTCGCCTCCTCCCGGGGAAGCCTCGACCGAAGGCCGTCTCAGCCAGCCGCGAATCGTTGTGCGCCACACCGACGGCCAGTCGCGCTGCATGAACGGCTTCTCGAACGCCGCGAAGAGACCCGCTGACACGAGGATGACCGGCGGGAACAGCAGGGCCGTCTGGAATAGAGCATCCGCCCAACGGCCCGGACCGGCCCACAAATGCACGGTCCTTGGGCCGAGTGTCATCAGGATCGCATAGTGGTAGAGGTAGATCGTGTAGCACATGCCGCCGATGGTCACCAGCCAAGGATTGGAGAAAACCCGGCTTCCGAGTACCCCGCGGAATGCACCCACATAGGCGATGAAGATCAGGATCGGTGTCACCAGACCGTCAAGATATGTGCCCGCGATCCAAGGGAACAGAGCCGCCCACGCGAGGCCGGAGAACACATCCCAGAGGAACGTCTGCTTCGGCTGCTTGTGCCAGTCCACCAGGTAAAGATCGGCGAGCAGGAACCCAACGAGGAAGAATGGCAGCTCGGTGATCAGGTTCCATCCATGCTCGCTCTCCGGCCGCACCAATGCGGCGCGCAGAGCACCGAACGCCAGAGCCAGTGCAACAATGGCGGCCCGGCGCCGTGACGTGTTCCGGATGGTGAACAGGCGAGAGATCAGGGGAGCCATGATGTAGAACTGGACCTCGATCTCGAGAGACCATGCCACCGGATTCACCATGGTGCTCGATGTGTCGTAGGCGATGTTGTGGACGTAGAAGATGCTGGCCAACAGGTGTGGTAGAAGCTGCTGTGCCGACTCCCCAATCAGCACCGTTCGCAGGATGAAGAAGGAGAACAGGTTGATGAAGTAGGGCGGCTCCAGCCGAGTGACGCGCCGCAGGAAGTATCGTGCGAGCGAGACGGGTCGCTGGCCTGCGATGTGCTGTTCCGCGAAGGGCAGCGCCAGAATGAACCCACTGATGCCGAAGAAGAGCTGGACTCCGCAGAATCCCTGCTTGTAGAGGATCCAGAGGGGGTCCTCAGGCCATTGCGCCACCCGGGTGGGCACGAACTCTTCAAGCACCCGCGCCGTGTGGAACAGGATGACCACGGCGATGGCGACAAACCGCAGGCCATCGATCTGGGGCACGAAGCGGCCCGTCGAGGTGACGCGCGATAGTCTAGCGAAGACGCGGTCGAGTATAGCCATAGACGGAACGCCGGCTGCCGTCCACCTCTCCCTCTGGGCCGCGGGCCTATTCGGCCTGGTTAGGCACGGGCCTTTGCAGTTCGGCCAGAATCTGGTGGGAGATGGGGAACAACCAGTTCTTGCAGAGTTGCGCGTCCAGTGCCCGGACTGGCCGCCAGTCGCCGGACACCCAGAAGAACGGCGGCAGGGCCACTCCACCGACATGTTCATGGATCCGGAATCCGATAGCCTCCAGCTCCCGGCGAAACTCGGTGGGGGACCAGACACGGCGCCGGCGTGGCGGGTAGAGTCTCGGGAGCCATGCCTGGTTGTTTCCGTCGAGGACCGCCAGCCGTGCACCGGGGGCCAAGCCCGGGGTCAGGGCCGACATCAGACTCGACGTCGGCTGCATCATGTTCAGCGCGAACATGGAGTAGACTCCGGTCAGCGGCGCTAGATCGACGTAGGGGAACGTGAGCGCATCGGCGGCGTGCAGACGGATATCGAGGGAGCGGCCCACCAGCTCCTCGTAGTACCTCTTGCGCTTCTCGAGGATGCGAAGGGCCAGGGGATCCCGGTCCAGCGCGGTCACCCGAGCCCCGGCCAAGGCCAGCAGGAGGCTCTGGGTCCCGCAGCCGCAGCCCAAGTCCAGAATGTGCGGCTGTGGCGCTCCGTCCAGAAGGAACCGGCCGGCACGCACGAACGTGGCGCAGAAGTGCTGACGAAAGTACGGACGGCGGTAAGCCCGCAGAAGGCCAGCCTCGGCATAGTAGCGGGCCATGTGCTCACGCTCGCCCGAATCGAGGTGGCCGGACTCGATCTCATCGGAGATCCCCAGGTAGAAGTGCCACGTGGCTTGGGGGTCCCACTGCCCGAAGGCCGGGAGTCTACCACGGGTCATGGCCGCGCGACCGCTTTCGAGCCGCCCGCCTCGCGCGGACGATCGGCCGCGGCCCACTGTGAGATATCGTAGCACAGGCTTGTTTGGTCCCCCTCAGTACCCAGCGGGCTCAGCCACAGCCATGGGTAACCCCCCGGCCCTGCCGGAAACAGCACCTGGCCGTACTGGAACAGCCGTGCCGAGAGCCAGTCCTTGGCGAAGCACGCCACCCGCAGCCACCATTCCCCGCCGGGCGAGCCCCACACCACCGCATGACGGTCCGTGTTCACCCGGCTCGGCTCACATACCGTCGAGAAGAACAGCCAATCGCCCGCCTGGCAACCGTAGAACACCGGACCGTCTACCGGGTGGACCACCTCAACACGCCCCGACCGGCGATCGAGTCGCTGAATGCCGTTACGCTCGGCCGGAGCGTCGGAACCGAAGTACACGGCGCCAGCCGTGAAGAGCGGCTGCACCACCCGCACACGCTGTGAGCCGCCAACGACCTGATCGAGGGTAGCAAACCGGTCCGTCGTGCACCAGAGCCCGGCCTCGTGGTCATCGTCCCCCGTGGTGACCCATAGCGCATCGGTCCACGAATCGTGGAAGACGCCGTGGATGTGCCGAATGCCCCGAATGGTCCACGCCACGTCCCAGGTGCGGCCCGCATCGTCACTGACCAGCACCCGGCGAGGCGCGCGCTCCCGGCTCCCCGAGTACTCACCGTAGTATACCCGGCCTTCTGGGGTCACACACATGGCCAACGGCCGCGAGCCGCAGAGCGGAGTGGCGGGCCGTGTCCATCGGCCTGCCTCCAGGTCGTAGTGGTACACCATTCGGTGGGCAACGACCACCAGGTCGTTCGCACCGACAGCCACGATGTGGTGTGTCTGAGCGCGGAACAGCCGGGCCGACCACCGGAATGCGCCGCGGACGCGCCCGGAAGGCGGGAGGGGCACCGTACACAGCGGTGTCCACGAGTTCCCGCCGTCCTCGCTCCGCGCGATGTGTGGGCCTCGGGCCGACAGGAGCCAGGGGCCCTGGTGCCAGCGGACCACTCCCCGGTGACGCCGGATCGGCAGCGGCTCAGTCAAGGCGGATCAGCCCGCGGCGCTGCATCTCGCTCGTCAGACTCTGAACTCGGGCGGTCCAGGAGTGGTGCGCGTTCACCGCGTCACGCCCCCGCTGCGCCAGTGTCCGCGCGAGCCCGGGATCGTGCGCCAGCCGCACAATCTGGCGAACCAGGGCATCACCATCCCCCAACGGGTAGAGAAGGCCGTGCTCGCCGTCGCCCAGGGCCTGGCGGACGCCGGGCGTGTCCGCGGCGACAATCGGGAGCCCTGCCGCCATGTACTCATAGACCTTGGTCGACGATCCAAACGACGTCTCCGGCGCCATGGTATAGGCCGCGATGTCGAGGCCAGCGAGGACTCTGGGCATGTCCAGGAAGGGCACTGCTCCGTGGAACAGGATGCCCTCGCACCGCGCCGCGCGGGCCTCCAGCTCGCCTCGGAGCGGCCCGTCGCCGTATACATGAAGGACTGCCTGGGGAACTTGCCCGCGGACGGCGGCGAAGGTGTCCACCAGAAGCTCGAGACCGTAGCCCGGTTTGAGGATGCCGGCGTAGCCGATTCGGAGCTCGTCGGGGGTCCGCCGCTCGCGCCAGCACTCGGAGCCAAACCGGCTGGTGTCGACGGCGTTCGGGACCACCATGGACCGGCGGAATAGCCCCGGACCCAGGCGCGCCCTGACGAGGTCCTGCACCCGTTCCGAGACGCACACGATGAGGTCGCCCATTTCGAGCGCCCGGCGCTCGATCCACCCCATCCACCACCGGTCCTGGGCGGCGAAGCTGTTCACCTCGATCACCAGGGGAACGCCTTCCAGCGCGCGCCGGAGCCGGGAGAGCCACGGACAGAATCCAACGGAGTACCGGATGTAGGCGAACAGAGGAGGTGTCACCCGCACTTCATCTCGTGTCGCACGGATGAATGCCGGCGCCCATCGTTGCCGTTCGAGCGTCGACGAGGACCGGGCCGGGCACAACCGCACCGTCACGCCGTCCCGGTCGAACACGGGGTGGGACTCCTCGGCCAACACGGTCACTTCGAAGCCGCACTGGGCGAGCCCGCCGATCATTCCGCCCGCATGGGCCACATGCCCCCCCACCCCCCGGTGGTCGGAGAAGAAGCGGGGAATGGGGAGGAGGTACGCCACGGGATGCCCGGCGTCCGGGGGCGTGGCGCGCACGAAGGCGCTCGAGAGCGTCGCGGCCCGCATCAGTTAGGTATACCGCTCCCGCCGCGCTTCGGGAGCCGCGTTCGCCACCAGCCCCACCACCTGCGCACCTGCCTCCGCGAACCGAGCGGCGGCGTCGGCCAGGCCATCGTGGGGCGTCTTGTAGACCCGTGCGACAAGCACGACGCGCCCACAGATCCCCGCCAGAAGTGCGGAATCCGCGAAGAGCGAGGCGGGAGGCGAGTCGACAACCACCGCGTCAAACTGGCCGCGCAATGCATCGATGGCAGCCCGCGCCGTTGGGGAGGCCAACAGGGTGGCCGGGTGGCTCGCAGCCCGGCCGGGAGGCACGATCCACAGATTGGGCAAGTCGGTGGCCACGACGACATCTGAAGCGTCCGCCAGGCCGCTCAGGACGTCCGCCAGGCCGGGAGACGTGGCGGCGCCCTCTCCGAGCCACATGGCGGCAAGAGCGGGCCTGCGGAGGTTCCCATCGATGGCCAGTGTGCGCCGTCCACCGCGCGCGATCGACGCGGCGAGATGGGCGGCCACGGTGGTCCGGCCGTCCTCGGGGGCCGGGCTGGCCACTAGGACCGTCATGGCTCCCTCTGATTCGCACCGTGCACGCAGCCGAGCCGCCACCGAGTGGAACGTGTCGCTAATGGCGAGGGCCTCGAATGACGCGGAGGCACCGTCGGCACCAATGGCCAGGGCCTCGGGGCGACCCGCTCGCGGCACCATGCCCAGACACGGCGCTCCCGCCGCCGACTCGGCATGGGCCCGCGAGCGAACCGAGTGGTCCAGGGCTTCCGCAGCGCCGACCGCCATGATGCTTAGCAGGAACGCCAGGATGAGGCCGAGCGTCATGTTGACGACCTTCTTCGGCCTGGACGGCTCCTGCGCTGCCTTCGCCGGCTCGACAAGGCGGATGTTGCTCAGCGTCAACGTCTCGTTGAGCTTCATTTCATTATAGCGCGTGACGAGCATCATATAGACTTGGGCGAGGGCGCTCGTCTCCTGCTGCAGGCCGGCAAGCTCGAGCTCGACTTCGGGCAGGGAACTCATGCTTCGGCGATGCTTGGCGATCATGGCTTCCTCAGCCGCTTCGCGCGCCCGCGCTGCCCGGCGATCGGACTCCGCTGCCGCGAGCTTGCCCGCGAGATCCACGTACACCGGGTTCGTCGAGGTGACTTCAGACTCGACTACGGTGCGCACCGCGTCTTCGAGCTCCCGCTTCACCTGGGCGATACGCTGCTCGAGCTGCTTCACACTCTCATGCTCGGCCGTGTAGATGGCCTCCTGACCGGCCTTCTCCGTCTCCAGCTCGGCGAGGCGCTGCTCGAGGGAAGTCACCACGGGGTTACGGCCGATGGTCGATGCGGACACGTAGGTGGCGCTTTGCTCGCTCAGGCGCCTGCGATACTCGTCAGCGACTTCCTGGGCGGCCACCAGGGCTCCGTGAGTCTCCGCCTGGTCGGCCAGCATCCGGGTGAGAATGTCCATGCTTGAGCGGGTCTGGGCTTCGACGTCGATGATCTTCCGATCGCGCTTGTAGTCTCGCACGCTGTCGCGGGAGTGCTGGAGCTGCTCGCGAACCCGTGCCATCTCGTCCTTGATGTACGCGGCGGCCTCGCTCGATGACTGCCGGTCATACTCGCGGGCCGCGTCGATATACCGGTTCGCCACCTTGTTGGCCAGGTCGGCGGCCCGGTCGGGGTCTGTGTCGAAGACGGTGATGTCGATCAAGTCGGAGTTGGGTACGACACTTGCTTTGACCCGCTTCTTCAGTTCGCGCCACGGCTCGTGGATGCCCAGGCTCTTGGCGGCCTCGACCACCATCGTCTCGCCGATGAGCAAGAGCCTCTGGGTCTCGACCGAACTCGAGCCGAAGGTGATGCCCAGGAGAGACGGCATACTGCCCAGCGCACCCATGCCGCTGATGGACTTGGGCGACGTGAACTGCACCCGGGCCTGTGACTCATACTGTGGTTGGCGGGTGAACACCACAGCGGCCACCAGGCCCACCACCATGACCATCACCAGCGCGATCAAACGGACGCGCCGGCGACACACAGCCGCGAGGGAGGACAACTGGAGCCCTTGGGGCTCGCCATCGACCGCATACTGGCCTTCGTCTCGTTCCACGGATCATCCGTTCCACATGGGGGCCGGCGGCAGCGACCTACGCCGGGTCCACCTCTACCGTCAGGCCCTCGAACTCGAAGCGGAAGGGTATCACGCGGACCCCCAGCTCGGCCAGCGCCCCCTCCAGTTCGGCCTTGCCCCCTGCTGCCGAAAGGAACAGGAGGCAGCCGCCCCCCCCCGCACCACACGCTTTCCCCGCCACGGCTCCACGCCGCACTGCGTGCTCGAAAACACGCTCGATCTGCGCATTGCTGACCGAGGCATGGAGTGCCTGCTGGTACTCCCAGTTCTGGTTCAGCAGTGCACCGAACCGCTCCAGATCTCCGTTGAGTAGTGCTATACGAACCTCGGCAGCCACCTGGCGCAGGCCGTAGAGCGCCTGAACCGTCGTCGGACTGCCTGAACGATAGCTCTCCCACACGTCGTGGTGGATGGTGCTCGAGAGTCTCGGCCGGCCGGTGTAGCACAGTACCAACCGGTCCTCGAGCTCGGCGATGACCCGCGGGTCGAGACGCAGGCGTTCGACACCGGTGGTGCCGCCAAATGTCAGGTAGTTCACCCCACCAAACGCGCTGGCATACTGGTCTTGCCGTCCTCCCAGGATCCCGAGGATTCGCTCGAGGTCATAGGCCAGTTCCGCCAGGGTCGCGCGGTCGGCTTCGTTGACAGGCCGGGCCCGGACCAGTGAGAGCCACACTACGTTGAGCGTGGCCGAGGTGCCCAAGCCTGAGCCGGCCGGCAGGTCTGAGTGGTAGGCCACGGTGATTCCCTCGCCAGGCACCTGCCACTCCCAAGCCCCCGGGGCGTCCGGCGCCGGGTCCGCCGGCCGCTGGCCGCCATCCATGGTCCGCATGTGCCCGTGCACGTACTTGTCAATGGTCGCGCTGACCACCGCCCCGCCGACACTGTCGGCGAACACGGCGACGTCAGTCCACCCGCCCGCAAAGTCGATTCGCACGGGAGCCCTGCTCCGCACGACCACTCGCCATCGGCCTCCTGTTCGCGGCGCCCCGGCCGCTCACCGGAACAGATTCAGGAAGTCTGGGATCAGCAACACGTCCTGCAGCAGGGCCTGCGGGTTGAACTTGCCCTTACCCGGCACCATGATGACATCATCGGGGTAGACCCTCAGATTGTGCGTCTGGTCCCCGCGCTCGTAGTAGGACTTCAGGTCCAGGTCGTAGCGTTTCTCGACGCCGTTCTCGCGCCGTATCAGGAGCGCGCGATAGTACTCGCCCTTGACGAGGCGCATACCCACGTTCGTGGTCGGCCCCTTGATGCCACCGGCCAGGGCGATGGCATCGATGACCGTGTCGCCCTCGTGCCATTCATAGAACCCGGCCTTCTCGACGTAGCCGAGGACCACGACGCGATTGCGCGCGAAGGGCACACGGATCTCGACACCGGGGGTGAGGGGTGGATCACTCTGGCGCAGATCGACTTCCTCTTCTGCCCCCGAGGGCCAGCGGAGCTGGACACGTGAGTCGGAGCCGATGTTGGTGAGGACGCCCCCAGCCATCGCCAGGGCGGCTGAGACGGTTTCGCCGGGGCGGTACTCGAAGTAGCCGGGGTCTTTCACGTAACCAGCAACCTTGACACGCCGATCGGCTTCGGGCACGACGATCGTGTCGTTCGGCTCCAGGGGAAGGTTGGCCGGGGCATCGATCTCAGCCCGGGTGCGGTCGCGAGCCTCGGCCCCATTGGTGCCACCGGGCTCGACCAGGAACCGCAGGTCCATGGGGAGCTTCTCTCCTGTGGCGCGGTAGAGCCAGCAGTGCTCGAGGTCAGCGCCGGTGGTCTGCGTGGGGACCGTTGTTGGGCGCAGAGGCCCGCCGGCGGCCGCCAGGGCGTCTGAGATCCGGTCGCCGGGCCGGAGGCGGTACCGGCCCTGGCGAGTCACATGACCCACCACTGAGACCTCGAGGCGTTCCTCGGGAACGAACACGGTGTCGCCGGGCTCGAGTTGGGGATTCCGCAGCTCCGACTGGACGTCGGCGGTGCGTGAGAGGTCCAGGTTCAGCGTCCGCCCGTCCCGGCGGGAGAGCACGATGCGCGTGAGATCGCCCCGGGAGCCCTCGGTGGAGCCCACCTGAAGCACTTCGCCCCCCGCCCGGGCCAGTAGGTCGCTCACGCGATCGCCGGGGCGAAACGAGTACATGCCGGGAGTGCGCACATAGCCCAGAATGCTGGCCTCTCGCTTGGCCGGCGGCACGTAGACGAGATCCCCCGATTCGAGGACCGGGTTGTTCGCCGCGCGATCGGCCGGAGCCGCGCCCGCTTCCGATGGCGCCTGAACCGCTTGGAGCAGGTCGACGGTGAGCACTTCGCCCGAAGCCCGATTCACCGTGACCTGGGCCAGGTCACCAATGAGGCGGCGCTGATCGCCGGATTCCTCGAGGACGCCCCCCGCCATCGCAATGGCTTCCGAGAGCGTGGCGCCATCGGGGATCTGGTAGTACCCCGGGGCCCGGACATATCCCAAGACGGAGACCGACGACTCCTGCTCGACGACCAGCGTATCGCCGACCTGGATCTCGAGGGTACCCTCGTCGCCAAGGCCGCGCAGGGCGTTCTCGAGACTGACGCTTCGCGATGTGCCGTTCTGGTGGACCAGCCGGGCGCGCGCTCCAGAGGCTTTCCCGGGACCAGCCAGCACCACGCCCTCGGCCAAGGCCAGGGCTTCTCGCAGCGTGATGCCCTGCCGGAATGTGAATTGTCCGGGGCGTTTGACCGCGCCGATCACGCTGAACCGGAGCGAGTTGTACTCGCGAACGCGAATGACGACCTGCGGGTTGCGGATCCGCGCGGCCAGGCCCAAGGCCAGAGCCGACGCCAACTCCTCACACGTCTTCCCCGCGGCTGCCACAAGCCCGATCGTGGGGTACATGATGGTTCCATCGGGGCCGATGATGATGCCGTCTGCGGGCGGCGAGTAGGCGGGGTCCGGCGCTCCGGCGACTACCACGTCGATCACATCGCCGGGCGCGAGCCGATAAGGACCATCGCCAGGGGCAGCGGCCGGAGGAGCTTGGGCCACCGCGGCCGCTGTCGCCAACGCCAAGAGGCCTGTCAGAATCGTTGAGCGCATCGTGTCTCTCCATTGGCGCGAAGCCGGTGGCGGGCGTCAGACCCGCCGGCACGCTGGCCGCCACGGGCCCGAGGGCCAGGGCTTAGCCCGTTGCGGTTCCCTGTCGCGCGATGCGTGCCGTTCCCGCTGGCCACGCATCGTCAGACCGCGCTAGAGTGGCAGGGTCTCTCCGGGCCCCGCCGCACTCTCTCGCTCACTCAGCTCGCGGCGCATTCGCTCCACCAGGGCCGACTGGTCCAGCGGAGCGAGGTTCATCACCCGGAGTGCCCTGCGCGCCGCGCCGGCTTCTCCGACAGTGCCATAGCGCGACGAAGGAAGCCATCGGCGGATTGTCGGGATCCCCACACCCGACCACGCCGCCGCCTCCCGGACGCTGCCTCCGTGGGCGATGAAACTCAGCGCAAACCACTTGGCATCGTCCACCTGTAGGATCCCTCTCCGGCACCGCGCGCGTACCAGTTTCGGTCTTCATGGCCGGGTTCCCTGTCTGCGCCGACAGATCGGGCTGGGTGGACAGCCGGCGCCGGGGACGCCGTACGCGACGAGAGCGTCGCCGACGCCCCCGGCCGAGACGGTTCGCTGAGGGAAGAGCGCAACCTGGGGTTGGCGAACGCCGCGGCAGGAGACGTGCGGCCAAGCCCCCGTACCGGCACCGGGAAGTCGCGCACGCTGCTCACGGCGTGACGCACCCCGTCCGGCCGGCCGTCGGTATCAGGTCACGAGGTTCGGTCCGGTGAGCCGCCCACCGTCGCTGGCAGGCGGGGACACCCCGCGGGACTACTCGAAGCTTCTGGCCGAACGCTCGACGTTGACCGCGTGTGGGCCCCTTGGCGAGTCTTCGACCTCGAACTCGACTTCCTCGCCCTCATCCAGCGGTTTGAACCCGCGGCCCTGGATGGCGGAGAAGTGAACGAACACGTCCTTGCTGCCATCTTCGGGTGAGATGAAGCCATAGCCCTTCTCATTGTTGAACCACTTGACTTTGCCGCGCACGAGCCCTGCACTCCTCGTGTCAGAATAGGTTGGAGGGAGGGTTCCGGCTCTCACATTCGGTACCCTCCGTGGACGCAAAAACCGACTGCAGGCCCTCCCGCCTGTGAGTCTGCGGGAAGGCCCCGTGCGTGACCCGCCGAAGTGAACATGATGCCGGCGGCCGAGGACTCCCGGAACGGGCCCGCCCCGGGGCGAGACCATCTCGTTGTGGAGGGAACTCGTGGGACTGATCGTGGGCGCACTGGGTCATCTGGCGGTGGTCCTGCCGCTCCTGAGCCTCATTGCGGCAATGAGTGGTTGCGGCTCGGGGCAGAACCCGCCCCCTCCCGGCGTCGGACTGGGGACGCCGATCCGCACCGCCATCGCGATTGGCCCCGCCGGCTCACCAGAACCGAACCTGACGTCGCTCATCGCGGGACCTCGGGGTCTCGTGTTCGGCTGCACCGAGGAGAACGGCTGGATCGTCATCCTCGATCCGATCACGGGCAGATCCATGCAGTGGAACGCGGGTCATACGTCGCCGACGCCGACCTCCGGTGCCTATGAGGGTGACATCACCGATCTGACGGCCTGGGAGGAGTCCGGGCGCATCGTCATCATCGCCTGCCAGGCGTACCCCGCCGCGATCTACCGGTACTCGTTCCTGGTGGACGCCTCCGCTACGGGCAGCGCGGCGCTGCCGGAGCCCGGGGACATCAGCGGCGAGTGCGTCTATGAGAACCCCGAGTGGGCCCGGATCCACTCGGTAGCCCGCTCCGCGGCGTCCGGCCTGCTCCTGGCAGGGTCGCACCACGGCGAGGGGGCCATCGTCGCCAGTCGTGACGGAGGGTTCACCTGGGAGATTCTGGACTATATGTCCACCGTGCCGGGCCTGAATGTGGACGGGCTGAAGGCGGTGGAGCACAGCGCGTGGTCGGTCTCGGGCCTGCACTGGATCGATGGCACCTGGTTCGCATGCCTCTTCAACTCGTTCGTGCTCGAGGCGGAGATCGGGCTGAGCGGCACCCAGCGGCACTACGCCAATGCCGTGTTCTACTCGCGTGATGAGGGCGCGTCGTGGGCGCTGAGCACGGTAACACGCACGTCGCCGTTGCCGGACACCGTGCAGGCGGCCGTGGATCAGGACCGAGCGAAGGGCCGGCTGCCTGAGCCGTTCTATGGGCTCATCAACGAGCGAATGCAGAGCCTGGTGCGCGGAACGAACGGTCGGCTGTACGCCACCACCACGTTCGACTACACCACCGACCTCTCGGGCGGCGGGCGTGTCTACGCCTCGGCCGACGGTGGCACGACGTGGACTGAGACGGCACGGCTCGAGGGGTTCACTGACGCGAACATCATTGCGCTGCCGAATGGGCTTCTCGTGGCGGGCACGATGACGAAGCTCGAGGAGCTGCCCACCAGTCAGGCCGCGGCCACGGCCGACCTATGGGTCTCCGACGACAACGGCCAATCCTTCAGTCACTTCGCCACCGTGGCGAGTACGACATCGAAGTCGACGATCCACCCGGGCTTCTACGTGATTGGTGTCGCGTCTATGGCCTACGCGTCGGGCCACCTGGTGGTGGGGACCGTGAACGAGTCGGCTGGCGGGAGCGCCGAGATCCTTCTGGTGCCGGTGACCTGAGGTCGGTTGCGCGCGCTCGCGAACCATTCCCGATGGCTGAGGAGGCCAGGGCCGCTCGATGCTCGAGGACGGTAGAGCTTACGCGATGGGTGCCGCCGCCATCATGGTGCTCCTTATCGTGGCCCAGCGGCGCCTGATCTTCTCGCCCAGCGTCCTCGGAGTGTACTGCACGGCGACGTTGATCTTCACCGTTGTCGGCGTGTTGGTCATGCCCTTCGTCCGGCCTCACCTGCGCGCCATATTCCCCCGGCTGCTTCTGCAGGGCCTGACGGGCCGCGACTTCCTCTATGCCTACATCATTGTCGTGGGCGGATTGGCCGTTGTGTTAGCGAGCTACCAGGCCGCGCACGCCATCTCGCATGGGGGGCGATTGTGCCGCCAGGGCCCACGGCTGGTGGGGCGGGTGAAGGGGAGTGTCCTGGACTTCTCGTTGTCGGCTTTGGTGGTTTGGGCCTCCCTCAGCGCCTTGGTGACGGCAACGATGCTCTTCCAGTACCGGTCGAGCATCAGGCTGGGTGTTGTGGAGGGGTTCATCGCCGCCAGTCCCGGCGCCGTGTTCACCGTTCGGCGGTCCATCGACAGCAACTATCCGCTGATCCTGATGACCCGGACCATCTTGCCGTTCTACTGTGTCGCCGCGTGGTTGGCGTGGCGGGTGACGGGCTGGCGATGGGTTCGGCGGTTCGCCATCGGCATGATCGCCATGTCTCTCGTGATGCTGTTCTCGATCTTCGCCAAGGGGGCGTTGGTCGCGTACTTGCTGATGCTGGCCGGGCTGGGCGCATGGGGTTACTCGCGGCGGGGATTCCCGCGCTCGGGCCGCCAGACCGAGGGGTTCTCCCTGCCCACCCGCAAGTTGGCGCTGTACTTCACAGGGGCGTTCGTCGTGCTGTGCCTGTTCTACTATGTCTCGACGCCCGCGGCCCGGCACGCGGGCAAGGGACCTCTGTCGGCGGTGGGGACGGTGCTGAGCATCTCACTGACGCGCCTCTTCGGACGCTTGGCCCTTGAGATGCCCATGTACACTCATTTGTTCCCGGACGTGCACGAGCACTATGGGCTGACAAACGTCGGGCTGCTGAACCGGCTCTGGGGAGCCGAATTCTTCCCGGACACTTTCTACGTGTTTAGCGCATTCTCGGATTCGCCCATCGCCGGCTCGGCCGCCGTCCCTGCCCTGGGTGACTTCTACGGCCAGTTCGGCTTCCTTGGGTGGTTCATTGGGGCCTGTGTGCTGGGGGTCCTATTGCAGTGCGCCGACTCGATTCTGGTGACCGTCCGGGACCGTCCCAGCGGCGTGCTGCTGGTGGTGGCCGGCATGACCTTCGCGTACTATCTGACCCAGGCCAACCTGCCTCGAGCCGCGCTGGGCTACGGCGGCGTGCTGTACCTCTTGCAGTGGTTGTCCCTCGCCCCGGGGTCGCTCAGAGCGATGTGGGTCCGGCCGCGTCGCCCACCGGCGTACCGGCTATCGGCTGCCCGTGGCGGAGCCAGTTCCAGGCCTCCAGCATGAAGGGGCACGGCGCGTAGCGAACCAAGATCGCCGCCCCACCGGCGATGGCAGCGGCCAGGATGCTCACGCCTTCAATGCCGCCGAGTTGGTCGGCCCATGTACTCAGCGCATAGAGGGCCGTGCCGACGGCCGCAACCTGAGGAAGGCCCCAGTAGGCCACCGGCTTCAAGTAGTCCCGCGCCCAGATCACGGTCAGGATCCCCATCACCCACATGCACGCGGTGATGGCCACGCGCACGGCGACGGGCTGCGCCATGGTCCGCGCGCATGCGTAGTAGACCACCAAGTGCACGGCGATGGCCGTGAGCAGTGTGTAGAGGTTATAGGGCGTCTTCCAGCGCATCTCGATCGCCCCGCGGAGGGCGTAGAAGATCGACAGAGGCAGCACACTCCAGCAGAGAACCGAGAAGTGGGCGCTGGTTCCGGCGATGGTCTCGGGCTTCGCGAGCCACAGCCTGAGCAGCTGATCCCGCCAGGGCACCAGGCCGGCGGTGAACAGGACTGAGGCGATGAACGCCATTCCGAACAGCATCTTCACCGCCCGCTCGATGGACGTCTCGTCACCCGACCCCACGTACCGTGCCGTGAGCGCCGACGTGAGCTTGGTGATGGGGCCCAAGAGGGCATTGAGCACTCTCAGCATCGTGAGGGCGATGAGTAGGCTGCCGGCCTGCTTCGGGTCGGCCCTGAGGAGCCACGGGCCGATGATCAGGACGCTCATGTCGAGGCCCGAGATCACGCCCCGGGGTAGGCCATAGGTGATGAAATCGCTGCGGACGTCGCGCCACGGCGGGGCATCCCCTCCCCGGGCTCGCCATGGGCTCTGGCAGTACCAGGCTACCACCGCGGCACTCAGAACCGTGGCGCCGACCGCCTGTCCAGCGATCAGGTTGAGGGGTGTGGAGCGGCTCCCGAGCACCACCAGCAGTCCGAGGAAGAACCCGCCCACCTCCATTCCGGTCACGACGCCCGCCCAGACCATCCGCTGCTCGGCCAGGAGTGTGGAGTGTGCGATGAGGATGCCGACCATGCTGAGCATGAGCGCCACAGACCACACGACCATGGTGGGCCCGGCCGATGCTCCGGGGAAGCATAGACTCGCCAGCATGGGCTGGAACAGGAATGCGGCCGGCAGGATGATGGCCGTGAGGAGCCCCCACACGGCCGCGGCGAAGACGACGTAGCGGCGCTTGGCCGCTGGGTTCTTGGCGTAGAGTCCGACGTAGCGGATCAGTGTCTGCGACACGCCGAGCTGGGCGAGGCTCGAACCGGTTCCACTGAGGCGCCGGGCGATCATCAGCAGCCCCAACGCCTCAGCCGACAGCAGATGGTCCGCCTGGCGGATGGCGAACATCATTGCCGCTGTGCTGAACATCACGGTCGCGTAGTAGACGAGCAGTCCGGCCCGGAACGCGGTCCGCGACCCGTTCTGAGGCTGGGCGGCCGTGTCTTTGGCCTGCAGGACCATGGGGAGAGGATCACGCATGGTGCACTGATAATACCTTCCCATCTGAACTCGCGTCCGAGCATGAGGCGACTCGGCGTCTGGCAGACGGATGCCCACCCAGCTCAGTGTGCGACCGACGTGCCGATTCCTGCGGGGTCATCTGAGTGCCCGCCGATGCTCGGTGGGCCACGGCCTCGACCCGCGCCGGAGGCCATGGTATACGTGGGAGCCGAAGGACGTCATCTGCGGGGGGAGGTGAAAAGTGGACTTCCTAACCGATGGCAGAGGCTACTCCGTCGGCGCAGCACTCGTTGTCGTTGTCATCATGTTGGCGCAGTGGCGGGTCATCCTCTCGGCAAGCCTGATCGGGGTCTTCTGTACGGGCACCCTTGTCTTCACCATCGTGGGGCTGCTGCTCATGCCGTGGATGCGCCCCTACCTACCTACCTGGTTCCCGCGGCTCCAGCTCGAGGCGATCGGGGGACAGGACTATCTGTACGCCGACCTCCTGATGGTGGGCGGACTGGCATTGGTCTTGATGGCCTATCAGGCATCACACGCGCTCGCGCACCATGGACGTCTCTGCCGCACCGGGCCACGGCTCACGGCACTGATGAGGACCTCCCGTGTGGATTTCTCGCTCCCGGCGCTCCTCGTGGCAACGCTGGCAGCGCTGGCCGCGAGCGTGGCGCTCATGCTGCAGTACCGTTCGCAGATCGAAGTTGGTCTTGTCGAGGGCTTCCTGGGGGCGAACCCGCTCGCCATGTTCGTGGCGCGGCGCGAGGTGGGCGAGAACTACGCGTTGTTCCAGCTCGTGCAGAACGTGCTCCCGTACTATGCCGTCGCCATGTGGCTGGTGTGGCGCGTGACCGGTCATCGACCGATCCGCGGGGCCGCCCTTGTCGCATGCACGGCGGCCGCCGTGATGCTCGTGTTCCTGTTCCAGAAGCGGCCCCTGCTGGTGTTCCTGCTGATGCTCGGGCTTCTGAGTGCCTGGGGTCCATCGTGGCGGCGCGCGTTGGAGCGTCGGCGGAGGTCGGTGCGGCCTCGGGCCTCCGCAGTACGAGTCGTGTTGTTCGGGTCGCTGCTGTTCGCATTGCTGTGCGTTCTTTACTTTTTTAGTACTACTGTAGTCCGTGGAGCCCCCGGCGGGCTGGTGGGTGCAGTCGGCACGCTCGGACAGATCGCGCTGACCCGCGTTGTGGGCCGGCTGGCCTTGCCGGTGCCGATGTACACCCATGTCTTCCCGGGGATCCATGAACACTACGGGCTGAGCAATGTGGGGTTGCTCGGCCGCCTCTGGGGAGCCGAGTTCTTCCCTGACACCTTCTATGTGTTCAGCGTCTTCTCGAACAGCGGCATCTCGGGCTCGGCGGCGGTGCCAGCGCTGGGCGACTTCTACGGCCAGTTCGGTTTCACCGGATGGTTCGTCGGCGCTTGCCTTCTCGGCGTGGCGCTGCAGTGGGGCGACTCGGTCCTGGTGCGGGTGCGCGATCGTCCCAGTGGCGTACTACTGATCATGGCGGCGATGATCTTCGCCTACTACCTGACGCAGGCGAACCTACCGAGAGCGTTGCTCGGCTACGGCGGGGTGGTGTTCCTCGCCCAGTGGCTGCTCCTGGCCCCGGCATGCCTGCGCCGGACATGGCGCCGCACTCGCCCGGTGGCCCAAACGGGCGTTGCTAGCGCCGCCGAAGGAGCCACACCCGCAAGTCGGCGATGAACGGGCACCTGGCGGACCGAACGAGGACCGCCACGCCCGAAGCAGCTGCTGCCGCGGAGGCCGCTGGTCCGGCCGCCCCCCGAACACCCGCGCCCCACAGGTTGACGGCGAAGATGGCCGCGCCGATGAGCGCCAGCTGCGGCAGCCCCCAGTATGAGACGGGTCTCAGGTACTGCCGCGTCCACACCATGGTGAGCAGCCCCATGACCCACAGGCTGGCCATGAGCGAGGCCCGGACGGCAGGCCCCGGTGGCATGTAGCGCGCGAAAGCATAGTAGCCCACGATATGGACACCGATGGCGGCGGCCAGCGTGTACAGGTTGTAGGGCGTCTTCCATCGCACCTCGATGACGCCGCGCAGAGCGTAGAACACCGTGAGCGGGAGTACGCCCCAGCACAGCACCGAGAAGTGCACCCAGGTACCCTGGATCGTCTCGTCTTTGGTGAGCCACGACGCGATCAGGTAGCGTCGCCACGGTACGAGCACGGCCATGAACAGCACGGAGCCCACCAGAGCGACACCAAACAGCATCCGGACGGCCCGCTCGATCGAACGCTCATCGCCGGAGCCGACGAACCGAGCTGTGAGCGCTGACGTGAGCTTGGTGACCGGCCCAACGAGCGACTGCACGATCCGCAGGAGCGTCAGGGCCAGCAGCAGGTTACCGGCGTCCTGCGGGTCCGATCGCAGCAGCCATGGGCCGATGACCAGCACGCTCATGTCGAGGCCGGTGATGATGCCCCTCGGCAGCCCGTAGGTCACGAAGTCGCCGCGGATGGTGCGCCACGAGGCGGCGGCACCGCCTCGCGGCCGCCCTGGTCCAAGGCAGTACCAGAGGACTACGGCGGCGCTGAGGACCGTAGCGCCGACGGCCTGGTAGGCGACCAGGTTGAGCGGCGTCGATTCGCTCCTGAGCACCAGCAGCAGCCCGAGCATGAAGCCGCCGTTCTCCATCCCCGCCACGAGCCCGGCCCAGACCATGCGCTGTTCAGCCAGCAGAAGCGAGTGCGCGATGTAGATGGCCATGATGCTGAACATCAGCAGCACGGACCACACGGCCATGGCGCCGCCTGCCGACGTGTCCGGGAACCACCAGCCGGCGAGGAGCTCCTGGTAGGCGATGGTGATGGGGAGGCAGATGGCGAGCAGCGCGACCCACGCCCAGGCCGCGAAGGCAACATACCGCCGCTTGGTGGCGGGCTCGTCCGCGTGCATCCCCACGTAGCGGAGTAGCGTCTGCGAGGTCCCGAGCTGCACCAGGTTGGAGCCGGTGCTGCTGAAGCGTCGGGATAGCATCAGCAGGCCTAGCGCCACCGAGGTCAGTAGGCCATCCGCCATCCGCGTAGCGACCATCATCGAGAGGGTGCCCGCGATCACGGTGGCGTAGTAGGCGGCCAGGGCCACTCGGAACCTCGATCCCGCGGGCGCGACCGGTGCGCGCTTGGCCCTCTCCGGGCCGGTGGGTCCGGTGTCGTTGGGGTAGCTAGACATCACGGATGATCCAGGCTCGGGTCCGAGCGCTCTGGTAGCTGCTGACCGCTAGCCAGGTGGCCACGAGCCCCGCTCGAGCGTCGGCGCCAGCCACCGGGTGCGGCCGGCCGCGCACCGCGGCGGCGAACTCCTTGAGTTCCTCGAGCTGCCCCTTATCGCCGCGGGCTCCGCGACCGGCAGCGGCCCGCCCCCCGAAGCAACGGAGCGTGCGGAAGTCATCGCACACGGCCGCGCGCCCGTTGCGGAACACCTCGATGTACTCCTTGCCCATACCGGCGTGCCCGAGTGCCGTGTAGGTGATGTGTGCGGTCGATCCATCCGGGTAGCGGACCAGCACCTCGCCATTGGGGTTCGTCACTTCGTTGTCGCCGCAGAACATGGCACAGACGGCCTCGGGCTCTTCGCCGACGAACCAGTTGCAGAGGTCGAAGAAGTGGACACCCTCGCCCAGGAATCGGCCGCCTTCCTCAGCGGTGTTGCTCCAGTGGCCGCCGACGGCACCCACGTTCACGCGCACCGAGATCATGCATGGGCCCAGGGTGCCGACCGCTTGCCGCATGGCCCGGAGGTAGGGAGAGAAGCGGCGGTTGAAGCCGACTCGGACGATCCGGCCGGCACGTTCAGCGGCGGCCAAGACCGCCTGGCCATCCTCCACCGTGGTGGTCATGGGCTTCTCGACGAACACGTGCTTTCCCGCTTCGAGCGCGTCGATGATGATCCGCCCGTGGCTGGCATGCCGGGTGGAGATGATCACGGCGTCGATGGCGCGGTCGGCCAGTACGTCGCTGTAGTCGCTCGTGGCCATCTCGGCCCCGATCTTGCGCGCCACGACTCCGGCCGTCCCTCCGGAACGGCTGGCAACGGCCCGAATGCGGAAGAGACCAGGGAGTCTCCGCAAGTTGGGGATGTGCACGGCCTTGGCAAAGCCACCGACGCCGATGAGGCCAATACGCAGCGGTGGGTCGGCCGAGGCCGTCCCTGTGGCCCCGGGCACGGAGGCGCGAGGGAACTCGATCCGCCGGGGCGCCGTGGTCTCCGGCCCGGAGGTCGCGGCTCCATAGTCGAACAGCACACCGTAGGTGCTGGCGTCGCCGGACTTGACGCGGAGGTACGCCTCCCTGGCCTCGGAGACTGGGTAGGTGGCCGTGATGAGAGGGCCCACGTCTACGGCTCCGCGGGCAAGCAGGTCGAGGAAGTACGCCAGGTTGCGGCCCTCAGTCCACCGCACGTAACCATAGGGGTAGTCGTGTCCCTGAATCTCGTACTGGTTGTCGTACCGGCCCGGGCCATAGGAGCAGGACAGGCGCAGTTCGAGCTCCTTGGCATACATCCTCGAGCGGTCGAGCCCCAGGCCGACGTCGCCCACCACCGAGACCCTGCCGCGCACGCGGCAGAGGTCAAAGGCCAGGTTCACCGGTGCATGGCTCTCGGTTGCCGCACAGACCACAACGCCATCCAGCCCCCGACCGGCGGTGCGATCCAACACGCGAGCCACGCTGTCGGTGTCCGGCGAGGCCCAGGCGTCAACACCGGGCACATTGGACGCGACTCGGGCCCGCTCGGCACTCAAGTCGGTGCCCACCACGGAGTAGCCCATGGCCGCCAGGGCGCGGACACAGATCTGGCCTACCAGCCCCAGGCCGATGACGCCGACCCACTCGCCCGGAGTTAGTTCGAGTCGCCGGATGCCCTGGATGGCAATGCAGCCCAGCGCGGCGAACGATGCGGCCGACATCGGCACTCCGTCGGGGATCCGTGCCACCAGGTTCCGGGGTACGGCCACATACTCGGCGTGGTTCGCCAGTCCCGCGCCCATGCAGGCCACGTGGTCCCCGACGCGGTACGGCATGTGGGCGTGGTCGACCTCGACCACTTCGCCCGCACACGAGTAGCCCATCGGTGTGTGGTCGGCGAGCTTGTGCCGGATGATCTCCATGGCGCGGGCGTAGCCCTGGTCCTGGGCCAGCTGCCAGGCCTGGTGGATCCGGTCTTTCGAGCCCATGGCCTTCTCGTAGAGGCCCAGCAGGCCGGCGCGGCGGGTGACGGCGGCGCCCTCGGTGCCGCTACTGATCAGCGAGTAGGCGTTCCGGACGAGCACGGAGTCACGGAGGCGTAACGGTACAGGCACATCGAACACGTCGATCTGCCCGGCCCCCGACATGAACACCTGCTTCATGGCGTCGCTCGCCCCGCTCCGCGAATGGACAACGAGAGGGTCACCGTCCCACAGATCTGATCGGCCAGCTCGAGGACCTCGGCCGGCTCCCGCTGTCCGTACCCAGGGCTCACCTCGCCGTGGCAGGCCGATGCACGCGTGCCGGCCCCCCACTCCACCTCGGCTACCGCATGGCCGGCTGTATCGTCTGTCACCCATGCCCGATGGCCCTCGATGATCAGTCTCAGGCCGGGCGACAGATGGAGGAAACGCGTCACCTCATGGGATCCCCCGCAGTGGAGCCGGTCGGACAGCGTGAGTAGTCTAGCACCGGTGTCAAAGCGAAAGTGGCGCGTATGGCGGACCGGGTCGCGGAGCCGAGCGTAACCCGCGTGCGCCGCAGCCACGCAGACGGCCTCCCCGTCACGAGTGACCGAAACGCTCTCGGGCTTCGCGTCATCGGCAATCCACCAGAGGCCCGAGAGCTCCGCCATCTCGTGCCCGTCGACGATCAGGCCGTTGTGGGCGGCGGAACCACGGAAGCGGTCGCGTGCCACCGGGTCGGCGGTGTAGCAGTAGCATCCGGGGTCCACGACGACGGGCCGGCCATCGAGGGCCAACTCGAAGCTCAGCAGGTCGTTGTGTCCGTGTCCCCCCCGTCCAGCCAGCCCCACCTCGCCCACGTCGATCCACAGCCAGTCGGTGCCGGCGCGGACGACAACGACTCCTCCCGCTTCGAAGTACTGCAGTTCGAACGCGCCGTCGGCAGCCAGTGCCCGCCATGACTCGACGCCCTCGGGCCCCAGCAGCCAGGGGACTGCCGCCGAGAGTGAGCTCGAGGCTCCCTTGAGCCGCCCGCACCCGAAGTATGCGGCCCCCAGCGCGATGAGGGGTGAATGATCGCGAGGAGGGCGGCCGTCGAAGACCAGCACCTGGGCGTCGTCGCCATCGCCCACGCACGGCGCGAGACCATCGGGCCGGCGGCATGCGGCGCTGTACAGGCAAGCGCGGTGCAGGCGCTCACTGGCTTCAGCACCCCAGGGTACTCCGTGGCGCCCGGAGGCGATGTGTGCCAGCAGAAACAGCTCAGTGACCAGGCGGTGGTACCCCGTGGCCTTCTCGAAGTTCACCCCGTCAGGCAGGATCTGGGTCGTGGCCTCCGCGGCCAGGTGCCGGGTGGCATATGCCAGCCATCGGCGGGCCGGGCCATGGACTCGCCGCAGGGCCAGCCCGAGCAGGAGCAGTGCCACGGTGTTCGCCGCATAGTGGTTCTCGCGCACATCGGTATACTCGATGGTTCGCCAGATGAACTCGCCGTGAAGCGCGGCCAGTCGCAGAGCGCGGGCGAACGCCGGGGCGCCCTTCTTCATCGCCGCCAGCAGGTCGAGCACCAGGACCAGGGATATGGCGCGCATGGAGGCCTCCATCGGGTACCAACCGGTGGAGGCGGCGAAGGGATTCTGGTCTTCCCAGTCGGCCAGAATGGCCTCGGCGGCCTCGACGTATTCGCCGCCCGGGTCCAGCGCCTCGCCCTGGAGCAGTGGGACCAAGAACCACAGCCGCGAAAGCTCCCAGGGGATGCGGATGTCGTAGGGCACCGCTCGCGGCTCGTAGTAGTCGTAGTCCTGGAAGTGCCGGAGCGGCCACTCATGGCCGACACGCCAGTCCTGATTCCACGGCCACGGGCCGCCCTCGGGGACGGCGCACCCCATGATCTGGAACCGCCGATCCCGGATATTCCGGGCCAGCTGGATGAGCGTGGGCCCGTCCACCCAACCACACTCGGCGCAGTGCCGGAGCGCGCCGAGGCCTTCAGGGTGCAGCAGCACCGGGAACGATTCTCGGGGGAGGTGCTCCCACGCCTCGCTGTCGCCCAGCTCGTCCACGATGTCCTGCAGGACCAAGGACCGGGCCGTGACACGCCGGGCCAGCCGCGTCCAGGCCCCCGTTCCCGCCATGCATGCCAGCCGCAGCTCCTGAACGGCGCGGGCGATGACCACGCGTGGCGGTTTGCGGACAACCTTGGCGAGATGCTGCAACGATCCCATGAGTTGGGCTCGGTCCTCCCGGGGTCACGCGCTATTCGCGCCCGAAGGGTCGATCCCTCCAGATGGCCGGTTTGGTAGCGTCAGCCTGGACCGCACCGCATCGAGCGCGCGCACCGCGACATGCCGCACGATGATGTGCTTCCGGTCGAACGTGGCCAGCCCGAGCAGTCCGAGCCGCCGACGGCCCGAGCGCATCGCCGGGCGCGTCAGCAGGCGATCGCCGCAACGCGTGAGCTCGCGCAGCACGCGCTCGCAGGCTGGCCGCGGGAGAGGAAAGGGCTCGGTGGCTCGTGCCATGTGAGTGCTCACGGCGAGAACACCGAGAAGGCCGCATCGCTCGGCTTCCTCCTCGGCCCGGGCCC
>JAKPQA010000117.1 GCA_029547025.1 Armatimonadota bacterium
CACGCCGGTGCCCGAAGCCGACTTCACCCTCGAGGGCCGTGTTCGCGTGGTGAAGTACGGCAAGGAGAGCAACTTCCACATCGGCCTCATGGCGGCGCCCTCGAAGCGCAACGTCGCCTGCTGGGGGCCCTTCTTCGGTCCGCTCATCTACCCCATGGGGGCGCCGGAGGTGTGGGCCGAATGCACGGGCTTCGCTCGGCTGGCCCACGATGTCGGCCCTGTCTCCGACCTGTGGCTGCGGCTGGAGTGTGCCGGTGGCTACTTTCGTTTCGCGGTGAAGCGGTCGGCCGACGAGGAGTGGCGCGAGGCCGGCCGCACCGTCGCGTTCTTCCGCCCGAGGTATGTGGGCCTCATGTTCAAGACCTTCGGCAACGGCCCGTCAGTAGTCACCGATGTCGACTCGCTGAGCTGGACGACCAAGCCGGTCGACGCCGCCCCGATCAGCGCCCGCGTTGCCGTCGACTCCGCGCAGCCCGGCACTCCGCTGGATCGCAACCTCTTCGGCCACTTCACCGAGCACCTGGGCCGCTGCATCTACCATGACGGCATTTGGGCCGAGCTCGTCCGCAACCGAAAGTTCGTGGGCGACGCCGGGCCCGATGGTGCTCTCGCTTCGTGGCGGCGTTTCGGCTCCGACGACGGCGTCGAACTCGCCCGCGACAACATGACCTACTACACCGGCTCTCAGTCCCAGCGCATCACCAGCCGGCAGGCCGCCGGTGAGCATGGCATCGCGCAGGATGGCTTCCGGCTGCGGCCGGTCGACTATCAGTGCCGCATCGTGCTCCGCCAGACCGGCGACGACGCGCCGGTGACGGTCAGCCTGAGGCGTGGCGACCAGGTTCTCGCCGAGAGCCGCATCGATCGGCCGGCCGATAAGTGGCGCACGTACACGTCTACCCTGCAGCCCGAGTCTCCGGGGCCCGCGTCGCTGTGCATCACTACTGAGGCCGCTCGCGGCAACCTGTGGATCGGCGCGATCTCGCTCATGCCGGGCGACGCCGTGGACGGCATGCGCGCCGATCTGATCGAAGCCATCCGCGCCCTGCACCCACCCATCATCCGTTGGCCCGGCGGGAACTTCGCCTCGGGCTACCACTGGCGCGATGGGATCGGCGAGCGCGACCTCCGCCCCGCGCGTTTCGACCGCGCGTGGAACGTCTGGGACACCAACGACTTTGGCACCCGCGAGTTCCTGCGCTTCTGTGAGCTCGTGGGCTGTGCGCCCTACATCTGCCTCAACCTGGGCGAGGGAACGCCCGATGAGGCCGTCGAATGGGTCCAGTTCTGCAATGGCGCCGCCAACACGCCCGGCGGGAGGCTCCGGGACGATGGCGGGCCGCGGGAGCCCTACGGCGTGCGCTACTGGGGGCTCGGGAACGAGCTCTATGGCGACTGGCAGCTCGGGCACCTCACGCCCACGAACTACGGGCGTAAAGCCGCCGAGTTCGCCCGCGCCGTGCGCGAGGTCGATCCCGAGGTGAAGCTGATCGGCGTCGGTGTCGAGGGGAGTGGCTGGGCCGACTGGAACGCCATCGTCACGCGCACCGCGGCGGCCGAGCTCGACTACCTATCGGTCCACGTCTATCAGGATGCCCCACCCGAGAACGACCCCGCGCTCAACTACGCCAACGTGGTCACATGCCCGGCACGGTACGAGCAGACCTTCGCACAGACGGCGGCCATCGTGGAGCGCGAGTCGCCCGACAAGCCGATCCCTCTGGCCATCGATGAGTGGAACGTGACTGCCCGAGACCAGTGGAACGGCGAGAATCGGCCCGAGGTCAAGCTGCGCGAGGCCATCTACTGCGCGCGGATGTTTCACGTGTTCCATCGGCTGGGCGGTCGGATCACCATGGCAAACATCGCCCTGCTGGTGAACGCCATGGGTGTGCTCCAGTCGGACGCCACCCGGGTCGCGCTCACACCGGTCTACCGGGCGTTCCAGCTCTACGGCGAACATACGGGGACCCACCTCGCGCATGCCGTGGTGGAACCGAGCGACGCCCCTCTCGATGTCCTCGCCACTGTATCACCCGAGACCCGCCGGACCTATGTCGCCGTGGTGAACTACCACCCGTTCCATGATGCGGCAGCAGCTCTCATGCTCGCCGGCGGCGACGGGGCCCGGCGGGTCCGGGCCTTCCGCCTGTCGGGCGCCAGCCCGGCTTCCGCCAACGCCCTCGGTGCTGAGCCCGAGGTCACGGTGACCGAACTCGATGCCGCGGCTCTCGCCGAGCCGGCGGTCACCTTCCCGGCCCACTCGGTGACGATTGTGGAGTACGAGGCGAGGTAGCGTGACATCTGGGGCCGGCTAGATCGCCACCATCCGGCCGACGGTTGTCGCGCTTCGATCCCCACGTGGACTTCCGGTACCCGGAGCAGTGGCAGCGCCCACGCTCGCACGAAGCTCCAGACCGCCTGCCGGGAAGGCCAAGGGTGGGTATGGGGCGAACCGCCGCGCCAACGACCGCAGGTAGCTGAGGAACTGCCGCGAGCGGCTCGGCCTCGGCCGGTGCGTCTGCCGTCGGTACGGGAGGCACCAGCCATGACGCTCGACCGCCTCGTCCAGGCACCGTTCAACTGCACGATGATGGGCTCCCTCCGAGGAGCCCTCGACTACTACGGCATCGGTGCATCCGACGCCTTCCTCTACGGCGCCAGCGGCCACGCGTTCGTCCTGAACATTCATAACGAGCTGTGCCCGAGCGGGCCGTACTGCTGGGACCGGCGGCGGGTATGCGAGCTCCTCGAGAACGTCGGGCTCCGCCTGGAGCCAATCGGGTTCTTCCATGCGGGAAGCACGCCGCAGGATCGTTCGGTTGCCGAGTCGCGGTTGCACGAGAGCCTCGCCGCCGGTATCCCGTGCATGCTCACCAACATGGAGTTCCAGCTCATTACGGGCACGGACGACACCGGCTTCCTGACGGCGCAGCCCTGGGCCTGCCTTGAGTTCCCCCCAAGCCATCTCACGTTCGGCACCTGGGACGAGCTCGGCTATGGCATCCACATGGACTTCCACGTGCTGCACCGGTGCGAACCTGCAGAGCCGCGCAAGGCCGTGCTGGACAGTCTGCGCTACGCCGTGGAAGTGTGGTGCAGGCCCCCTGGAGACGAGGGCGACTGCTACGGCATGGGGCCGAACGGCTACGCGAACTGGCGGGGGGCCGTGGAGGCCGGGCACGGCGCGAGCCACGGCAATTGGTGGAACGGCGTGGTGTGGGCCGAGTGCCGCGCCCGAGCCGCGGACTACCTGCGCGAGGTATCGCCCCTGATGCCCATCCCCGAGGCCGTCCCAGGTATCGCGGACGGCTACGCGGCCATCGCCTCCGCGCTCGGGAAGTGCGCCGACAAGGAACTGGACGCCCCGGTCAAGCTCGCCCTGCTCGCCGAGGCCGAGGAGCACGAGGGAGCATGCGTGGCTGCGATCGAGCAGCAGCTCGCCGCCGTCGGCTCCGCGTAGAGGCCGGCCCGCCATGCACACGTACTGGCGCAGTTCGGCCGCGCCCCCTTCCCCGTGGGCCCTGAGGAGCTCATGGTGGCCGGCGGTGGGCGCGCGGCGACCTGCGGTATGGTGGTCGCGGAGCTCCTTGCCGGGCGCCGCACACCGGCGGGTACCGCAAGATGCAGCTGGCGCTCGGGGGACTGGCGTGGCTGCCGCTGACTGACGAGTGCTGGGCGCGGGCGGCGGCCCTCGGCTTCAACCCGCGCCGGCCGCTGTTCCACGCGCGCGGTCGCGGCCTGTCCCTGCCTCCGCAACCGGGTCGAGGAGCGCCCCGGACCCTTGGGTGACCGCCGGTGTCCGGGGACGGTCCCCGGGACTGCCGATGGCTCATGGCGCGGACTGCGCCACGATCACGAGGAACTCAAGCGGATCCAGCGTCGCCGTGCGACGCCCCTCTGGGTCGTCCGTCTGCGAGACCTCCCGCATGGCCTCGCGCGCCGGATCCCACGAGGTACAGGTAACGCGCCGCACTGGTATGCGCCACCGGATGCGGGCAGTCGTGGGGTCGGCCCGGTTGCTCCACAGCAGCACAATGGTCTCTCCAGGTCGCGTGAAGCAGCGGTACTCGGTCCCCTCGGGCGCCTTCACGGCGGCGGCGGCGGGGTCATACGTGGCCCCCGTCAGGGCCGCGATCATGTCCTGGTAGGCGACGAAGCCCAGAGTCCGGTGCAGGTCGCTGCCGCGCAGCAGGTTCAGTGTCGGTGGATGGGCGTCGTGCGGGTAGTCGTACAGCTCGTAGTACAGCGCTCCCTCAACCCGCTGCGGCATGATGACCCCAATGGTGCGGAGGCAGGCGAGAGCCTGAGCGCGCTCGTCTCTGGGGTCGAACCCCCCAAACTCGGTGAGCCAGATCGGCTTGCGCGAGTGGTGGCTGTCCAGAAGGTCGGTCAGATCCCGCATGTCCGCCGCCCGGTCCAGGTCTCGCCACGATCCGACGGCCAGCCTCTGTTCCCCGTCAATCCGGTACGACGTAAGCGGCGGAGGTTCGTGGCCAGGGTAGTTGTGGACACACACGGCGTCGAAGTACCGCTCGAAACCCATTCCGAGGAGCCGGTCCAGTATCCGCCACTCGATCTGGCCCTTGTGGTACCACGGCATAAAGCCCGGGGTGAGCACGCGGGCCGTAGGGTCGAACTCCCGCACCGCCTCCCACACCGTCTTCTGCACCGCGAGCAGCATCGCCGGCCCCTTCTCGAGGTAGACCTGATCATCGCCTCCGAACCAGAAGCCGAAGGGCTCGTTCCAGCTCTCCCAGTAGTCCACTCGGTCGGCGTAGCGCTGCACGATCGCCCGGATCGCCCGCCGGTACGCCGACATCTTCGCCTCGTCGGTGGGGTCGTCGAAGGGAGCCGCCCAATCGGGGTAGTAGCCGACCATCATGAGCACGGGCGCGTGGCCCGTCTGGCGCACGAGGTCCACGTACCAGTCGGTCGACTCGAACCGGTAGGGCTTGCCGTCGCCGGGGTCGATGGCGGCCCACCCGCAGTCGATGCGGTAGGCTGCGCAGGGCATCTGCTGCAGCATCGCGGCGTCACGCGGAGCGCGCTCGCGCCCGGGCGGGGTGCGATCGAAGTGCTCGACCACGCCGAACACCGGGAAGGCGCGCTGGGGCTCGATGGGGACCGACAGGCCTGCGCGTTCAGAGCCCACATTGGCTTCGAGGATGATCTCGTGGGGCAAAGGCTGAAGGGTCCGGAGTTCGACACCGATCTCCCGCTTGGCCCGTGGTTCGAGGGCAACCGTACACTGGCCGACCGTGACCCCGGCCGGGCCGTGTGGACGCAACAACACCGTGACAGCCCGATCCGAGCGGTTCCGGACGGTGACCGGGAGGCGCGTGAGATGCCCCAGACTCGGCTCGATGCGGGGCGGCGCACTCATGCGCACGGGTCCGACGTGGGCCCGCGCCCCGAGCCGCGAGGACAGGATGGGGATGTCGGGGCGCGCCAGGAAAGCCGGCAGGCTAACCTCGGCCTCCGGCTGGCCTTCGACGGTGGTGCCGTCGGGTAGGGCCGTGGGCGCCGGCCCCGGGCCGACTTCGGGGATCGCCACTGCGTCCACCAGCATCTCCGACGGAACTCCGTGGCTGCAGCCGAGTTTCACCCCGACATCCCGCGCCTGCGTATCGAACGCCGGCACATCGAGTGTGACCTCCACCAGGTGCCAACGCCGATCCTTCGGCACCTCGGCAACCATCAGACCATCGTGGGCGCCGGCCCACTCGCGCGTTCCCTGCTTGAACTCGGTGAAGCCGAAGCTGAGCAGGTTGGCCCCGGATAGCCACTTCGCGCGGATCGTGACGCTCAGCCGTTTCCCACTCACAGAGGCGGGCAGCGACGATGTCGTGAGCCACAGCCACGAGCTCTGGTAACGGAGCATCGCGCAGGTGCCGCCCTCGGCAGCGCCCTTGGAGGCGAACCCAACGCGGTTCGGCCCGCCGGTGTCGTCCCCGGCGCGACCAGTCTCGATCGTCCAGCCGGCCGCCCCCTGCTCGAAGCCCGGGTTGGCGATGTCAACCGCCGCCGAGGTGTTCAGCAGCCCCAGCAATGCGAGTGTCAGCATGATCGTGCCTCCTGGGTGGTCCGGCAAAGCCGACCCGAGGGCGATTGCTGCCTACTCGGGCCACGGGTCCGTAGGTGGGCGCGCGGTCCACAACACCGGCCGGGGGTTCTCCGCCGAGGAGTACCCTTCCTGGGGCGCCTGCCAACGCCCTGCGCGTGCCGGAGGGGGCATGGCTACGGGGGGGGAACCACGCGCTGAAAGTGTGCCCAACTCCGCGGCGGCACTGCGCCGCGAAGGAGCTGCCTGAATGCATCAGCCCCCAGTGGAGTCTCTGGCACGGATTCTGGTTGATCACGGTTGGGCGCCTGTCGCTGCCATCGCGGCGGGGCTGCTGGCGCTCGGGCTGGCGAGTCCGGCGCACGGCCAGCCCGAGGCCCTGGAGATTGCCGCCCGGAACTTCCAGCGGGGTGACGCCTCGGTGCTTGCCAGTTACGGTGAGCCGCTGGGCATCGGGGGGATCTGGGCGGAGTACGACTTCGAGATCGCCACCGGCGGTAGCTTCGTGCTCGCGGCCCGGTACGCGGCGGGTGAGTCGCGCCCCGTCAGGCTCTCGATAGATGGTGTCCTCCTTGACGACCGGGCCATGGCAGGGAACACCGGTAGCTTCGCGTCCGCGGCCGGCCGGTGGGAGGACCAGGCGGTCGTGCGCCTGCAGGCGGGAAGGCATACGCTGCGGGTCGAGCGCGACCCGTGCCTGCCACACATCGCCGCCTTCCGGCTGACCCCAACCACCGCACCCGCCCGCGCCCCGGTGCTGATGCGCCGACAGGCTGCGCTGACCGCGCTGCTGGCCGATCTCGAGGGGGCGCTGAAGGCGATCCCGGGGCCGGCCGCGGCCGAGCTGCTTCAGAAGGTAGCCGACCTGGCCGCCGCCGTCGGGCAAGTGGACTTGGCGGTTGCGGCAGCCGATGCCACGAAGGCCATGGATGAGCTGGCGGCGCGAGCGTCCGCCCTGCGGGTGCCTGTGGCTGGGTTGCGCACGGAGGCCCTCGCCGGGAGCAGGGACAGGATCGTCGCCTGGGCCGGTGATCCCGGTGTGAAGGTGTTCCGCGATACGCTGCTCCCAGAGACCGCCAGGACAGACGGAGTCGAGCTGGAGGCGGTTCGGAACAGCTACGAGGCCGCGGTCGTGTGCGTCAGCTCCTTCGACTATGCCGGCCCGCTGCGAGCGACCGCCAGCCCGCTGGTGAGCGCCGACGGAGGAGCGTCACTGACCGAGATCACCACGCGGTTCGTCGGGTGCGTCCCAAGCCCCAAGAACACGCCCGGCTGGCCGGATGTGCTCCGGGCCGCTCCCGCCAGCTTCCCCGATCCGCTCCTTCTGGACCCGGAGGTCGCCCTGGAGCCCCGGCAGACCCAGTCGGTGTGGGTCACGGTGGACGTGCCCGCCCACGCCGCGCCCGGCGAGTACTCGGGGAGCATCACCCTTTCCACTGCCGATGCGCCCGCGACCGTGGTGCCCCTCCGCTTGCGGGTGTACAGGCCGGCTCTGCCCAACGTCCCCAGCTTCCAGATGGGGTCCTGGGGCGGGGACACGTTCCTGGCCAACGAGGCGGAAGGCAAGCCGCGGGACGACAAGTCATACGACAATGCGTACTTCGCGTTCCTGAAGGACGAGTGCCTGCGCGACCGCTTCGAGCACCGGGCACGGGTCTTCTCCGACGTGCCCCTGTGGAGCGTCTTTGGCACGTGCGGTGTCTCCTGGCGAGACGGCCAGTACGCCTTCGACTACACGCTCTTTGACCGCTTCATCTCGACGGTCGAGGAGGCGATGCATGGCAGCTTCCGCGTCATCTGTGTTGGTATCGCGGCCGGCACCTCTGAGGACAAGACGCAGCTTCTCAGCGGCGACATCGCGGTGACGAACGCCGACGGGTCGCCCAATGCAGAGCGGTCCTTCGCCAACGTGCCGACCGATGCCCCGCGGTACCGGGAATTCCTCGGGGCCTTCATGCACGATATGCAGGAGCACCTGCGGGCCAAAGGGTGGCTTGAGAGGGTCTACTTCAAGGTGTTGGACGAGGTGTCGGGTGCCACAGTGCCGGCCGCGCTTGGCCTGCGCGCGCACATCAAGTCACGCGCCCCGGAGATCAGGTTCGACGAGACGATTCTGGACGAGGCTGTGCTGGATCAGGAGCACGTGGACCTGCCCATCGTCTGCGCCTTCCTCGCGCCGGGCAAGCTCGCGAGGATCGCTGAGCTTGCAGCGCAGGGCCGGGAAGTGTGGACCTACAACAGCTACCTCATCATGGTCGACCTGCCCACAGTGCACACCAGCATCCTGGGGTGGGTCAGCTACCTGCACGGCCTGAAGGGATACATGCATTGGGCCTGGGCATGGAAGCCCGATGCGTGGGAGAACGCCTACACCGAGGGTATCGGGGCTGGGGGCGGCTTCCTGGTGTACCTCGACCGGGAGCGCAAGAAGGTCCTCGACTCCATCCGATGGGAGCTTCTCCGGCAGACCTCGCAGGACTACGAGATGCTGCACATGCTCGGAGAGAGGGGCGGCGACAGCATGGGGCTCTGCCGCGAGCTGGTGCGCGGCTTCTCCGACTACGACACCGACCCGGTGCGGTTCCGGGCGATGCGGCACCGGCTCATGGTCGAGCTGGACGGAGCGTAGGCGTCCCCCTGGCGCCGTGCCAACCATGGCGCGCGCCCGGGTTGCGGGGCGGCCAGCGACATCCGCGCTGACCGCAGCCCGCGTACGCCTCGCCTCTCTTTCTCCTACCTCCCCAGCCACAGCTCGATCGGGCGCTTGCCCTCCGGCGGAGTGAAGGGCAGCTGGACCTTCCGGCCCGTCCCCGCACTCTCGTAGGCGGCGAAGAGCACCTCGAGCACCGCGCGGCCGTCCTCACCCGTCTCGAGCGGCTGGGTGTCGTTGAGCACGCAGTCGACGAAGTGCTGCATCTCCTGAACGAAGCCGTAGTTCCAGATCTCCTCGTAGATGGTGAAACTCCACCCTCGGGTCGAGCCCGCCTTCTCGACCGCGTAGCCGTAGCCCACATCACTGTACGTAGTGAGCGAGTTGCCCTGGAGCAGGTTGGCGTAGGTGACGCCCAGGCTGCCGTGAATCTCGGCCCGGTCATCCATGCCGCCCTTCTTCGTCCAGCTCTCTTCGGCGAGGCCCGTGGCCCCGTTCTCGAAGTTGACGATGATCAGAGCGTTGTCGTCGCCTTCCGTGCGGTCGCCGTGCACATACGTGCCCATGTTCGCATATACATCGATAACCCGGGGCTTATTGAGGACCCAACGGAAGAACTCGATGGCATGGCAGCCCATGTCGAAGGTGACCCCGCCGCCGGCGCGCTTCATGTCCCAGAACCACGGCGCGTGCGGGCCGTCGTGCTTCTCCGATTGCTTCACCAACGTGATGCGGCCCAGCGCGCCCTCATCGGCCAGTTGCTTGGCCCGGACATACTTGGGCGCGAAGCACAGCTCCTCAGCATACATGAGCTTCACGCCCGCCTGCTGGCACGCGGCGATCATCTCGTCGGCCTGCGTCAGCGTCATGGCCAGCGGCTTCTCGCAAATGACATGCTTGCCCGCGCGCGCGGCGTCGACGGTGATCCGATGGTGCACATCGTTCGGCGCGCAGACAGTGATGAGGTCAATGTCGTCCCGTGCCAGCAGATCCTCGTGCCCCACATGCCAGGCACCAATGCCGTGCCGCTCGGCGAACTCGCGTGCGTGCGCCTCGTTGAGCGACGCCACGGCGCGGACCTCCGCTCCGCTGGCGCGGCGGAAACACTCGGCGTGGATGTCCGCGATGAACTGCGACCCGATGATGCCCACTCCGATGCGATCCATGGGGGCTCCCTCCGGAAGTGAAATGCCGACCGCGAATGGCTTCGCCAGCTGACAGGCGAGACCTACGCAGGGCCGAGCGGCAGGCCCTCAGTGCCCGGAGCCGGACAGTGGCCACGGGCGCCGGGTAGGCTTCGCGGGCTTCGAAGGCTTGGCCGGCTTCGAAGGCTTGGCCGGCTTCGTCGGCGCGGGAGCACGGATCGCGGCCATGGCCGCGCGATAGCCCGCCGTCTGTTCGGCGTCGAACCGATCGCGGGCCGGCGACCACAGCCGGTAGCCGCTGTGCGTCCGTTCGTAGTGGAGCGGCCCGTCGGCGAATGGGTCATCGGGCACCGACTCGGCATACTCCGGCATGAGGGCGTCCAGCCGGCCTGGATAGCGGCCATGATCGATCCGATGGACTTCGAGGAGAGCCGCGACCTCCTCGATGGCCAGTGAGCACTTGGGGCGCAGGCCATACTCGCGGCTCTGGAGCAGCATCTCGACCGCCAGCTCCGAGAACCAGTCATTGCGGGCCTTGATGTCGGCGTCGATCCGCCTCGCGATCGCGTCGAAGGTGCCATCGGCATAGGGCAGTTCGGAGGCGTCGGCCAGCCGGGCCATCCGGTCCTCGATCCACTCGAGTGAATCCCGGGGGCGCCACAGCGCCAGACGGATCTGATCACGAGCGGCCGTCTTCGCGTCACAGGACTCGCCGCGGAGCCGTGCCAATGTGGCTTCGCCGCTGCGGTCAGCTTGCTCTGCCATGGCCTTGATGACGTGGAAGTCCAGCGCCGCCGACTGCCTCAGGGGGTACCAGCACTCCCGGAGACGACGAACGTACCGCGCGTGCTCGAGGTACTCGGCCCGGCTCAGGCGACGGCTCTGGATCACGTCCATCGCGTGCCGATGGATGACGGCGATGGCCATGTCGCCGAAGGCGGCCTCCATCAGCCCGCCGTACTGAGGCATGTTGGCGCCGAGCGCCAGAACGTCGCGGGCCGTGGCCAGGGCATCGGCGTCGTGGCCATCACGGGCCGCGACGCGCACCTGAGCCATGCCGAGTTGGGCGAGCCTGCGGAACTGGCCGCAGTGGTCGACGTAGGCCACCGCATCGGGCTCACGGGGCGATACGTAGGCCTTGTCCGCGGCCTCGTGGAGCAGTTGGAGCGCCCGCGAGTTCGCTCGAACGAGTCGAGCAATGCACTGCATGTCGCCCGGCCCGAGGTCGGCGTCCTCGAGAACGTCTTCCCAGGTGCGCCGCGAGAGCTCGTGGTCGTCGAGGGTCGGCGGCCACACGTACTCCTTACCGGGGGGCACGGGCAGCGCGTTGCCCACCGACCACATCGACCGAACTGCCGCCATGTAGGTGTGAAAGCCGTTGTCGGCCACCACTGGCTTCGTCGGCAGAGGGAGGGTTGCTCGACGGCTGTCGATCCATCCTCGGTCGGTGCGGACGCCGTGCCGGCTGGTCAGAATGGCATAGGCGATGGCCAGAGCCACAAGGAGCCCGGTGATGGGCCAAGCCAGCCAGAGCAGCCGGCGAACCGAAGGGCTCTCGGGCCTCGGCAGCCTCTCGCCCTCGCCGCGATGGTTGGTACTGGTGCTCATGCTCAGTTCCTCACCGTGCGTTCCTCGCTCGTTACGGCGCCGCCTCCGCAGCCGCAGTCGCGCGGGGCGCCCCAGACCGGCTCGTGCAGCCTCAGGTTGGCCTGGTCCAGCCGGTCCATCAGCAGTCGGTCCACGAACAGCTCCCGGCGGTCGCTGATCTCGATGGGGCGTCCATGGGATCAGCCTCCGTGAGGGGCGAGGCGAGCGCGCACATCAGCGTCAGGCCCGTGATGCAGGGGGCGTACATCCCGATCAGCTCCGTCTCCAACGTCTCCGCGCGCACGGCACGACAGCCGCAGGCAGACGCGGGGACCACCGCATCGCGCGGCCGCCGGCATCACTGCGGGAAGTCGCTGCAGTAGCGGCTCCATAGGTCATCCAGGGTACCTTCGAGGAGGTAGACCCTGCCGTGCACACTCACCCGGTCGCCCGGGCCACACACGGACCACGTGGGATCGGCATGCATGCAGGGGATATGCCAGTTGCTCAGGATGTACCTCGGTCTGTGGAAAGCCAGACCCACCACATGGCGGCCATCAGGGTACTGCACCGCGACGAGGCCACAGTCAGCGGGGTCAGTGCTAAGGCCCCACGTGTCGGACTTCACCGCCATGTGGCGCAGGTCCTGGCCACCGGGAGTGGCATAGTCCACGAGAGCGGGGTCGCCCAGGCCGCGGTCGCCGTCGGCCATGCGAAGCCACTTGCCGCCCGAGCGGATGAACGACCGCTCGCCGGTGGCATCGCGCAGGGCACCATTGCCCTGAACCAGGCAGAACTGGGTCAGAACGGTGGTGGGCTCCGTCCCGGCATTGCGGAACCAGAACTCGAGCTCCACCACGTCTCCCCGTGGGCTGAGAGTGCCTCCCGCCCGGTGCCCCCCGTACAGGGGCCAGTCGAACCAGTAAGCCCTCCCCGGACCCTCGTGCCAGCCGGGCAGCGTCGCCGTGTCAGTCCGGCCCGGCATGTCGGCCCGAGTGTGGTCGATGTAGAGGAGATCCGCGCCGGCATTGAGCGTCTCGGGGAAACGAAGCTGCACGGGCGCGTCCATCCAGGGGGCCTGGATGAGGGCGATGTTGCGGTGCGGGTCGCCGGGCGCGGTGGGCAGGGGGCTCACCTCGATGGCCGAAGGCTCAGCCTGCGCGACCCGGTACGTGTGCTCCCGGCCATCGGCGTTGACCAAAAAGACGCAGCCGAAGGTGCCCTCGTCGTCCACGAACACCTGGAAGCCGTCCTCTCCCACCGAGGACTGGGCCACGGGGATGTACCGCTCAGCGACCCGCTCCTCCATTCGGGGGTGCCGGTAGGTCGGGAGGCCCTCGACGATGACCGGGATGGTGTTCACGCCGCCGCCGATCGTAAACTCCGCTGCGCCGCCCTCGGCCCGGATTCGAGCAGGGAAGTCCGCCAGCTTGTGGCCGGTGGCGACCGATAGCACACGCGGCGCGTTCTCGCCGAAGGGAACCCGATCGCGCTCGGGGGTCTCATACTGGTTCTGGTCGGTGCCGTAGGGCATGAGGGTGAACTCGGCCTCGACGAAGTCGCCGGGCTCAAGCTCGGCCGCTCCGCCCGCCACCGTGAGGGCAAGCTGCGAGTCCCCCTGGCGGGTCGTGTGGCACACCATCGCCGGACCACGCTCCTCGCCCCCGAGCTGCGCAGTGAAACGGCGAACCACGAAGCTGTTGCAGCCGCGCTTGTCGCCATAGACCGTGGCCCAAGGGAAGTCGCCGCCCAGGGCCACGCCGGGCACCGCAACTTCGTCGGCGGCATGCAGCTCGCGGGTCTCTACCTGCCCCGGGCCCGACTGCCAGGCGACCCACTTGTACCGCAGGCCCTGGATGGCGCTGGTGATGTCCATGAGCCGGAAGTCGGTGGCCAGGTCGGCGATGCTGATGGGGGCCAGCACCTCGCAGCGCAGGCGCAGGAAGTTGCGCAGCTCGTCCGTCTGCGGCAGCTCGAAGCTGTCCAGCCGGGCGCGGATGCGGCCGTCGTCGAGCAGGTAGTCCAGGCTGATATCCATCCAGTTCGGGCCGGTGCTGCGGAACTCGGTCCCCCGATACTCGGCGTAGTGCCAGTCGCCCCCGCTGCGAACCATCAGGAACCGGTGTCCGGCGACGTTGTCGTGCTGCGGCTGGGAGGCCCACATGGGCTGGCTCATGGCCCGCAGGTCGGCGATGGCGACGCCCGGTAGGCCGCCGAACTTGAAGGGTACGAAGCATGTGGTCTCGGTCACACCGGTGCTGCTGTGGTAGTAGTCCATCCACGCGCCAAGAGACGAGAGCTGCTTCAGCGGGTGGTTCCCCCAGTTCTGGTAGAGGTGCAGTGAGGTGACCTCCCGGGTCTCTCCGGCAGCGAGGTGCAGCGGGAAGAAGGTCTCGCTGAACGGGGTGTCGGTCGGGTTATAGAACGGCTCCTCCCTCTCGCCGGCGAAGTTCTTGCTGATCTGTACGGTGATGGGCAGCGGATCGCCGTCCGCGTCCAGCAGCACGCCGCACTCAACTGAACCCGGCGAACTGCGCGTCGCGTGGCAGATGTAGACCTTGCGGGGCAGAGGACCGTTCGCCAGCCGGAACCGGGCGGTCTCGTAATAGTTGGGGTTCTCATAGAAGTGGAAGTTGAACCCGCCGGGGTTGTCGGTGGTGACGACGTAACACCCGCGCACCTCATCGTAGGCGGCGCTGACTCCGTCCAACAGCTCGATGGCGGGCGCACCCGGCGGCGGGACGAGCTCTACGGGGAACGCGGCATCGCTCGACAATGCGAAGGCCGCCGTCACGGATGCCTTGCCGCCCTCGCCCAGTCCCTCGAAGGCAGCCGATGCCCTCAGCAGGCCGTCTGCCCCCGGGCCCGGCATGTCCGTCAGGAGCCCGGCGGGAACCAGAGCGGAAGGCCTCACGACGATCTGCACCATCCCCGAGCCGACCTCGCCCTCCGCGTGCAGGATCGCCTGCATGTGGGCCTTCTCGGGGTAGCAGTGCAGCACGATCTCGCCCCTGACCGGAAGGACCTTCCCCTCGCCGGTCGTGCACGTCACGTCGAACCAGTGGACCTCGTGGCAATACGGCCCCCGGCGGTACAGGTTGATACGAGACCGGTCGCGTGACCGCCGGGAGGAGTAGACGGTGCCGTCAGCGGCTTCCACCTCCAGCCACAGCTCGGCGAACTGCGTCCCGTCGGTGGTGTGGGCCGTTGCCCGGTGCCCGGCCGGGGAGCCGAAGTCGAGACGAAGCTGGTAGGTCTGCGCGAGCACCTCAGCCGCCGTGCGGGCCGAAGTGACGTAGCGCGTCTCAAGCCTCGGGCGTGATGAGACAGGTTGGCGCGCGAAATCCGCCTCCCACGGCGACGTCTGCCCCATCGCCATTGCACAGAGAGACACGGGAAAAAGCAGAAGAGCACCACTCATATCCTGCGCCTCCGTACCGTGGAGCCTGGCTAGGGAGCACCGTTGCGGCTACGAGGAGCCCCGAGAGATGATGCCCTCGCCGCCCGTGCCGACGCTCATCCACTTCCCGCTACAGCGCCTTCGTCGGCGGGTAAGGAGGGGCCTTCGCCGGCGCGGGCGCGCCGGTCGCCGCCGCTGCAGCGCGGCGGGCGGCTAGGTACGCGTCCATGCCCGGCGACCACAGCCGGTAGCCCGTTCTCGTCCGTTCGTAGCGGAACGGCGTGCCGTCGAATGGGTCATCGGGGAGATCCTTCGCGTACCCCGGCACGAGCGGTTGCAGCGTCTCCGGGTAGTGCCCATGCTCAGCCCGGTAGGCGGCCAGTAGGGCGGCCACCTCCTCGAGGGCCAGGGAGCACGTGCCTCGGCGTGTCGGCCGCGCGCCTTGCCGAACACGGGGACGATCAGTTCGGCGAACCAGTCGTTGCGAGCCACCAGGTCGTCCTCGGTTCGGCCGTCGATCTGCGCGTATTCCGGGCTGTTGTACAGCGCGTCGGCCACCTCGGCCAGCCGGGCCAGGCGGTCCTCGATCCACGGCAGCGACTGCTTGGGATGCCACAGTGCGAGGCGGGCGCGCCTGCGTGCCGCATCGAGCCCGTCGTCCGAATCCCAGCCGAAGTCCCTCAGCACGGCCGAGTTCCCTCGGCGCACCTCCTCGGCCAGCTCTGCGGCCCAGTGGTACTCGAGCTCGATCGCCTTGCCCAGGGGGTAGACACGCTCCCTGAGCTTCCTCACGTACCGCGCGTGGGCCAGGTACTCCACGGCGGGGAGGTCGCTCTGCTCGATCACCGCCATCGCCTGCCGATGACCGATCTCGATGCACACGTCCCCGACCAGCAGCTCGACCATCGCCCCTCGCTGGGGCATGTTCACGCCGAGGGCCAGCACATCGCGGGCCACGGCCAAGGCCTCAGCGTCCTGGCCTCGCAGGTGTAGGTACCGCACCCGCGCCGCCCCCAGGCGTGCGAGTTGGCGGAACTGAGCGAGATGGGGCAGCTTCGCGTCGTACTCCGGCACGATGGGCGACACATAGGGCTTGTCGGCCGCGTCGTGCAACAGCGACAGGGCCCGCGAGCTGGCGCGGAGCACCGGGGCGCAGCGCCCAACGTCACCCGTGCCCGAGAGCGCGGAGGCGATGGCATCATCCCAGGTGTCGAGCGGTGCCGAGGATGGCGCTGGTGCCGCCGCCGGGAGCGGCAGCGACGAGCGGACGGCATCCGTGGCCGCGGCGGCATTGGTATAGACATCTAGACCATTGCCAGCCACCACGGGCTTGCTGTACGGAGCGATCGTCTTCCGATTCGAATCGATCCAGCCTCTGCCGGTGTGTACGCCGAACGCAGCAATGAGTGCCACGTAGGCAGCGACCAGCAAAAGCACGAAGCCGACGGCGACCCAAGTCAGGCACGAGGTCCACCGGCCCGAGTGACCCCCTGCACGACTGACATCGAGTTGGGCCGACTGGTGTTGTAGCCGATCGGGAACTTGGGCCATGGCGCGTCCTCTCCCAGGGACCAAACGGAGAGCGGATCCTCTTTGGTTGAGTGCCTCACAACCATACAGCATCTGAAGCGTCAACCATGTCCCACCCTCGGCGAATCAGATGCGCCAAGATGCGCCCAGGATGGGTGCGCGGGCGCACGCTTGTTATCCCCGACTAGTACCGCGGCCAGACGGGAACGTGCCAGTTCTGCGGAACGGCCGTGCAGGTGCCGGCGACGGGCGGCGGTCTTGCTCGTGGTGTGCATCGGCGGGTGCTTGGTCATGTCGGCGATCACGGGCCCGGTGTTCATGAAGGCGCGGGGCAGGAGCCGCGGAGGCACGAACGACCATGTCCTGTGCCGACGGGTGTCCTCGCCCGCCAGGACGGCGGCGCGGGGCAGGAGCCGCGCAGGCACGAACGACCATGTCCTGTGCCGGCGGGCGTCCTCGCCCGCCAGGGCAACGGCGCGGGGCAGGAGCCGC
>JAKPQA010000127.1 GCA_029547025.1 Armatimonadota bacterium
GAGCCGGACGGCACGGGCCGGGTGTGGCCGGGCAGAAGGTCATCGCCGTGGGCGGATTCAAAGGCGGCCCCGGCAAGACCACCCTCGCCGTCAACCTCTGGTACCAGCTCTGCCGCACCGTGGGGCCATCGCTCCTCATGGGCTTCGACACCCCCGACGACGTGCGCGTGCAGCTCGGGCGCGAGCCGCGGCCCAACATGCTCAGCTTCTTCCGCCGGCCGGGGGCCGAGGGCCTGGAGCACTCGCTGCAGCAGTACAACGGCTTTGACCTGATCCTGGCCCCGGACGACGCCGTCGAGGCGGCCAAGATCACGCCGGAGATGATCCGCGAGCTGATCCTGACCGCCCGCGATCGCGACTATCCGGCCATCGTCATGGACGTGCCGCCGACCTTTGCCGATGCAGCTATCGAGCCGCTCCTGCGCTGCAACCTCCTGCTCCTGGTCATCGAGCCCGACTATGCCAACGTCTCCAAGGCCATCGAGGGTATCCGCCTGATCACCTCGGCCTTTGACGAGCGCAACCGCATCGCGCGCGACAAGGTGCGCCTGGTCATCAACAAGGTCACCCGCGTCGCCCGCCTCTCGGTGCGCGACGTCGAGGGCATCTTCCGGCGTGGACTCGACGGCTGGTGCCCGCCCGTAGTCAGCCTGGTGCCCTACGACGAGTACGTGCGCGAGGAGCAGGTGGACTATCGCCTGCCCCTGGTGCGTGGTGGCCCTTTCGCCGAGGCTATCGAACGACTGGCTCAGACCATCGTGCCGCTGCCCGACCCCTCCAGGGCCGACCACCGGACCATCTGGCGCCTGCCGCGCATCGAGTGGGGATGAGAGGGAACAAATGAGCAACCAGGCTCTGTTGAACCGGGTGCGGCCGGAGCGCCTGCAGGCGCCCAGCCTGACCGAAGAGACGCAGGCTACGCTGATCGAGAGCGTGCGCGCGGCCGTCACCGCCGAGTTCCGCCCCGAGGAGATTCTGGATCCCGACGAGGCCGTGCGTGCCCGCATCCGCGCGCGTATCCTGGCCCATGTGGCCGGCCTCTCCGAGCGCCAGGCCTTGCGCCTGAGCACGGCGCAGGAGGACGGCCTGGCTCGTCAGGTGGAGCACCTTC
>JAKPQA010000137.1 GCA_029547025.1 Armatimonadota bacterium
CGTCCAGGCGGCGCGGGTTGCTCCCCATGCAGCCGCACGCTACCGGCCGGGAAGGCGTTCGTCCCCGGAATGCAGGGGCGATGCCGTGGGCGCGGCACCAGCGGCGGGCGCGCGGACGGCATCCCACGATGCGTGAAACGCCGGAACCGCGCTGCCCCGTGAGGGGCAGCGCGGTTCCGGTGAAGGATGGCCTGCTCAGATGTCGAAGTACATCTCGTATTGCTCGTGCGTAGTTGCCTGTGTTGGCCGATCTTGGCCGCAAGCCGTTGACCTGCGGTTACTCATTGGCCGGCGTTGGCCAGCGCTGGTTATGACTGGTTGCTGGCACGGACACTTTCTCGGAAACATCGGTCGACGGTGGCTCACGAGGCAGAGACCGAGCGTCCGCGCCTCGACCTGCGAGCGGGAGCCAGCGGAGTTCTATGTAGGGCGACGCACTTCGCTGCGCTTGGGATCCGGACCGGCCCCGCCCATGTAGGTGACGCTGCCGGCCGTCTCTCGCAGCAGACTCCAGCGATGCGGGTCCTTCCTCCCTGAGCGAAGAGTTCCAGTCGCCGCCTCGAACGCCTGCAACAAGTCGTCCGCTTCGAACTTTCCGATGCGGTAGCCGTCGCCATCCAGGAGTATGTATTTCGCCATGCCAGAAAGGATGGCAGGTGTCGCCCTCGTGCAAGGCTTGCGGCCGCGGGAGGGCGCGATGGGATCAATAGGTGGGGTGTCGAGGCAGAGGCGTCGTCGGGTACTTCGGGTCGAGCGTTCGAACCCGCGGCCAGTTCCGCCGAGGCTAATCTGAGCTGTCGATGGTCGAGGGGAGCGTGCGTGGTGGGTCTGTTCAGCAGGTCGAAGGACGCCGCTGCCCCTTCGCCGGCCGCGTGGCACCCGGCACCTGACCGTCCCGGGCACCTCCGTTGGTGGGACGGGCGGGCTTGGACCGACAACTACCACCCGGTCCAGCAGACGGCGCAGGCCGCTACCTCTCGACCGGAGACATCCGCTCCCTTCGGGCAAGCAGAGCCCCAACGAGTGAGGCCTGCCCGCCGGGCGGTCTATCGCACCGCGGCACCAACAGGCGTCGCCGTCGCGCCGTGGGCCAAGGCCAACTCATGGCAGAACGTGGTGGGGGAGTCGAACTACGACGCAGCCTTTCGTGCACTGCTCCAGCGCAACCGACCGCCACGCGGTGACTATGGGGCCGAGATGAACGGACTGCCTGCGGCAGTCGTCGCTGATCCCGGCAACCCGTACGACCAAAGCGCGGTTGCTGTCTGGGTGCAGGGGGAGCATGTCGGCTTCCTGCCGCGCGACGCTGCGGCGAGCTACTACCCAGCCTTGGCCGACCTGGCGGAGCGCGGCGAGTACCTGCAGGTCGAAGCGCGCGTTTGGGCGTACGACGAGGAGGGCGACGTTCGGGGCAGCGTCACCCTGGTCCTGCCGCCGCCCGACGGCGTCCAGTCGTTCAACGAGCCGCCCGAGGAGCCTCACCAGGTATGGCCGCACGGCGGCGCCATCCAAGTGACGTGCGAAGAGCAGCACATGGACGTGCTCGGACGGTTCGTGTCCGACCGGGACCGCCATCTTGCGGTGACTCTGCACGCCATCGAAGTGCAGAAGACGCCACGCTCGACGGCGTACCGCGCAGTGGAGGTGCGGCTCGATGGACAGCGCGTTGGGGAACTGACCAAGGGCATGTCGGAGAAGGTCATCGACGTGGTCGACTTCATCGCGAGCAAGGGTCGCTTGCCACTGTGCCGGGCTGTGCTCAAGGGGTCGCCACTGAGAGCCGAGCTCACGCTGCAGGTCGCCAAGGCCCATGAAGTCACCAGGCGCTGGCTCGACGGCATTCAGGAGGCGTAGAGGCGGCCAAGGCCTGCGGTGACTACCGCTGCCCCGCCCCGCGGCGATTCGAGCCACCCTCAGCCAATGGTGGGTGCCGCCCTCAGAGTTGCTCCTCCAGGGCCAGCAAGTAGAACAGGTCGTGGCGCTTGGCCTGTCTGCGCTGTCCGGCGAGATCCTTGTAGGCGTCGAGCACTGCTTTGCCTGTGACTGACGCTGCGGAGAAGCCCGCGGCCAGAAGCGTGCTGTGATCAGTGAACGACTCGACGCCGAAGATGAAGGCCCCGCCGGCCAGTATCGATTTCGAGTCTCGGCCGAGGTTCACGGCCGCGTCATGACCGAGCCGGGTGGCCGAGAGGTCTGCTCGCAGATCGTTGACGGCAGGCACGACCTCGTCTCGCCACATGTCCTCCACTTCGGCGCTCAACCCCGCGCTCAACGGATCCGATTCGACAGTCTTGCTCAGACGGTTCACGCCACCTCGGTACCTCGCGAGGGGGGCCGAGAGTTCCTCTCGTGTCTCGAGGATCGCCTCGATGCTGGCCCCCGGAAACGCCGGCAGCTGAGCGACGAGTCCGGTTCCGACACGGGACCGGACCACGCGCGTCATCGTGGCGGCCGACGGGGTGACCTGTCCGTCATCGATGAGCGACTGTGCGATCCCGCTCATGCGTTCATCCAGAAGCAGGTGCGTGCTGGGCTGCGCGAGAAGCGCCTTGAGGCGTGCGGTGTACTCCTCGATCTGAGTGTCAGAATCCGCATCCAAGGTCATGAAGTCGGTTGAGAGGGTGAGGACGCCGGCTGCTAGCGCAGCATCCAACTCGGGCACCTGAGCCTGCTCCAGCACTTCGCCCATCATGTCCCGGGGCCCGCCAGGGGCGGCCATGGTGCTGCGGAAGTCTGCGAAGAGCCGCTGCACCTCCGCGGAGCGCAAGGGCCCAAGTCGCTTCCTGCGCTCCGCCCGTGGAAGGGAGGCCAGCGCCTGGTAAGCCCTGAGGGTCTCGCGCAACTCCTGCGGATTTCCGTCGCCAAAGCGCGCCAAGGTCTCGTCGTCGAGGCTGCCCAGTACCTCGATCAACGCTTCCGGGCCTGCGTGGTGCACTGCTGCGACGCCCCCCACCATGAGAGCCGCAGGCGAGAGCAACTCCACGGAGTCGGCGTACAACAGACTGGCGCGCACAAGCTCGAGGTCATGCGCCAAGAACCGACCGCCTTCCGCGGCGGTAGGCGAGGTGGCCACAACCAGATTCAGTTTGCTATGCGGAATCGAACGCTTGGGGGCCGCTCGGCGAGCACGGCTTCGGCCCCGGCGCTCCCTACGCGATTCCTTGCTCATGTGCTCCACAGGCCCCTCTGCTCGCGCCAGCCGGACATGGCTGAACTCACTCTCTACGGAACCGTCGCGGGCGGCGTGCCGTCATCGCTCGTGCGCAGGCTTGGGAAGGCCACGCGGCCGGACGGAGAGCAGGTGCGCGACCACTTCGGGGCGCGCCGCCAGGATCGCAATCTGCTGACAGGGCGTTCGCTGGCCAGTGCCGCGGAGTGAGACGGCACGCAGCACGGCGCCCGAGTCGAGCAACTTGGAGAGCGTGCGGGCCTTCTGCTTGTTGACGTAGGCCGCGACCTTGGCATCGTCCTCGTCGGCCGTGACAGCCACGGCGAAGGGGTCGTGAGGGTTCTCGGGCTCGCGCTTGAGCCTCACCGTGGCGCCGGGGGAGAAGTCACCGACCTTGCATGCGGCCTTGTGGTAGGCCTCCCCCTGAAGATTTGAGACATAGATGCCGGCCGGGGCGAGGCGGCGATCCGTAGGGCCGACCAGAAGGCCGGTGGCGTCCTCACAGAGGCGTAGGACCGACTCGCCGCGGCTGTCTCGGTAGCGGATCAGGTGGAGAGTCGGCATGCCACCATCCGCAGCCACGAAGCGTCCAGAGTCCCCGTCGGGCTCGGCATACCAGCCCGGTGCCGCCGAAGTTGTTGCCTCCGTGGGCGCGCTGCTGCGAAATCGATCCCACCACCCCATGCGTGCAGCGTAGGCGCCGCTTGGGCTCTGCGCTGGGCAATGGGCCGACCAGAGGGGTCACGCTCACGGTTGGCCCGCGGAAGGTCGCTCGCGTCGGGTTGGCGGTCGGGAGATCGTGCTTCAAGGTGGCCCTGCTGGCGACGACGTCCTCGCCTGCACCCGAACGGGTTAGTGGGGGGCTAGGGCGTGTCTCCATAAGTTGAGCGTGGTCGTCGGTGATTATTGGGCCCATGTCTCGAACCCGAGTGTTGACCGATGCGCAGTGGGAACTGATCTCGCCGCTGATGCCGTCGTCGGATGGCAAGCAGGGCAAGCCTTTTCGTGATCACCGGCAGGTGGTCGAGGGGATCATCTACCGGTACCGCACCGGGATCGCCTGGCGTGACCTGCCGGCGGAG
>JAKPQA010000149.1 GCA_029547025.1 Armatimonadota bacterium
ACGGCTATGAACAGCATCAGATCGGCAAGGGCGACGACCCTGGGGGACTGGTCCGCGATGACCTGGACAACACGGTGCGCTCCTGCGCCGAGTGCCACACCACCCGCCGCCTGGGGGCTCCGATCCCCAAGCACGAGGGACTCCCAGAGACGCATCTGCAGACCCTCTCGTGTCAGGTCTGCCACATCCCCGAGCGCCCGATCGCCGCGATCATGGTCCAGGCCGGCGACATACTCAACCCCGGGCCGCACATCCCGGTGAAGAACAAGCCGACGTGGACCTTCTACGGCCCCGATCTGAGTTACCTGAACCACTACGCGAACCTGGGCGTGCAAGGCTACGACGACAAACCGACCTCGCCATACCGCCCGGTTCTCGCGCGCTACAAGGGCGTCATCTACCCCGTGAATCGCGTCCACAGCGCCTGGCCGGCCATCGAAACCGACGGCCTGCCCGGGCTCATGGAGCCGACGCCGCAGGACATCCAGGCCATGTGGGTGGCCCACCAGCAGGACGCCTCCGTCTACCCTCGGCTGGCCTCGATCACCGACGATAACGGCGACCTCGTGCCCGAGGTGAACCGGCCCGACGAGATCGACGCGCTCATCGCCTCGGTCACCGAGATGCTCAACGCCACCCACTACCCCATGGAGGGCAAACGCGTCCTGTGGGTGATGAACGATCGGGCCTACAGCTCTGGGACCGAGTTCCGCACCATCCCGAAAGAGCCATGGGAGGCATCGCCGTACGGCAACACCCACAAGTACAGCCACGAGGTCTACCCCGCTCGGGCCGCCCTGGGCGTGCGCGGCTGCGCCGATTGCCACAGCCGGGACTCTCACGTGCTGTTCGGCAACGTGGTCCAGTACCCGTTCGGCCCCGACGCAAAGCCCGTGACGGTGCCGCAGTGGCAACTCCTCGGCCTCACCGAAGAGCAGGCCGGCGCGCTCACCGATGTGGCGCCCTAGGCGCCAGACCACCATGCGAGACGAGGATAACCATGGCCAACGTCACAGCCACCATCGATGCGGGCATCTGCGGCTTCACCACCGAGGTGGCGGCGAGGAGCGACGACGACCAGCACGTGACCTTCGAGGTCACGTCGCCTTGTGAGAAGATCCAGGCCCTCGGCGCCGACCTTCCGGTCGTGGACGCCTACGAGGAGATTGGCGCCGGGTCGAATGGCGCCGTGCTGACCTGTGCCCGCCGCCACCTCACCGCCTGCTGCGCGGGATGCATCGTCCCGCCCGCCATCTACAAGACGATGCAGGTCGCGGCGGGCCTGGCACTGCCCAAGGACCTGCACGTTGCTCTGGCTCGCGCCACGGCGTAGCCGGCGGCATCCGCCACCATCGGTCCACCCCTCCTACGAGGTGATCGGCTCCTCCCCCCGAATGGTTGGCCAGGCATACGATGCGTAGGGGTTGGCCCATCGGCGTGGCTCGCACCCCACCGGGGCGAGAGCCTGACGCCGAGGCACCTCCGGAATGTACGGGGAATGGGCCACCGGGGCACGGAGAGGAGCTCCCTCTTGGAGCAGTGGGTCAGCAGTCTGTCACTTCGGGCGAAGATCGCCCAGCTCATCTTCCCGCCGGTCTACGGCGACGGCCGGAACCGGGACGAGGCCCTCGCGCTGGCGCGGGCCGGCGTCGGCGGGTTCGTGCTCTACGAGGGCGTCTCGCCCCGCGCCACGGCCGAGCTCGTGGCCGACCTGCGTTCCGCCGCCGAGCCCAAAGGTATCGGCCCGATCGTTGCCGTCGACCAGGAGAACGGCGCCGGGCACGTGGTGATGGGCGCCACCGAGCTGCCGCCCGAGATGGCCTTCGCGGCCGCCGGCTCAACCGAGCTGATGTACCAGGCGGCGCTCAACGCGGCACGCGAGGGCCGGGCCATGGGTTTCGACCTCAACTACGCCCCGGTGGCTGACTACACCTGTGCCCAAGTGGGCCCCGTCGAGAGCGGCCGGACCTTCGGCAGCGACCTCTGCATCACCCGGGCCATGTTGCACGCCTACGTCCGGGGCTACAACGAGGGCGGGATGCGCACCTCGGCCAAGCACTTCCCCGGCCGCGGCGGAGTCAAGCCCGGACCCGACGACCCCTGGTGGTGCTGGATCGACAAGCCCGCCGAGGTAGTCCAGGCCGAAGACTTCGCCGCCTTCAGCAGCGCGATCGAGGCGGGCGTCGACTTCGTCATGACCGAGCACATCGCCGTGCCTTCGATCACCGGCGACTGGCAGCCGGCGTGCGTCAGCGAAGCACTGGTCACCGGGCAGCTCCGCCAGAAGCTGGGCTTTACGGGCATCATCACTAGCGATGACCTCTGGTACCCGCAGGTCTGCGAGCGCTTCGGGGCCGAGGAGGTGGCCGTGCGGGCGCTCCTCGCCGGCCACGATGTGCTGCTCAAACCCAAAGACCCCCTGGCAACCATTGAGCACATCGCCAAGGCGGTGGCGGACGGCCGTCTCAGCGAGAACCGTGTCGACGAGTCCCTGAGGCGCTTGCTCACCTTCAAGACCAAGATCGCGGACCGTCCACCAGTAGACCCCGACCTCGCCGAGCAGATCGCCGGAGCCGCCGCCCACCAGGCCGTGGCCCAGGAGGTGGCCGACCGCGCCGTCACCGTGCTGATCAACCGCGGCAACACGCTGCCGCTGTCGCGACAACGGCTGCAGGCCGCAGGGACCCTGGTCCACATCACCATCGCCAAGCGCGCCGGCGACCGCCTGCCCGACGCGGTCGAGTCCGAGCTCAGGGCCATGTTCCCCGGTATGCCCGTGTGCTTCAGCACCCTCACGGTGGATGAGGGCGTGACAGAGGCGAGTGCCGAGAAGCTCCTGACCTCGGCCAAAGCTGCGGGTCTCGCGTTGCTCTCGGTCGCGGTCCAGCGAAACCGACTCGGAGATCCCGCGCCTCTCGGCGCTGCCAAGGCGTTCGCGCAGCGGCTCACCCAGGTCTGCGACGTGGTGCTGCTCTCGCACGGAAACCCGTACGTCGTCCCTGAGCTTCCGGGCATCGCCGCGGGGATGACCAGCTGGGGCGAGGGCGGCTGGTTCGGCAACCGGTTCGTCTCGATCAGCAGCATGCTCCGGGTCGCAACCGGCGAGCTGGCCCCGCGCGGGAAACTGCCGGTTGCGGTGGGCGAGTTCCCCATCGGCCACGGGCTCGAGTGGAGCCTCTGACGGATCGGACTTCGCGCCATGCCGGAGTCGGGGTGACCGGATGCTCGCGATTCGTCGGACCTCTGCGCCTGAGCCCCGGCCCCAAAGGCCGGGACTGGGCATGCATGTGGTCGTGCTCGCGGCCCTGTTCATCTTCCTCGGGGCCTTCTGGGGCGTCCACAGCAGCCTGATCACCTATGCGGGCAACATCGCCGTCGCCGTACCACCGATCCCCGCCATCGCCATGCTGGCCCTGCTCCTGGTCGCAAACCCCGTCCTGAGGCGTGTGGCACCGGCCATCGTCCCCAGCCGCAGCGAAATGCTCCTCCTGTACGCCATGGCGTGTGTCGGCGTGCAGATGTGCTCGGTGGGCGTGATCCGGCATCTGATGCCCGCCCTCACGGTGGCGGGCTACTTCGCCGAGCCCGGCAATGGGCTGGCCGAGCTGCGCAGCCACGTGCCGGCCTGGGCGATGCCTCAGGGCACCGAGACGATACGGGGCATGTATGAGGGCATCGAGGGCGCCTCAGTCCCGTGGAGCGACTGGGCCGGTCCCCTGACCTTCTGGTCGCTGTTCATGCTCGTCATCTTCCTGACCACCCTCTGCGCGGCGTGGGCAATGCGCCCCCAGTGGACCCACCGCGAGAAGCTGACCTACCCACTAGTTGACGTGGTTCTCCGGGTCACCTCGTCGGCATCCGGAGCGGGCCGGCCCACCTTGCTCCGAGATCCGGTCATGTGGATCGGCTTCGGCGTCGCGGCCCTACACAACGTCCTCAACATCCTCCATGCCTTCAACCCGCAGACACCATGCCTGGGCAGTGTGCTCGAGCTGGGAGCCCTCTTCACCGAGCGCCCCATGTCCGGGCTGGCGCCCCTGATCTTCTACCACCGCCCCGAACTCATCGGCCTCGGCTACCTGGTACCGGTCGATGTGGGCCTCACCGTGTGGGTCTCGCACCTGCTACTACGTCTCACCCGCGTGGCCGCCCTGATGGGCGGCAACGACAACCCCGCACTCCCATATCCTGACGAACAGTCGGTAGGCGCCTACGTGGCCCTGGCCGCCATCCTCGTGTTCATGGCTCGCGGCCACCTGCGCCGTCTATTTCGATCCGCGATCTGCGGAGGGTGGGGGGCCCACCGAATCTCCGTTCTCGGCGTCATCGGCGGGTTCGCCGGCACCGTCGCGATGGCAATGGCTCTGGGGATGAAGCTCGGATGGGCCCTGCTGTTCGTCTCCATGGTCTACGCCATCGCCTTCGTGCATGCACGGATCCGCGCCGAAACCGGGACACCCGTGATGTCCGTCTTCCCGTGGAAGCGCCACGACGTGTTCGTCGCGTCACTGGGGGGCAGGCTGCTCGGCCGCAGGGCACCGGCGAACCTCGCAGCACTGAGTATGCTCGGGTGGCTGGGTCGAGGCCACTTCCCCGAACTCATGTCCTTCCAGCTCGAGGACCTGGAAATGGCCGAGCGCGCGGGCATCCGGCTGCGGCGGATGGCATCGGGCCTGCTGGTCGCGCTGCTGTTCGGGATGATCGCAGCCTACTGGTGGCACCTCAAGGCCTACTACGGCTACGGGGCCAACGTCCTCGAGGGCGGCACCACCGAGGGGGGCTACCGCGTGCACGTCCAGCACGAGATCTTCTTGGGCGCCGCCCGCCAACTCCTATCACCCACCGCGCCGGACCCGGCCCGATGCACAGCCATCGGCGTGGGCGGTGTGATCGTGACCGTCATGCACGCACTCCGCGTCTGGCTGGTCCGGTTCCCACTGAGCCCCCTCGGCTACGCGATGACGGCCGCCTACGGCTACTTGCTGTGGGGCCCGTTCCTCGTGGCTTCCGTAGCGAAGATCACCACCCTCAAGCTGGGGGGAGCTCGCCTATACCAGCGCGTCGAACCCGCATTCCTGGGCCTCGCTCTGGGGCAGTTCATGACCGCCGGGGTGCTCTGGGGACTCCTGGCCACCATCGGACCCGATATGTGGCAGTACTATCATGTGACGTTTGACTGATGCATCAAATCAGGCCGTCACAGCCGCTCCCCTGCCTCTCGCAGGTGCGCCAGAATGTGCTCGCATGCCGCCATGGCGTGACGATCGCGCACCGAGTCGCGAATCATCGAGTGGTACGAGAGCGACTGGCGCCGGTAGTTCGCGTCATCCGGCAGCATCGGCTGCACCTCGGCCAACACGTGGGTGATCGAGGCCATGATGGCATGAAAGACCGGATTGCCGCTGGCTCGCGCCAACACCTGGTGGAAAGCCATGTCGTGCCGGATGAAGGTGTCACGGTCAAGCAGACTCTCGCGCATGGCCGACACGCACCGCGACAGGGCCTCCACATCCTCTTCCGTCCGGTTCCGCGCCGCTTGCTCAGCGATGCACGGCTCCAGCAATGCCCGCACCTCCATGACATGGGACACATGGAGGTCGGCCTGGGCTCGGAGCAAGGGGGACAGGAGGGCAAAGAGACCCGCCAAGTCCAGCTGCTTCACGAACACTCCACGGCCCTGGCGCGACTCGACAATGCCGAGACCCTTGAGAACCGAGAGCGCTTCCCGCAGGGGCAGCCGGCTCACGCCCGTCCGCGCCACCAGCTCACGCTCCGACGGCAGCCGGTCACCCGCGCGGAGGCCCTGGGTGGCGATGAAGCGAATGAGCGCCTGAACCGTCGCATCGGTGAGCGTCTCCGGCCGCCCAACGTCGATCGATACCGTGTCATCCATGGGTATCTCCTATTCTCATATACTGATATCCTTATATGACCACCAGGAGGATACATCGAGCGCTCGGGGATGATCAAGTGACCGGGCGATCAGGGCAGGGCACGCGCCTCCGAGGTCGCGGGCGGGTGCCGGTCGAACATTCCCCTGCCTGTCACCGTCCAGTGCGCGCCATTCGCTCGAGCGAACGGCCTGTGGATCCTCTGCCCGTCTGGGCCGGACTGTGCGCCGCGGGGAGGTGCACCCATGCCGGGACCCCACCGGCCGAGCGTGGCCCGAACCTGCGCCGCTCTGGCTCTCTCCTTGGCCGCCGCGTACCCCTGGCGGACGCCAGAGCTTGCCTGGCCCGAGGCCGTCCAGACCGATCTGGATGGCGACGGAACGGTTGAGACGCTCTGGTTCGACCGCGATGCGGACCAGACCGTGCGCCTATGCCGGCCCGGGCGGCCCGACTGGGTGGGTATCCCGCACTCACTCAAGCCGTGGAAGATGGTCGTGGCCGATGTCGAGGGCGATGGGGTCCTCGAGGTTGCCATCGGAGTTCACAAACCCACTCCCTACCGCCCGTTTCCTCACAACTGCCTGTACGTCTACGGGGTGAACCGCGAGGGCCTGTTCCCCAAGTGGCGCGGCTCGGCGCTGAGTCACCCGTTCACCAACTACACCTTTGCCGAGCAGGACGGTACGCCGGGCGATGAGCTCGTGGCGCTCGAGACCGACCTCGATGGCTTGCGGTGTGTCACGGTCTACCACTGGAAGGGCTTCGGGTTCGCCGGTGAAACGCTGCCCGGCCGCTGGCGCGAGGCCGAACTCGTCGAGACCGGGCACGGGGGAGTCACCGTGCGGGCGGAGGGCCGCTGGGTCGATATCCCAGGAGGTGCGCGATGAGGTGTCTGGCTGTGGTGCTCGCTCTGGTTCTCGCGGGGCTGACGTGGTGGCTGGCGGTCAGGGACGGTCTGGGCGTCTCGCAGGCGCTGGCGCAGGATGAACCGGAGGCCGAGGCCCAAGCGGGCGCGGGCGATGATGATGGGACGGCTCTGTTCAGCGGCGAGGCGCTGCGCCGTCCCCCCGCCGACTTCGGCACGGTCCGAGCCGAGGTCAAGCCATACAGGGTGACCGCGACGCTGAACACGGTCGGGAACCTCAGGGCCTTCACCAAAGCCCGACCGCTGAGTACGGACGAGCGAAGTATGCTGGCCCGGAATCTGTTCGTCGTGACCCCCACCGACCAGTTGCAGCTCTTCTACATCTACGAGAACAACGACTACCTCAACCTACCGTCGTTCGTCACCGTCGATGCGGCTCTGCAGGTCCACCACGAGGTGTTCGACTACGTGCTGCGGACCACCGAGGCGGAGAGACTCCTGCCCGTGCTCGAGGGGTTCGTCTCCGGTGTGGCGGCGAAGACCGCAGAACTGGCAGCCGGCCCGGCCGGACCGTCCGCGGCATGGAACGAGGCCTGCCAGCGCAACGCGGCCCTCATCGAGGTGGCCGCGCGGCTCCTCGACAGACCCACCGGGAACGAGCTCCCCGCGTCGGTCACGGCCTGGGTCGAGGCCGAGATGACGCTGCTGGGGGCCCACGACGCCGACTCCATGAGCCCCATACTCGGCTACAAGTTCGACTACACCCAGTTCATCCCCCGCGGCCATTACGTGCGGAGCGATGATCTCAAGCGATTCTTCCTCGCCATGATGTGGCTCGGAAGGGCTGGGCTGCCGACGCGCGACCTGGACGGGAATGTCCTCGAGGTGCCTGTCCTGCAGAGCCTGATGCTGAGCGAGATGGTGCGCGACGAGGCGATCCGAGCCAAGTGGCAGGCCATCTACGAACCTACCGCGCAGCTCGTGGGCATCGCCGACGACCTCACTCCCATCGAGTGGGACGACACCCGCGCCCGTGTGGGTGGCAAGGACAGCAGAGCCCGGGACTTTGCGGACCCGGGGAAGCTCAGCCGTTTCGTCGCCGATGTCGAGAGAGTGCGGCCACCCAGGGTGCTCTCGCATCCGGGTGGGCCGAATGCGGCGAGCCAGGTATGCCAGTTCCGGCTCTTCGGCCAGCGCTATACGCCCGACGGCGAGGTCTTCAGCCGGGTCACGCACGCGACTGAGCGCCCCTTCCCCGTCGGCCTGGACGCCATGGCGGCACTGGGCAGCGAGCGGGCGGCCGCGATCCTCGATGCCGACCCGGCTGAGTACAACCCCGGGGGCTGGGCGGCCTACGTCCCCCGACGCCAGGAGATCACCGCCGAGTTCGCCGCCATGTCACCCGAGTTTTGGACGAAGAATGTCTACTGTGGCTGGCTGAACGCCCTGCGGGCCCTGTTCGTCGCCCTGCCCGAGGGGTACCCCTCATTCATGCGGAGCCAGGCGTGGCAGGACAAGTCCGCCAACACCGCGCTGGCCTCGTGGGCCGAACTGCGCCATGACACGATTCTCTACGCAAAGGCGACTACCGCCGAGTGCGGCGACGAGCCCCCACCGGAGCTACGCGGCTACGTGGAGCCGAACGTGGTGCTCTACGACCGGCTACTGCGGTCCACAGCCAAGACCTACGAGGTACTCCGAGCCCACGACCTGCTCACCGACGCGGTCGTCGAGCGCTTCACACTGGCGGAGGACCTGCTCACGTTCCTGATCTCTGTCTCGGAGAAGGAACTTCGAAACGAGCCGCTGACCCCGCAGGAGTATGAGAAGATCCGATACCTCGGATCGGACATCGAGTGGCTGACTCTGATGTCGGTCGGCGCCGACGTCAGTTCATGGTCCGACATGAGCGAGTCCGACCAAGACATGGCAGTCGTTGCCGACGTGCACTCAGGCTACGGCTTTGCACTGGAGGAGGCTGTCGGGCGCGCCAACGAGATCCTGGTCATCGTGCCCATTGAAGGCAAGCTCACACTGACGCGGGGCGCATGCCTGAGCTACTACGAGTTCAAAGAGCCAGCCTCAAACCGGCTGACTGACCAGCAATGGCGCGAGCGCCTGAGCGCGGGCCAGGCCCCTCCTCCTCCCAAGTGGACCAGCAGTTTCCTGTTGCCTGCCGAGAAGAGTGGTGCGAAGGGTGTCAATCCGGAGGAGTACAAGGCCTACAGCAGCGGCTGCTAGCGTGCTGGTGATCGTGGCGGTGCTTGGCCTCGCCGGTGTCCGGGGAACCGAGCCAAGCGTGCGCCTGGTGGCGGTCGGCGATGTGCTGCTCGACCGCGGGGTGGCCGCGGTTGCCGCCCAAGACGGCTGGGGCAGCATCCTCGGTCGGGTGGGGGATCTCCTCGGCACGGCGGACATTGCCTATGCCAACCTCGAGTGCCCGGTCACCCACCGGTACGACCCGGTCCCGAAGAAGGCGCGCTTCCGCGCCGAGCCCGTGGCGCTGCAGTCTGTTCGCGATGCGGGCTTCGACGTGCTCGACCTCGCCAACAACCACTCGACGGACTGCGGCCGGCCGGGCCTCGTCGACACGATGCGCTGGCTCAGACGGAACCACCTGCGCTGGTGCGGCGCCGGGGCAACCATGGCCGAGGCCGAGAGCCCCACCGTGGTCGCCGCAGGCAACCTGCGCGTCGCATTCGTGAGCTTCTCGGACTGGCTCCCCGAGGGACTCTTCCCACTCGAGGACCGGCCCACCATCGCCCTGGCCTCGCCCGAAGCAGTGGCCAGGGCAGCCAAACGAGCCGCGAGCGATGCCGATGTGGTGGTCGTCGGCTTCCACTGGGGCATCGAGTTCGGCTCGACGCCAACACCGCGACAGCGCGAGCTGGCCCAAGCAGCAGTCGGGGCGGGCGCGGCGCTGGTAGTGGGTCATCACCCGCACGTGCTCCAAGGACTGGAATGGATGCCCGGACCGAACGACAGGCCCGCTCTGGTGGCCTACTCCCTGGGCAACTTCGTGTTCGACCAATACCGCAACGGCAGCGCCAATGGCGCTCTGCTCGAGTGCACGCTCACGCGCAATGGAGCCGAGGAAGCCCGGCTCGTGCCGATCCGCATCACTCACTGCCGCCCCGCACTGGCAGACGGGAACGAGGCGCGACAGATCCTCAGCCACCTGAACCGTCTCTCGGCGGGCCGCGGAACCGCAGTCTGGCCCGATGGGGTCGTGGCGAGACAGCAGAGGGACCGCCGCGGCACGGGCCGGTGAGCCGGCGCACGTCCCGCTTAACCCCCATGGGCAGTCACTGAGGCCCGGGCGGTGCGCGGAAAACCCATACACCGCACGGCCCGGCCTGGTGGAGGGGCCCTGTCCCGAGCCTACCCTTCCACCCGCCGATACAGAACCAGCCGTGACCCCGGGGCGGCGTCGATCGACAGGCTCAGGCCGCTCTCCATCAGGTGTTTGCCTGTGGCCTGCCAGGCCGTGCCCGTGTCCGGGTCGCGCAGCTCATACGTCGCCTCAGCGTCGAGCCCATGCAGCTTCGGCGCCATCGAGGCGAAGGGACTCTTCGGCCGGCGCAGAGCCATGACGCACCCCTCACCCAGGTCGGGCCGGTCGCACTGCCATGCCGCCCACGCATCATCGGCCAGCGTGTACGACAGCAGCGGGTAGAAGTCTCCCGCATAGTACGGCCGCACCGTCTTCTGCTCGTCCGCCGCCTTCCGGAGCCACGCCGCACTGAAGGCATCCCACGGCGTCAGATAGCCCTCGGGCGTGCCCTCGAAGTTCGGCGGCGTGCAGAACACCAGCCCCGGACCGATGGCGCTCCGGAGGGCGTAGTCGTCCGGCCGGTCGCAAGCGCCCGAGTGCAGAGGCACCCACATCGAGAGCCCGTGCGTCTGCCCCTGCAGACCGATCGGGTCGAACCCCAGGAAGCACTGGAAGTCGCTCTGCCAGAGAGGGATGCTTCGCGAGAGGGTCTCGAGGTCGATTCGCCGGCCGCCGCTCGAGCAGTTGTCGATCAGCAGCCCGGGAATCCGCTCCCGTAGGGCATCCCAATAGCGGTAGAGCCCCTCGATGTGCCGGATCTCCGCCATGCCGACCCGATCGGGGGCGTCCGCGGCCTCCCAGAACGGCGCCGGGTCCATGTTGAAGTCCTGTCGGTAGACCGTGACCCTGCCGTCCTCCAGCACACGGCTGACCAGGTCGGTCAGTCCCGCGCAAGCTTCGGGGTCACCCAGGTTGAACAGGTAGTTGCCGCCGATGGGGCCCAGCAACCACTCCGGGTGCTCGCGGGTGATCTGAGTATTCGGGCACACACGCTCGGGCTCAAGCCAGAGCGTGAAATCCATCCCCGCCGCCTGCGCCGCCTCCCCGACGGGTCCCATGCCGTCCGGGTACGGCACCTTGTTCGGATACCAGTTCCCGACGTTGCCTCCCCAGCTGCTGTTGAAGACATTCGAGCTGTCCTGGTACGGCGCATCGCCATGCCAGCCGGCATCGACCCAGTAGTTGTCCACGGCGATGCCGTTGTCGGCCAGCCAGCGGACCTTGGCGATCTGCCGCTCGGCCCGGTTCTCCCCCCAACAGGCCAGCGAGATGGGCGTCTGGAGCAATTCCCCTTCGTGACGCGGGGCGTAGTGGTCGAGGATGACCCGACGGAGCAGGTTGTGACCCCTCATTCCGTCGCCCTCGAAGAACACCAGCAAGATGCGTGGCGAGCGGATCTCCTCACCGGGCAGCAGCTTCAGGTGGGTGCGCCGCATCCCGGCTTGGGCGCGCACGGCATCGCCGTCACCCCGCCAGAAGCGCATCAGCACGTCGCCCGTCCAACCCACGGCGCCCATCACGCCCGGCGCGCCATCCATCTCCAGCCGGAAGAACGGCAGGGCGGTGTCGGACGACCGCCCTCCGCGGCTCGCGACCACCAGAGGATTGCCAGCGCGCGCCCAGCCGCCCTGCGGGTGCAGTGGCGTCGGGTTCAGGGCATCGACCAGCGGCTCGAAGTCGTCGATACCGCAGTTGCTGCCTCGAGCGTGGTGCACGCGCGCCGTGCGGTCCCCGGGCAGGGCGAAGCTCGCGTCCAGCGCCTCGATGTCGGCCAGGATCGGCGTATCGACCGCACCCGTGTTGCGGAAGTAGACCACCCAGTCCACGGCCGGATAGCTGACGAACCGCCGGATCTCGACCCGCATCTCAAGGCCTGTGGCCGGGTCGGCGAATGTCAGCACGCGCCGGTCGAAGGCCTCTCCGGCCTGGTCCTCGTAGGCGCACTCCCACGTGGGCACCAGCTCCGCCGATGGTTGATCCCCGTAGCGGAATGACACGGGGAACTGGGTCCCCTCGACACTGGCCGGCGGCGAGAAAGCCTTCTCGAACCACTGGGTCACGATGGCTTGCTCGGCGGCACTGGCGGTCACGAACATCGATCGGTTCCTCCCCAAGCCCGGCCCCCGCCTGCCCTGTAGGACGGACGGTTGCGGCGACCGGGTCCGCGCGAGATTGAGGCCTCGCCTGCGGGTCCTACCGCGCCACGCGCGGCAGCGCCAACTCCTCAGGTAGATCCTCGATCAGGCGTGCCCGCATCTGCCCCGTAGCGGGCCCGGCGGTCGACAGAACCACTGGACTCGGCCCGGCCAGAGGCACCCCAACGAACACGTCCAGCCTGGTCCGCTCCGGCGTGCCCGGCCGGACTACCTCGACCGGCGCGCCGGGGATGCACAGCAGCCGGTCGCCCTCAGCGAGCGTGATCGGCACCTCGACACGCGCATCGCCCACCGTCAGCACCGGGTTCACCAGCTCCGCCGCATCGACGGCCGGCAGGGCCTTGATGTCATCGACCCAGCACGTGACGGTCTTCTGGCCCGGCAGGCCATTGTAGTAGAGCATGATCCCAGTGATGTGCGAGTAGTCGATGGGCAAGGGCTGCGGCTCCGTCGGCCGCAGGACCTGGACGTACCGCCACTCGGTGAAGTCGTTCTGGATGTAGTAGTCCGTGGCCCCGGCGCCATCCTGAAGTTGCAGCTTGAACGCACCACCGTTCCCGTCGCCCCGCAACCAGAACCCGATGGCCTGGTGGAACGACAGGTCCAACGGCGGATCGAAGCGCTTCCCCGCGGCCGACCAGCCGTCGGTCCCAGGGAGCGTGCTGGTGGCCGTGTACCGACCGCAGGTCCCTCCGGTCGGTCCCTCTCCCGCTGCCAGCGACAGACTCTGCGTCACGCCCGGCAGGCACCCGCCGATGGCGTCGGTGGTGACTTCGGTTACTGGTCGGTCCGCCGGGCCGTTCCGGTACGGCGCCAGGTCGTCGAAGCTCTCCAGCATCACCGCCTCGGGCGACTCGTACGACGGCCCCGGCCGCGTCAGCCCGCCGCACCGGAGGTCAAAGCCGAGCACGGCCCCGGCGCCCGCCGGCGATACCTCATGGGGGCCCGTCCAGTCCTGCCACTGCCCGTACTGGACGCGACGAAGGCGAGGGGGATCATTCAGGTAGCGGTACTCTCGTTTGGGCTCGCGAAGGAGCGCTCGTACCTCGTCGGATACCTCTCCACTGTGTCTGAGCTGATCATATAAGTGTACTAAGTCGAATATGTTGCCGGCCTCCGGGTGGGTGCGGAGTTGCGAGGGGTTGGTCTGCACCGAGATCGACGAGTTGAACCCCACGCACCGCTGGAGGATGTACTCGAACTGGTCGGCCGTCACAGCCGGGTCGTAGATGTAGTACCAGCCGATATCCAGCGGCATGAGGTTGGCGTCGTACCACTGGAACGAGGGCGTACGTTCATCGAGGTAGCCTTTGACGTCCCCATGGCCGTCCGCCGAGGCGGTCCGGGAGATCAGGTGCCACGAGTAGGAGCTGTAACTCGAGCCCTGCAGGAACGTGTCTTTGTTGTTGAGTCGCTCATAGTACATGCTCTGCAGCTTCGCGTTGTAGTACCAGTGGTCGCCCTGCAGCAGCTCCGACCCGTCGAAGTAGAGCATGTCCGCCTCGATGGCGTTGGCCACTCGGCAGACGTTCCCGATGACCTCCTCGGCCAGCGTCGAGTCCAGGTCGTAGAGGAAGTAGCCGTAGGAGCGCAGCAGGTGCGCGGCACCGTCCCCGGCCGCATGGCTGGCGGCCTGGGTCCCGAGCGCCCCGCGCTGGCATCCGGCCAGGCCATACGGCTCGTCGAGCTTCAGCGATGAGTACTGGATGATCTCATCGCCGATGCGGACGTACAGGCCCTTGCCCATGTAGCCGCCGTCCTCGGCGGGGAAGCTGCTGGGCGGCTCAGTGGTCGGGATGAAGTCGGCCGCGGCGTCGACGTCGGCGGCCAGCTTGAGTCGAGCGTCGACGACCAGCCGGTCGTCGGGCACCGGCGTGACGTAGGCATCATCGAGGTAGACGGCCGCCGCCAGGAAGTGGAGCCCCACGCGGAGGCCGGCATCCTTGAACTTCCGCGCGGCCCGCTGGAGCGAGGGCAGACCATCGGGGTACTCCGCGGTGTTGATCTCGTGGTGCCCGTGGGTGCGGCTCCAGTCGCCGCCAATGAGCACCGTCGTGAACCCGCCGCGCTTGGCCCACTCGATGACCAGGTCGACGTCGGACTCGTGCATGCCGGTGATGAAGAGGTAGCTTTCCTTGGTGTATGGCGAGAGCTTGCTCCACACGCCGCCCGGGTGTGGCGACGGCAGCCCGGCCGCCAGCTCAAGCGCCTCGATGGCCTTGGGGAGCTCCTCCCTCGGCGCGGCGATGAGTCCGAAGCCCGCCGGCTGGATGCCGTGCTCGGCCACCGTGTCGGCGCGGAGGGTGACGGTCCCGTTCGCGCCGCTCGGTCCTTCCACGTTCTGACGCACGTTGATGTGCGTGCCCATGACGGCGACGGCGAAGTCATCGCTGTAGCATGCGCCGATGACTCCTCCCGTGCGGCCCAGGCCTTCGATAGCGAGCGTGCAGAGCGACAACACCCGCACGGTGGCGGGCTCAATGCCGCGCAGTTCGATCAGCTCGAACAACGCGTGGCCGTGGCCCGGGGTCACGCGGAACAGCAGCGAGGCCCCAGCATCGAGGTCCACCTGCAGCACATCGCCGTCAAACTGGGCCGCCGTGGGGAGCCGCGTCCCGCCCTCGGTCTCGATCTGGCACAGTGGCGTTCCCGGGACGGCCAGGCTCGGGCCGCCCCAGGGCCTGCCGGTCAGAGAGAGGACGCGCCCGCTGTCGTCGAGTGATAGCGCCCCGGTGTCCCAGGCGATCTCGACAGCAGCGACGGGAAGCACGGCGGGCATGAGCAACGCGCATAGGGTCGTAGTCATCATGGGCTCAGCGTTCGTCGCGGGCAGCGGGGAGGCCTACGTGAGCGCGCGCAAGTAGCGGATCGAGGATAGCCGACTGAAAAACAGGAACAGAACACTTGCATGCCGGGGCCCGCCCTGGTATCATGGCGCCGCGGGTGGTCCTAGAGTGTTCACTGACGCCAGTGTCAAGAAGGGACGGAGGCGAATGATCAGAGAGAGAGAGAGAGAGAGCAGTCGATTTGCTGTTCGGCCGGGTAAGCTTCGTTGTCCTGCTGGCAGTCGCGGTAGCCTCAGCTAGCATGTGCTCAGCCCAAGTAGTGGTCCCCACTGTAGTCTCCGTCACATCGAAGGTGTTCACGCCAACCACAGGCACGTACCAGCCCAGTCAGTTGATCACGGGCGCCACAGAGCACAAAGCTGTGTTTGACACCTCGCAGGCCAACTACCTGCCGTGCCGGCTGCGCCTCACGTTCTCGCAGTACCCATCATGGAACCAGAGCGGGGCGTATGGCACGACGCAGGACTGCTACACGTACACACGGAACGCGGCAGTGCCCATGTACGCCCAGCCCAACCCGAGGCTGCACTCGTGGACGGTCCCCGATCCGGGCGGACCGGCCCAGTACGCCTTTGTGGCGACGACCTCTGCACTACCGGCTGCGTGCTCACAGCAGTACGGGCCTCCACCGCCTCCTCCTCCGCCTGACGAGCAGAAGGCGTATACCAGTGGCGAGTGGGTCCAGGGCGGCTCTGACGCGACACAGATCAACGTGCCGTAGGGTCGAGGCTGGGCGCCGACTGGCCGAGGGAGCGGGTCGCGGCCGCTCCCTCGGCTCAACGTGAAGGGAGTGGGTCAGCATGGTCTCTGTCAACGCCCCGAGGTCTATTGCCCTAGTCGCGCTGGTTGCCGGGTTCCTCGCCACGCCCAGCGGCCTGGTGTCGCGCGCCGACGCAGAGGCCGACACCGGGCAGCCGCTGGCTGATGCTGCGGACGGAGTGGCCCCGGCCGCCTACGTGGTGTCTTTCCGGTTTATCAAGGTTGAGGTGGCCGAGGGCCTTGACCCCCGCGAGTTCGCCGACATCCGGTCCGGCGCGTTTTCCTTCGCCCCCGAGGACGGCGACGGGTTCTACGATCGCAAGCAACTCGCTGAGGCCTACGGGCCGAAGATCCGGCCCGGTCTCGTGGCCACGGTGGGCCCCGTCTATAGCATGTGCGTGAGGCCCAACGCCGACCCCAAGGTCGTATCCGGCATCACGGGAGATGGCAAGCACGAATGGTCAGTGAGTGCCTCGGTCGAGCCACTGACACCGGACGGCAAGCAGATCCGCCTGCACTCAGGCTGGGATCTTTCCCACGTTTTCGGGGTTGGCGACGGAGGCATGGGGACCAGCGACCACTGGCTCGGCTATCCGCTGCCGCTTTACTCGGGCAATGGCACGGAGTGGGGTGGCGCGGAGGACCCGGTTGGTACCCGGTTCCAGTGTGGTTGGACGGTGCTGGTCCTGATTGAGAAGGCGGTGCCCTAGCCCGTCAGGCGAAGCCCAACCCGCGCAGTCCCGAGAGCGATACAGGACCTGCGGCCGACGGCACGAACGTTCTGCCGGAGAGGAGGGGGTGGATCGATGAGGTTCACGCACCTTTACGCGGAGAACTGGCGCAACTTCCGGCGGGTCAATGTGGCCCTCGAGCAGCGGGTGTTTATCGTCGGTCCAAACGCCTCCGGCAAGTCCAACCTCCTGGACATCTTCCGGTTCCTACGGGACATCGCCGAGCCGGGTGGCGGGCTGAGGAGAGCCGTGGAGCGGCCGCCCGATTCGTTGTTGCGGAGGGCCGCACAGGGGTGCGGCCGAAGGGCGCGGGGCCCCTGTCCTGAGCCTGTCGAAGGACCCGGTCGGCCGGAGGCCGACACAGTGGCCCTGCCCGCGGCCTCGGCGCGCATCCAGGCCTCCAGAGCGGGCGCGTTGGGGTCCCACCACGCTGGAGCCCGCGTGGTTTCCCCATGGCGCCCCTCCGCAAGACCGGTCCATGGCACTAGGGAGCCCTCAAGCTGTCGATCGAGGCTTGGGTTACCGCCAAAGTTTCGCGGAGTACCCGGCTGGTGGCAAGTCGTGTCTGGACCCTCTGCTGTCCGAGTACAACGCGTCGGCCGGGCACGTGCGGTGGTTCGTGCTGCGCGACCTCGACCACGACGAGCCATGTGCGCGAGCTCTGGTCGCCCGGCTGGTTCGTGCACCCAGGCCCAGCATGGTCCTGCGGGTCGCGGTGCGCGCCGTGGAGGAGTGAATGCTCGGCGACGCCGAATGCATCGCCGAGCTGCTGGGTGTGCCGCAGGCGAGAGTGCCGCGCGCGCCCGAGGTGTGTTCGTTGTCTCTTTCGCGCCGGGGCGCGAGTGTCCCTCCGGGCGGAGACAGGCTGTGGCCGCGGTCGGGCGGCGAAGGGTGCCCCGTCTTGCCCCATCGTGACGCGCCCACCGCACGCCACCGCGCGCTCCTCAGGGCCGACGGGGTTGGGAGGTCGTGCGCGGCGGTGGGGAACGTCGTCGGCCTCACGGCCGACCGCGCGGCACGGAGACCGCGGGCTACGCCCCTCAGACACGGTCGCGTCGGGCCTCCGACCGGGTTCGTGCGGGGTAGTGGAGGGTGGCATCAGCGCCGTGGCGCGCGGCCCCACAGCTCGGCGGACGTGGCCGTCCGTGCCCCGAACCCCGGTCGGCCCCTGGCCGACACCCCCGGCAGGGACGCCGGGGCCACCAGGTCAAGGGCAAGGTCAGCGGCCCACCACGCGCCAAGATCCTTCGCTGCGCTTCCAAGGACACGGCCGCATCTGGCGAGCGGACAGCCACGAAAACCGGGTGACAGTCACCCATTTCGAGAAGTTCAGAAATAGGTGACTGTCACGAATGGTCCGCACTTAAGCCCAATGCCAGAGGCGTATGTCGCATCACCTCTGTAGCCGGGGCTTTAGCCTCGGCTCACAATGGCCTGTAGAGCCACTTCGCGCGAGGCTGAAGCCTCGCCTACGGTTGGGTGTGCG
>JAKPQA010000164.1 GCA_029547025.1 Armatimonadota bacterium
GTCTCGCGAAGGTCGCGCGGAACGCCCGCCGGGTCTTTCGGAGGGGCCCCTGACCGGCCCGAGGTTGAGGCGTGCGGATCGGGCGCGTTGGGGGCCCACCACGCTGGGAGACGCGTGGTTCCCCCCATGGCGCCCCTCCGCGAGACGGTCAACGGTTGGCGTGTCGCGGAGGGGCCGCACAGGGGTGCGCCCAGAGGGCGCGGGGCCCCTGACCGGCCCGAGGTTGAGGCGTGCGGATCGGGCGCGTTGTGGGCCCACCACGCAGGGAGAACGCGTGGTTCCCCCCATGGCGCCCCGCCGCAACCAGGCTGATGGGCCACTGGAGCCCTCAGTTACCGCCAATGCCACATGGGGAGGACCGGGCGGCGAAGCCGGATGGTGGGCCCCCAATGGACCCGGGTCGGCCGCCGGGCCGATCGACCAGGAGCCCTATGTGAGCGCCTATGCGGCGGAGCCCGGGTGGTGTTGCCCTACGTCTCTCGGTGGCGTCGCCGTTGCGGCCAGTGAGCCGACTGCGCCAACATGGCGCGGCGCACGAAGGGCCGGAACAGGCGGATCAGCCATCGGCGGTAGCCGAGTGCCGCCACGGTATCTCTGATGTAGTCCTCGATGCCGTGTCGCTGGAACTGGAGCAGCCGCTGGCTCTCCTCGGTGTCGAGCCAGTCGGTGTGGAACGGTTCGGTCGTGAACGCCTCGTCGGGGAACCGGCCGATGCCCACGGCTTCGAGGGTCCGCCCGAGGAACTCTCCCTGCAGCAGCCGGCACCGCTCCCCGCCACCAATGAGCAGTGTCTTCCCCGACGCCTCCGCGCAGCTCAGCGCGTTGGCCACCGCCAGGCCGGCATCCAGCGGATGCACGAACTCGATGCGGTCCGTCAGCGGCACATCGAACATCATTGGGTTCACCCGACCAGAGGGACTCGACTCCAGCGTGCTCAGAGGCGGGCACGCGCCCATGCGGAGGATGACCCAGTCGAGGCCGGACTCGCGCACCATCTGCTCGCACTCGGCCTTGTGAGCCGTGTACTCGTCCGTGATCTGTATGGGGTCTGTGGCTGTCCGTGGAGGGGGCAGATGCTGCGTCTTGCCGAACAGCGCGATGGATGAGCAGTAGACGAGACGGACCGGACCCTTGCAGGCCCGAGCCGCCTCGATCACGTTCCGAGTGCCTCCCACAGTGATGTCCCGCGCCCAGGCGGGCCGCTCGTTGGCGGCGGGTGGGATGATGGCCGCGAGGTGACCCACGGCTTCACGATCGGCGACGGCGGTTCGGACGGCTTCACCGTCGCGGATGTCGCCCCACACCACGTCGGCCCTGGAGCCCAGGGCCTCCGCCATGCGGACGGCCCGAGGAGTGCGGACATCGAAGAGCCGCACCTGGTGCCCCTGCTCAATCAGGCTCCGCGCGGCATGGGCACCGATGTTGCCGAAGGCCCCCGTGAGCAGGACTCTCATCGCGGCCTAGCCCTCCTTGATCTTCGCCAGTGCCTCTTGCACTGCCCGCCGGACCTTGGGGTCGGGGTCGGAGACCAGGGGCTTGAGGCCAGCCACTTTGCCCTTCTGGCCTTCGGCGAACTCCTTCTTGGCCCGCCCGATCGCGATGTTGTACACGAGCCCCCCGGATGCTTTCATGCCCGAAAGGGCCTCGATGGCCCTCGATGCGCTCTCGCCCGCGATGGCGAGACCCCGAGCCGCGGCGGCCCGCACCTCGGGTGATGGGTCCTTGAGCATACCGACCAGGGTGCCCTGGGCCGGCCGCGCCTGGTCGCCGATGGCGGGAAGCGCCTCCAGCGCGGCCTTCCCCACCGCCTTGGCCGGGTCGTCGAGCAGTTCGATCAGTTTCGGCACGGCCTTCGACGCCAGCGCGCCGAGCCGCCCCAGCTCGAGCGCCGCGTCGCACTTGGCCGCGACATCACCCGCCGTCGCACGCTGGACCATCGCCGGGAGCACCGCTTTCCCTGCCTTGCCCAGGGCCCGCGCGGCTGCTTCGCGAACCTCTGCCTGGGCATCATCGATCCGAGCGAGCAGCTCGTGCTCGGCTGCCTCGCGGACCTCCACGCGGTCCTCCTCGAGCAGGGCTTCGAGCTCGGGTACGCCCATCGATTGGGTATCAGGCACCTCGGGCCTGCTCGACTCCTCCGGTGTCACGGTCACCATGGGCCGGCCCGGGGCGCGTGGCGGGGCGTCCGCCATGCCGGAACCGGGGGCCGGAGGCGTGGGGCTTCCGCCCCATGCGAGGTTGGGCATCGGCAGCCCCGGTGCTCCCCCCACGCCCGTGGGCATGCCGGGCGCGGTGTCCGCTGCGGCATCCTCTGGCCCCGTGGTGGTCGGCACACGGCCGGCGCTCTCGAGGATCGCTGGCGTGCGCACGATGATGAGATCGGGGCGCGAATGCCGGCCACAACCGGCAATGGCCCACGCCATCGCGCCCATCGCCGCCGCTCTGCGGAGTCGATGCCCACTCAACTTTCCTCACCCGCTCGACGCACTCGCGTGTCACCGAGCCCCAGGGGGTCCGTTGGGTTGACGTCCAGTTCCGGCCACACGAGCTCGCCTCGTTGCTGTCGCTCCTCGTCCGTGAAAGCGCCCAGTCGCGGTGAGTTGGAGTCCAACCACAGGACCACCCGAAGGACGTCCTCCGGCGGAACACGCCCCCGATGGGTCTGATCCAGCAGCGCCCGGCCGAGGCGCGAGTTGCGGGCACCGAAGCGGCCTGGGATGGTGCGCGAGCCCCCATGGGTCGGCAGCACCGTCTGACGGCTCATGCCACCCGCGAAGTAGAACGCGTAGGGCTCCAAGGCGCTGTAGCTCATGTCGATCGGTCCTTTGCCCTCTCTCTGGTGGCACGGAATGCAGGATCGCTCGAACACCGGCTTCACGGTCCGGTAGTAGGAGACCGGCTCGATGGGGCCGATCTCGGGCTGCGGACGCGAGGGCGCGCGCATCAAGGCTCGCGGCGTGCCGGAAGCCGTGGGCGACCGCTGGGGGTCCTCGTGGCACCCGATGCACGTGAGGTGTTCGCCCGGGTGGACGAATGCCACGGAGCGCATCGACTGCACGGCCATGTGGTTCTCGTCGAGAGCCTGAAAGATCAGTTCCTTCCCCGGCGGGGCCTCGAAGTAGGCGCTGCCGTCCGCCTCCACCGGCACGATCCCCAGCGGTATGCGTGGCGTGTTCTCGTTCTGATACCCAATCATCGGGACACCCATCCAGGGGTTCGGTTTCAGGATGTTCTGAGTGATCCGCAGCCACTTGATGGTCGTGCCCGGCGGGAGAGGCAGGTCCGAGTCGTAGACATTGAGGAGTGCCACCGTCGCCGGGTGGTCTGCCATCGGCTCGGTGCCCGGCGCCACGATCGGTGGCCGGGGCCTGGGCTTGAGCGGGATGGGGTCGATGAGCCGCATGTCATAGTTCGTCTCACCGCCGAAGACCAATGCGTTCTCGCACAGGAGCACCTGGTTGCCGAAGCGGTCGAGCAGGTACAGGTTCTCCCACCAGTTGCAGAGGTAGTAGTCCTCGCTCAACGGCCAGGCCGTGCCGTACGCATACTGACTGCGCGCCGCGCTCTCGGTCTCCGGGAACGGTTCGTAGGGTGTGATGCGCCGCAGCTGGGACATGTTGCCATCGTCCCGCTCGCGCAGATCGAGCATGACCAGGCTGCCGAACGCCTCGCCATGGTGCGGGGCGGCCGTGGCGATGTACCGGTGTGAGTTGGGCACGGCCCGGATACTCATCTCCGTGTATGGGCGCCCATCGCGGCTATCGCCGTGCGTGTTGTCCTCGAACGTGTGCCAGGGATAGGGATAGTTGCCATGAGGTGCTCGCGGATCGCGGCCGTCGGGCGTGCAGATCCAGAAGTTCGATCCCAGGCAGTTCTCCCGGTCGGTGTAGTCCCACCGCGTGTAGACGAGCATGCCGTCGTTGTTGACGCTCGGGTGCCACTCGCTCGTCTCGTAGAAGCTCAGTGGTGCGATGTCCGTTCCGTCGGCCTCCATCGAGTGCAGCACATGCGAACGAACGTGGAGCAGCGCGAAGCACCGGATGTACCCGCCCCGTCGCTCCGAGATGAAGGCCACGCGCCCGTCGGGCAGCCAGCAGGGGTCGAAGTCATCCCACTCCCCGTCGGTGAGCTGCCTGAGGTTCGAACCATCGACTTCCACACTGAAGATGTGGAACGCGGTCTCGGGCGACCAGATCCATCGATGCTGCCGGTTCTCGGTGTACGAGAAGAGGACGCGCCGGCCGTCGTACGACAAGTCCGGCGAGAGGAACGCGCCCGGCTCCAGCCTACGCCCCGCCAGGCGCCCTGACTCGACCACCGAGTCCGCGAGTAGGTTCTCGACGACCGGATCGCCCCGGAAGTTGCGGACGATGAAGAGCCCACCGCCGGGGATGCTGTTGAAGCCAAAGTACTGTGTGTTGAAGTGCTGCCCGTAGACATCGGCGGTGGAGGTGGGCCCGGTCACGCGCGAGCCCTTGTACACGCCCCGGGCCACGAAGAGGATCGAGTCGAAGTCGAGCAGTGGGTTGGCGAGCGCGATCCGGCGCTGCAGCGCGCACGCGGCCAGGTAGTAACCCTTGCGACGAGTGGCGTCGCGAACGGGCACTCGGGCCGCCCGCGCCGCCAGTGCGTCGAGATCCCTGCCGAGCGGTACCATCGGGCCCGCTCGACCCAGATCATCGACCAGCGCGCGCGTGCGGCGGAGTACAACGCCTAGCGGGTCGCCGTCGTCCGGGAATACCAGCGCGTGCCGGTCATAGACCTGCTCCGCCGCGCCCGCGGGGAGTCTCTCCTGGCCCTTCAATCGAAAGTCGAGGCGGTAGTACTGCTCCTCCCAGTCGGCCAGCACGGCATCGCGCGTGCTTCCGGCGCCGGCGAGGGTCGGCAGGCGGAGGTCGGCCAGTGCCTCCGCCAAAGACGCCCGCAATGCGGGCACATCAACCGGTGGCGGCGCGATAGCCAGCGAAGGTCCACCCAGTTGTAGGTGAGCCTTGTCCCACTCGGCCGCCTCTTCGGGGGTCATCCGCGTAACGTCGACCCGGTCCATGGTGACCACTGCGGCGGCCCGGGCCGCCGTCCGGCCGGCCCCCGAGGCATCCGGCCAACCCTCTGGGCTGTCTGCCTCGTCGAAGTGCCACAGCCCTATCGTGTCCGCGTCGGCCGCGAAGGGGCCGCCCGGTAGCCCGACGATGTCGCGCGCCGAACTCGATAGCCGCACCTCATCGATCAGCCCGTTACACCCGAGTTCCCGCGCTACCAGAGACCCGATGACGGCGGGCCCAGCCACCGGCTGCGCCGCCGGGTCGCGCGTGATCGGTGTGTGCGAGGCCTCCTCGCCATCCACATACAGCCGCACCTGCTTCGCCTCGAGCACCATGGCGACGTAGTGCCACTCGTCGTCGCAGACGGGCACGTCAGTCCGGCAGTGATCGGGTTGGCAGCCCGGTAGATAGGCCGTCAGGCAGCCGTCCCCGGGCCAGGTGAACAACTCCCAATGGGTGGGAGACGACTTCAGGCCGTTGGCGATCAGGATGTTGTAGTGGTCGCGGTCCCTGAGCCTGACCCACATCTCGACCGTCAGCGGCACCGCATCGTGCGCCGGCAAGTGGTCGACGACGGCGACTGATTCCAGCGTGTCGATGGCTCCGCCGAAACGGCCTTCGGCATCCGAGTGGGCCGGGATCGTGGCCACCAGCGCCAGGGCGGCGCACGCCAGGACTCCGGCCCGGGCAGCGCGGGGCATCTCGAACCTCCAGAAGGGCCTCACACGGCCTCTGATGTGACCTCCCGGCCACTGTACCCCAGCCCCCAGCGCCACACAAGGCGGCCGGGCAGCCGCCCCGCGGTGAACGGGGCAGCCGCGCGGCATGCCGGCGCAACTCGATGCGGCCGTCTTTCGGCAGGGCATTGCTCCGGTGATCCCTGGCGATGCCCACCGGGCTGTCCCGGCGGGAGTCGTCGCTAGCGCGCCGCGGCGATGGGCTCGACCGAGACGGGCCAGCTCGCACGGAGCGGGCTCTCGTAGAGGCCGATCTCGTCCACGGGGATCGGCCGGAAACCCATGGTGTGGGTGAGCTCGGCGTCCGCCCGGAGGCCGAAGTCGCCCGCCTCCGGGGCGGCGAAGCCGGGGTCGCCGTCGCGCACCTGGTTGTCGAACATGTCCAGGCCGTCCGGGTAGGTGGCCACCGGCCCGCAGCGGTAGAACAGGTTACCCCACAGGAAGTTGCGCCCCGGGTCCTCCATCATCCGAGCCATCTCAGGATAGCGCTGCATATAGAGCTCGCTCAAGATCACACCCGGGTAGGCGCCCGTCTCGCGGAGTGCGCTCCAGACACTGTTGCCCGGGTAGTAGCCCCCACTGACGCCCTGCCGGCACTCGACGAAGACGTTGTTGTCGATCACATTGTCGCGGCCGCTGTTCATCTGGACGCCGCCGAAGTTCCCGTTGGCGCTCCGGTAGAAGATGTTGCCATAGATGAGCTGCCCGCTGATGGCATCGTCGAGGCGGATGCCCGCCTGGCCGTGGAGACCGGCCTTGCCCGCCACATTGCCGATGTGGTGGAAGATGTTGTGCCGGTAGACGATCCCGCGGTAGGACGGGTTGGCGAAGATGTCGATGGCGCCCTGGTCGTCGGACTCGAGGACGACACTGTGGAAGATGTTGTACTCGATCTGGTGGTCATTGCCCTCGATACGCATGGCGCTGCTGGGGCAGTCGTATAGCAGGTTGTGGGCGACACGGTTGCCCACGCCCTCGAGCTGGATGCAGGGCGTGTAGGTGCGGTCGATGCGGCCCACGGAGTGGATGACGCAGTTCTCGACCACGTGGCCGCCCGGGGCGAGCGTGGCGCGGTCGCCGCCGATGATCTCGGTGCCCCGACGCCCGGTGGTGTGAATGTCGCAACCCAGCAGCGTCACTCGCGCCCCGCCGTGCACCAGCACACCGCTATCCGCCATGCGGCTCACTGTGCACCCCGCGATCACGCAATCGGTCGCGTCCTCCAGCACCAGGCCCTGATAGCGCCCCAGGTCGAAGGTCAGGCCCTCCAGGCGCACGTTCGAGACGTCCCGCACGGTGACCATCGGCCCCGCAAACATGCCAACCTCGATGGTGGCACCCGCCGGGTCGGTCGGCGGGTAGAGGTAAAGCACTCCGGCCGTCCGGTCCAGGTACCACTCGCCGGGGGCGTCGATCTCCTCGAGAAGATTGAACGCGTAGTACTGGATGCCCTGGCCGTTGTCCATGCCGCCGCCGTAGTTGTAGGGCTCGGCCGTCGTCAGCGTGCGGGCCGCCGTGTCGATGCGCCCGACCTTGATGGCGGCGTCGGCCCACAGCCAACGGAAGTAGCCGAAGAGCCACACGTCGCCGGCCTCTGCCCAGCGCGCGTGGCGGTCGTCGAGGTAGCCGATCGTGGCCGGCCGGCCAGTGGCGGGGTCGCCAGGATCGACCAGCTCGCGGATCTTCACGAAGCCCTCGTTCGGCCAGCGGGCGGGCGTCATCGGCACGCCGTCCACATAGAGCTCGAGCGTCGGTGGCGACGGCGGCTGGCTGAAGCCGCGCGTGCGCAGCTCGCCATAGTCGGTGATGCCCTGGGCGCGAAGGTCGCACTCATAGACCCTGCCGCGTGCCTCCTCGGGCAGGCTGGCGAGCACGCCCTCGTCTGTCACGATGCGGAAGTCCCTGAGGCGCCGGCCGCCGTAGAAGACCGCCTTGCCCCCCTCGGCGCGGTAGACCACGGGGGCGCCCTCGGCACCGCCGTCCTCGGCGGTCAGCGTGAACGTCTCGTCCACCAGGTACTCGCCGGCCCCCACGCGGACGACGATGGCGCCGGGCGTGCGCGCCCTGAGCTGGCGGACCAGGTCGCGGGCGCGGGAGAGGGTCGCCACCGGATGGCCGGCGGTGCCGTCCGCCGCGTCATCGCCGTCGGGGGCCACGAACACCTCGGCGGCGAAGCGGTCGACGGGCTCGACGTGCGTCCGTGTGGCCTCGAGGTCCCTCGCGGGCAGGCCGGCGGCCTGGCGTGCAACCTCGCCCACGCGCTCCCGGGCTTCCATGCGGTAGACCTCCGGGTAGGCGGCCTCGCCCGCGATGCGCTCGAACTCCGCCTGCGCCCCGCCGAGCTCCTTCGCGGCCACGTAGCTCTCGGCCGCGATGAGATGGGCGTAGCCGCGCGCGTAGGCGGGCAGCTCAGTCTCCGAGTAGACGCGCCGACACAGCTCGCGCACCAGGGGATAGTCGCCCGCCAGCCAAGCCGCGCCGATCCCCCCGAGGGCCTCCTCCGCGGCCTCGCGCCGCTCCGCCGCGATAGAGAGCGGCGACTCCGTGGCCCCGAAAGCCTGGGCGCAGCGACGGAACTCCTCGCGGACCTCCTGTTTCGTCAGCGCGCGCCTGTAGAGAAGTGCCTCGTCCACCGCGCCCTGGATGTTGTGCCAGCCGCTGCCGATCGTCAGCTCGCGGTGCTGCGAGTAGTCGCCGTCGAAGCCCTCGGGAAGCCCCGCCAGCCCGCTGCGATAGCCGTTGACGTAGACGGAGACCGTCCGCTCATCCCGGTCGCAGACGACCGCCAGGTGCGCCCACTCGTTCTCGCTGAGCCTGAGCGACGAACCACCGCCGGCGGAGACGATGCTGCCCTCCGCGTCGCGGTAGCACATGTAGGTCGTTACCGCGCCCGCGCCCGTGATATCGATGACGATGTTTGCATCGGGGAAGGACCCGTACGAGAAGATGCGGCGCTGGTTCTGGGCATCCTCGATGGCCAATCGCTCCGGGCGGTACCACGCGGCGAAGGTCCACGAGGCCTTCGCGAGTGCCAGGTTCTCGGGCACCGTCACCTGGGCCACCGTGGCGCCCGTGCCGTCCGTCGCCATCGCCTGTCCGGAGGGCGAGGCGACGCGCGGGCCGCCGCCCTGGGCGTTCAGGCCGTTGCCCGACGAGTCGAGACACTGGCCCGGCGCGTCGGCATCGAAGGTGTAGTGGAGCAGCGGACCCTCTGGCTGGGCGACGGTGATGCCCGAGGCGGCGCACAGGGCCATGATAGTGAAGGTGGGGGTCATGGAGTCCTCCTTGGCTGCGTGGTGCTGAGGTGGGGCCCGCCAGCGCCGCCATATGGCAGCGCCGTGGCCGCCTCGACGGACTTGGGTTCGCCGGAGCTGGGCCCTCGGCCTACCGGGCACCGCGAGGCAAGCGGGTCGCGCCGGACCAGGCCGGCGCCGTGAGTGTCGCCGATGCCAAGGGTTGGAAAGCGGGAGGCGATGCGCGCCGGCCAGGGCACAAACCCTGATCGGGTCGCCCCACGCCGAGGAACGGGACGAGCTCCACCCCTACAACCAGTGGCGCGGCGCGCACGGGGTGCTGTCACTGCTCGCGGACATCGGGTACCCGGCGGACGGGACGACCCCGCCACGGGCTGCCACAAGTCACTGGTGGACTGGGGCGGCGCGCGCAAGTCGCGGATGAACGAGTGGGTCACCGCAGAGGCGCTGACGGTCCTCAGGCTAGCCCGGCGGTGAGGCGCGGAAACCGGTGACAGCCACGAATGGCACGCACTTAGGGTCGGCACCCACGCACACCCAACCGTAGGCGAGGCTTCAGCCTCGCGCGAAGTGGCTCTACAGGCCATTGTGAGCCGAGGCTAAAGCCCCGGCTACAGAGGTGATGTGGCAAGCCGAGGCTAAAGCCCCGGCTACAGAGGTGATGTGGCAAGCGCCTCTGGCATTGGGCTTAAGTGCGGACCATTCGTGACAGTCACCTATTTCAGAAACTATGAAATAGGTGAATGTCACGGGTTTCCGCGCGTCGGATCGCGCTTGACCCTCCTTCGCGCCAGGCGTAGAATGCGCTGGATGGCCCTTTCACTGGGCGCTGCCGCGCGAGCGGGCGTGGGTGAGCGGGCCTGATGATACTAACTATGCAGAATAACACCGATTCAGGCGATAGTTGCAGTAGACGCTCGAGCTTGATGTCCGGCGCGGGCCGGTCCGTTTGCGGCTCCGGTGGTCGGGTGGTGAGTCGAGCCGACGGGATTTAGCATGAAATAACCGTCGTCTCATCCCTCCCGCTCGGCCCGGGCCGGGCGGGTTTCTTCGTGCCCTGCGGGCACTACTTCGGGGGTGAGACCGATGGTGTTCTGGTCCGAAGCATATCTCTGTGCGCTGCTCTTGTATGAGGTCTACGACCCCCAAGGCAAACGCATGGGGCGCCTCCAGGACGTGCTGGCCCAGCCCAATGGCCGATTCCCCGAAGTCACCAAGATCGCCGTGAGGCGAAAGGGCACGTCCTCGATTGAGTACTATCCCTGGTCGGCCGTGCGCACGGCCTCACCCGAGGGGATCCGGCTGAATGCCGTCGAGCCCGTGCAGCCCAGCGAGACCGAGATCCACCTTCGCCGCGACTTGGTCGACAAGCAGATCGTTGACGTGTCCGGCAAGCGTGTGGTTCGCGTCCATGATCTGAAGCTGGGTGCCATCGGCGGCCAGGTGCTGCTGACCCACGCCGACGTGGGCTGGCGCGGTGTGCTCCGCCGTCTTGGGTGGGAGCACTTCACCCTGCATCTCTGCAGGGCGCTGCACATCCACTTCCCCGAGAAGCTCATCGCCTGGGAGCACCTGCAGACCATCTCTCCCGAGGGCTCCCTCAAAGCCCGCGAGACGCGCGACGGGCTGCGCCGCATCCACCCGGCCGACCTGGCCGACATCGCCGAGGAGCTCAGCGCCCCCGAACGAGCCGCCTTCCTGGGCTCCATGGACGAAGAGGTCGCCGCGGACGCCATGCAGGAGATGGACACGGCTGCCCTGGTCGCGGCCGTCAACGAGCTGGATGACCAGCAGGCGTCAGACCTGATCGATGAGATGGACCCCGATGCCGGCGCCGACCTGCTGGCTGAGCTTCCCGAGGAGCGCGCTTCCGCCCTCCTGAACCTCATGGAGCCCGAGGAAGCCCAGGATCTGCGGAAACTGCTCTCATACCCCTGGGACTCCGCCGGCGGCCTGATGACTACCGAGTACGTCTGCGTGCCCACCGGGGTTACCGCCCAGCAGGCATGGGACGAGGTCCGGAAGCAGGCCCAGGAAGTCCCGGTGGTGTACGACGTCTACGTGGTGGACCGTGATGGCAAGCTCAAGGGCGTGTTCAGCCTCCGAGATCTCATCGTCGCCGAGCCCGACGATCTGGTCGATAGCCTCATGCGACGCGAGGTCGTCAGTGTTACGGTTGATACCAAACAAGAGGACATCGCGCCCCTGGCCCCGCGCTACAACCTCCTGGCCATCCCCGTCGTCGACGAGGAGGGTCGGCTGCAGGGGATCGTTACGGCCGATGACGCCATCGACGCCGATATCCCCACCTCGCTGAAGAAGCGGATCCCGAAGGCCTTCGCGCGCTAGAGGAGATCGGACCATGCCCTGGTTCTCGCGATCCGGACGCCGAAAACTGCCCCGCATGCTGGCCATACTGGCCGTGGTGGGTCCGGGCATCATCACTGCCAATGTCGACAACGACGCCGGCGGCATCACGACCTACTCCCTCGCCGGCGGAAACTACGGCTATGGCCACCTCTGGGTGCTGCTCCCGCTGGCTCTCATGCTCTTTGTCATACAGGAGATGTCGGCCCGACTGGGCGCGGTGACCGGTAAGGGGCTGGCCGACCTCATCCGCGAGCGGTTTGGCCTGCGCATCACCTTCTGGCTTCTGCTCGGGGTGCTGTTCACCAACCTGGCCAACACCATGGGTGAGTTCGCCGGAGTGGCCTCAGCCACCGAGATCTTCGGGATCTCACGCTACATCGCCGTGCCCCTGGCCGCCGCTCTGGTGTGGCTCATTGTCGTCCGGGGCACCTATGCCAGCGTCGAGAAGGGCTTCCTCGTCGCCTGCCTGCTCTACGTGGCCTACCCCATCTCGGGCTTCCTCGCCCGGCCCGATTGGGGGCCGGTGGGCCAAGCCCTCGTCGTTCCCCAGTGGTCGTCTGATCCCGGCTACCTCGTCATGCTGGTTGGCCTTATTGGCACCACCATCGCCCCGTGGATGCAGTTCTACCAGCAGGCGGCGGTGGCCGATAAGGGCCTGACGGCCAAAGACCTGGGCCTGGCTCGGCTGGACGTGCTCGTGGGCTCGGTGGGGGCCATCGCCGTGGTGTTCTTCATTATGGTTACTTGCGCCGCCACCATCCACGTTAGCGGCCTGCGCGTCGAGAGCGTCCAGGACGCCGCCGAGGCCCTCCGCCCTCTGGCCGGCACCTACTGCGCCGGGCTGTTTGCCCTGGGCCTACTCAACGCGTCGCTGTTCGCCGCCTCGATCCTCCCCCTCGCCACGGCCTACCAGATCAGCGAGGGCATCGGCTGGGAGCGCGGTGTCGACCGCACATTCGCCGAGGCCCGCGAGTTCTACACCATCTACACGCTGCTGATCGTGCTCGGCGCCGGGCTGGTGCTCGTCCCGAACGCCCCTCTGTTGCAGATCATGTACCTCTCGCAGGTGCTCAACGGCATGGTGCTGCCGATCGTGCTGGTCTTCATGCTCCTGCTGCTGCGTGATCCGGAGATCGTGGGCGAGCACACCAACTCGCGGCTGGCGAACCTGGCCTCGTGGAGCTGTGCCGCCATCGTATCGGCGCTAGTTGTCTATATGTCTATACAAGCTGTGCTGGGGCGCTAGAGCCGGCCCCGGGCTGATGGGTGACCCGCCGCCCTTGCAGATCTCAGAGTCGGGCATCACAATCGGGCCCGTGGGAACGGGAGGGAACAGCATGGGTGAACACACGCGCGATCTCAACGCGGTCAGCCGAGACCTGGCTCTGGCGGGTGAGTCGTTGCCCCTCGCCCTATCATCCGAGCAGCGACCGGTGGTTCAGACGCTGCGGCGGGCCGGCACCGAGCCCTGGCTCGACACCGGCGACCGCCAGTCGGCCGCGGCCGACTGGGGCCCCGAACTCGGCGCCCTGACCACCAACAACACCCTCATCAACCAAGTCATCCAGACGGGCGCCCTCGACGAGGCGCTGACTGAAGCGGCTCAGCGGCTGAAGGCCGTGGCGCCGGGGGCCTCGGAGCAGGAACTGGTCACCGAGCTTGGCTTCATCGCCAACGCTCGGGTCTCGATCGACCTTGTGCGCACATTCGGTACCCGGGTGAGCGTCGAGCTTCACCCCGACTTTGCGGAAGATGCACCCGCCACCGTGGCCTGGGCCCAACGCTACTTCACCCTCTGCCCGGAGAAGTTTATTATCAAGGTGCCTCTAACTCCCGCAGGGTTTGTCGCGGTGCGGCGGATTGCCGGGCTTGGTATCCCGGTCAACTACACGCTGGGGTTCTCGGCGCGGCAGAACGTGCTTGCGACGTTGTTCTCGAGGCCCGCCTTCGTGAACGTGTTCCTGGGGCGCCTCAACGCGGTGGTCAAGGACAACGGGCTGGGCGATGGCGCTAATGTGGGCGAGAAGGCCTGTCTGGCCTCGGATGCTTGGGTGAAGCGGCTCCGCTCCGAGGACGGCGGCCCACCCACGCGGCAGATCGCGGCCAGCATGAGGGGACCGGACCAGGTGGTCACTCTGGCCGGCGTCGATGTGCACACCATTCCTCCCAAGGTGTTCCGCGGCTTCGTCGAGCTCGGCGCCGCCGCCACCATCGCGCCCTACTCAGCCGTGGATCTGCCGGTCCAGGCCGACCTGGACTTGAGCGTCCTGTGGGGAGTGCCGGATGCCTTCGTCGACTTCGCGCGACGGGCGCATGCCGAAGGGGGCACGATCGCGAGCGGGGCCGATCTGGTCCGGCTCGCGGTTGAGAGCGGTTTCGGCGACCTGTTCCACACCTGGACCGACGACGAGCGTGCCGAGGTCCGCGCCGATGGGAAGATCCCCGTCCTCAGCAAGTGGGCCGGCCGGGTCGCCATCGATGACCTCATGACCCGCGCGGCGCTCGAGTCGTTCCGTGTGGACCAGGCGGCGCTGGATGATCGGCTGAGGGGGCTGTTGTAGCCGAGCGACGAGGCATCTGTCGGCCTCGCGGCCGACCCCGCGGCGCAGAGGCCGCGAGCTACGAGCGGGTCGGTCTGGCGCGCAGCTCCGGAGGCGCCGGGCGTTGGTCTACTCGCCCCCCGCGAGCAGTCGCACCGGCCCGAGGAGGCCACTCGGGATCGAGTCCGCCTCGAATGCCTCATACGTGCCGACGTACGTGCCCTCGAACCAGCCTCTGGCCTCGGCCGCGGCACGATCCCCGGGTCGCGCGAAGAACCGGTTGGCCGGTGTGTTGGTCACGCGGACAACCAGGTCGTTACGGCCCGCTCGCAGCAGCCCGGTCACATCGACGGCATAGGGCGGCCAGAGCCGCGCCGGCAGCGCCGCACCGTTCAGTGTGACGCGCGCCATGTAGCGGACCCGGCCGAGATCGAGCACGACGCGCCCGGAGGGCACACTCGCCAGCTCGAATGACTGCGCGTAGTGCACATCGCCCGAGTACTCCGGGCGCCCCAGTTCCGACCACAGCGCCAAGGGCCCGCGATGTACCGCGTTCCCGTCGTGGACGAAGATCCAGTCCCATTCGCCGTCGAGCCGCAGTAGCTCGTGCGCAGGTCCCGCAGCGACCGGCTGGGCCGGTCTGCCGAGACCGAACACGAACACACGCGAGGCCCGAGGGCACAGCCGCAGAGGGACCCGGCACCCGCCCGCGCCGTCGGCGATCGGAGCCACGGGGCGGCAGGCGCCCGTCTCGGCATCCCACTCCTCGACCGCCGGGACGAAGGCGAGCTCGAGCTCTGTCTCGATGGGCTCCTCGCCCTCGTTGGTGGCGAACCAGACCTGGAAGGTCCCGTGGTCGCGCCCGGCCAGGCGAAGCGAGCTGATGGGCTCGCGCAGCCCGAACCGCGGCGGCCCGGCCGACTCGATCGCGGCCAGTGCAGCCGTTTCATCCGCCACGAAGACGGCCCGGCCCTGGCCCTCGCCGACCCATTCGCCGGGCGCCGCTGCCATGCGCCGGAGCAGGCCGTTCAGTGTGGTCGGCTCGGGCTGGTACCCTCCAAAGCGTGACGGCAGCCTGCCGTAGCACACCAGCGCGCCGCCGGCCTGGACGAACTCGCGGACCCGATCGGCCGCCGCGGCGCTGATCACATCGCACGGCGGAATGACGAAGACACGGTGCAGAGTGCCGCTCAGGTTCCTCATGCCGCCGGCGGAGGGGTGGCAGCAGTCAACGAGGCCCTTATCGTCGATCCACTCGAAGTCGCGCTGACGCTCCAGCAACCGCCGCCCCATGCTGTGCGCCGCATCCAGTGACGCCCCGTCGCCCAGCCACGCGCTCCGCGTGGGGTAGTAGACAGCCACATCGGCGATGGGTGTGCCCGTGGCCATGACGGTGCTCGCCCGGCCGATGTACTCGGAGTACAGCCGCAGGTAAGGGTAGAGCGTCGAGTCCGTGCTCAGGTCGGGCGGGTGGTGCAGCCGCCGCCAGCCCTCGCAGTCGTAGTTCCACATCATCAGGAAGAAGTCGTTGATGCTGCGGACGAGCTGGTAGTCGCTAACGTACTTCATCTGCTCATAGGTGGTGCCCGAGCCGAACACGGCGAAGCTCTCCGTCATTGCCCTGGGCTTGCCCCAAACGTTCGCTGCCGATCCCCCGAGCCGCGGGAAGTCCGTCGTGCAGCCGAAGTAGACCTGCCGCCAGATGACGTCGACACCCGGCTCACCGACGCCGCTCAGGCTCTGGAAGAAGTCGGTGTTCAGGCCGTGGATCAGTTCCATCATCTGCTCTTCGCCACAGAGGTGGGCGGTGAAGGTCATCCCGCGCGAGGCGCACCAGTCGGTCTGGGGCTGGTAGTAGCCCGTGGTCCATAGCCTGGCCAGGACATCGAAGTAGTCGTAGACGATGCCCTCGCGGTCGGGGTGTGGCGCGCCCACCAGCGCGGGCAAATGCGGCCGGAGGTCGTAGCCTTTCTGGCGTCGGAACTCGCGCAGGAACCCATCGGTCCACGGCAGGCGCGGCAAGCAGGGCTCGTCGCCGAAGAACCCCTTCACCGTGTTGCCGAAGTGCGCCCCGATGTGCCGCTCATACTGCTCGTGGGTGACTTCGAGGAACCGCGCGGTGGCGTCCGAGCGCAGGTAGTCGGGCAGCGAGTGTGTGTGGTCCTTCCGCCCGCCGCCACTGATGCTCCGGCACGCATGCGACTCGAGCCGCTGGACGAACACCTGTACGTGCCAGGGCCCGCCGGTGCATTGCCAGCGGAACTGCGCGTCGCTTCTCAGCGGCGTCAGGTCCAGCGTCTGCGGCTCGCGCCCGCTGTCGGCCGGCCGGGACGCGACGATGCCCACCACGGGCTCGCCGGTTGCGGCGAACTCGAAGACCTCGCCGTCGGCGAGCACGGCCTCCTTCGCCACGCGGAGCGCCTTGCTGCGGAACTCCGGGTGGTCATCGGTGACATGCCCGTCGGCGAAGCCACTGGGGTATGACCCCTCGTCGAGGATCCACATGTCGAGGCCGAGCCGCGCGCACTCGTCCGCGACCCAGCGGGCCATCTCGAACCAGGCATCGCCGAGGTAGTCCACCGTCAGGCCCTTGTAGGCGAACAGGGCGGGCCCGCCGAGTCCGGCGTCCTTCATCTGCTTGAGCTGGCGGAGCACCTGGGTCTTCTCGGGCGTGCCGTTGATGAACCAGACCATCTTCGGCCTGCATGAGTTGTTGGGCTGGCGGAAGTACCGGTAGAGCCCCGGCGCCAGATTCGACTCCCCGCCCTCTTCCCGCGGCCAGACGTCCTCAGGCGTTGCCTCCCACATGACCTGGTTCACCCTCTGCCCCTCGGACACCCAGAAGGTGTCCACATCGCCGTCGTTGGCGTGCTCGACCGGATGGCGGTCCTCCTGCGTGTCGGCCGACATGCGCGCGCCGTGCGCCCGGTTGCGGCCGTCGGGGCCGAACACCTGCATCTCGGCCACCTGGACGTTGTTCCCGTTGGCCGCGCGCTCCCACGAGGTGACCACCCAGAGCTGCACATAGCGCGCCTGAACCGGGGCGAACGGGAACGCATCCGCCTGCTGCCCCTCGGGCTTGTGGAAGGTGCCGACGGTGTCGTACGCGACCCCATCGGTGCTCACGCGGATGCGGAAGTCGCGGGCGCAGTACCCGTGCGCGAGCTGGCGTGGCACCAGGACGACGCGATCGACCGTGCCGACGCGGCCGAGGTCACATGTCAGGTGCTCGCCCGCCCCCTCGACGAACGGGGACGCCGGAGTCAATAGAAGGCTGAGCGCACCCCAGATGGCCAACATGCCACCGGGTTTCGGGCAGCCAGGGCGCGAGCCCTGCCGCCGGCATTGGCGGCAGCTTGGGCCTAGGCGGGAGGCGGAAGGCTTGGACGCCGCACTGCTCTGTCTTGCGGAGGGGCCGCACAGGGGTGCGCCCGGAGGGCACGGGGCCCCTGACCGGCCCGGTCGGCCGCGGGCCGACACTGACAACTGCGGGCGCGTTGGGGGTCCACCACGCGCAGCCCGCGCGGTTCCCCCCATGGCGCCCCTCCTCTTGGAGCCATTGGCGGTAACATCGGGCCCTGGGCCGGGCGGCTGGGTCTCGCGAAGGTCGCGCGGAACGCCCGCCTGGTCTTTCGGAGGGGCCGCACAGGGGTGCGCCCAGAGGGCGCGGGGCCCCTGACCGGCCCA
>JAKPQA010000165.1 GCA_029547025.1 Armatimonadota bacterium
GTCTCGCGAAGGTCGCGCGGAACGCCCGCCGGGTCTTTCGGAGGGGCCCCTGACCGGCCCGAGGTTGAGGCGTGCGGATCGGGCGCGTTGGGGGCCCACCACGCTGGGAGACGCGTGGTTCCCCCCATGGCGCCCCTCCGCAACCAGGCTGATGGGCCACGGGAGCCCTCAGTTACCGCCAATGCCCTGTCCGGCCCGCCTGTGTGTCGATCGCCGTGCGGGGAGGCTAGCCCCTACCGCTGCACCGTGCGGATCTGGTGCTCGCGGAGCGCCTCGGTGAGCACTTTGTCGGCATCGGGGACGGGCGAGGCGCCGACGAGAGCCTTCAGCTCGTCCGCTGCGGTCGCCTCACGCAGGTCGAGCAGGGCCTGAGCCTCGGCCTTGAGCGCCGCCGCGATCCGCACGGCCGGCCAGTCGAAGGCAACCGATGCAAGCGCGTCCTGAGCGGTCCAGTACTTCGAGGCGGACGCGAGCATCTGGCCGAAAGCGAACCGCGCGGCGGTGTCGGTCTCCTGCGCAAACTGCACCTTCATCGGCTGGACCCACTTGCCCGTGCCGATCCGGTTGAGTGCGCCGGCGGCACTCCACCGGACCACAGGTTCCGGATGCTCAAGCGCCGCGATCAGCGTGTCCTGGGCGATGGGGTCGGCGGCCAGTTCTAGGCCGCCGATGACGGAGTTGAGTAGCATCGCGTCGGCGCCAGGAGCAGTCAGGGCCGCAATCGGCACCTCGACTGCGGCTCTTCCTCCTATGTGCCCGAGGGAGAGAGCACATCGCCCCCTGTCAACGCAAAGTAGGAATGTCCTGTGTTGCGCAAGGTAGAAGTGTCCGTGGGTATGTCTTCTTCCAGGGATGGTCGGGCCCAGGCTTCCAGCCCGTGGGCTCCCGACGGGTCCGGGGCTTGCGGGCGGGCGCGGAGGGAGGGCGTAGCCCGACCGCAGCGCCCGCCCGGTTCGTCGCCGCGGCCGGCAGTGCCCGGTGCTTGAGGTAGCCCCCGGCCAGCCGCAGCCGCAGGATCTCGGACGCCGCCTCCATCTGCTCCACAGTGGCCTCGCGCTCGGCCTCTAGGGCTGGTCCCGGGCCGGCTGCCAACGCGCCGACGCACGTCTCGTCTCCGATGTCGACGAGCACTTACGTGGCATGGAAGACGGTTTGCCGGTCCGGCGATCTGAGCCGTGGCACGATCTCCCAGAACACCCCGCGGTCCTTGGCGTCCTGGATGACCGGCGGCGGGCCGGGCAACGGCCGGGCCACGGCGGGCAGAGGAGGCCCGAACAGAGAGAGACAGAGGCATGCGGTGAAAGCGCGCGTGTTCAGTCTGCGCAGCACAGTCCTCACTCCCCTGGCGAAGCGCCCGGCTAGACGCCGGCCCCTACACCTTCAGCCCAAACAGGCTCGCCGGGTTGTCGCGCAGGATCTTGCGGGCCACGGCGATGCCCTCGTCCTCGCCGAAGTAGCCATCTTCGACCAGGCCGGCCAGTGTGGCGGCCACGCCCTGGCGGGCCATGCGCGAATGGGCGTAGGCGCCCTCGACGAAGATGTAGTCCCCGCCGAAGGCCGAGATCTTGTTCGACGGCACTGTCTCGATCCACTCGCGCAGCCACCGCTGGGCGAAGGTCGGAGAGATGACGTGCAGCCAGCACATGTCGATGTAGACGTTGGCGAAGTTCTTCGCGAGCGTGGCCAGCTCGCCGCCGTAGGGGTAGCCGCCGTGGAACAGGTCGAAGCGGGCCTCGGGGTACTCCATGAACAGGCCGGTCAGGTGTGTCGGGTTGGCGTTGGTGATGAAGTTCCCGTTGCCTTCCTGCAGACCGGTGTGGATCTGGATGGTCAGGTTCCGTCGGATGCCCTCGCGGATCACCTGATGGAACAGGAAGTCCTGCAGCGGCCTGGCTTCGGACCAGTCCACACCGCCGCCGTGTGACTCGAAGCCTCTCACGAAGACCCGCTCGGCCTCCTCGCGCGTGCGCTTGTCGTAGCGAAGGATGCGCACGTAAGCGAGGGCCGACTTCATTCCGCAGATGCCCGCCTTCTGCTCGGCATCGAGGGCGGACGAGAGTGCGGCGCACAGGTCGTCGAGCGTGTGGATGGGCACCCCTGTGCGCTGCCCGAGGCGCTCGAAGTCGAACCGCGTGCGCGCCATGACCCACTCGTCCGAGTGGAACACCGGGTTGAAGAGCTCCCGGTCGAGCCCCTCGGTGTTCCCGCACTGGACCGACACGGCGATGCCTGCCCGCTCGGACAGCACCTCGCGGTACCAGCCGGGCCGGTTGCTGGCCGCAATCCTGGCGGAGAGGCCCTCGACGGTGTCCCGGTTGATGTCGGGGGCATCGTAGAGCTCTCGCGCGGCGAGCAGCAGCGCGCGGCCATAGGCGGTCGTGCGGACATGGGCCCAGTGCGGCTCGAGTTTGGCCCAGCGGTCCATGATCGGCTGGCCGGCGTCGCGCAGGAACTCGAGGTCGGCCGGAGGCATGCCGGCGGAGATCAGGTCCGACGAGGCATAGTGAGACCACCAGTTGCCGAAGTCGATGGTCCGCTTGAGCCGCGTGGCTTCCTGCTCGAGGTGCTCGTGCGTGTCGACGACGCGCAGGGCGTCGACGGCATCGGTGATGCGCTGGCGAATGGCAGCGTCGGGCATAGGGGCCCCCTCGACGAACACGGAACGGGCCGGATAGGGTCCCACCATCCTGCGGATGGTTCCCCCTGTTCGGCCCTTCCGAACACCTCTTGGGTCTCGGCGGAGGGGCCGAATGGAAAGAGCCCGCGAAGCGGGAAGGGCGCCATCCGGCCCGCCCACTCTAGCTTGGCGTCACCACGATCTTCATCGGGTTGCCCTCGCGCGTCCGGGCCGCCTCAATGCCTTTGACCGTATCCTCCAGCGGGATGGTCTTGCTGACCAGCGGCTTGGTGTCGATGAGGCCGCCGGCCAGGGCATCGAGCGCCGCGGGCCACGTGTTGGGCGCAAGCCACGAGAACCGGATGGTCTTGTCCCACAGGATGGACTGTAGTGCCGGTAACGCCACGCGAGCGTCATCGCCAGGCAGGCCGAAGTAGACGATGACCGATCGCCGCCCGGTGATCTCGAGGGCCGACTCCATGGCCGGGACAGCACCCGTGGCCACCAGCGCCCGGTCGGCCATCGCGCCACCCGTGGCATCGGCGATGGCGGCCTTCACATCGACGCAGTAAAAGGGCGAGGTCGACTCGCGCGTGTTGAGCACGAGGTCGGCGCCGAGAGCCTGAGCGGCTTCGAGCCGGTAGTCGTTGACGCCGATGGCGAACACCTTGGCTGCCCCGGCCGCCCGGGCAAGCTGCTGCATCATCAGGCCGATGGGCCCCATACCGAAGACGGCCACCGACATGCCCGGATGGACCTCAGCCTTCTGGAGCGCATAGGTCGCGCAGGCCAGGGGCTCGGTGAGCGCACCCGTGACGTAGTCGACGTTCTCGGGGAGTTTGTGGACACCGGTGTAGTGCGAGACTGACAGCTCGGCGAACCCACCATTGGTCGAGACTCCAAGCACCGTCTTGTTCTCGCAGAGGTTGGGCTGGCCCCGCTTGCACACTGCGCACGCGTTGCAGTACTGCACCGGATCGAGCACCACGCGGTCGCCGACCCCGAACAGCCTGGCAGCCGACTCGCCCACGGCAACGACCTGCCCCGTGTACTCGTGCCCGAGGATGAGCGGACCCTTACCGTTCGGGGTTTCGAGCGATGACATTCCATAGTGATAGGCCACATCCGACCCGCAGATCCCGCAGGCCTTGACCTGAACCATCACTTGGTCTGCCGCCGGCGCGGGGTCAGCCACCGCCTCAAACTGATGCTTCCCTGGCTCGTAGAACACCCATGCCTTCATGCGCGATGCGCCTCCTGTGGGTTGTTGAGAGACCCAGCACTATCGGGCGACACGGCCGACCGGATGGCGCCCTTCCCGCTTCGCGGGCCCCTTCCATCCGGCCCCTCCTCGGCCTCTCGGAAGGTGTTGGGAGGGGCCGAACAGGGACCATCCACCGGATGGTGGGACCCTAACCGGCCCGTCTCACGTTCGGCCTCGCTCTAGCTGTACTTCTCGATGTACGGCTGGAGGAACCGCTTGGCGGCCTCAGTGACCTCCCAGGCCTCTGGCCAGAAGCACAGGTCGATACTCCACCATTCGCTGTCGTAACCGGCCGCGATGATGGCCGGGATGACGGTGTCGAAGTCGATGACTCCCTGGCCGAATGGTGCGTGAGTGCTCGTGTCATTGTCATGCAGCGAGTTGTCCGAGTCGATCAAGTGGATATGACCAATCCTGCCCTTGAGCATCCCGGCCAGCTCGACGATGCCGCCGGGAAGTGTCTCCTTGGGCGGGAGCTGCCGGGAGCCATTGACCGCCACCATCTGGGCGTGGCACGTGTCAAACAGGATCATGAAGTTGGGGTGATCCACGTCGGAGATCATCTTCACAATCTCACTGGGCTTGTTGAAGAGGAACCCCGGCTCGAACTCCCATACGAGCCCGAGACCCATGTCCTGCGCCACGCCAGCGGCGGCGTTCCACTTCTCCACCGTGCGTTTCCATGCGGTGTCGTAGCTGACGCCCTCAGGCAGAACTGGAGGGGCCACAGTGTCCACACGGATGCTTGGGCTGCCGATCTCGGCCGCGATCTGCGCGCAGACCTTGAACCGTTCCACATAGGGCGCCACATCGGGCACGACAGGAGGTGGGGTGGGGGTCAGATCAGCGGCGTACCCACACACCTCGAGCCCGGCATCGGCGAACATGCGCTTGGCCTCGGCACGGCTCGCCGGGGTGGTGTACGCCTCGGGCGACACGTGCGGCGGGAACCCGCAGACCTCGATGCCATCGAACTGCAGCTCGGCGAGCTTCCGGACCACCTCGTCCAGCGGGTGGGGATGGTTCGCATACGGCCCGAAGCAGTATGCCCACGAGCCGATGGCGAGCTTCTTCTTCGCCATGGTTGGCCTCCTCACGCGGATCCCGGGCGTGCGCGGCGCGGGCGAGCCCGTCGGCCCCGGGAGACCTGAGGGAGTTCGCCGCGGGTGCCCGAGTTCCTGCGTCACAATGGCGTCAGCCGTAATGCGGCAATGGTTGCCGGAAATAGGTCTGGCGATGGGCCGTAACATGCCAAACGCTGGCCATAGTGACGGAAACAGACGGAAAACACGGCGGTCCGCACGGCCCAAACGGGCCGCGACTCGCCCGGCGGACCGGCGATTGCGGCGTACGTTGCCGATGTGCTACCCTACAGCTTCCGCCCCCTACGGTCCGCCGCTGGACCGGGCGGGATGCTTTGAGGTAGTGGGGCATCAGACAGCGGATCTGAGAAAGGAACACACCATGTGCGGAATCGTCGGCTATATCGGCTCGAAACGCGCGACGGACATCCTGGTTGGCGGCCTCAAGAGGCTCGAGTACCGTGGGTATGACTCGGCGGGCCTGGCCATTCTCCACGAGGGTGAGCTGAAGCTCCGCAAGGTGCTTGGGAAGCTCCGTGTGATGGAGCAATCGGTGGAGGAAGAGCCTATCGAGGGGACCGTCGGCATTGGTCACACGCGCTGGGCCACACATGGGCGGCCGTCTGTTCGCAACGCGCACCCCCATACCGATTCGTCAGGGCGCATCGCATTAGTGCACAACGGGATCATCGAGAACTATGTCGAGCTCAAGACCGAGCTCCAGGCCGAGGGCGTGGAGTTTGTCTCGGACACCGACACCGAGGTCATCGCACACCTGGTGGGCAAGTACTACAAGGGCGACATCGCCGCCGCCGTCCGGGAAGCCTGCGCTCGGCTCGAGGGCGCCTACGCCATCGCAGTCGTGTGCCGCGACGAGCCCGACCGCTTGGTCGCCGCCCGCCTGTTCTCGCCGCTCATCGTGGGGCTCGGCGATGGCGAGAACTTCATCGGTTCTGACATCCCAGCCATCCTGGACCGCACCCGCGATGTCTACATCCTCGACGACGGCGACATGGCCATCCTCACCCGCGAAGGCATTGAACTCTGCCGTGTGACGGGCGAGCCGGTCCGCCACGAGGTCTACCACGTGGACTGGGACGCGGGCGCCGCCGAGAAGGGCGGCTACAAGCACTTCATGCTCAAGGAGATCAACGAGCAGCCCACGGCCTTTCGCAATGCGATGCGCGGCCGCATCCGCGAGGGCTCCAGCGAGATCGAGCTGCCTGAACTCAGCCTGACCGATGAGCAGCTTCTCGGCTTCCGGCGCGGCTTCGTGACGGCGTGCGGCACGGCCTACTATGCGGGTCTCGTGGGCAAGTTCCTCCTTGAGAACCTGGCCCGGCTACCCGTCGATTCCGATCTCGCCTCCGAGTACCGCTATCGCAATCCCATCATCCACAAGGACCAACTGACCATCACGGTAAGCCAGTCTGGCGAGACAGCCGACACCCTGGCCGCACTGCGGATGGCCCGCGAGCAGGGCTCGCACACGCTGTCGATTGTCAACGCCGTGGGCAGCTCCATCGCCCGCGACTCGGACGACGTGCTGTACATCAACGCGGGCCCGGAGATCGGTGTGGCCTCGACGAAAGCCTACTCGTGCCAGTCGCTGGTGCTCGCCATGTTCGCCCTGCACATGGCGAAGGTCCGCAAGACCATCAGCAAGGAGCGTTACGCGCAGCTCGTCGACGAGCTCAAGCAGCTTCCCGACAAGGCTCAGCGGATCCTCGATGACGTCTCGCGGATCCAGGAAGCCAGCGCCAAGTACGGCCAGTACAACAACTTCCTGTACCTTGGCCGTGGCGCCAACCTGCCCTCGGCCTACGAGGGCGCGCTCAAACTCAAGGAGATCTCCTACATCCACGCTGAGGGCTACGCCGCGGGTGAGATGAAGCACGGCCCCATTGCCCTGATCGAGCCGGCCTGCCCCACCGTGGCGCCGGCCGTGCGGGGGGCGGTCTACGAGAAGATCGTCTCCAACCTACAGGAGGTGCGCGCGCGCGACGGCCAGATCATCGCCGTGGCCTTCGAGGGCGACACCGATATTGAGCGGCACGCGGACTTCGTCTTGCGGGTGCCTGAGTGTGATGAGCTCCTCTCTCCGATCCTCGTGGCCCTGCCGCTGCAGCTCTTCGCCTACTACTGTGCAGACGCCCGCGGGTGCGATGTCGACCAGCCGCGCAATCTCGCCAAGAGCGTCACCGTGGAGTAGGGCGGTACCACAGACCGTTCGCCTGAAGCCGGGCGGGGCCAGCAACGGCCCCGCCCGGTGTGCGTACCCGGCAGCGAACCGGAGCGGCAGCCCGAAGGCTAGAACCATGGATCGCCCGGCATAGAGAGGAGCTGGATGTCGACGGAGGACTTGCCGAAGTAGAGTGCAACGCTCTTCCCGTCGGTGTGGCACACACTCCACTCCCACCAGCGGGGCCCGTCCGCCTCCGGGCTGTGGCCCCCGACGGCGATGCCCGGCGACAGGCCCTGCCTCCACGTCGCTGGACACCTCGCCATGAAGTCACCGTTGCGGAACAGCGCCCGCATGAGTGCCTGGTCCAGCAGCACGGGATGGACACCCTTCACCAGCTCCGGGGCCGGGCGGACGACCACGCACAGGGCCCACTTGCGCTGGACGATCTGAATGCCGGTTCCGTTGATCTCATAGCGGCAGATCACCGAGGACCGCGAGGGGTCATCCTCCTGCAGCAGGATCAGCCGGTCGGTGAGGTCCGGGGGGATCCACTCCGGCTTCAGGACGATGTCGATCCAGGTGCGAGCGTACGAACGGGCACTCGAGGGTGACTCGGGGCCGGGAGGCACCTTGAACTGCCGGCCCGGCGGTGGTGGCTGGGATCGGTCTCTCTGCGGCTGCCGCTCGGCGATGTACTCGTCCGACGGCCACACGACCCACCGAGCCATCTGCTCAGGCACCCACGAGAAGTACGGCACGTCGACGTCATCGGCGACCGGCGCGATCCACTGGTCGGGGGTTGGCGGCAGGGGTGGGTCATCGGCCAGGGCCACCCCGAGGCAGGTCAGGGTGACGCACATCAGAACCCCAAGCGCCACTGAGCGTGTCACGACACCAGCCTCCCTCCCGCCGCGCTCAGAACCAGATGTCCTTCGGGGTCGGCATGTGCGCGCCCCCGTCGTACCTGGCCACGTGGACCGCGACGGTCTCTCCGTCCGTGTACCAGAACCACCCCGGGTAGTCTGCGGCATCGCCACCGACGAACGCGTGGAGGCCATCGGGGAGGCCCGCAACCTCGGTGACGGGCCGCGACGCCATGCCCTCGCCGCCCTTGAACACCGCGCGGAAGACCGCCGGGCCGATCTCCTTCGGCTCCAGGCCCTCAATGAGCGCCGGAGCCGGCCGGATCACGTAGCAGATGGCCCACACGCGCTCCACCACCTGGATCGCGGTGCCGTTCGCCTCGAACCGGCTGGCGACCCACGACTGCCTCGGGTCCGGCTCCTGCAGGAGGACAAGGGACGCCTCCGGATCCTCCGCGATGTACTCAGGCCTCAGGAAGTGCTTCAGCCACGAGACGCAGGTGTACTTCACGCCGCGCATCGAGCTGGCGCCCTGTCGCAGCGGCGGGAGGCGCCGGTCGCCGCGGGGGTAGACCGATGGGAACTGGCGGCGCCGGTCCCTGGGCGGCTGCCTGGCGGCGATGTACTCGGCCGAGGGCCATACCACCCACTGCGCCCGGCGGTACTTCATCCAGCCCCAGAGCGGGACGTCCACACCGTCCGGGATCGGCGCGATCCACTGATCGGGGGCGGGCTGCACCTCGGGCGCCGCCGTGGCCGCCTGCTGTTGCTGGGCTTGGACGGCCAAAGCGCACACCCCGAAGCCCACACAGAACGCCCCGGCCCGGGTCAGTCTTCGGCTCACGTGGGGCACCTCCTCGATACAGATCTGCGGCTCGTGGTTCAGAACCACGGATCGCCGGCTCGCGCGGGTACGGGCCCGACGCCCGCCTCCCAGCGCCGGGCGTACACGGCGACCGACCTGCCATCGGTGTACCACAGGAACGAGCCCCACCAGGCGTTGGAGAGGGGGTCACCCGACTCCCAGGTCGCGTATGGGAGATCCGGCACTGCCTTGCCGCGCGCCGCAGCCATCGTGTCGCCCCGCGTAAGCACGGCACGGAAGACGGCCGGACCGATCGCCTCCACCGCAAGGCCCTCGACGAGCGCGGGGTCCGGCCGGACGACCACGCACAGGGCCCAGCGCAGTTGGGTGACCTGGACGCCGGTACCGTTGGTCTCGAACCGGCAGCGCACCGAGCTCCGCGAGGGGTCTTGCTCCTGCAGCAGGACGAGCCTGGCATCCAGGTCCTCGGGGATCAGCTCAGGCCTGAGGATACGGTGCACCCATGCTGCGGCGTCAGCTCGGGCCTCATCGGGAGAGACAGCCCCCGGGTTCCCGTAGACGGCGTAGTCGCCGCCCGGGCCTTCGGCTGGGAACTCCGCGCGCCGGTCTCGCGCGGGCCCCCGGGCCCTCACATCGTCCTCCGAGGGCCACACGACCCAAGTCCCCATCCACTCCTCGACCCAGTCCTCGCGGAGGGCCCGGTCCATGTCGTCGGGCAGCGGAGCGATCCACTGCTCGGGAGCGGGTGCGACATCCCCGGCGTCGTCCACAGCCCAGACCGGCGCGAGCCACAGCAAAGCAACTACTGCGGGCAAGACTGCTGCCACTTGCGAAGCGCGCGTCCTCGCTGACATCTGCTCCTCCCCCTAGTTGGGCCCGCCCAGAATCCTGGGACGAACGTCGAGGTGGTCATTCGGCACAGCTACCGGCGCGTCCCCGACAACCTCGTCGTCTGGGTTCTCCCACTGCTGGGGGTGGTCAGAGGCGTACTCGTTCAGCAGCAGGAGGGCATTCTCGTAGGAATCCAGCGGCCAGAGCGTCCACCAGTAGTTGCCGTCGTCCTGGCTGCCGTCCTCCACCCGCAGGCAACCCTCGAAGTTATTGCCCTCGAACTGCAGGTTCAGTGGAACGGGCGGAGTCCCTGTCAGTTTCATCCGGCCGTAGTAGGAGTCGCCAGGCTCCAGGCTCTTCTCGTTGTAGGCGCTAACGTAGTCATTGACCGTGAACCCACGCCACCCCGGGTAGGCCGCCGGCACCTCCCAGCACGTGGCGTACACCTGGTGGACGACCCCCGCTATGCCGACTACCCCCAATGCGCTGGCCGCCAGTGCGGCCCGATCGTTGCAGAGGGCTTTGTGCTCCCCTGGGGGCCTGGCCCAGAACAGCCACCTCGGATCCTCACCCATCGGGCCTGCGCCGAAGCCTGTGACACTGTCCGACACGTAACGCGCGATACGGAAGCATGCGCCTCTGGGATCGGACTGCCCGGCCGCAGTGGCATCGACGATACTGAAGTCCAGCCGCTTGGGCGTTGGGTAGTTGGTCTGGCCCTCGACCTGCCTGATCGGCGCGGCATAGACGACGTAGACGGTATGCGTGCTCGGGCCGAGGCTGAGCGTTCCGGCTGGGGTGGTGCCCTGGAGTTCGACCTGCCAGGTGA
>JAKPQA010000175.1 GCA_029547025.1 Armatimonadota bacterium
GCATCCACCCGCTGCCGCGACCAGCAAGGCCACCAGGGCTCGCCAGAACGCTCTCGCGTCGCGCATCGCCTGTTGCCTCCCCTACGATCGCAGCGCGCTCTCGAGATCCAGGAGTTCGCGCACCAGGTGGGTGTGGATGTCGTCGAATGGCAGGACACCCAGCATCAGTGGGACCATGTCCTGGGCGTAACCGCCCCGGGCCGCCGTGGTCCGATCGGCGGCGTAGCCGTTGGCGTCGTTTGTCAGGCCCATAACGAGCGTGACGGGTGCCGATGACTGCTCGACGACCTCACACTTGATGGCGCGGAACATCTCGAAGGGAGTACCCAGTAGCGTGATGGGGCCGATGCGGAACCCCTGGAGCTCCGTCGGTGGCCGGCTCGGCTGTCCGGACTCGATGACCGGGATGATGCCGCGCAGGCTCTCGGCGTACACGGCGGCCATGCGCACCTCGCGGTCCGCGTCCGACGCCCCCGGTGCGGCCGCCACGGCCTCCTGCTCCGCCAGCCACTCGCGCAGCCGCTCCAGGCCAATCGGCCGTTCGGGGAACCGGGCCTCGCGCAAGGCGAACCGAAGGCCACTGACCTCGACGGGGTGCGCCGCCGCCACTCCGGCGCGAACCGCGTTCGCGTAGCGCGCGGCGATGACGTCCAGCGCCAGCAGGGCCTCGGGCTCGGGCTTGTGGACCACGCACGAGTTGATGTCGCCTTGCGCGCCCTGCAGAAACAGCCCGACGGCGCCGGGATTCTCGCGCTCGAGCAGGTTCGTGGCGACGCCGGCGTAGTCTCCGTGGATGTAACGCGTCGTCTCGCAGCACACCACCGGATGGCAGCCGTAGTAGCTAGCGAACCCGCGGAGGCGCTGGCCTGCCCGGAACGTCAGTACGTGGCATGTGGCGTCAACCAGCTCGGGTTTGGCGGGGCGCCAGTCGTCTCGCAGGACCTCTTCGAGGGGGGGAGCGTCCTGATCGTACTCGCGGTTCAGCGCCACGCCCTGGCAGGGCACCTCGGCATGAGCGAGGGTGGCGTCGCTGAGGTCGCCCACGGCCTCGATACACGCCCGCGCGATACGGTGCGGCAGGATGCTCAGGTAGGGTGGGTCCGGCGTCCCCCAGCCATGGATCGGGTGCGTGGCGGGGCCGCTGTGAGTGTGGGTGCAGTGCACCATGATTGCAGCAGGGGGGAGCCCCGTCGCCTCGCCGACGAGGGCGCGCACGTGGCGAGTGATTGACCGTGTCACGCCGATGATGTCACAGCTCACCAGAACGAGTGTGGTCTCTCCCTCGCGGATTGCCACAGCTCGCGCCCAGAGCCGGTCGCGCACCCCGATGGATCTGCGGTTCAAGAACGGACCGAACCCGCAGAGCTCAACACCCACGCGAGGCGTGATGTCCACCTTACCGAAGCCTGCCTGCATGGGGCGTCCTCCCGCCGGCTAGTGCTGGCCCTGTGGTTCGCGCAGAGGGGAGCACAGTCCTGTGGCGCGGGGCGAGACGATTGGATGGGACACCCGTTCGTCATCCCAGGTGGCGCGTCTGCAATCCAGGGCGATGGAACACTCGTCGAGACGGCCGACGAGAGGGAGTACGACACCGAGGACTCGCTGCAGAAGCAGCTGGCCGACTACCCCAACCTGCTGGCCGGGAACCAGATTGCGCCATAGGACCCAAGGCGCTGGCTGCCGTTCTCGCGAGAGAAGGCTGTGCCAGGCGAGGAGGACGGCGGCTGAACCAGGTTCAGTGCACTGCGCTGCCTGAGGGCACGCGGCGACGGCGCCCCGGCTTCTCCATGGATGCCCTCCACGACGCCGCCCTCGAGGGGCTCATTGCCATGCTCGGATGGGTCGTCGACGAGATCGAGGGCTGGGAGGCGGAGAAGTGGAGCAGCGGGTCCAGGGAGCCCAGGACCTTGGGCGGCAGCGCCGAAGTATAGTGGTGTGCGCCGTTCTGGCGTCCCAGCCAGCCACGAACTCGGAAGGGGCACCATCATGCGTTTTGGCCTGCCGACGACTCTCTCGCTCCTCTGCCTCGCCACCGGCATCTTCGCGCAACCCCAGGGCCCCCCCATGCACATGCTCTCGGTGCGAGACTACCGCGACAAGATGATGGGGGGCTGGATCGGCCAGATCGCCGGCGTTTCTTTCGGGGCTCCCACTGAGTTCCGCTGGCAGGGACAGATCATTCCCGAGGCCGATACGCCCAAGTGGTCGGACGACATGATCAACAATGCCTTCGGGCAGGATGATATCTATGTGGAGATGACGTTTCTCCGGACCCTGGAGGAGTACGGTCTGGATGTTTCGGCCCGGCAGGCAGGCATCGACTTCGCGAACAGCGAGTACGCTTTGTGGTGCGCGAATAACGCTGGGCGCGAGAACCTGCGGAAGGGCATCGCCCCGCCCGACTCTGGCCACCCCCAGTTCAGCCGGAACTCCGATGACATCGACTACCAGATCGAAGCTGACTACTCGGGGCTGATCGCGCCAGGCCTACCGAACACGGTCATTGCCCTGGGCGACAAGTTCGGGCGGATGATGAACTATGGTGACGGGCTCTACGCGGGGCAGTTCATCGGGGGCATGTATGCCGAGGCCTTCTTCGAGACCGATATCGAGAAGATCATCCGCGCGGGTCTGAAGTGCATTCCCGCCGAGAGCCAGTATGCCGGCATGGTGCGCGACCTGCTTCAGTGGCATGCCGAGAACCCGGACGCCTGGGAGAGGACCTGGGAACTCGTGAACGAGCGGTATGCGAAGGACCCCGCATACCACCGCTATGCGTCTGGCGGCATCGATGCCAAGCTTAACGGCGCGTGTGTGCTGCTCGGCCTGCTGTATGGCGATGGCGACCCCGACCGGACGATGATCATCTCATGCCGGGCCGGCTGGGACTCGGACTGCAACCCGTCCAGTGCGGCCGGCGTGCTGTTCACAACCATCGGCTACGAGGCCCTGCCCGAGCGCTTCAAGGCCAAACTGAACAACGAGAGCGTGTTCAGCTTCACCGCGTACGCCTTCCCGAAGCTGGTGGATGTGTGCGTGGAGCTCGCCAAGCAGACAGTCAAGCAGGCGGGCGGGCGGATCGAGAAGGACGCCGAAGGCCACGAGGTGCTTGCCATTCCCGTTCTTGAGCCCATCGTCGGGCCGGTGGAGCGCTCGTGGGAGCCCGGGCCGATCGCCGGAAGCCGGTTCACTGATGCGGAGAGGAAGCAGATCCGCGTGCTCGATCGGCTGGCCCGGACGCTGGAGGCGGCCGCGCCCGGGTGGGAGATCGCGGCTTGCGGGCCGGACATGGACGCGCCAGGTGGGCTCGACGAGTTCGCGGGCAAGCGGAATGTGCTCGTCACGCACCCCGTCGACCGCGAGACCCCCAGCGTGCTCGCCCGCACACTCGAGGTGCCGAAGCGAAAGAAGACCGAGCTTCGGCTCACGGTCGGGCACCATCCCGAGGGAGACTGGCTGCTGCAGGTGAAGGTCGACGGCCAAGTGGTTCTCGAGCAGCCCGTGACTCAGGAGACGGCGCCCGAGACGTGGACCGAAGTCGAGGTCGATCTCTCGCGCTACGCCGGCAAGACCGTGAGGCTGGAGCTCGTGAACCAACCGACGGGCTGGATGTGCGAGGCCGCTTACTGGGCACGAGTGGCTATCGAGAGCCGGTAGAGGACAAGGGTCCGTCGGGCCGCTCCACCTGGGCGGTGGCTACCCACGGCGCGCCGTAGCTGGAGGCAGGCAGACGGCCGCCCCGGCGATCGGCCAGGGCGGCCGTTCTCATCGAAACGCTGTTCTTCCCCGAGGCATCGCAGCGCGCCGGGGTGGCTCAGCCCGAGGTGCCCGGCGGGGTCAGGGGGGCCCGTTCGCTAGTCGTCGTTGACGGTCCACTTGTAGACCGACTCCGTGGATACGAGGTTCCCAGCGGCGTCGGTCTGGACCTTGACCCACTTCACGTGCCCATCGCAATAGAGCTGGTTGATCCCGTCGTTGTGCGGGGGGATGCCTCGGCACTTTGCGTTGCCCGGCCAGCCGAACGTGGAGTGCGATGCCACGATACACATGCTCTCGCTGATGAGTATCGTGTCGCCCGGAGCTCGTACGGCGTCATCGGTCCTGCCGGCGGGGCCCTGCCAGTCCGAGCCCCGGTTGATGCCATACCCGCCGACGAACCGTGCCCGTGGGGGTTGGTCGCACGTCGAGGTCCCGCCGGCCGTGTCGCCGCAGTAGCCCGCACCCGTCCAGGTCCCGATGCCACCGAAGTTGCACCCATAGCTCGGGCAGAGCAGGAGCTGGATGTTCTTCATGTAGGGTTCGATCAGAGACGACCACCAGTAGCCATTGTAGCCCGGGTAGTTGGAGTTCCAGACGTTGGTGGGCACGTAGATGCCGTCGTAGTCCTGCTGGTACATGCCGCAAGCCAAGCCGATCTGCTTCATGTTCGACTGGCAGGTGGCCTGACGGGCCTTCGCGCGCGCCTTAGCGAAGACCGGGAAGAGGATCGCCGCGAGAATCGCGATGATCGCGATGACCACGAGTAGCTCAATCAGAGTGAAACCTCGCGACCGCTTCATCATTACGCCGACCTCCCGCATTCCGGACGCTTCCTGCTACTCACCGGTCCCACTCTTGGAGGGCATGAGACCCTTGCCGCCTGTTGCCTTGAGCATCATCTCTCTGGCTTTCTCAGGAGTCTTCCCACCGCCTGAGGAGCTGCCGGACTTGCAGCCGCAAGCCAGAACTAAGCTCAGCACCACCCACGCGCACACGACAAGCGCGACGGCTCGACGCACGTGCGTCACCTCCTCTCGAGGTACAGTTCGCCGCTCGCGCTGGATCTCCCTGTCGGCAACACGTAGAACGCTTTGCTTTTCATCTGCATTCCGTCTCATAAAATCTATGAGGATACTCATGGTTCGGGGTCATTGGGGCACAACCGGCAGGCCCTCGCGGCGGTACGCTGTCGTCCCTTGTGCCGACCTCGATAGACCTCCCGGCCTGGAAGCGACTGCGGCCGCTCCGAAAGGTCATCGGAGCGGCCGCCTGTAGCGGGGCTGGCGTCACGAGTACGCCAGACTGGCTGTTCTGTCGTCAGAAGTGCGGATAGGTCGGACGGCCCGGATGGGCCGGTATGCTACCTAGTCATCGGTGATGATCCACTTTCCTACCGGCTCGGTTGACACGAGGTTGCCGGCAGCATCGGTCTGTATCTTGACCCACTTCACATGGCCGTCGCAGTAGAGCTGGTTGATCCCCTCGTTGTGCGGCGGGATGCCTCGGCACCGGCTCTGTCCTGGCCAGCCCATGGTCGAGTGCACGGCCACGATGCAGTGGCTCTCACTGACCAGGATGGTGTCGCCGGGAGCTCGGACCAGGTCGTCCTTGCGTCCCGCCGGGCCTTGCCAGGCTGCGTTGAGGTCATTGCGGCCCCAGTTGATGCCGTAGCCGCCGACAAACCGCGAGCGGGGCGGCTGGTCGCAGGTCGACGTCCCGCCCGGCGTGTCGCCGCAGAACCCCGCACCCGTCCACGAGCCAATGCCCCCATAGTTGCAGCCGTAGCTGGGGCAGAGCAGGAGCTGTAGGTTCTTCATGTAGGGCTCGACGAGCATCATCCACCACACGCCGTTCCCGGCGTAGTTGGAGTTCCACACGGCCACCGGAACGTAGATGCCGTCGTAGTCCTGCTGGTACATACCGCACGCCAGCCCGATTTGCTTCAGGTTGGACTGGCAGGTGGCCTGGCGCGCCTTCGCCCGCGCTTTGGCGAAGACCGGGAAGAGGATCGCTGCTAGGATCGCGATAATCGCAATCACGACGAGCAGTTCGATCAGGGTAAACCCACGCGACCGCTTCTTCACTCCACTTACCTCCCGCACTCCAGATGATCTTCACTACTCCGTTGTCCCGGCCTTAGGGGGCGTGAGACCTTTGCCGCCGGTCGCCTTGAGCATCATCTCTTTGGCCTTCTCGGGCGTGTTGCCGCCACCTGACGAGCCGCCGGACTTACAGCCGCATGCCAGCACCAGGCTCAGGATCACCCCGGCGCACAGGACTAGAGCGATAGCGCGACGCACATACCTCACCTCCATCCTGCTGTACGGTTCATCGGCCGGGGCAGATCCCCTCCTCATTCCTACCACCATTATCGGACTTCTGACCCTTTGGCCGAACTGCCCATTGGCACGGCGAGTTCGGCCGGCGCCGCGTGCGCCAGCGGTGGATCCGCTGGCGCGCGGGGAGGAGGCCCGACGTGGGCTCATGAACCGGTGACGGTAACCAACCGCGGGAGTCACTTGGCCGCGGGTCCCGCGGACCAGGGGCGCTGGATGAGGCGAGTGTCCACTTCGGCGCTACGGCCGGCCCTCGCACACCCTCGGCACCTCAACCCACCGGCGCGTGCCCGAGGGCGTCAGTCGCGGGAAGCGCTCCACGGGTCGCGGCTCGAGTGAGGCCCCAAGCCGCGGCGCCAGTATCGCCGCCAGCCCGTCGACGAGGTCGTCGTTCCCCGCCAGCTTGAACAGCGGCGGCGTGTTGCCCCCGTGCTCCGTCGAGCGACGGGTAGTCGGCGTCATGTGGGCGGGGACGTCGTCGACCGTGAGCATGGGCACGCCCCGCGGCGCCGAGGCCACGTCGGTCACAATGACGACCCCGAGGCCCAGCCGGCGGCAGGCCTTGTAGAGGAGCGCGAAGCGCCCGGGGTTGGGCTCTCCTCGGCCGGGTAGCGGAACGACCTTCGGGTGGAGGAGGGCCACATCGACCGCGGGCCGGGTGTCGGTCTGCCGTACGAGCACCCGACGTGTCTCGCCGATCATGCTTTCGAGGTTCCCCGGCGGCCAAGCGCCGTGGAAGTCGTAGTCGGGCGTGCCATACCAGCAGTAGTAGAGCACGCCGCGTGCCCCGGCGCCCACGCCGGCCACAGTGGTGCGTGTCATTGCCTCGGGGCCGACGAACACGCCGCCGGTGAAGTCCTGCAGATCGATGAGCCACGGATCGCCCATCTGCCGCACCATATCGACGGCCGCGGTGACGTGGTGGTAGTCGCCGTCGGCGGCGGCCGTCTGCATCCCGAGCCCCTCGTAGTGCCGTGCCGCAAAGACCTTCTCGGGATGGATGTTGTAGGCGTAGGAGTAGTCCCAGTTGAAAGGCGCGGCGAATGAGAACGTGAGGTAGGTGATGACGGGGTGGGTGGGGGCCACCTCACGGATGACATCCGCCACATGGCCGATGAACTCGGCGGCAGCGTCACCCGACCACTCGAACCAGCTGTCGACCCACGCCTCGTTGACCCGTGGGGCCCGGCTCGGCCGGTACCGCGCGGTCAGGACTCCGGGCGTCCACTCGTGGGCCAGTTCCCCATCGTCGGGCGTAGTCCACGGGATGAAGGTCCACCCACCAGCGGCGGGGTCGAGGGCCGCGTTCGCCAGCAGGTTGGCATCGTGCCCGAGCTCGTGGAAGCTCACGTTGCGGAAGCTCACATCAGCGGCGGCGGCTGACTTCAGGTGGACCCAGGCCCAGGTGAAGCCCGTCTGTGCCGTGGCTTCGGCGCGGATGTGCTGCCAGCCGTCGGTGTTGCCCCGCACGTGCGACGAGTCGTCGATGCGAACGGGCTTGGCCCCGGCGGCGTCGAACCACGCGATCTGCAGGTGAGCGCTGCCGCTGGTGTGATGCTCGATACGCACGTCGGCCTCGAGCACGTAGGCGCGCCCTTCGGTGACGGGCGTGCGCGTCTCCATGGGCGGGCACCACGAGGCGTCCACGCGCGCGCCCAGCGGCACGAGGACGCCGAAGCACTGTGGGTCCCCCACCCCGTCAAAGACCACGGGCGGACGCTCGATGCGGCCATCGGGTGGGAGCCCCCACGATTGGCGGGCGTGCCGGGAGGAGCCGTACTTCACGAGCATGGCTTTCTCGAACGCCGCACGCTCAAGCTCGCCGAACATCTGATCGCTGGGGAACCACCACTCACATCCGTTCGAGAAGCCGAGGACCGTGGCGTCTTGGTCGCGGTCGAGAATCTCGCGAACGCAGCGGCGGATGAAGGCATCCATCCGTTCGACATATGTCGGGCAGAACATGGAGGGATCGCCCGTGTTGCCAGCGGCGTCCTTCATTAGCCCGTCCGCGGCCCGGGCTTCCTCGCGCACCCAGTTCACACAGTGCGCGGGCCCGCACTCGATCACATAGATGAGTCGGACATGCTGGTCGCGGGCCCAGGCGAGCTGCGAGTCGATGATGCTCGCGTCCCACTTCCCGGCATCGGGCTCCATAAGCGCCCACGGTGCCCGCACGAGGGCCACCGTGGCACCCGAGGCACCATACTCGGCCTGGCCGGTGGGGACCATGGGGAAGTGGCTGACGAAGCCCACCGATGGAGGCAGGGCCGGGGTCTGGCCAACGAGACAACAGAGCAAACAGAGCATGACGGGACCCCCTGAACCGTGTTCGATCTGGGCAGTCGTCCCGATTATGCACGATGCGCGTCGGAGCGTGGCGTTCTGGCCGACAAGCGGGTGCCGCACGGCCGAGAGCTGGTGACGATCACCAGTGGTGCCCTCTGAGGCGGTCAGGTCTCAAGCGGGTGCCATTCGTGACCGTCACCGGTTTCCCAGCCGCAGGGCGAGCCAGAGCCCGCGGGCGCATTCCGCCCTACTCCGGTATCCCCCGCAACCGGAGGTCTGCCGCCCGATGGCACGCGACGCTGTGCCCCGGCGCGAGCTCCCCGAGATCCGGCCGGAGCTCCCTGCACCGCCCCTCGGCGTAGGGGCACCGCGGGTGGAAAGGGCATCCGGGTGGAGGGTTGGCCGGATCGGGCGGTTCGCCGACCGGCCGCACCGCTTGCCGCGCATCCTCGACGGCCGGGTCGGGGACCGGGATGGCGGAGAGCAGGGCCTCTGTGTATGGGTGAAGGGGTGTGCGGTACACGGCCTCTGAGGCCGCGAGTTCCACGATGCTGCCGAGATACATGACGGCGACACGGTCGCTCAGATAGGCCACGGCGCTGAGGTCGTGAGCGACGAACAGATAGGAGAGTCCGAACTCATTCCGCAGATCGGCAAGCAGGTTGAGAATCTGCGCGCGGATGGACACGTCGAGCGCGCTCACAGGCTCGTCGGCCACGATGAGCTTGGGCTGCACGGCCAAGGCCCGAGCGATGCCGATCCGTTGCCTTTGCCCGCCGCTGAAGGCGTGCGGGTACCGCCGCATGTGGTAGGGCTGCAGGCCGACGCGCACAAGGAGCTCGGCCACACGCTCCTCCAGCGCTCGCCCGCGGCAGATGCGGTTGACGACCAACGGTTCACTCACGATCTCGCCGATGGTCATTCGCGGATCCAGCGATGATTGGGGGTCCTGGAACACCATTTGCATGGCCCAGCGGATGCTGCGGAGCTCACGCTTGTTCAGGGACAACAGGTCGATCCGGCGGCCGTCGAGATGGAGGGTCACGGTGCCCTCTGTGGGCTCGACCAGGCGGACCAGGCATCGGCCTAAGGTCGTCTTGCCGCAGCCGCTCTCGCCCACGAGACCCACGGTCTCGCCCCGGTGCAACACCAGGCTCACGTTGTCGACCGCGCGCACGCAGCCCCGCATCCGGCGCATCACGCCGCGGCGGATGGCGTAGTGGCGGCTCAGGCCGGCCGCCTCGATCAGCACATCGGGCGAGACAGGTGCCACCATTTCCTCCTACCCGTGCAGCCAGCAGGCCACCTGGTGGCCGGGCTCCGCCTCCTGCAGGCTCGGCCGCACGCAGCAGACCTCCATCTGCTCAGGGCACCGCGGCGCGAAAGGACACCCGGCCGGAACGGCCAGCGGGTCGGGCACCGTGCCGCGCACCGGAGACAGCCGCTCCTTGGCCCGGCGGCCCAGCACGGGCACCGAGCGCAACAAGGCTTGCGTGTATGGATGAAGCGGGCTGCTGAAGATGGCGTTCCTTGGACCACACTCGACAACGGTGCCGAGATACATCACCGCGATCGCGGCCGCCATGTGGGCGACGACGCCCAGATCGTGGGTGATGAGCAGCAAGGCCATGTGGCGCTCGGCCTGGGCGCGGGCGATGAGGTCAAGGATCTGGGCCTGCACCGTCACATCCAGCGCCGTCGTCGGCTCGTCGGCGATCAGCAGGCACGGGTCGCACGAGAGCGCCATCGCGATCATCGCTCGCTGCCTCATGCCGCCCGAGAGCTGGTGCGGGTACTCCCCGGCGATTCGATGCGGCTGTGGGAGACCCACGCGCTGCAGCATCTCCACGGCCTGGTCGCGCGCATCGCGCCGCGTGACCCGCCGGTGCACCAACACGGCCTCGGCGATCTGGTCGCCGACGGTGTACACCGGGTTCAGCGATGTCATGGGCTCCTGGAACACGATGGCAATCTCGGCCCCGCGGATCGCCCGGATCTGGTCGCCCCGCGGGTCCAACCCGGCCAGGTCTACCGTTTGGCTGTCCGTTCGGCCCCGGAACAGGATCCGGCCTCCCTCGATCCGCCCCGGCGGCTGGAGCAGGCCGAGCACCGACATCCCCGTGATGGTCTTCCCGCAGCCGCTCTCACCGACCAGGCCCACGGCCTGCCCACGCTGGACGCTCAGGGTGACGCCATCAACGGCCCGCACCGTACCGGCCTCGATGTGGAAGAACACTCGAAGGTCCTCCACCGAGAGCAGCGACGGCCCGGCTTCGACTGGCACGCTAGCGCCCATGCGGATCGGCCGCGTCACGCAGCGCATCTCCCACGAAGTTGAACCCGAGCACGGCCAGCAGGACCGGCACGGCCGGCAGTACGAGCCAGGGATACTGGGTGAGCACCCGGATGTGCTGGGCCTCCTCGAGCAGCACGCCCCAGCTGGTCATGGGGGCGCGGATGCCGAGGCCGAGGAAGCTCAGCGCTGTCTCGCCGAGGATCATCCCCGGCACCGAGAGCGTCGCAATGACCAGGATGTGGCTGGTGCAGCCGGGCACCAGATGCCGGGAGATGATGTGCCAGTCGCTGGCTCCGGCGCAGCGGGCGGCCATCACGAAGTCTTGCTCGCGATAGGCGAGCACAATACCGCGCAGCTGCCGTGCCAGCCCACCCCAACCCAGCACGGAGAGGATCACCGTGATGCCAAAGTAGACCTTGACCGAACTCCATTCAGGTGGCAAGGCTGCCGCCAGCGCCATCCACAGCGGGATGGACGGGAACGAGGCCAGTAGCTCGATGAACCGCTGGATCAGATGGTCGATCGTACCCCCATAGTAGCCCGAGACGGTGCCCAGCACTGCACCGAGAACAATGCTGAGCACCACGCCCACGAGGCCGATGGTCATTGAAATGCGTGCGCCGTAGATGGTTCTCGATAGCAGATCGCGCCCCATGCGGTCGAACCCGAGCAGAGCCACGGGGCCATCGGGTGACCCAAACAGGTGGCGCCGGGCCGGGATCAGCCCCCATAGCCGGTATGGCTCACCGGGCACCAGGAAGTGGATGGCGATCGGTTTGGCCGTGTCCGGCGAGTAGACACGCAACAGGCCCTGGGCCGCATAGCCGCGAGTGAGGTCGTAGACATACGGCCGGAGTCCAAGCCCCGCGCCTCCCAAGTGGAGGCGCTGGGGTGGCGCGTGCACGTATTCGGTGAAGCTCGTGGTGTAGTGGTAGGGGGCGAGGAACTCGGCGAACACGACGGCGCCGTAGAGCACGACCAGGATGGCGAGGCCGGTCATCCCCAGCCGGCTGCGACGAAACCGGCGCCAGACCTGCCGCCACTGGCCGATCCGTGCCTCCTCGGCGGCGAGCAGGCGTTCCTCGTCCGACGGTCCATCGGTCTGGGCGACGCGGGCACGCGACAGCGTCGCGGGATCCAGTCTCGGGGCTTGTGCGGCACTCACTGGGCATCTGCCTGCCCATAGCGGATCCGCGGATCCACCCAGGCCAACGCGACGTCGGCCAGCAGATTCCCCACGATGAGCAGCAGGCTGAACATCATGATCTGCGACCCGGCCAGGTACATGTCCTGGTCCTTGAGGCTCTGAAACAGCAGCGGGCCCATGGTCGGCAGGTTGAGGACGATGGAGATGATCGTCGAGCCTGACAGAATGCCCGGCAGGCTCATGCCCAGAATGCTGATGAGGGGGTTGATGGCGATCCGCACGGCGTGGCGGGTGACGACGACGCGTTCGCGGAGCCCCTTGGCCCGCGCCGTCTGCACGAACTGCTGGCCCAGCACGTCGAGTAGATTGCTGCGCATGATGCGCATGAGCCCGGCAGTGCCGTTGACACCGACGATGAGCGTCGGGATCCACAGATGGTTCAGGAGGTCGATGAACTTGCCAAAGCTCCACGGCGCGTCGGCATAGCGCGGGGAGAACAGGCCCACCAGCGCCACATCGAAGTAGACCAAGCCGACTACCAGGAGGAGGAGCGCTAGCAGGAAGCCGGGAAGCGACATGCCGATGAAGGCCAGCGAGCTGATGACGTAGTCGCCCCACGTGTTCCGGTGGGTTGCCGAGAAGATGCCGGCGGGAATGGCGATGGCGTAGGACACGATGAGGGCCGCGAGTGAGAGCACGATGGTGAACAGCACCCGGTCGCCGATGAGCTTGTTCACTGGCTGCTCATAGCGGAACGACTGCCCCAAGTCGCCGTGGAGCGCTCCGCCGACCCACATGACGTAGCGGCGCCACAGGGGCCGATCCAACCCATAGCGCGCCCGGAGCTGGTCCGCCTGGGCCATGGAGCTCGAGTCGCCGTAGCGCTGCTCGAGCTCTGCGATGCGCTGCTGCAGGTAGTCACCGGGCGGGAGTTCGATGAGCACGAAGGACACGATCGAGATCAGGATCAGCGTGGGAATGGCGTACAACACCCGTTGCAGCACGTAGGCGATCATCGGGCCGCTGCCACCGCCCAGGGCCACCGACTGCTCCACCGCGTCGAGGTCGCGCTTTCGTCGAGCATACAGAACTGCTCGGGAAACAGCGAACCCGGCTGGCCGACGGCCCACGGTCCGAGGATGCCCGTGGCAGGCACGTTGCGGAATCCATGCCTGACGACGACGAGTGCAGGCAGATCGGCGCAGGTGCCCAGGTAGAAGGGCCCCTCGTCGATGTGCACCTGGATGGCTTGTAGCACGATGTCGTGTCGCTTCTGCAGGTCAGGCTCGGCTTTGCAGGTGTCGAACAGGTCGACGAGGGTCCGCAGCGGCCCGGTGGGCGCTTCACCATCCTTGCCTCCGGTCTCGTACCAGCGCCCCTCTTTGGGATGCCAATAGAGGGCCCGCGTCGGGAAGACCCAGTCGGGATACGTGAACAGGTCCATCTCAGAAGTGCCGCGCATCGACAGGTCGAAGGTGCCTTGCTGGTGCCGGTTGGTTCGTTCGGCCAGCGGCGGCGTGTAGATGATGGTGCGGATTCCGACCGCCCTCCAATCCTCAGCGATGAGCACGGCTACATCGTTCTCACGGCCCGTGTCGGCGCTGTCGAGAATGAGCCGGAACTCGGTGCCATCGGGCCACGTCCGTAGGCCCTGGCTATCGCGGCGCGAAAGCCCCACATCATCGAGGTACGCACTCGCCTTCCCCGGGTCGTAGTCGGCATGAGCCTTGGCCCAGGCGTCGTAGACCTGCCGGCCCTTCGTGCTCGCGAAATGCCATGCTTGGCGTGAGACCGTGCCGCCCTGGGGCACGCCGAGCCCGGACCAGGCGACCTGGTTGATCCGCTGCCGGTTGATGGCGTGCGAGAGTGCGCGGCGGAAGCGCTTGTCCCTGAACAGGTCGCGCATCTTCGGGTCAGGGGGCGTCCAGTTGATCAGCACACCGGGATCGGTCCCAGCCGCCGACTCCCAACGCCGGAGCTCGTACCCGCCCTTGCCGGCGAACTGGTGCAGCAATGCGGCATCCTCGAGATCGATGTTGCGGAACTGGCAGTCGAGCTCGCCTGCCATCGCTTTGAGCAGCAGTGTCTCCGCGGTCTGGGCGTAGGTCGTCTCGATGCGGTCAATGTAGGGCAGCTGCCGCCCCGACGTGTCGACCGCCCAGTAGTAAGGGTTCCGCTCATAGATGACACGCGTGGCGGCCTTGTCGAGTGTCGCCAAGCGCCACGGCGCCAATGTCGGGCGGTCGGGATTGCTGTGCACAATGTTCTTCTCGTTGAAGACCACGAAGTCGGTGTACGCGGGGTTGTGGTCCGGATGGAACTGCCTCATGTAGTGCTTGGGGATGTTGTACTGCTCGTTCCACCAGTAGCCCGAAGCCAAGTCAAGTGGGAGGAAGTAGTTCGGGCGGGCGAAAGTGAGCCGGAGCGTAAACGGGTCGGGGGCCCCAACCCTCATGACCTGGCCAGCGGAGTACGTGAAATAGGGCGGCTCGAAGAAGTGCCGCTTGTCGAGGCAGAGCTCCCACCAGAACATGAAGTCCTCTGAGGTGTACGGGGCGCCGTCAGACCAGCGCACGCCGCGCCTCAGATGGAGTGTGTAGACCGTTGAGTCTGTGTTGGCGTCCCACGAGGCCGCTAGGCCCGGCACGACGCCCTGGCAATCCGCGCGCCAGCGCACCAGAGGGTTGTACAGGACTTCCATCTTCAGATCGGGCATGTCGGGGCTCATGTGGCAGCGTCTCCACGTCCCGCCGTAGATGCCGGGCTCGTCCAGCGGCTCGACCACCATGGGGTCCTCGGGCAGGCGCTGGTCGAGCGGCGGGAGCTTCCCCTGGCGAACCAGTTCGGCGAGCATGGGGGCCTCGCGGCCGTCCGCGCCGGTGGCCCGCAGGGCGAGTGCGTCGCGGCCGGTCTGTCGTGTGCAGCCCGCGGCGAGCATGGCCAACGTGGCTGCCAGCAAGGCGAGCGAGAGGCGAGCGGCTACTGCGCCCGGCGCCATGTTCGGTCGGCCCATCGTCCCTCCGGCGCCGCGACCCGCAGCGCGGGTCTCATAGTCCCTTCTTCCGTTCTGGGGTGGCGTACCGAGCACCTTCGGCCAGTGCAGCTCCCGAGTGACGCCCCCCCCGGGCCGCGCTACAATGGCCGGTGAACCTAGCGCTCCGGACCGCATGGTCCGGTTCTTCCGAGGTGTTTGGTGATGGCCGACAGGTCGCGTGCTCCCTACTCGTTCGTGTGGTGGATCCTGGCTGTGTGTGTCGCCTCATGGGTGGTGCCAGTCCTTGCCGCTGACCAGGAGAGTCCCGTGGTACCGGTCATCGGCTCGAGCACTGAGCCGCCGCCTGGCGCCGTAGTGCTTTTCGACGGAACCAGCCTGGACAACTGGATCACCCGCGACGGCCGGCCGGCTCCATGGCCCATCGAGGACGGCGCCATGTGCAGTCGCGGTGGAGACATCGGCTGCGTCGAGACCTACACCGATGCACTCATCCACATTGAGTTCCGAGTGCCCGACATGCCGAACGCGTCGGGACAGGGCAAGGGCAACAGCGGTATCTTCATCAACGGGCGCTACGAGCTCCAGGTGCTCGATAGCTTTGGCTTTGAGTCTCCGGGCAAGGGCGACTGCGGCGCTCTATACAGCGCGCACGCGCCCCTGGTCAACGCCTGCACGCCGCCGGGCCAGTGGCAGACCTTCGACATCGTGTTCCGCGCGGCCCGCCGGGACGATGCGGGGAACAAGGTCGAGAACGCGCGGTTCACCGTGTTCCAGAATGGCGTTCTCATCCACAACAACGTCGAGCTCTCCGGCGTCCTGCCTGGTGCCATCGACGACCGCGAGGGAGAGCCTGGCCCCCTGTTCCTGCAGGACCATGGCTGTGACGTCCGGTACCGCAACATCTGGCTGGTCCACCTGCCGGCAAAGGGTTCGGACACCTACGAGCCACATTAGAGGACTCGTGGTCGCGCTCGAGGGCGACCGCCGGCCAGCCGTGCCTCTGACGGGCCTAGCCTAGTGGCTGGTAGACCGTGCCCTCGAGCCCGCTCACGCCAATGCGCAGCCCTCGGGTTGACTTGGGTGCGCTCAGGGTCACTCGGCGCGGTACCGCATTATCGAGGCGCCACAGCTCCTGGCCGCGATCGTCGCACACGACGGCGCCGTCGAGCACCACGTCGTCGGCGCCCAGCAGGTCTTTCACGGTCAGCGCAGGGTTCAGCGCGTCCGGACTGCCGCGCACCTGCCACTCCACCGGTGGCATGCTGGCCTGACTGAGCTGTGACGTCAGCCCCGCATCGACGCCGTTGAGCGCGACGAGGAGAAACACGACCCGGGAGCGCCGCCCCACCGTCTCCCGCAGCCTCGCCGTCTGCTCGGCCACCTGCGGCACATCGTCGATGCTCGGGCCGTCGGTCAGGAACACGAACAGGTTGCCGCGTGTGGGGCGGCGGCGGTCCTTGAGTCCCGCGGCCGCCTGGGCGATGACCGGCGCCAGACAGGTGCGGGGCCCAGGCTGCCGCGGTCCGGACACCGCGGGTGGGGGTTCTTGGCTGGCGGAGGAGTAGCTTCCGAGGCTTTCCACCGCCTTCCCCGAGGGCCCACACGCCCAGTAGTAGGCCGTAGCCGGCTCGCCTCCACGCACGACCTCACTCAGCGTCCAGAGCCACTCCCGGACCAGTGGCCCCATGCTGTTCTCGGTCTCGCGCACGTACCCGCGCTTGCGCGCGTGGGAATAGGCCTTCGGGCCCAATGTCAAGATCGAGGGCCCGTCGGGTGGCACAATCTCGTTGGCCCAGCCCCGGCTGCGGTACCTGGCGCCGACCTGAGGTGGAATTGATACGGCGAGCCCCATCCCATAGGCCGGCTTCATGCTCACGCTGCCGTCGAGCCCCAGAGACGCCTGCCAGCCCTCGATGTTCAGGTCGCCGGCGAACCACAGGGTCACGCGCCAGGAGTCATGGCCCTCGGCAACCTCCAGGCCATCGAGACAGACCTGGGCGTCGTGGTGCACCTCGATCCTGCGGGGTGCGGCCACTGTCTGCGACACGCTCCTCTGCGGCCTAAACGACGGCCTGCCGGATCGGCTCGTTGGCCTCGATCTCGAGCCGGAAGCCTTCCGCTTCGGCCGAGAGCATGAAACTCAGGGCGGGTGGCACCTCCCGGGCATAGGTCCGCACGACCCGGCCCGTGGGTTCCTCGACCACACGGCCCGAGACCGGGATGGGCGCCGCCAGGGCCGTGCTGACGAGTGCCGGCACGTCTTCGGGCTGCGGGGCGGCGTGGGCGGTCCACACTCGCACCGGTTGACCGCGGGGGTCAAGCCGGTCAGGCCGGAACAGGCTGTTCAGTTTTTCGATCTGCGGGAGTCCACCGCGCCCGGGGTCGAAGAGCCCAATCAGGATGAGACTGACCGGCCCCCGCTGCCCCCGGGCGATCATGTCGGCGAGAGCTTCGGAGTAGGGGGCGACTTGGGCGTGATCGTCGATGTCGCCGTCGGTGACGATCACGGCGGCACAGCAGTCGGCGCCGCCCAACGGAGGAGCTGACCCGTCCGGACCCGGCTCGAGCAGCAGTGAGAGGGCCGGCATGAGGCGCGTACCGTTGCCCCAGGGCAGCTCCTCGGGACCCGCGAACGGCTCGACCGACGCCTCGTCTTCGGTGAGACTGCCGACGATCTCACACCCCGCCCCGGTGGGACCCAGGGCGAAGTAGAGGCTGTGGCACCGCCCCTGGCACGAGAGGGACGCCAGATAGGCCGCCGTCACTCGTGCCATCTCACCCATGCGATTGCGGAGCCGGATCTGCGGGTTCGGACCGATACCATAGAGGCGCCGGATCGAACGTGAGGCATCGAGGGCCAGCCCAAACTTGCCGCCCTCGGTGACGACATCCGTCGACCGGATGAACGCCAGAACCGCATGGCCCCCATCGGGCTCCGGGCTCACCAGCACCGACTGAAATGCGCTGTCGGGAGGCAGTGAGAGGCGTGTCATGGGGCGATCCCTTGCCGATCCCGCGCTGTTCGCGCCCCCTGGTTCCCGGCGCCCCAGGCCCGGACGCCCTCTAGAACGTCTCGAGCTTGACCCCGAGGATCCACTCGACAGTCTCTTGGGGCAGGAAGTCGCGTCCGTTGACCTCTGCCGGGTCGGCGGGCAACTCGTGAACCCATTCGGAGCCTACCTCGCCGGTCTTCGGCCCCAGTCTGCCACAGGTGACGGTCTTCGTTCCCCGCTTCCAGACCATGCCCACCCTCGAGGGGCTTCCGCTCTCCCGGTTCGAGGCGAAGATCGTGTTCGAGGCCTCATCTTTGGCGACCGTCCAGCCGGCGGCCTCGAGGACACCGCGAAGCTCGACCAGCTTCGTCTCGCCCGCCGCCATGGTCTCCGCCATGAAGGGCCCGAACTTGCCCGCGACGCCTGACGGTGGGTTGCCCTCGCCCGCGCCCGAAGGTGCAGGCCGGGCTGGCGTCTCGCCGCCGGGTGCCGCGCCGCCCTCGGGCGGTGCTTCAGGAGTGGCCGGGCTCTGCTCGACAGTTGCCGGACCCGGCGGCGGAGCAACGGGCTGTTTCGATGCACCGGCCGCCGGCCCACCGGGCGCCTTCGGCATCGCCATCGTCTTCTCGCTTCCCGCGGCCACAGTCGTGCCCGCGGAGCCGTCGTCGCCCTTCCCTCGCAACATGGGCAAGACCACGAAGTTCGCGAGCGCGGCAAGCCCGGCGACGACCACAACAATGATGATGATAGGGACCAGCGGGGACCGCTTGCGGGTCGACGCGGCTGGAAGCTGCTGCTTCCCCGCCTCGCTCTCGACTACGACGCCGGTCTTGTCCTTCTTCTTGCCCATGGCGCGGATGCCGCCTCCTCGGGGCTCTCAGGCTTCCGGTCGCGCCGTGCGCCGGTGTCGTTCAGCTCCGCCAACAGGCCGCGCGGAAGCGCGCCTCATTCTGACGCTCCTCGGCCCGCTCGCTGGGCCAGTGCAGCGGGGGCCGGTTGTCATACATACCGATGCTCGGCACCACGACCGGCACGGGGCGCGGCTTGGCGAGCGGCACAACACGGCGCACCTGACCGGTGAGCGTCGGGTCCAGCGGCCGGCCAATCATGGGCACGCGCTGGGTTACCGACGGCCCCGCAGCCGCGGCAGCCGGAGGTGCTCCCGGTGGCTTCGCACCGGGAGCCGGAGCCGCGCCCAGAGCCGGCGGCGCCGCCGGCGGAGCGCCGGCACCCGCGGCCAGGCCCCCTGCCGCAGGGGGCCCGCCCTGGGCCAGCCCACGTGTGGGGGCCAACAGCGCGGCCGCAACCACGATCGCGCCCAGCGCGACGCAGCACCAGACGCCGAGAGTTGATCTCACAGCAAACCCCTCCGAATCCCGCCCAATCAGGATCTGCCACTTCTTCTTCGTCCCGGCCGGCCCCGCTACCTCCCGCCCGCCGGACGACCCGGGGACGCAGGACCCGCCGATGTCCGGCGCGAAGTCAGTGGTGAACACGGACGGTTCAGCCGCGACTGGCGCGCCCCGAGCACAACCGTCCTCGGCGTGTCGTGTGTTCGGAATCCGTGGGCGCAACCACGACGTGCCGAGCGCGTCTCGGGTCCCGAGGAGAGCTGACGTGTCTTCGGATGGCAAGCGGCCGTTGAGAGGACGCCGATCCTTCGTGCACGAAGCGGCGCCCGCGCGTGACGGCCCGACTCCCTGCGTCGCGGGCACGTTCGACACCACCAATGCCTGGACATCTACGGAGTCCTCCTCGGAGTCGGCGATCATCCCGAGCACACCGTGTCAGGCCTGCCGGAGGTTCATACCGGCCGAGGCCCGAACGTTGGCGCTCGCCTACTGCCCCCTCTGCGGCTGGCCTGCGGGCCGGCTCCGATGGTCTGAGCCGCCGCCCACGGTCAGTGGCTCGCGCGGCGGCCGAGTGCCCCTGCGGCTCGACAACACGGGCCCCGTCGCAGTACCGTGCCGGGTCTACCTTGCCCCTCGCCGCGACGGCGTTCGCCTGCTGGACGCGGTCGGGGCGTCGGCCGGCGAATCCATTGATTGCACGAGCTTCGCGCGCGCCGTGCCTGCCGAAGCGCGTGGGTTCATAGTCGGTTATGTCCAGATCGATCCCGCCTCGGCCGCGGCGGCCGAGGACTACGTCGTCCGTGTCGAGATCGAGTCGCACGATGATTCGATCGGCTGTTCCGGCACGGTGGGGGGCGACCGCCTCTGGGACGTGGAAGGCTGGGCGGGCCGGATGGGTGCGCCCGGCCGGGAGCTGCCGCACCATTACCTGCCGGGCGATCCCCACGAGCTTCAGGCCGCCGCGCCGTACCGCCCGGCCTGGGTCGACCGAACGGAGCGGGTGTTCTGCACCTCGCGCCGGTGGGGGCTCGACATCCGTGTGTGCACTTCGGGACGCCTAGCCGTGGGCCGCCAGGTCCTCATCCTCAGTGTCGAAGGACGGCGCACGTCGCTGCGGCTCGACAACGAGGGTCACGCAGACCTGGTGGTGGGCTGGTCAGTCGAGGGCTTCGCCGCCGAGGGGATGTCGGTCGCGTGGCGGCCACAAGATGGCACGGTCTCTGCCGTCGCCGCAGGACAGACCTTCGTCCTGACGGCCGGTGGCTCGGGCGAACTGGTCGTGGAGGTGGCCCCGAACGTCCTGCCGGCGAGTGGCACTCTGGTGCTCGATGCCAGGCCGTCTGTCCAACCGGTCACACGAATCCCCTTGGTTGTTCTGGCGCCGCAGCGTCCACCGGCTGTGCCCGACTGCGTGATCGGGATTGATCTGGGCACCTCCAAGCTCTCCGCCTACGCCATGGGCCCCACCGATGCCGAGCCGATGCCTATCGCGTGGCCTGGGCAGAGCATCCCCGGCGACCGAAACGACTACGATTCGCGCTGGGCGCCCTCTCGGCTCGAGTGGCGCGCCGGCGCGCCCGATCCCCTGGTGGGCTACGACGCGCGCCCGTGGCCCGAGCGCGACGCGGACCGGAAGTTCGTCACCGCGGTGGTCCGAGACATCAAGACACAGCTCCGCCGGGGGCGCCCCGACGCTCTCCCCGAGGCTCTGGCGCTGGTTGCCGGGGGAGAGCGAACAACCGAGTCCCTGGCCGCGACCGTGTCCGGATGGACGTGTCGGCGGATCGCGGCCTACCTCTTTCGCCGCCTGCTGGCCCGTGCCGGGCAGGCGCTGCGAAGCATGGAGCACCGTGCCCCCGGCGTGCAGACTGAGGCGGCCACTCTGTGCGCGAGTGTCCCCACCGCATCGGTGGGTGAGGGCGAACCCTACCAGGAGTGGATACGGGTGGCGGCTCAGGATGCGAAGCCTCGCGGCCCCATCCAGATGGTGCCGGAGCCCGAGTGTGCGGCCATGGACCTCCTGGCTTCTTGGGGCACCTACTTCCCCGACCGCCAGCACGAGCTGCAGCGCCCCACCCCGATGACGGTCATGGTCTTCGACTGCGGGGCGGGCACGACCGATGTGGCGCTCCTCGTGGTGGAGTTCTCAGGCGCCCGCCCTGCCATCGCCTCCCGGGCCTCCGCGGGGTACGAGTTCTCGGGTAACCTGGTGGACTATGCGCTGACGCGCGAGATCGTGCAGAACTACTGGGCTCTGGCCGGGCCGGCGGATGCGTCCGGGTCGGCCCTGCGCGTTCCGGCTTTCGACGATCCCGCGCTGGGCAGCTACGAGATCGAGAGGCCTGGCCCGAGGGGCGCCGGGGGTCGTGAGGCGCTGGTCTCCTTTCTGGCGCTCCAGGACACGGTCCGGCAGGCGAAGGAGCGGTGGCCCGCCTTGGGCCCGCGCTCGCTGTCCGTCCGCATCTACGAACGGGAGGTTACCCTCGATGATGAGGCCATCTCGCGGGTGATTCGCGAGCAGCTTCTCGGCGTTGTAGATGGGGGCTACAGCCCTCGCTCGTACTTCCGGGCGGGCCTTGGGCTGCGTTCGGTGGTCGATCAAGCCCTGGAGGAGCTTGGCCGCGAGGGGGACTACCCACTCGAGTACATCATCCTCACCGGCGGAAGCAGTCAGCTCCGGGAGGTGCGCCAGGTGCTCGGCGAACGGTTTCTCGGGGCGGCGGATGATCCTCGGGTCCTGATGCCCGGCCCCGAGCACCTCCGGGTCAACGTGGCCAAGGGCGCGACGCGCGCGGCCACCTTCTTCGTGCCGGGGACCATGCCGCTCGACATCCGCGCACGCATGACCCTGCATTCCCCGGGCTTGCCCGACGAGGTCTGGGAGGCGCCCGTGTTCGCGACAGGTTCGCCTCCTCACGCGGTCGAGCTCCGGGGCAGCCCCGCTGAGGGCTGGACGCGAAACGGCGTCGATGCCCGCACCGGCAGGTTTGTCATCACCCAGGGCACCACGGCTCTGGTGGAGGTCCTGGCCGCCAATCCCCGGCCCGAGGCAGCCAGCGATGCGGCGTGGCGCCTTCACTCGCCGCCACTGGCGGTGACCTACCGGGCTCCCGATGGGCTACCGGCCGGCGCGCTTGCAGGCGTCGCTCTGGCTGTTCGGTATACGGCCCACAACGCAGATGATGGGCGGCTCGTACGTCGGATTCTGGCCTCCCTCTCGGTAGTGGCCGGCGGGGGCAGCGCCCGATCGAACGCGCTCGACTCCACGGGCGAGAGACTCATCATTGAGTTCTAGTCGAGAGTGCTTCCGCCGACAGGCAGGTGCGCCATCACAGGGGGGTGATAGGCAGTGCGGCCCAGGCCCAGTCCGGCGGCCACTCTGACCGCCGTGTTGGTTATTCCCTCTCTTGTGGGAGTTCTGGCGATCCGCGCCCTGGCCCAGGGGGCACCGTCCGGCGCCAAACTTGCTGAGGCTGGGCCCGCCGCCATCGGGCCCAGCCTCTTGGAAATCGTCATAGTGCTCCTGGCCGGCCTCATCGTCCAGGGAGCGGCGGTGGTCGTCCTCCTGAAGCTGCAGACGACGAAGACGGCTGACCAGATGAGCGACCAGCTCAGGGAGTTGGCGGCTACGGCCGGGAAGCTGCAGTTGCTCATGAACCGGACCGAAGAGAGTCTGCGATTCCTCAACGCCAAGGTGGCTGAGGCCGTAGGCAAGGGCCTCCACGACGTCTGGCCCGACCTTGGGGGGCGCCAGCTCACACTGATCGCGGCCGAGCTGAAGGCGCGGGGCGAGGTGGCCGAGGCCACCTCGATGACGCTGCGGTCGGGGCTCGATGCGTGCTGCGAGGCGGCCAGTCAAGCGGTGGACCGAGCGGCGGAGGCGACCGCCGCGGTCGCGGGCATCCGGACCGAGCTCGAGCAGGCTGCCGCCCGCGCGCGGGAGCTTCTCCAGGCCATTGCGGCCACTACCGAATCCGCCGATCATCGGTTGTCCTCCCTGGCCGAGGCGGTGGCTCACGACCCCTGGAGCCCCGCCAAGCCGGAGCTTCTGCACTCACTCCGGCGCGCGTGCGACGAGCCCGTAGATCCTCGCGAGGCCGCCGAGCTGGCCAGCGATGCCGTGAACGCGATGAGGGACGAGGGCCTCCTTCTGGCAGCCGACTGGGTGCAGGCCCACGGCCTGTCGCCGCTCTCTCACTTCATGGCGGTCCTGGGCCGTTCGGCCGCGGAGCTGTCGAGTCTGGCCGCCGAGCCGGAGGCCCCCGCGGCGGCTGCGTTGGCAGGACTGGCCGCGTGGCTTGCCGATGGTGCCGACGACGCGCTGGCTTCGCCCGGGCGTGCCGCCCCCCATGTTCCCGACCGCTATGGTGGCTTCCGGCTTCTGATCGAGGGCCTCGGCTCCCTGCGGTCCCGCTGCGTCGCGTACGTTCGCGAGCGTGAGGGATTCGCCGCCATCGGCCGCCAAGGCGAACGCCTGGATCCGTCGCGACATGAAGTCGCCGGCGGCCGTCCCACACCCAGCGTGTCTCTGCACGATACCGTGGCCGAAGTCGTTCGTCCCGGACTCATGAAGGGCGAGCAGATCGTCTTCCCGGCCCGAGTGGTGGTCTTCTGCGACCCGAGCATTCCCAACCCGTACACGTGGGCAGGATGAGAGGCGCGGATGGTTGGCGAGTCCTATTGCCCCCAGTGTCAGACGCGGCTCCCGGCCTCGGCCACGGCACCGATCCCGTGGCGCTACTGCCCGGTCTGTGGGGCACAGATCGCGTACGACTGCCCTCACCGGTGTGGGAAGCTGTTGCCTGTCCGTCTGCGGTACCGTTGCGCTGACGACATCGGCGAGGGCTGTGGACTGCGTCTCCGGGCCTGCCTGAACCCGAGCTGCGCACGCTACTTCGCCCCTTCGGCTCCCACGGATGCCGCGGAGCTCGCCCGGGCGCTGGCCTGCGTGCAGTGCGGATCGCCATTGGGCGACTTCGATCAGACGTTCGATTGGCTCCAGATGGGCGTATCGCGTGACGCCTATCTGAGCGATGGCGCGGCCCGGCGCCGTCTGTGGACGTCGGCGCCGGGGCCGCCCGAACTGCCCGTCGATGGCTCCGGGGTCACGCCCCGCGCTGAGTTGGGTGCCTGCGGGGCGCCTGCCCTCAGGTTGGGGCATCTGTTTGCCGGCTCCGAGAGCGGCCGGATAGTGCGATGGGACGTCACCTCGGTCGGCGTCGATCGGTCCGGACTGGGCGACCCGTGGCTTCCGGGTGATCCAGACGACTTTGCCGGGGCGTCCTCCCGCCTCAGTCTCCGGGCTCCCATGCACACGTCCGAGCTCTACCTGCACATGCGGGACGCGGGGGGCCGGCGGCTGTTCGTCATCGACCCCGCCACCGGAGCGCGCCTGCTCCGGTGGGATGTGCCAGGGTTCGACGACTACAGCGCCACAGTTCTCGGGCGCTGGCTCGCGGTTCTGGGGCTCCGGCGTGAGGGAGACTCGGTCACGGAGCACCTGGCCGTGTTCGACCTGCCGGCACTCATGGCCGAGGTGGGATCGAGCGCTGCGCGGACGGTTTCGGCGTCCCTTCGGTGCGCCAAGGCAGTGCGTGCCTGGACGGCCACAGACCGCCTCCACGAGTTCTACCGCTCGCGCGTCGAATGCTGGCCGCGCCGGGTATGCCGCGTCGGGGACTGCCTCTATGCCCTCTCGACGGCGAACCAGCTCTGGCGCCTGCGAACTGACGACTCCACAGCCGACTGGGAGGACCTGGGCGGCTTCGGTCCCCCACCCGAGCATACCTCAACCACGCAACTGGCCCACTCGATGCACAAGGGTGTCCTGGTCACCGCCTGGACCGTCCAACAGAGACTCCAGGTCGCGGTCCATCGGTGCGACGAGTCCAGGACGGGCATCGTCACTTTGCGGACTGGGCTCCCGCCCGAGGCGGCGCAACTCGCGATGGCTCTGGATGACGAGCGGCTCTACCTGTGCGACACGGCGGGCGTCGATCTGCTCTGGTGGACGCCGCTGGAGGACCTCAGGGATCCTCGCTTTCGCGGACCGACATGCGGCGAAGTGCCATTGCTCGAGGGCGCTCAGTACCGCGTCGACTCCCTCTACCGGGCTGACACGCTCGACGAGTCGGGGCGCTGGCGGCCCCATGTGGTCGTGCACGTGCGCCGCGGCGGGGCGGCGCAGGCCGAGGGCACCATCGAAGCCGCCGCCGGGCTGGTGCTCGTTGATGCGCTTTTCGGCGGCCGGCGTGGGCGGATGCCGACTGCGCTCGAGGACGCGGGCCCGTGCCTCATTTCGCGCGCGGGCGACACCGAGGTCGGCAGGAGCCACTGGCTGCCGGCGGAATCTGATCCTCGATGGCTCCTGCTGCGCGATCGCCGGCTCCTGTACTGCGGGTCCGTTGAGGCCGGGTCGCGGTGCGGGGCCGTCCTGGCTGCCTGGTCATCTCAGTGGGATGACGTGTGCCGTGCGCTGTGGTGAGACGCGCACTCACCCGTCACATCGAGGGGGTCCGCCCGCTGGGGCGGGTGGGGGCGGTGTCCTCTTGTCCCCGTTGCATCGCTGGCTGTGGCTGTAGCCCTGCACTTGGGAGGATGAACCACATGGCTCAGGCGCTGACACGACTGCTGGCCTCGACCACGGTCCTCACATGGCTGGTCGGCTCATTGGCCGTCGCGTGGCTCCTGGCGCTCGTGTTCTTCTGGTTCGCCCTCAACGTATGGCCGCGCGGCACTCCCGGCGGCGCCGCGCGGACGGGCATCTTCCTCAGTACCCTGGCGTGGATGGTGTTCATCATCTTCTTCTGCCCGGCCGTCTCGGTGGAGGTCCAGTTCTGGAGCAAGGAAGGGGGCGAGCGTGCTCAGGCCATCGTATCCATGTCGTTCTTCAGCGCCGTTGGCGTCATCGTGCTGCTCCTGGCGGCCCTGACTCAGGTCCCCAGGGCGCCGCGCTACCGACATGAGGCGTTGCCCTGAGCCCGCGGTGCCGGCTCGAACGTGTAGGCTCGTGTGTGGGAGGAGACTCCTGTGGCTCAGTCAGCCAGTGACTCCCGGAACGTGATCCCACTCTACTTCAAGCCCACCCTGGTGGTCGGCCTGGGGGGCACCGGGGCGCAGGTCGTTCGCGAGCTGGCCGAGCGGCTCATCTGGCGCTATGGCTCCCTGACCGAAGCACCACACATCCAGTTCATGGTGATTGATACCGCGGAGAAGGACATCAAGTCGTTTGTCGAGGCTCTGTCGGAACTGCGGAACCAGTGCTACACGCTGAGCCCGGACGCTCAGGAGTTCGCCCGTGCCTCTGAGAACTTGCGGTATTGCGAGGTGATCGGCCTGCCCGAGTGGGGCGACGCCCGCATGTTCCGCCATGTGCAGGGCGTGGCCGAAGGCGCCGGCGGGATCCGCATGCTCGGTCGCTGGGCCTTTCTCTGGAGCCCGCAGTTCACGAACATCCTTGCCTCCGCCAAAGACGCCATTGTGGCGCTACGTGGCTTGAGCCGGGACCGGTTCGAGGAGCTGGACCGCGTTCGGACTCTCCGAAGCCGCGGCCTCGTTCCGGCCCCGCAACTGGCAGGCCCGCCGCGCGTGTGGGTCATCGCCTCTGCCGGAGGCGGCACGGGGGCCGGCGCCTTCATCGATTTCGGCTACCTTCTGCGCCGTATTGCCCGTGAGATCGGCGGCGGGTTCAGCACTCAGGGGATGCTCGCCGTTGCCGCCCAGCAGGTGGTTGACGACCAGAAGGTGCTCGCCAACACGGCCGCCATCCTCGATGAGCTCGACTATGCCCAGTCGGTGAAGTTTGCGCGCGTGCGCCACCGGGACCAGAAGTCCTTCGAGATCCTCCAGCCGCCCTACGACCGGGTCTTCGCCGTGTCCCCGGCCACCATGGACGGCCAACGGCTCGGCGAGAGCGGCAAAGATTCGTTTGAACTGCTCTGCCGTCGGGTGGCCGCCTACGTCTATGTGAGCATCGACTCCATGGAGACCACCGAGGCCGAGGCACGCATCACCGACTTTGGCCCCGCCATGTCGGCCCCTGACGGCGATGGGCGCATGCCATTCCTGTACACCGTGGGCCTCAAGACGATCGAGTACCCGGCCGATGGTGTCCATCGCGCCGTCACGTCCCGTGTCATGCACCGACTGCTTGGCGAGTGGACCAAGCCATGGGCGCGCTCGGACCTATACCACGAGGATCAGAACGTGCTGATGCAACACCTCGGTCTTGGTGGCGGGATGTCCTACTTCCTCGGGGAGGAGGGTCGGCTCACGCGGATCGAGCCGGACGATCAGTTCGAGCCGCAGTTCTCCTCGGTCAATGACATGGCCCACCGCGCCGCCTCCCTCGAGGAGGCCATTCGCATCGAGGTCGCTTCCGGGATTGACAGCTTCCGCGCCGACGAGCGCGGTGCCGTGATCCAGCGGTTGCTCGAGGCCGAGGGCAATGTCATGGCGTGGCTCGATGCGGCCTCGAGCGACCGCCTCCCCGGCCAGAAGCCGGCCATCGATCGTACCTCGGGCTGGATCCGCGACTTCCTGGTACGCAAGCAGAAACGTTGCCAGGCCGCCTGTGAGGCGCAACTGCTTCGGTTCCTCGAGGAGGTCTTCTGGGACTTCCGCCGTGGGCCGGGCTATGTGCTCTCGCTGCTCGAGTGGGCGAAGGACGAGGCTCAGGCATACACGCAGGCACGCCTGCGCCGCGCCATCGAGGCCCCCCTGCCCCCCCCCAACGACGAAATGCACATCCGTCGCGCATTCGAGGCCCGCGAGGATAGTATCACCCGCGCCCTGTTGTGCTTCACGGGTAGCGCCGAGCGCATTGTGAGTGGTGAGGCCCGCCGGGCTCAGGCCGAGCTCGAACGCTACTTCCTGGGCCGGCTGAGCCAGATGGCCGCGCAGACGAAGCTCAGCCTGATCGAGACGCTGGTCACGGGCAGCCCGGGGATTGGTGGGCAGCCGTTTCTGGATCGACTCGGACGGAGGCTCGCCAACTTCCGCGAGTTCATGACTGGCTTCCTCAAGGGACACGACGAGCGTGCCGCATCCATCACCGGCTCGGCCTACCAGCGCCTCACCCGCGACCTCGGCATCCAGGTCGCCGATGGGGACATCGCCGAGCTCGCCGACCGGTGCCTCGGGCACAAGGAGGGGCTGTCCCGCGAGGATGAGCTTCGCTACCGCGAGTCGCTCTTTGCGAACCTGGCCCGCGCCCACCTGGGAGCCGGCTCCAATGATCCTCAGCCGTCACTGCGCCATCAGCTCTTCATCCAGGACCTCGCACGAGAGGGCGAGAGCGTATTTGACCCCTCGGTGTACCAGGGCAGCCTGCTGGATCTGCCGCGGTATTTCAGCGGTTTCGAGCAAGGTGTGCGGATTCTATTCGTGGGTCACCATGAGCCCCCCATCGCCGAGGACCTTCGCGGCCGCATTCCCATGGCACAGCTGGTCGAGAGGCTGAACGTCTACAACGTGAGCGCGCTCGACAAGTTCGAGGCGCAGGCCCGGCGGCTGCAGCGCGACTGGCAGCAGTACCTGCGTGACGAGATCATGCGGAGCACGCCCATGCTGCCGCTGGACCTCAACCGCGAGTCGTACCGGTGCGTCGGCCGCCGGCCTCGTCGGGCCGGGTTCTGGGGGATCTGCCCGAACCCCGACCGCCTCGATCAGATTCGTGACCTCATGCGCCAGGTCATGTCCGATCCGGCCTTCTCGGGCATCGCCACGGCTTGCGACCAGCAGTACTTCCCGGTCGTCTCTCCCACGTCCGAGTTCGATCGCTACCGGATGTCGTTCATCCTCGTCCATGGGGCGGTGACCACCGACATCATCTACGGCTACTCGGTCGGCGATGGCGAGCGGCGCAAGAAGGTGCAGGTCGAGCCGTCCCCATACGCCCACGTCCTGCCTGAGCGCTTGCCGCCCCGCGACCTGATGCGCCGCGCCGAGGAGGCCTATCTACTGGGCCGGATTCTGGGCATCCTGCGCGGGGAAGGCGCCCGCAACGAGGGCGTGTTTCCGGGGACGCAGACCCGGCCGCCCACGCGGGTGGATCTCCACCGTGACTTGATGATCGGCAGTGTGGACCTGATCCGCCGGGCCGAGGGACGGGGCCTGGAGTGCTTGGAGGAGGCCGTCCTCGCCCGCATCGAGGAGCTCGGGCCCGACTCCGACGCCCTCGCAGAGGTGCTCTTCCGGTCATTCGGCCAGTGGGAAGGCGTGGATTCGCCCCCCGAGGAACTCATCCGTAACCTGGGCATTGTGCGCGTGCGGGCCGCACTCGATGCTGAGGTGCCCGGTGAGGACGACGCCGATCTCGAGATCCAAGCCGTGCGCCATGTGGTGCTGCGATTCCTCGAACGCCGGAACCTGCTCCGCGATCGCATCGAGGCCATGTCTCGGCCCGCCATCTCCAATGTGCGGGAGGAGTACATCGACGGCGCCACCCAGTGGGTGTGCACGACCTGCGGCGCCCCATACCACCGGCGCCGACCGCTCTACGGCGACGTGTGTGAGAACTGCAACACCATGTTTCACTAGTGGTCCAGCACCGAGGAGGCAACGTGCAGGGCGTGGACAGGAGCCGGAAGGCGGTCACGAGCACGGCCAGGCCTGTGGCCGCGGTGCTGCTCCTCACCGTGGCAGGCGTCTGCCTGGCCGCGCTCGTCGACGCACCCAACACCGATGGCAGAGCGGCCGGCTCTCCCACGCTGTGGAACATCTACACCCACGAGGTGGCCGAGCCCATTCTGGGTGCCGTCAGCGGCCTGCGCGACCACCCGGCTCACTTCTTCATCGCATTCGACTGCTCCACCAGCTTCGCCGTCGACTACCGCGAGGAGCTCCACGAGTTCGTCTACGCCATGTCGGCCTGGATGGTCGCTCCCGCGCAGGTCGCCGGCCAGTCGCCGCGCTCGCCCTTTTTCGCCGAGGGCGACCGGCTCACGGCCGCCATCATGGGGGCCGCCAGGCGTGAGCTGACCGGTGCCCACTCCGCGGCGATGCCGTTCTCGCTCGACCCCGAGGTCCGCAGCAGCTGGTTGGCCATTCTTAACCGTCGACCTAACGACGCCTCGGGGAAGATGGCACCACTCCCCCGCACCTGGCTCACGGGCACCCAAATGGGTCTCCTACGCATGGCCAAGCGCGCCGCCGATCAGGGCGAGTTTGCCGTCGCCATCATTTTCACTGATCTCACCGAAGACGACCCCCGTGTGCCGGTCAACGAGAAGGCCATGGGCGAGTTGCTCGGCGCGCTGAACCCTGGCCTGCGCGAGTGGGTTCGCATCCCGGCCCCGAGTCTCCGGGCCACGAAGGCTCAGTCGGTGACACTCAACACCTTCGTGGCGTACTCGCCCCTTCCGGCGGATGCGCCTGAGCTGGCTCAACCCCGGTTCGCCGAACCCGACCCACTTGAGTGGGCAGCTAGCCCGCCCGAGCCTTGCCGGCTCGAGGGGCATGAGGGGGCGTCGAGGGAGCTCGTCCTCCGCCTCAAGCCCCACTGCTTCGCTGGCCAGGAGACCACGAGGTTCCGGCTCATCTGCGACCAGACCCACTCCCTGCCGCTGAAGCGCTCCGATGCCAACCTGGTCGATGGCATCCTCGAGTTCCGGCTGCCATGGGAGTCAGTCATCGCCCACCACGAGCCGTCGGCGGCGCCAGGGGGCGAAGCGGCACCGCCGAAGGTCACCGAGACCATGTCCTTTCGGGTGGAGCCGGTTCTCGACGGATATGACCTCTCGCAGATGGCGCCGCTCTCAACTCCCGTCCGCAAGGTGATCGTTCCGGTGCCTCCCGTGCCCTTCCCGTTCGGGCTGCTTGCCATCGTCGGCCTGGCTGTCGTCACTGTCTCGTTGCTGACGCTGCGCCGCCGGGTGGAGTACGGGTGCGTGCGCGTGGGGGAAGTGACCACGGCCCCGGCAGCCGCATTGGCCTCGCTCGTGCTGGGGCCCAAGGAAGCGGGGCGCGCTGTGGGGCCGGCCGTGGCCGTGCACAATCAGTTCCACTTCGCCACACGGGTCCAGCCCCAGCAGGGCTTCGTGCTCGACCTGCGCGGCGCCCCGCAGGAGGAGGGCTGCTATCTGCTGTCCACCGGTACCGACTACACCTTCGTCGCCCGAATGAACAGCGACCCGCGCGTGGCCTATGACTATACGCTCCGAATCGTCCCGCTCCACGTGAACAACAAGGCCAAGTTCATCCTGACAGCCATCGGCATCGCACTCATCGCCCTCGGCCTCGCCCTCGCCGGCCGGGGCTAATGCAGCCCGGCGGCGCGCCAGTGGGGCCGAGGTCTCGTCTCCCTCGTGCCACGCCGGACCCCCAGATCCCAGGGAGGATTGCGCCATGCGGACGCTACTGCTCACCATCGCCGTAGGGGGGCTTGCCGTGAGTGTCACCGACCCAGTTGCCGGTGTCGTGTCGGTCACCCGTGAGGAGCTCGCCGCCCGCGATCGATGGGCCGAGGCCCATCTCGGAAGTGGCCGACAGCTCCCCTTCTCCTTCACCTACGGAGGGCGTTCGTCGACGGCCCTACTCGCCAAATGGCCGGTCCAGCAGCGGGCGGAACCCCTCGACGGTCAACGCACCCGGCACACGACGACGTGGACGGATCCCGATACGGGCCTCGTGGTGCGCCGCGTCTCGGTGGAGTACCGCGACTTCCCCACCGTCGAGTGGACCGTCTACTTCCGGAATGACGGGGCGGCCCACACGCCGATCATTGAGGACATTCAGGCCCTGGATGTCAGCCTCGATCGCGGCGAAGCGGGCGAGTACCTTCTCCACCACGCTGTTGGCAGCCCGTGCGCGCCCCAGGACTACCAGCCGCTGGAGACGGTGCTCGGGCCGGGTGCCGTGAAACGCGTTGCCGGGGCCGACGGTCGTCCGACGAGCTCCGATCTGTGCCACTTCAACCTGGAGCTTCCCGGCCGCCGGGGCATGATTGTGGCCGTCGGCTGGCCCGGTCAGTGGGCGTCGGAGTGGGTGCGAGACGCCCACCGAGGGCTCAGGGTCCGCGTGGGGCAGGAGCTCACGCACTTCAGGCTCCTGCCGGGCGAGGAGGTGCGGACGCCGCTGATGGCCCTGCAGTTCTGGCAGGGCGGCGACTGGCTGCGAGCCCAGAACATCTGGCGGCGCTGGTTCATCGCCCATAACCTGCATCGCCCCGGCGGGAAGCTCCCACCGGCGCAGTGGTGCGGCGCGAGCCTCACAACAAACATGATGGTCGATGCCACCGAGGAGAACCAGAAGGAGTACATCGATGCCTATCTCGCGCGGGGATTCAGGCCGGACTTCTGGTGGATGGATGCCGGATGGTACCCGTGCCACGGCGATTGGACCCACACCGGGACGTGGGAGCCTGACCCTGCCCGATTCCCCAAGGGGCTGCGGCCGGTCACCGACTACCTCCACGAGCGCGGCATTCGTAGCATCCTCTGGTTCGAGCCCGAGCGGGTGCGCCGAGGCACGTGGCTCGCTGACAAGCACCCGGAGTGGGTGCTGTGGGGGGACGGCCAGGGCCTACTCGACCTCGGGAACCCGGCCGCCTGGGAGTGGTTGGTCGATCACGTCGACCGCCTCATCGTGGACGCCAACGTCGACATCTATCGGCAGGACCTCAACATCGACACCCTGTGGTACTGGCGCTCGAACGACGCGCCCGACCGCCAAGGCATCACGGAGATCCGGCATGTCACGGGCCTGCTCGCCTACTGGGATGAGCTGTTGCGGCGCCACCCGAGCCTCCTGTACGACAACTGCGCCGGTGGTGGCCGCCGCAATGACCTCGAGAGCATGCGCCGTGGCGTGCCGTACACCAAGAGCGACTACGCCGACGACCCGGTGGCCGTGCAGGGGCAGACCTACGGCATCTCCATGCGGATCCCCTACTTCGCCGCCACATGGGGATCGAGTGACGACCCCTACCTCTGTCGGAGCCGGATGGCTCATGTCTTTGGCGAGTGCCTCGACCCTCGGGTAGAGGGCCACCTGAGTGCCTTCCCGGAACGGCTCCAGGAGTGGCGCAGGACCGTTCGATGCTACTGGGGCGACTTCTGGCCGCTCACGCCCTACAGCCTCGACAACGGCGAGTGGATCGCCTGGCAGTTCGACCTGCCCGAGGAAGGCGAAGGCGTGATCCAGGCCTTTCGCCGGGCCGAGTGCCCGAGCGACTCGCTGACCCTCAGACTGCGCGGTCTGGATCCGTACCGGCGCTACGTGCTCGACGATGCCGACATTCCGGGCGAGCGGGAGGTTCTGGGCCGCGACCTCATGGAGCCAGGCCTCACCGTCACCCTCCCCAAGCCCTCCTCAGCGGCACTGGTCTTCTACCGGCGGAAGTAGGCCCAGAGTGAGCCGACGGGGCGATGTACGGCGACTGCCTCAGACCACCCGGATCGTCGGCCACGCGCTCACATCGATGCGGTGACCCAGCTTCTCGGCGAGTTCGCGGAGCCCGACGTGCGCTTGCTCGCCCACCATCACGTACTCGATCGGCTCGATACCGGGCCACTTGACCACGGCACGCCCGTTGGCCTCCGCCAGCGTGCGCCCTCGGTTGCGGATCGAACCCAGGAGGGCGTAGAGGTTGTCGCCAGGACACGCCGTCGGGTTGTAGTCGCGGTGGCCGGTGAGCGATCGATCATGGAGCCCCCATCCGTAGCACTCCGACAGCCACGCCCACAGGTGCGCGGTGGTCTCCAACTGGGCTTCAGTGGGCCTACGCGGGCCGCTGAACTCCCCGGGCAGGCACACGGCCAGGTGTGTCGCGTTCGCCCCCGGGGCGTGGGCGCCGATCCATGCCTCGGGCCGTCCTCGCTCGAGTGTGCCGTCGGGGAGGGCGACGAAGTGGTAGCCGATCCCCGCCCAGCCGTTGCTGTCGCGATGGTGCCGGTGGATTCGGGCCGCATCCCAACTGCCCGCGGCCTCTGCCGTGTGGTGCACCACCAGGCCTACCGTCGCATGCCGCACACCGGGCTTCCCGCGCCAGTCGAACGTGTGCTCTTGAATCGTGGGTGCCGAGACTGCCATTGCGAACTCCTTTCCAGTACGGACGTGCCGGGGCGCGCCTCAAGTGGGGATGATGCATCAACCAATACCTTACGCGCGTCAGGTTGATGGACGAGGAGATGACGTGAACCGCTGCCCGTATGCCCTACTCCTCGGCCGGGAGCTCCTTCAGCTTCCTCTGCATCTCCGGGGTGAGATGCTGCAGCTTCGGGTCGGTGCCTTCGAATGTGGGGAGAGGGGTGTAGAGCGGAGGCGGAGGCTCCAGCTTCCGGGAGTACGGGTCGGGAGCGTCCCACCACAGCAGGCCGGTGCACCGGAACACCAGATACCACAATGCCGCCACGGCCAGCACGAACACCGCGGGCAAGTACCGAGTCAGGGCGCGACGGTGGGGTGGCACGGGCTCTTGGGCTGGCGCAGTCTCGGCAGGCATGGGCATCTAGAACGGCGTCTGACTGATCGATTTCGAGATCAGGGCCACCGCGATGGAGATCATGCTCACGAGCCCCATCCCGCATGCGTAGCCAGCCAGCAACACCGGGGCGTACTCCCTCCAGCGCCTCAGTCCGAAACGCTTCGCGAAGTAGTACCGCCCCAGGCACGCGCCGAAGAGCTCGGGGATGACCGAACTCGGGGCCTGGCCCAAGCCGCGCGTCAGGCCGTAGATCAGCAAGGTCGGCATCCCCAGGAATTGCAGTGCATAGTAGGCTACCAGTCCAAGCCCCAGGCCGGCCCCGATGTACGTCGCGTTGATGGCCTGCATGAACAGCTCCGGGCTCTCCGTCGTGCCCGTGATGAACAGCGCACGCTGCCGGGCGATCAGGGGCCAGAACTCATTGCAGTATTGGAACTGCGCCGACGGGATGGCAGCCATGCGCCAGACGAACTCCCAGAAGATGAAACTGCACACCATGAGAATCGGGAAGCTGAGCAGCTCCGCCTTCAGCAGGCCGCGGAAGTTGCCGCCCAACAGCTCGAACTCGCGGAAGCGCGTCACCGAAGTCCCATAGTTGTTGTACGGGATCGGTGCGAACCAGATGGCCACCCCCTTGTAGCCGCTCAGAACGTACGTGGCCTCCAGGACCATGGGAAAACCGATGAACTGCCCGCTCAGCCCTACCATGCGGGCCGTGACGTACGAGATCAGCGGGGTCCAGAAGAACCCAAACATGATGAAGAATGCGATGTTGAAGTCGGGTACCAACACGGCGCACAGCACGATGTAGCCGATGGTCGACAGGACGAACAGCACCACCGTCCAGCCCATGTGGAAGTCTCCACGGGTGGCGGGTAGCTTCCGCCAGTCGTGGCCCCTCTCGGCCACCCGCTGGCGATGGAGGTGCGTCTGGATGATGCCGACCACTCCCACGATGGCGATGGCGAACCCCATACCGATCGAGAAGCTCAGCCAGAAGTCAAGGGAGTTGGCCGTGAGCGTGTCGATAATGCCCATGCCGGGCTTCCACTGATGCAGCACGTTGGTCTTCACGAGGATGGGATTCGTGATGAGCGTGATGACAAACCCGGCCACGCCGCCAATGACCACCCAGAAGGGCAGCACAAAGCCCACGAGGATGGCGCTCAGGTCCGTGGCCAACGCCATGGGCACGCCCGGGAGGATACTCTCGGTGCCTGTGGTGAAGTCGATCCAGGGGATGGGCAGGATGTTGATGGGCTTCACCAAGGCCACGCCAGTCAGGGTGGGCACCGCCACATAGATCAGGCCGAACGAGAGGCCGATCATGGTCCCGATGGAGAACACCCGCCAGCGCCAGCCTTCCTCCTTGGCCGATGACTCCGCCAGGGCCGTGGCCCCCTGGGCAGCCACGGGCGCCATGGGGAAGGGCAGGCGCTCCATGTCCGAGGTGATGCGGAATAGCGCGTAGGCTCCCGTGAACCCGTTCACGCGCGCCAGGACGTTGCCCACCATGAGGATGACAATGGGCGCGACCCACTCGGGCTGCATGAAGGTGCGGTGGTTGAGCGCCTCCGAGCCGGCGCGTGGCACCACCCAGTCGGGGATCTGCTGCGCGAAACTCGCCGCCGCCGGCGATTGCGCGAAGTACTGGTTCCAGATCAGCGCCGCGAACGGGCCCCCGGCCAGCGCCAGGCCGCCCCAGAATGCCGTCAGTGTGCCCGCCAGGTAGTAGAGGAGGTAGATCTCCTGGCGGCTCACGGTCTGGAATGACCGCCGCGCCGCCTCCGTGAACAGGATGATGGTAACCCACTCGGCCGCCGGGCCCAGGTTACCGCCCACCAGGAGGCCCAGGTAGATGGCCCCCGGCATCATGATGAACCCAATGAAGAACGCGCCGACGACGGTCCGGAGGGAGATGCCCTGCTCGAACTTGTCCGGAACCGACATCAGGTCCCGGTACTCGAGGATCTCCCGGTCAGACTCGCGGATCCCCACGGTTCTCCTCTTTCCGCCACTCCCGTCTCCCCAGGGGAGAGGGCTTGGAGACGGAAGGTGCACGTCCCCGCGCCGAGCGGCCCACTAACCTCCCAGAACTTCGCGTGCTCGCGCCACGTCCCTGCCAATCTGCTCGATCAGTTCCGCTGGCGCGCCGAAGGTCTGGTCGCCCCGAAGGTGCTGCACGAACTCGACGCGTAGCGTCTGCCCGTATAGGTCTCGATCGAAGTCCAGGAGATGGCATTCGACCCGGGTTGCCTCGACACCTTGAAAGGTGGGGGCCTGGCCGACATATACCACGCCCGGGTGCGCGGTGCCGCTCTCAAGGCGGGCCCGGCACGCGTAGATGCCGGCCGCCGGTATCAGCTTGCCCGGGGGCGGACTCACGTTGGCGGTGGGGAAGCCCAGGCCACGGCCTCGTGCGAAGCCGCGCACCACCGTGCCGGTTACTGCGTAGGGCCGACCCAGCATGCGCGCCGCGGCGTCGACACGGCCCAGCGACACCGCCTGGCGGACTCGCGTGCTGCTGACGGGCTCGCCATCCACGCCCACGGGCTCGACGCAGACCGCCTCGAACCCCAACCGGTTGGCGATGCGCCGAGTGGCCTCGGGCGTCCCCGCCCCATCGCGCCCAAAGCGATGTGTGGGACCGTGCACCAGGCACCGGAGACCCAGACAGCCCACCAGGACTCGCTCGACGAACTGGGCTGCCGTCAGGCTCGCCAGCTCCCGGGTGAAGGCCAGGATGGCGAGGACCTCGACGCCGCATTCATCGATCAGGCCTGCCTTCTCCGTGGTCGTTGTCAGGCACGCCACATTGCTGGAACCCGAGAGCACGGCGGCCGGATGGGGATCGAATGTGACGGCCAAGCTCACCAGGCCCGCACGCTTCCCCCGCTCGACGGCCTCGCGCAGCAGTGCCTGGTGTCCGACATGGACACCATCGAAGGACCCCACCGTCACCGCGGTGCCACTCAGACGTTCGGTGGCACCCAACCCTCGCAGAATGCGCATGGACCCGGCGAACCCCGCTACTCAGCGCCCAGGCAGCGAGCGCTTGATGGCTGCGTTCGTACATCGTACAGCACGCGGCTGGGCTGAAGCGCCCAGCCGTTCCCCGCGGCCTCCGCTTCGGCGATCGCCAGGAAGCGCCCTTCCGCATCGTGGACCCGCACGGGCCCCGGCCGGCATATCGCGGTGGCCTCGACGAACACCCGGCGGCCCGAACACACCGCCCAGCCATCGTCCGGGCCGGGCAGGTTCACCGCGGGGAGATCCCCGGCGGCCTCGGCTACTGGCAGGAGCACCTCATCGGCCCGTCCACTCTGGCAGGCATCGACGAACCGCTCGAGCGAAACCGCCGCGTCCAGCCGGAAGCGTCCCGACCGTGTGCGAACCAACCGGTCCACCGAGCCCACCGTGCCGCAGGCGTGTGCCAGCTCGCGCGCGATGGCGCGAACGTACGTGCCCTTGCCGCACTCGACCTCGAACCCACCGAGCAACCATCCATTGGGATGGTCGCGCCAGCCGGTGAACACCAGCCGGTGGATCTCCACTGGCCGCGGGGGCAGATCCACGTGCTCGCCGGCTCGGATCCTGCGGTACATCCGTTGGCCGTCCACGCGAATGGCCGAGACCGCTGGTGGAACCATGGCACGCATCTGGCGCACGTGTTCGATGGCTCGATCGAGCTGGGTGGAGTCCATGGCGCGAACCCGCTCGCTCCGGACCACCTGCCCATCCAGGTCGAGCGTGTCGGTCTCGATCCCGAAGGCCACGTCGAACGCATATGCCTTGTCGCCCGCCACGGCGAACTCAGCCAGTCGAGTTGCCGACCCGATTAGCAGAACCAGGACACCCTCCGCCCGTGGGTCCAGCGTCCCGGCATGGCCCACACGGCGCTGGCCCAGCGCCCTTCGCACCTGCGCGACCACGTCGTGCGAGGTAGGGCCCCGCGGCTTCCAGATGGGTGCCACGCCGGAGACCATCGCTCTATCCACCATGCCGGCCGTCGGCCCCCAGAGCGCCGGCCAGAGCCGCCACGAGCGGCGGCTCCGCCTGAGCCACTGTCCCGGGTAGCTCGCACCCCGCCGCCTTCACGTGCCCCCCGCCGCCGAGCGACCGGGCCACTGCCGCCACATCCAGATCCGAGGACGACCGGAGACTCACCCGGCACTGGCCGTTCTCCGTCTCCACCAGCACGGCGGCGACCTGGATGTCCGCTGCCAACCGGAGGTCGTCGATGACGTAGGAGCTATCGGCCCGATCGGCCCCGGTGACCGCGAAGTCTTTATTTGTGAGGTAGGACAGAATCACTCGACCGTCCAGCAGCAGCCTGGCCCGGGCCAGCGCGCGGCCCCGCAGTACCAGACGGGCCGGCGGCTGGTTGCCAAACAGGTTCTCGGCGATCCGGGCAGGGTCCGCCCCGGCCGCGACCAGCCGCGAGGCCAACTCGTGAGCGCGAGCCGTGGTGTTGCTGTGCCGGAACCCTCCGGTATCGTCGGTGAGCCCCGTCAGGAGGCAGGTGGCCAGCTCGACGGTCAGAGGCGCGCCCAGGGCCTCGCACAGCTCGAACACGAGTTCCGCCGTGGCGGCCGCCTCGGGGTACACGGCGATCACGCAGCCATCTCCGTGCGCGCCCGGGTGGTGGTCGATCTCGACGATCCGCCCCACGGCCCGGACCAGGCCGGTGACCTCGCCGGCCCGCTGCAGGCCGTCACAGTCCAGCACCACGGCCACATCGAACCGGCCCGCCTCCGATACGGGGAGCGGCGGCACGATGTCTCTCCAGCCTGGCAGGAAACGGTAGGGCCGGGGAACTGCGTGCTCGAGCACGATCGTGGCCATCTTCCCGAGCCCCCGCAGTCCGTGGGAAAGCGCCAGGGCTGAGCCGATGGCGTCCCCGTCTGGCCGGATATGGGTCGTCACGAGGAGCGACTGTCCCTCGGCGAGGACTCGGGCGGCGTCAGCGATCCGTGGACGCGTCATCGGCCCTCGCGTTCCCCATGGGCTCCGCTTGCGCGCGAGGAAGGTCCCGAAGGAGCGCCTCGATGTGCTGCGCGGACTCCGCCGTGTGGTCCAGGCGGAAGCTTATCTCTGGAACGTAGCGCATGGTCAACCGGGGTCCAAGCAGGGAGCGGATGTACCCCACGGCGCCATTGAGGGCCTCGAGGCTTCGCCTCTGGTCCTCTTCATCACCCAGAACGCTCACATACACTCGCGCATGTCTGAGGTCGCGGGAGGGCTCGGCCCCCACGAGGGTGGCGAACCCCAGACGTGGATCGTTCATCTCGCGGCGGATGATGTCGCTGATCTCTGCCACCAGCATTCGCGCGACTTGCTGCTGCCGAACGGTCATGGTCGCGGACATCGCCCACTCACCCCCAGGCTCCCGGGTCACGCGTCCCGGTCCTGCCCATGAGATCCACACCGCGATGTTCAGAGCAGCTCGATGTCCGCCGAGGCAACCTCCGCCGCCGCATGGGCATCCACGAAGTTGCGGATCGAGTCCAGCATGGCATTGGCGTGACGCCGGTCATTGCTCACCGTGACGACCGCCAGTTCGGCCCGGGTCCGCACGTCGAGGTCGCCCACCTCGGCCACGGCCGCGTTGAACTGGTTCGCCACCCGATCCAGCAGGCTCTTGACGACGCGACGCTTGTCCTTGAGCGAGTGCGCCTCAGGGATCCGGAGCGTCACTCGGAGCACCCCGATGGTCATGGCCCGAGCCCCGCCGCCACCACGCCGCTAGCTCTGAAGCGTGCGCGTGACGCGCTCCATGGTGTGGACCTCGATGATATCGCCCTCCTGGAAGCCGTTGAACCCGTCCACAGAGATCCCGCACTCGTACCCGGCGCTGATCTCTCGGACATCCTCTTTCACATGCTTCAGCGATGTCAGCGGGCCTTGCCAGATGGTCTCCCCGTTGCGCTTCACCCGCATGGGCTCGCCACGACGGAGTGTGCCCTCGATGACATGGCACCCGGCAATGACACCGATGCGGGAGATCCGGAACAGGGCACGCACTTCCGCCTTGCCCAGCGGCTTCTCGCGGTACACCGGCGCCAGCATCCCCGTCATGGCGTCCCGCAGATCGTCGATGACCTCGTAGATGACCTCGTACGAACGGATCTCGACTCCCTCGTCAGCCGCCGTCTGAGTCGCCCCGGGTTCCGTACCTACCCGGAACGCGATGATGATGGCACCCGTCGATGAGGCCAGGAGAACGTCCGACTCGTTGATAGCCCCCACGCTGCTGTGGATCACGTTCACCTTGATCTCGGCATGGCCCAGGTGACCGATGGACTCGCACAGAGCCTCCACCGTGCCCTGCACGTCGGCCTTGACCACCAGGTTCAGATCGCGAACCTGACCCGCCTGGACTTGCGAGAAGAGGTCCTCGAGGGTGGTGATGGGCGCTGCGAGAGGGGCGCGGGCCCTGGCCGCCTCGGCTGCGGCCTCGGCACGCTCGCGCGCTTCACGGGCCGTCGGTACCACCTCGAGCTCGTCACTGGCCGCCGGCACCGCCGCCAGCCCCATGATCTCGACAGCAGACCCCGGCCCCACGTGCTTCACGCGCTCGCCGTTCGGCCGGACCATGGCACGCACTCGGCCCCATGTTGCTCCACACACGATCGAATCGCCGACGTTGATGTCGCCTTCCTTGACGATCACCGTCGCCACCGGGCCGCGGCTTGAGTCCGACTGGGCCTCGATCACGAGACCCTTACCTGGCACTCCAGCCTGGGCCTGGAGCTCCTCCACCTCAGAGATCAGGAGGATGTAGTCCAGCAGGCTGTCCACGTTGGTGCCGTCTAGCGCCGACACGTTCACCGTGACCACATCCCCGCCCCACGCCTCGGGGACCAGACCGTGTTCGCTCAGCTGCTGGAGGACGCGATCGGGTTTGGCATCGGGCAGGTCGATCTTGTTGACGGCCACCAGTATGGGAACCCCGGCCGCCTTGGCATGATTGATGGCCTCCACGGTCTGCGGCATGACGCCGTCGTTGGCCGCGACGACCAGGATGGCGATGTCGGTGATCTGCGCGCCCCGGGCGCGCATGGCCGTGAACGCGGCATGGCCCGGTGTGTCGATGAACACGATCTTCTTGCCCTTGTGCTCAATCTCCGACGCGCCGATATGCTGCGTAATGCCACCCGACTCGCGGTCGACAACGCGGGTCTTCCGGATGTGGTCCAGGAGCGTTGTCTTTCCGTGGTCCACATGCCCCAGCACCGTGACCACCGGTGGCACGGGCACGAGCGTCCCGACGGCCTCCTCGATGAGCTTCTCCTTGCGGCGCCGGCGTTCGCGCCGCTTGTCCTCGACCTTGGCCGGCTCGGGCGTGGGCTCGGGTTCCTGGGCCACGATCTCCACATTGATGCCGAGGTCGCGCCCGATGGCCGCAGCCACCTTGCCGCCGATGCTGGCGTTGATCGTCGATGGCGCGCCCCGCATCATGAGCTCGCGGAGGATGTCGGACGTATCGAGCCCCAGGGCTCGGGCAAGGTCGCGCACGGATATGGGATCGGTGATCTCGACCGTGGCCCCGACCAGCGGCGCCGGACGCACCTCGCTACCGGTCGACGATAGGCTGGGACGGCGCGGGGGACGCCGACGGCGGTCGGTGTCCGCCCACTCGCGGTCCCGGGTCTTGTCGCGGTCTCGGTCCCGGCTCCGATCGCGGTCTCGGTCGGGGCGGCGCGCCGGGGGAGCGGCGCCCTCGCGGGGCGCCATGGTGCTGGGACGCCCTTCGGGACGGCCGCCGGGGCGGCCCGCGTCGACCCGGCCGCCGAATCCGGGGCGCGCGCCGGGCCGGCCCGCGTCGGGGCGACCACCGAAGGGACGTCCGTCGGGGCGACCTCCCGGACGTCCACCATCGGAGCGGCCGCCGTAGGGGCGCGCCTCCGGCCGACCCCCGTCGGGCCGGCCGCCGAACCGGCCGTCAGGCCGACCTCCCGGTCGTCCCTGGTCGGGCCTGCGGCCACGATCGCCCATCCCCTCCCGAGGAGGGTAGGCCGTCTCGGGCCGTCTGCGAGGGGGAAGCTCTCCCTCGCGCGGCGCCGGGCGCTCCACGGCAGGTGGCGGCGCGGGGGCGGGCGGCGTCGGCAGGACCGGCGCCTCGGGTGGGACCTCGACGGGCTCGGCGGCACGAGGAGCCGGTGCCGCCTCGATGGCCGCCTCGGGCTCCGGCGCCTCGACCGCCGCTCGTGGCGGCGCGGACGGCGCCGCGGCCGCTCGCTCCACCGGCTCTGCAACGGGTGCCGCCTCGGCTGGGGCCTCGGCCGCCGGTGATGCCGTCGGGCGGACTGAGATCCTGCGCGCCGGCGGTTCGGGCTCGACGGGCGTCTCCGGTATGCGCATGTGCTCCCGCTCGTTCTCACCCAGAACCAGGCGACGCCGGGGGCGGCGCGCGAACCGTGATGGCGCGCCCGCCGACTCGGCCTCCTCACGAGACGGCGGCGCTTCGCCACGCATGGAGCGCTCGATGGCTGGGATCAAGTAGTCCTCAATCGTGCTGGCATGCGACCGAATCTTGACACCCAGCCGCTCCAGGTGGTCGATGGCTTCTTTGCTAGTGATGCCGAGCTGTTTCGCCAGCTCGTGCACCCTGAGCTTCGCCATTCAGTTCGCCTCCGTCGCGGCATCCCTTTGCCACTGGCGCAGTTCGCCCTCGAGCTCCTGTTCCCGAGTCGGGCTCAAGCTCACCGATAGCGACCGGCCCAGCTTCTGCCACTTCCTCGGGTCCGCTGCGCATTCCGTCCTACAGCATAGGTATGCACCTCGCCCTGGTTCCTTGCCCGACGGATCGAGTGCCACCGTCCCGTCGGGACGCCGGACAAAGCGGACAAACGAATGCCGATCGCCCGTCTGCCGGCAGGCGACGCACGTCCTTTGCGGGATGTGCCGCTGCTTCCTCATTGTACTCTGTGAGCCCCACACGCCAACCCCATAGGACTATTCAGGGCAGACCTGCGGGGACCGCATGTATGGACAGGCGAGGCCAAGGCCCCGCACTTCGCCGGGAGCTAAGACTCCCCTGCTCCATCAAGCGCCGGGGCCACATCCGTCGGATCATCGGCACCGTCGGGTGCTGCCTCGGGGGCTTCATCGGGCATCCCCGCGGCTGCGGGGGCCCCGCCCTGGAGCACCTGGCGCAACTGGTCGGCCTGCTCCCCCGAGATGATGCTCGCGTGGGACGTGGCCTCAATCCCCAGTTCCGCCAGATAGTCGATGGCGTCCTTGGCCGTGATCCCCAGTTCCGCAGCCAGGTCGTACACTCGGACTTCCTCGGGTTCCGCCGGAGCCGGCTCGGATTGCCGCCGCGCTTGCCACTCGGTCATACCGACGATATCGATCCGCCAGCCCGTCAGCCGCGCCGCCAAGCGCACGTTCTGACCCTTCTTGCCGATCGCCAGCGAGAGCTGGTCATCCGGGACGATCACCAGAGCCGATCGCGCTTCGTCGTCGATCAGTATCTGTGAGACCACCGCGGGATTCAGGGCATTCGAGATGTACGTCTTCGCGTCGTCGCTGTAGCGAACGATGTCGATCTTCTCGCCCGCCAGCTCATCGACCACGGCCTGCACTCGCGCGCCCCGGTGGCCCACACAGGCTCCCACGGGATCCACCCGCTCATCGTGCGACACCACGGCGATCTTCGCCCGCAATCCCGGTTCGCGTTCGACCGCCTTGATCTCGACAATGCCCTCCTGCACCTCGGGTACCTCGAGCTCGAACAGGCGCCGGACCAGGCCTGGATGGGTCCGAGAGACCACCACCTGTGCGTTCCGAGCGCTCCGCCGGACATCCAGAATGTAGAGCTTGAGCCGGCGATGGATCGCATAGGGGCGTTCCGACGCGATCTGTTCGCGAGCCGGCAGCAGCGCCTCGACGCGCCCCAGGGCCACAAACACGTTCCCGTCGTCCCGCCGCTGGATCTCACCGGTGACCGTCTCATCGCGCCGGGCCGCGAACTCGGAGAACACCGCCTCGCGCTCCGCCTCGCGGATCCTCTGAACCACAACCTGCTTCGCCGTCTGCGCGGCGATACGGCCGAAGTCCTTGGGCGTGACCTCGACGTCGATCTGGTCGCCGATGACCGCGTCGGGCTTGAGCCGGATCGCGTGAGCGTGCGCGATCTCCAGGTGCGGGTCCCGGACATGCTCCACCACTTCGCGTGTGGCAATCACACGAATGGCCTGTCGCGCCTCGTCGAGCTCGACACGCACCGCGCCCTGAGCGCCATGTCGCTTGCGATAGGCGGACTCCAGCGCGGCAATCACGGTATCGCGCAGTACGTCGTACGCGAGCCCGCGCTCCTCGGCCAGGTCCTTCATCGCATCGAGAAAACCGGCGTTCATCGATTTCACCCTCGGGCTCTCCCGGGCGGGGCCCAGTGGAGCCCACGCGCGCTAGACCCTCGTCGCGGCACCGCTAGGCTTGCCCAGACCACGTCGGGCTCCACACCAGCCTAAGGCCACGCGCTAGTCATCCCATTCCGGTTCGAGGCGTGCCCGATCGATGTCCGTCAGGCTCACCTCGATCTCTCGGCCCGTATCCGGCAACACCATCGCCACCCGGCCGTCGCGCACCCCCGCCAGCCGAACCTTGACCCGCCGGCCGTGCTGGGAGCATTCAGCCTCCGATGCGAACTTGACCACGGCCAAGTGGCCGGCGAACCGTTCGAAGTGCTCCACCGTCTTCAGAGGCCGGTCAACCCCTGGCGACGACACTTGGAGCATGTACTGCTCCTCGACCGGGTCCATCTTGTCCATCAGCACGCCCACGTGCTTGGCGAGCCGCTGACAGTCGTACGCCCCTACACCGTCCGGATGATCGACCAACAACTCGATCAGCCGCCGCCCCTCGGCCCGGCCCTCGCGCAGCTCGATCAGCTCATAGCCGAGGGCGGCCAGCCGCGGGGCCAGGAACGCAAAGAGCTCCTGCGTGCGGATGGGCGACCGCGACCGCGCCGGCGTGGACCGGCCACGCGAACGCCAAGGGCCGCGGGTATGCCCGCTCATCGCCCGGCCACCCGCCCCTCCGAACAACAAAGAGTGGGTCCAGGCCCACTCTTTGACCGGCGAACCCCAACAACTCCGGGCACTATATCACAAGTGGCCTTCGCGCCGCAAGAACGCCTTCGCGGAGCCGCGGAGACCTCCCGCAGCAAGGGTCCTCCAGCCGCTTCCCAGCGCAGCCCTCAGTGAAGGGGCAAGCCCCGACGATCGCCACAACCTTGTGGCCTCTCGTGTGACGCCCGTGACGCTTGCTCTCGCGAGTTACCCATGGCGTGTGTCTGAGACGACGGTGCGATTCCCCGAAAAGCTGTGGAATCCGGCGTCACATGCGTGACACTTCGCGGCCGAATCCCCGTCCCGGGTTTGGCGCGGTCCGCGTGCCCGTGGGTCTGGTTCGCGCGTCATCGCCCGGCAGCCCAGCGGCCGTCTCGTCCAGAAACGCGCGCGCAATACTATTATACCAGTTATGAGCTGTATTGTCAAGCACTTTGTGCGAGCAGATGTGTGTACTCTTGGCTGCCGGGGACGGCGGACGGCATCGATCCCGCGAGGGTGTCCGGTCTCATGTGCCCGAGGGGCGCCTGCGGCGCTGTTGGCCGTGCTGGCATGCCCCGCGGCACGTTATACTGGCCCTGCCGTCCGCTGGTGCCCGCTATGCTGCGAGGAGGTCTGGTTGTGAGCTCGCCTGACGCACCGGAGGCTGCCCGCCGCCGGCGGTACACGCGCATCCCCATCAGTCTGAGAATCGAGTGGCGGGCGCGTCGGCCGGGCGATGCGGCGGTGCGACCTCCCGCGATCTCACAGACTCTTGACGTCGCCGAACGCGGCCTCCGCTTCGTCACCGACCGCGCCGATGTCGGGCCGGGGACCTACCTGGACATGACGCTCTACGGGCCCGACACGCGTGGCACCGCAGTGGTGCTTGAGGGCATCGTCACATGGGTACGGCCGTCGGGCAGCGATTGCGAGATCGGCGTTCGGTTGTTGTCAGCGCCGGAGGATGGGCTCCACGCGCTGATGATGGCCGCGCACGAGGTCCTGGGCGAGTTCAGCTGCGTCTGCCGCGATGTCCGCTTCTGCGGTGCGGCCGCTGAAGACTGCCCGGCGGCCGTCGAGGGCCGCAACTGCTGGCAGATCCCCCACCCGCCCTGCTGCTACTGGTCCGGGGGCGACCGCGACTGCACGCATTGCCCTGTGTCGATGCTGTGCTTCCTCGAATGACCCTGCCGCCGGTCACCGAGCCGCAGGTGGCGTCGGAGGCCTCGCCGCCCACGCCCATGCCGCCCCGAGCGCCAGGACCGTCACCGTGCCGACGGTGGCGGCCGACATCTCGTGCCAGGGGCTGCGCCAAGCCGCCCACGCCTCGGGCCACACGGCCCACTCACCCACCCTGACGCGCGACAGCGTCATCCACAGGATCACCAGCACTCCGGTGGCCACCGAGACGGCTGCCGCTCGGCTGGAGACGCGCGGAGCGATAAGGCCCAGGAGGAACAGCCCGAGGACCCCTCCGCCCAGCAGACCGCCGAGGTTGGCCGAGAACTGGATCGTGGACGTCGCCCCCTTCAGGGTCATGAACAGTGCCCAGCCCATGCTGGCCACGCCCCAGAAGAGAGTCGATGCCCACAGCACCCGCAGTGCCTGCCGGTCATCGGGTTCCGCGTTCACGTAGCGTTTGTAGCCATCGATGAGTGTCAGCGTGGCCATGCTGTTGAGGTTCGAGTCCATGGAGGCGGCGAAGATGGACGCGATCACGAGGCCGCTCAGGCCGGGGACGATGGCGTGGGTAATGAAGTGCGGGAATACCGAGTCCGGCGCCATACCCAGGGGCAGGCGCCCCGGCCAGGCCTCGTAATACGCCCATAGTGCGGTGCCGATGAACCAGAACACGGCGGCCACCGGCATGTAGAGCAGCCCGGCAATCCAGATGCTCCGTACGGCCTCCCGGTCCGACCGCGCCGCGATGTACCGCTGGATGTAGCTCTGGTCGATACCCCAGTTGCGCAGGTGCTCGATCAGCGAGTTGAGCAGCACCAGCCACAATGTGGGGATGCTCCAGTCCCAAGCATAGGGGCCGAAGCTGAACTTGCCGGCCTGTCCGGCGACCCGGATCACCCCTCCCAGACCGCCAGGCGTGCCGAGCAGCAGCGTGGTGACGCAGATGATGGGGCCGGCGATCAGGATGATGCTCTGGAGCACGCCCGTCCACACCACCGCTTCGATGCCACCAAAGAGCGTGTAGAGCGTGATCAGCAGCCCGATAGCGATGATCAGCGTCCGCTGCAGACTCAGGTTGCCGGCCTCGCCGCCCAACATCGGCAGTACGGCCTGGGCGAGCAGATAGAGGATGGTGCCCATGCGGGCCATCTGCAAGATGAGGTACGTGAGTACCGCGTACGTGCGCGCCCAGGGGCCGAAGCGTTCCTCGAGGTGGGTGTAGGCCGACACGTGCCCGGACCGCCGGTAGAACCGGAGGAATGCGGTCGAGCCGATGGCCAGACCCACTGGTGTGACCAGGGTGAAGCCCGCGAACATCCAGTTGGTTTTGAACGTCTGGCCCGGGTTCGCGAGGAAGCTGATGCTGCTGATGTAGCTCCCGAACATGGAAAGGCCCACGGCCCAACCCGGCATGGCCTTGTGGGCGACCATGAAGCGGTCAGCGTCCTTCTTTCTGAACGCGAAGTAGGTTCCCACTCCTACAATGAGCAGGATATACAGCGCCACGATGCTGAGGTTGAGGATCTGGCCGGAGGTCATTGGTCCGTGGTCTTCGCCCGCCGCAGGCTCGGACCTGCCGGGGTATGGGAGCGGGGCATTGGCGGTCGCTTGGGGCGCCAGCGGCCCATGGTCCGGGTCGCGGCGGGGCGCCATGGGGGCCGCTGGCCGCTTGGGCTGACCGTCCCGGCCGGCTATGAGATGCCGAGCGGGCCGCTCGACCCACGCGCGTTTCGGGCGTACCCCTGTGCGGGTCCTCCACCAGACGGGTCAGGGCGTCAGCGCAGCGTACGGGCCTTTCGCGCACCGCCCCGGCCCAGGCTACCGCCCATGCGGGAGCAGGGCTACTCGTCCGCGGTCGGGCGTGCGCGGCGGGTGCGTCCGCGGGCAGCTGGCTCGCGGAGCGCGCGGATCTCGTCGCGCAGCTGGGCCGCTCGGAGGTACTCCTCGAGCTCAATGGCCCGGTCGAGCTCCGCCGTCAACTGGCGCATCTTGGCGGCGCGTGTCGAGTGGCCTCGCGAGGCGCGCGCCTCTGTCAGTGGTACGTCAACGCCCTGTACCGTCCGAAGCACGGCGCGGAGGATGCCGGCATGGGCCGTGTAGCAGGTGTCGCAGCCGAGCAGCTCACTCTGCGAGAACGCCTCGGCGGTGAGCCCACACACGGGGCACACGGACGAGAATGCGGCCGCGTCGACCAGGGGCTCGCGACGTGTGCCGGCTGGTTCGGCGGCGGCCTCGTCGAGAACGAATCCCAGTGTGATGGCGCCCTCCTCGGCTCGACGGCGCGCACAGGCATCGCACAGGTTCACTTCGAACCGCACATCGTTGATGGTCATGCACACGGAGACCGTCGCCGGACTGGTCCCACACTCGTCACACGTGCTCATATCGATCTCTAGCCGGATGACCCGGCCGCTCCCTCGGGATAGATCGGTACCCCTTCGGTCTCGGTGAGGGCGTGGAACGCGACTCGTAGTCTTTTCGTGACTGGCCCCGGCGCTCCATCGCCGATCACGCGGCCATCGATCTTGACCACCGCGATCACCTCGGCGGCCGTGCCAGTGAGGAAGCACTCGTCGGCGGCATAGAGGTCCACGGGTGTCAGGACCCGCTCCTGGACCTCGATGCCCTCCCGGCGGGCCAACTCCATCACAGCGTCGCGCGTCACGCCGACCAGGATGCCGCAGTGCGTCGGTGGCGTCAGCAGTTGCCCCTCACTCACTACGAACACATTGTCGCCTGTGGCCTCGGCCACATAGCCCTCGGAGTTGAGCATGATGCCTTCGAGTAGTCCCGCGCGCTTCACTTCGATCTTGGCAAGGATGTTGTTGAGGTAGTTCAGCGACTTTACGCTCGGGTCCAGCGATGTGGGCGGCGTCCGCCTTGTGGCACAGGTGATGACCTCGAGACCTCGCTCATACAGCTCGGCGGGGTACAGCGAGATCCCGTCGCAGATGATGATGATCGATGCCTTCGGGCACTTGCCGGGGTCGAGCCCCAAGTCGCCCACGCCACGTGTGACTATCAGCCGGATGTACCCATCCGTGCACTCGCCCGCTCGCAACGTCGCGAGGGTCGCATCGATCAGCTCGGAGGGTGTGAGTGGGATATCCAGCATGATGGCGCGGGCCGAGCGGTATAGCCGACGGATGTGTTGCTCCAGGCGGAACACGCGGCCATGGTAGACACGGATGCCCTCGAAAACGCCATCGCCATAGAGCAGGCCGTGATCGTAGACCGAGACCATGGCCTCCCCCGCGGGCACGATCCGGCCGTCGAGATACACCATCGGTCTCACACGCATCTACCTCGCCGCTCTACAGAGGGAGCTGTATCCGAACGCGCCTGCGCCGGCCTCACCCGGGAGGCACCTTCGCGCCACGATAGCACAATGCGGTGTGAGTGGCAACGCGAGTCCCGTGCGCGTTGCAGGACGGCTCGGGGGCGCAGGATTGGCCGGTGTCTGCTCGAAACCCACTTGGGGGCGCTGCCCGGCATGAGCATCCGCGTCGAAGAGATCCAGTGCAAGTCCGCCCTCACCGGTTCGGGCGGTCGCTTCCGCCTGAACCCCTACTGCGGGTGCGAGCACTCATGCGCGTACTGCTACGCCACTTACCTGACTCGCTGGCGCGGCCAGTCGGCCCCCTGGGGCTCGTGGGTGCAGGTCAAGACGAACATCGCAAGGGTGCTCGAGTGCGAGCTGGCTCGCCGGAGGGTCGCCCATGTCATGCTCTCGACGGCCTGCGATGCCTATCAGCCCGTCGAGGAGCACTACCGCCTGACGCGCCGGTGCCTGTCGGTGCTCGCCATCGCCTCACAAAAGCTCGACGGGCCCAGCGTGTTCGTGCTCACGAAGTCCGACCGGGTCCTGGGCGATCTGGATGTGCTTCGCATGTTCCCCGAGGGCAGCCTCAGGGTCGCTTTCTCAGTGACCACGCATCGCGATGATGTCGCGGCCATTCTCGAACCCGGCGCGCCCTCCCCATCGGCCCGCATCGCGGCGGCGACGGCTCTGGTCGCCGAGGGAATCTGCGTCGAGCTGTTCATCAACCCCGTGCTCCCCTACATCACCGAGCGGGACATGCCGGCGCTCCTCGATGCGGCCCGAGTTGCGGGCTGTGGCGTCGGAGGCTTCGACAGGACGAACTACCTCGACCGCCAGCCCGGCGCCCGACTGCGTGCCGTCTATCGTCACCTGGGCCCCGAAGCCCAGGAGCGGCTCGAGCAGGCCCGGAATGAACGCCGAAGCGAGGTCCCGACCTCGTGGTCGCCAGGGGGCTACTGAAATGCAGGAGTGCGCCACAGTGCCCGTCTTCCAGATCGAGGACCGCACTTTCACGAGGCTGATCCTCGGCCACAACCCACTTCTCGGCTACTCCTACCTGAGCCATGCCCGCTGCCGGGAGTACGCGGAGCGCTTCGCGACCTATGAGCCCATCCGTGATGTCATCGTGGCCGCGCTCCGCATGGGCGTCCGAAGCATCATGATCAGCCCCGGCGGCGAGCAGTCCGACCGTGTGGCCCAGGCCATCGAGGCCGCGCAGGAGCACACGGGCATCACCATGTCGAACCTGGTCATCGTCGGCCCGGACATCCCCAGCCAGATGGACTACCTCAAGCGCGTAGGCTGCCAGGTGTGCCTCGTCCACGGTCAGGTGACCGACTCGATGTTCTGGCGCGCGGAGTGGACGTTTCGGCCCGAGTTCGCCGAGCTCCTGGCCGCCATTCGCGCTGCGGGGTTCGTGCCGGGGATGTCGAGCCACAACGGCGGCGAGACGGTCCCCGTGGCGGAGCGGTTCGATGTGCAGGTCATCAACACGCCGGTCAACAAGATCGCCTGGCGGATGTGCCCCTGTGTCGAGCAGGTGCTCGAGGCCGTCCGAAGATCGACGCGCAAGATCATCGCTATGAAACCTCTGGCCATGGGGCGCATCGCTCCGCAGGAGGCCCTGGAGTATGCCCTCCAGGTCCCCGGTGTGGATGCTCTGTGCATTGGCATTGCCACCCCTGCGGAGGCTGAGGAGACCTTCGCCATCGGCGCCGAGGTGTTGGCCCGCACCGGCTGCACGAACGGACGCGGCGCGTCGGCGTGATGGAGCTGTGGCCCGAGGGTTGCGGCGTGCGGCCGGATCGCCACCATGGCGTCCGGCTCCGTTTACGTTCGAAGCGCGTGCGGGGTACACTCCATCCATGCGCGGCCGGCAGCGAGGTGTGGGGCCGCCACGGGAGGGCTGCTTCGTGGGACGCGTACGAGCCGTGGTTGTGGGTGCGGGCGGTATCGCAGGGGCGTGGTTCCCGCCGCTGCTGAAAGAGGATGTTGAGATCGCCGCGGTGGTGGACCTGAACCGCGAGGCCGCCCGGCGTCGCGTCGAGGAGTACGCCCCCTCGGCCGAGGCCACTACGGACCTGTCCACCGCACTGGCGAGCCATGCACCGGACTTCGTCGTGGATCTGACCGTGCCCGAAGCACACTGCGAGGTGACCTGCACGGCGCTGGAGGCCGGGTGTCACGTCATTGGCGAGAAGCCGATGGCCTCGCGGATGGACGAAGCGCGCCAGATGGTGCGGGCTTCGGAGCGCACGGGCAAGCTGTACATGGTGAGTCAGTCGCGCCGGTGGAACCCGGCTCACGAGCAGGTGCGACGGGTCGTGGCCGAGGGTGCCCTGGGAACCGTGACGACGGTCAACTGCGACTTCTACATCGGCGCTCACTTTGGCGGGTTCCGCGATGAGATGCCCAGCCCGCTCATCCTCGACATGGCCATCCACCATTTCGATCTGGCGCGCTACATGACTGGCGAGGACGCCACACACGTGTATGCGCGCGAGTTTGCCCCCGCCGGCTCGTGGTACCGCGGTGACGCCGCGGCGAGCTGCGTTTTCGAGATGACGCACGGCGTCGTGTTCACCTACCGCGGCAGCTGGTGCGCCGAGGGCTGCCACACGAGCTGGAATGGCGACTGGCGCATCGTCGGCGAACGCGGTACGGTGGTCTATGAGCGGGACCAGGAGCCTCGCGGCCAGGTCGTAGCCGGCGACGAAGGGTTCCATCGGCCGCTTCAGGATCTGCGTGTGCCCGAGCCCCGTCTGCAGTATGACGGCATGCACGGCGCCCTGCGTGAGATGCTCGAGTTCCTGCGCGGCGGCGCGGTTCCGCAGACCGAGTGCCACGACAACATCCGCTCTCTGGCCATGGTGTTCGGCGCCATCGAGAGCTCGCGGCGCGCGGAGCGCGTGCCTATCGAAGAGTGACCGCAGGCCTGGCGGGTAACTCGCGGCGGTGCCCAACCAGCTCGCCGGCGAGCTTGACGTGAGTTGGGTTACCGCGGAGGGTATGACCCTATTGGGTGGCGTGAGGGCCGCGGCCGGGGCCGGGCAGCGGCCGGGTGGCGCGGGGAGGTGGTCATGTGTCCGGCTGGCGTCGGCGCATCGCCGTGACGGGCGGCTGCGGCTTCATCGGCGGGGCCTATCTCCGGCAGATGGTGCCGCGACACCCAGAGGATCTTTACGTGAACATCGACGCGCTGACCTACGCGGCCAGCCCGGAGCGCGTGGCCGCCGTGGCCCACGAAGGCAACTACGTCTTCGAGCGCGTCGACATCCGTGACACCAAGGCGGTCGTGGAGTGTCTGGGTCGTCATTCGATCACCGACGTGGTCCACTTCGCGGCGGAGTCGCACAACGACCGGGCGATCCTGACTCCGCTACGATTCGTTGAGACGAACGTGGTCGGAACGGCGAACCTGCTCGAGTCGTGGCGCGTCGTGGCCAAGGGCAGCGGCGGGCGCTTCCATCACATCTCCACCGACGAGGTCTACGGGTCTCTGCCCATCGAGGGCGGCGAGGGCTTCACCGAGAGCACGCCCTACGATCCCAGCTCGCCCTACTCGGCGAGCAAGGCCGCGGCAGACCACCTGGTGCGGGCATGGCACCGGACTTTCGGGCTCGATGTCGTCATCACCAACTGCTCGAACAACTTTGGGCCGTTCCAGTTCCCCGAGAAACTCCTGCCCGTGATGATCTCGAATGCCCTCTCGGGCCGCCGGCTGCCAGTCTACGGCGACGGGATGAACGTGCGGGACTGGATCCATGTCGAGGACCACTGCGACGCTCTGGACCTGGTGCTTCGCCAAGGCCGCGCGGGCCGGACCTACAACATCGGCGCGGATTGCGAGATCCCGAATATCACCTTGGTGACCATGCTGTGCGAGATCATCGACCAGCGCGAGGGTCCCCTTCCCGGCGGCAGGTCCCGTGCGAGCCTGATCGAGTTCGTCCCGGATCGCCCGGGGCACGACCGCCGCTATGCCATCGATGCGAGCCGGATCCGTGAGGAGCTCGGCTGGTCGCCTCGCCACGAGTTCCGCCAGGCGCTCGAGGACACGGTGGACTGGTACCGGACCCACCGGGCGTGGGTCGAGAACTGCCAGAAGTCAGACGAGTTCCGCGCCTACGCCGAGCGCAACTACGGCGAGCGGTCGGGTGATGTGAGTTGATGGAGCGCTCCGGACGCGTGCGGAAGGGCATCGTGCTGGCCGGTGGAGCGGGAACGCGCCTCTACCCGCTCACGGAGGTCACCTCGAAGCAGCTCCTTCCCGTCTATGACAAGCCCATGGTCTACTACCCGCTGGCGACGCTCATATCGGGCGGGATCAGTGATATACTGCTGATCAGCACTCCACGCGACCTGCCGCGCTTCCGCGAGGTGCTCGGCGACGGCTCGCGCTTTGGCATCGCGCTGTCGTACGTGGAACAGCCCCGGCCCGAGGGCATCGCGCAATCATTCATCCTCGGCCGGGATTTCATCGCCGACCAGGCGGTGTGCCTCATCCTCGGCGATAACCTCTTCTACGGCGAGATGGACCCGTTCTTCGAGGCGCTCGCGCACACCGAGGGTGCCACGATCTTTGGCTACCCCGTGCGCGATCCGCAGCGGTACGGCGTCATCGAGCTGGACGGCCACGGCCGGCCGGTCTCGATCGAGGAGAAGCCGGCGCACCCGCGCAGTAGCCTCGCGGTTCCCGGTTTGTACGTGTACGACGGGCGCGTCTGTGACTTCGCGCTCGAGCTGAGGCCCTCGGCCCGGGGGGAGCTCGAGATCACCGACCTCAATCGTGCCTACATGGCGGAGGGAACGCTCCGGGTGGGCCGCCTCGGCCGCGGCACGGCCTGGCTCGACACGGGCACGCCCGAGTCGCTGCACGCCGCGTCGACCTTCGTCGCCACCATCGAGCAGCGCCAGAGCGTGAAGATCGGCTGCCCCGAGGAAGCCGCGCTCCGGCAGGGGCTCATCAGCCCCGACGACATGCTGACCCGCCTCGCCAACATGCCGGCGACGGATTACCGCGCCTACGTCGAGGGCGTGTGCAGGGAGCTGGCGGGAGGAAGGTAGGCGGCCCGAGGCACGCAGGGTCAGTCCGGCCGCTCGCGGCGGTCCACGCCATCCACCTCCGACAGCTTGCGGTCGAACGAATAGAGCCGCCCCTGGCAGTCCTCGAGGGCCGCCGCGCAGGCGCAGGCATCGCCGAAGCTCGCCACTGTGTGCGCGAACAGCCCCAACGCCCGGATGTAGCGGGCCTTCTCAGGCATGCGCAGTCCCTCGGCTTTGAGGATCGGCTCCAGCGCCCGCGCAATGGCGTCGTTGGGCTGCTTGTAGAAGCTCCCCAGCACCCACACGACCTCCGCCAGTGTGACCGGGTCGCAGTGCAACACCTCACCTCCGCGCTCCATGCGCTCGAGAATGGCGGCCGCCTTGCCCGAGAGCTCGGGGTGGTCGTCCAGCAGGAACCGGAGCAGCACGTTGGCATCGACGATGGACACGGGCACCGGATCACTCATGGGCCACCTGCTCGGCCACCGTACGCTGCGCCTGTTCGCGCGCCGCGCTCCAGTCCATCGGGCCGTCGGCGACACAGTGTCGGAATGCGCCCCGGACCTCGGACACTGACCGGAGCGGGCGAATGACGATCTCGCCTTCGCGCCCCTCCACCTCGACTGTCGACGACGGGCCGATTCCGAACTTCCGACGCAGGGCCGCAGGTAGGGTGATCTGACCTTTGCTGGATACACGGGCAGATGCCATGCATGTCACCTCCCGCTTGGTATTCTACACCGTGCCAAGCGGCGGTGCCACGGCCCCTCGCGCCCGACTCGAAGTCGGGCCTCCGACCGGGTGTCTGCGTGGCGAAGGAGGGCAAGGGCAGCGTCCCACCGCGCTCCAAGACCCCTCGTCGCTGGCGGCGCTGCCGCGAACGCGGCCCCGCTACGATCCCCCATTCGGTCCCGAGTGCCTCTTGATGTAGCGCAGAGCCATGAGGACGCCGAAGACGGCGCCGAGGCCCATCCCGATGGCGATCCGGTGCATCGCGACTCCGACCCCGGCTCCTAACGCGACGCCAGGGCCGGCGCCAAATGCGATTCCCTGCTGCACGACACGACGATCCGGTGAGCCATTCATGGGTTGTCTGTTCGCCCGTTCCGTACAGCTCCTGCGCAAATCCGCCGGCGGGCGGTCGGGGCCTGGGTGCGTCGTCGCTCCCCACCAGTGCCGGCTGAAGCCTGCGCTCCCGAAGCCCGCGTCGGCACCTGGTCCGGGGTTCCTCACGCCAACGACGGAGGGTCCCCTCCCCCGCCGCCGCTTGCCACCGCAACTGACGCCGCACTGGGCTCGCGCATACGGCTCCATGCCCTGTCATCGGTCCACAGGGCATTTCTACTAGGCGACGATCGGACACTGCTACTTCGCGCCGACGGAAATCACGAGTGAGGTACTTGACTGCATCTGTAGACTAGATATCATATAGTGGTCATCGTTGGTCGATGGCAGGCCGTGCTGTTCCTGTCGTGCAAGGATGGAGTCGAATGAAGAGAGAGAGAGAGAGCGTCACTCACTATCGAATCGTCTGAGCTTCATTGCGTTGCCGGTAGCCCTGGCGCTGGCCGGTGGCGCCTGTTCCGCGCAGGTCGTGCCCCCAACGGTCGTGTCCGTCTCGTCCAAGGTCTTCACCCCAATGAGCGGCAGCTATGTGGCAGGCCAGATGGTCACCGGGGCGACAGAGCATAGGGCTGTGTTCAATACGCTACAGGCCGATTTCCTGCCCTGCCGTCTGCGGCTCGTCTTCTCCCAGTACCCCTCGTGGGCGCAAAGCGCGGCCTATGGCGACACGCAGGATCACTACACGTACGTGCGCCATGCGACCGTGCCGATGTTTGCCCAGCCGAACCCGCGCCTGAAGACTTGGTACATACCCAATGAGCAGGGTCCAAAGTCGTACGCGTTCGTCGCTACAACTATCGTCATCCCAGCGTCGTGCAGTCAGACGTACGGCCCGCCTCCCCCGCCGGTGCCGGCTGAGAAGGACCGCCCATACACGGAGGGCGTTGCCGTGGAGGGAAGCGCGGACGTGACGCAGATCAACGTGCCTTAGCTGCTGCCGGTGGGCCTGCGGCTACGATCGACGGGCCGTGTGAGGTGATGTTGCCTTCGCTGCCCCCACCACCCGAAAGGAAGTGCGTGAGCATGTCGTCGTCCGGTGCCAGACTCCCATTCGCGTGCAGAGCGGTTCAGTTCGCCCTTGCTGCTTCATTCCTCGTCATGGTGGCCGGCGCCAGTGCCCAGGGGCAGGCCGATCCTGCTGCCCCGACGGAGTGCCCCGCGGCCTATGTAGTCTCGTTTCGCATGATCACGGTCGCCCCAGCGGAAGGGAGAGATCCTGGTGAGTTTGGCGATGTACCATCAGGAGCATTCTTCTTTGCCCCCGATGATGGCGATGGCTTCTATGACCGCGTGAAGCTGGCCGAGGCTTACGGGCGGGGCGTTCGCGAGGGCCTCGTGGCCACAGTGGGGCCCGTATACAGCATGAGCATGAAGCCCAACTCGAACCCAGTCGTCGTCTCCGGCGTGACGGGCGACGGCAGTGGAACCTGGTCAGTCAGTGCGTCCGTCGAACCGCTTACGCCCGATGGGAAGCGGGTCCGGCTCCATTCGGGATGGGATGTCGCCAGCCTGTTCGGCTTCGAGGTGCCGGGTCTGGGCACGAGCGACCACTGGTTGGGCGTCCCGCTCCCGCTGCACTCGGGGAACCGCGTGGGGTCCCCGGCAGACGGTGAAGCGGTGGGGCAGAAGTTCCGCGGCGGCTACACCATTCTGGTGCTGATCGAGAAGGCGGCCCCATAGCGAGCTGGTCGGGAGGACGCGCGGCGGGTCGAGCCAGCCGAGTGCTGCCCGGCCCGCCGCGTGCGGTCTTCGGGCTCGTCTGCCGCAACACTCACCCTTCCTCGGCCATCTCAGTCACCATCCGTGCGTGCCAGGCCTCCAGCGATGACTCCACGAAGTAGGCTCGGTTCAGGGCGGTGCCGGTCTCGCCGGGCCCGAGGCGGCCCATCCAGGGGCTTGCGTGGATGCACGAGTACTCCATGTTCTGGAACAAGCACAGGCATGGCCGGCTGACGGTGGCGACGAGGCGCGAGCCGTCCCGCGAGACGATGGCCATCCACCCCTCGAGGGCCACATCGGGCGGTGAGCATGCGAATCGCGCGACGAAGGGGATGTCCTCCCACGGCGGAGCGCCATCGACGCCATAGAGCTGCACGGCCGGCCTGGGGCCACAGTGCCGCGGGACCTCGATGAGCCGCCGGAGCTCGCCACGCCACCCGACCCAGTGCCGCAGACACTCGTGGTCGCCGATCGACAGCGCACCGCCACACTGGAAGCAGTTGAAGGCCATGGCGTGAGCCCAGTCGCGATCGCTGAGGTTTGTGACCTTCATGTTGAGGTCCACGTGGTCCTCGAAGGGCGTCAGTAGCGCGGAGTATTCGAGCTCTCCCTCCACGCGGCCCGAGGTCTCAAAGGCGCCGCCGTCGCGCTCCTCCCACTTGGGCTCCACGCCGCCGAACCAGACGGGTCGCGCGGAGTCGCCGATGCACTCGGGGATGCCGAACCCGAATCGTTCGTCAGGGAAAGCCGGGACATCGGTGGCGGACGCCGACATCTGCCCGGGAGCAGGCGTCAGAGTGATGCGGGCCATCTAGACCACCTCCTTCGCGCAGCGGAACCCGTAGAAGGCCGACCGGTTGTTGGCGAAGCCGCTCATGTTCCGCGCGGCCGGGCGGAGATTGATGGGGTCTTCGTTCATCCAGGAGCCGCCCTTGATGAACGCTGCGCCCGGGCCCGGCCCGTCGGCGCAGTACTCGGCGACGTTGCCGCTCATCTGCATGGCTCCGCACGGGCTGACGCCCCGGGGGTACTCCGTCACGGGGCACGTGTTGCACGGACGTCCCACGCCGTCGCGATTCCAGCGGCAGGCGTCGGGATCGAACTCGTTGCCCCAGGGGTATTGCCGCCCATCGGTGCCGCGCGCGGCCTTCTCCCACTCGGCCTCGGTGGGGAGCCGCTTCCCTGCCCACTGGGCGTAGGCCATGCAGTCTGAGAGGTCCACGAAGATGACGGGGTGATCCACCAAACCCTCGGGAACCGTGCTCCGCTGCCAGTGGAGAGGCGGCCGATGGCCCGTCGCTGCCACGAACTCCGCATACTGCGCATTGGTCACCGGGTGCACGTCGATGGCGAAGGTGGCGACTTCGGCTTCGCGGAGAGGCACTTCCCCCTCGAACCACGACGGGTGGTAGCCTCCCCGCTTGGCAAGCCGGTCCACGTCGCCTTCGGAGGTACCCATCAGGAACGGCCCACCGGGGACGATGACCATGCCCTCCGGGGCCTCGGGCTGGGCTCCCGATCGGACGACGGCGGCCCCGGCCACCATCCCGCCGCCCACAGCCCCCAACCATGCGCGGCGCGTCAACCTCGCCATGGCGGTCACCCCTCTCGCGGGTTCACTTGCTGCGGTTCGCCGTCGGCTGCCGACCCCCTACGCGCGCGGTCGCCAGAGGCAATGTGGATGGGCTCGCCGAAGAACAAGCTCGATCACGCGGAACGGATGGTGTGGCATGAGGATCAGCTCAGCGCTGTGCATGGCTTCCGTCTTGGCTCCCGCGGCGGCTCAGGAGGGTTCCCCCCTGTCACGGGAGATCGTGGCGGGGGTCCGTGAGCCGCTGCCGGTGGTGCTCAGCACCGACTGCGGGACCGAGATCGACGACCAGTGGGCCGTGATCTACCTCACCATCAGTCCCGAGGTCCGGATGCTGGGCTACATCGGTAACCACGCGGCCAACGGCCTCTCGGGCGCGAAGGCGCGGGACACGGTGCTCGACGCGCTCGAGAACCGGCTCGGCGCCCGGGAACACGCGCCGGTGCTGGCGGGAGCCGATGGGCCCATCGCCGCGTTCGACGAGCCCAACGACAACGAAGCCGTCCGCTTTCTCGTCGAGCAGTCGAGAGCGTTCACGCCGCAGAACCGGCTCAATGTGCTCGTGATCGGATCACACACCGATGTGGCGTCGGCGATCCTCATCGATCCATCGATCACGCAGCGCATCCGCGTGGTGATGATGGGCTTCGACGACTGGCCGGGCGGGGGTGACCCGTGGAACGTGAAGAACGACCCGGCCGCGGCTCGCGTCGTGTTCGCCTCGGGTGTGCCACTCGTCGTTGGCTGCGGCGAGGTGGCGAAGCGCCACCTGAGCTTCACCACGGAGGAGGCGGAGGCCCTTCTGCGCGACACGGGCCCCACCGGGCGGTGGCTGGCAGAGTGTTTCGCGCAGTTCGGTGGACGGTTCGAGGTGGCCGGCCGACGCATCTGGCCGATCTGGGACGTGATCACGGTCGCCTACCTGCTGGGGTACACGCGAGACGCGGTCCACCACCGGCCTCGCATCGAGGATGGTCTAGGGTTCGACCACTCGGCGCCCCAGGGGCAGCTCACGTGGGTCGAATGGGTCGACGAGGGCCATCTGTGGCCGGACTTCGCGGCCAAGCTGAGGGCATGGTCGCCGCGGTAGACTTGGGTCCCCTCACTCCAGCACCTCGACCTCGAACAGGTCCAGCAGGTTCACCAACCGGATCCGGCCCGCCGTCACGGGCGCCGACAGCTCGAAGCACGCGAGCGCGTGCGCGGTCGTGTCTGTAGGCGTGCAGGTCGCGATGTCCTCCCAAGCCCCGGCGCCGCTGGGCCGTTGCAGGTGGATCGTTCGGTTCCACATCGACTCGTGTCGGAGGAAGTAGGCGTCGACGCGGCGGAAGGTCCTGGGTTCGGGCCACGCGATCTCGAACCACTCCTCGTTGTCCTGCACCAGCGCGCCCGGCCAGTAGAGGGTGGAGATGTCGCCGTCGATGGCGTGCTCGGGTGGGTACTTGGCGGCGTCGGGCAGTGCGGACGCGGAGACCGTGGCCTCCCGCGCCGCGTTGGGCTTGAGCACAACAGCCGAGAGGACGCGGGTGCGCATCGGCTCGATGGCGTTGGCGGTAACGCTCGCGGCGTCGCGTCCGGCAGAGAGCCCCTCAGCGACCTGGTCGAAGAAGGCGTTCAGGGCGGCGTCGTCGCCAATCACCCACCGCAAGTAAGAGAGTGCCGCGACGAAGCGCGGATCGGCCGGCAGGTTGCCAAGCTGCCACGGCCCCGGGCCCCAGAGCTCGTGCCAGCCGTGGGCGTCGTCCCAGGCGAGGTACGCGTCGAGGAGCGCCTCGACGCGCTGCAAGCACTCGGCCGCTTTGGCCCCGTCCGCCACCGCGTCGTAGAGCCGCTCCGCGGCCAGGCGAACCCGCAACTGCATGAGCAGCGATCGTGCGACGAAGCCCGGGTCGGGGAACAGCGACTGGCCCAGCACGCCCGGCGGGCCGAGCTCGCCGGCACGGACCAGTCGGTCCAGCCGGTTTGCCACCGCCTCCAGCTGCTCAGGGCCGCCTGTGCACACCGCGGCAAAGCACCGGGCGATGAGCTCCGCGTGGTCGCCATAGAGCTCGCGAGACACGTCGAGCAGCCGATCCTCCTCCGACCGTTGGGCAGCCGAAGGGTCCCACGCCAACTGGAGGAATGCGCGTACGCGCGGGAACTGAAGCAGGGGGCACTGCGTGTTGCCCATCACGCCCAGCAGACCCGGGTACTTGGCTGCGCCCGCGAAGAGGCCGTCGATGCCCCCAAGACCGATGTTCGTCCACGGGTATGAGGGCTCGCCCTCGATCGCTCCGTAGGGTACGTAGATGGTGTGGTCGAGCACGCCCTCGGCCTGGCAGATCGGCAGGTAGGCCTCCGTGCCGGCGATGAGCCGCCATGGCTCGGGCATCTCGGCCTTCATGGCGCGCACCGTGTCGGCGATGACGGACAGGTTCCCCGGGATCTCGAGCCGGTGCCCCCAGCCGGTCCACAGCCAGTTGATGATCTTCGCGTCGCGGCCGTGGATGTTGTGCTTGTCCAGCAGTGCTCGGCAGCCTCTGAGGATCTTCATGTAGTCGGAGACCGGACTGCCGAGCCAGCCGCCGGGATCCGAGTCGATGGTGCATACGCCATCCACGTTGTTGACGATGCGGTAGAGCGCCTCACGCGACTCCATGATGGCGGCGAACTCGGCGGGGTCTGCCGGGTTGCGATCCGCCTGCGAGGGTCGCCAGTAGGGCCGATGCCGCGGATCGGCCACCCCGCACGTGTCTCTGGCCACGCGGTTGGCCGACTGCATGATCCAGACTTCCATGCCGTGCTGCTTCTGTGCGTAATCGACCACGCGGCGGAACTCGTGCAGGTACTCCTCGTCCTCGGCGGATAGCGGCACGGGCATGATGTCCATGAAGGGCCAGAGGTACACCAGGTTGGCCCCCATGTGTGCGAGCATATCAATGTAGCGGCACCAGTCATTCTCGTTCCACGAGCGGAAGCTGTAGGGCCGGTGCATCGGCCACCCGTTGAGGTGCATGCCTCGTACCGCGTAGGCCGGCTTGGTGGTGCGGTCGAGGTTGGCCGGGATGTACTGGTTCCGGCCCTCCGTGCGGATCTCGCGTGTGAGCGCGATCACCGCCTGCTGCGTGCCCCTGGGAGTCGCTCCGGCGGCGACAAGGAGCGTGCGGCCTGCCCCCTTGGTGACCCGGAGCACGTAGCCCTCGGGGCCCAGTTCCTCGCCCGGAGGCAGTTCGATGCCCACATTCCGGGCGGCGTCGGCGCCCACCACGATGGCCGGCCCCTTGCCCTCGGGCAGGTGCGTCCGAACCGGGACCAGATGCCCCTGCAGCAGTCGATGTCGTAGGTCCTTCACGGCCCGCGCCAGGTGCGTTGGCTCGAACGCGGGTACCACGATGCTGCACCCTTCGAGCGACACGTCGGGCTCCGACTGCGCCGCCACAGCCGTGAGTACCAGGTATGGAAGGACCATCATCTCTGGCACAGCAGATCCTCTTCCCGATAGCGAGCCCCGCGTCAGCTTCGCCCGACGCACGCTCGCGATGCCCACGATCCCCGCGGCACTGCGCGCGGGGATTCCGCGTTCACCAGCACTACGCTACCCCATCGGCCGCTTCAGCGCCTGCTCGAGTAGCGCCACGCCCTTGGCACTGGCACCCCGTGCCCCGCTCGCCTACCGCCCGCCCCCGATGCGGTACAGATGCACCGCATGGGGCCCGAAGTCATCCGCGAAG
>JAKPQA010000178.1 GCA_029547025.1 Armatimonadota bacterium
GGCGATCTCCCCGGCAAGGTGGGCGGCGATCGTGTCAGCGTGGCGGCGGTGGTCGGTGAGCAGTGTGTGGGCGGCCAGCAATGCATCGTCACTGAGTGCCCCGAGAGTCGCGGCATCCAGACTGAGGGCAACGACCGCAGCGGCGGTGGTGGCGAATGATCCGGTCAACGACATGCACCCATTCTCCCATATTCGAAGGTATGTTCGAAGAAAATGCCCGGAAAATCAACAACTTTCTGAAGTTCAGGGTGTGGAGGAGAGGAGGGGCTTGCGCGGGATGCGGCTGTGCGGGTCTGGTGGAAGGGGCTTGCGCGGGATGCGGCTGTGCGGCAGTCGCTTGCGCGGGATGCGGCTGTGCGGCAGTCGCTTGCGCGGGATGCGGCTGTGCGGGTGTGGTGGGCAAGGGGATTGCGCGGGAGTCGGGTGCGCGGGATGCGGCCGTGCGGGTCTGGTGGGGAAGGCGCTTGCGCGGGAGTCGGGTGTGCCGGCGAGGGAGCAGAAGATGGGCTCATGCGGATTCCAGGGGGGTGGAGGGGAGGAAGCTCCTAACCCCCCAGAATCATCTTCTTGCCGGACTCGAACTCCGCGTCGGTGAGCGTGCCGTTGCTGCGCAGCACCTGCAGTCGCTCGAGCTTGCTGACGATGTCATCCGAGCCGCCCGCCGAGCCGCCCGCCGAGCCAGCCACCGAGCCAGCCACCGAGCCAGCCACCGAGCCGGCCACCGAGCCGAGCCCCGGCAGCACGGTGAACGGTGTCGCACCGCCATATGACTGAGCGCCGCCAGCCGACTGAGCGCCACCACCAGCCTGCGCCGCACCCGCGATGAGCGCGTCGATGTCGATGCCGAACGCGGCGAGCTTGGCCTTCGCCTCGGGCGTGATGTGGCTGGGGTCGCCGATGATCTGCACCGTATCTCCCAGCATGCCCCCGCCCACGAGTTTGGCGAGCGCGTCAGGCTCCCCGCGCAGTGCGGCGGCGACGCCCTCAGCCGATGTCTTCGCGACCTCGTTGCGGCTGGGAACCTGGTTCCACAGAATCGCGTAGTGCCGTGGGTCGTTC
>JAKPQA010000196.1 GCA_029547025.1 Armatimonadota bacterium
ATGGGGGCACGGCCCGGGTCAGGACCGCGCGGGCCAGCGACACTGCCGACTGGACCAGACGCTAAGGAGCGCAGGTGTCCGATCCGGTGGCCGATGGTGAATGGACGGTGACGCGCTGCTGAACACCCCCACCCCCTTCCCTCGCCGCCCCCACCGCGCCCCGCCCGCCCCTTTCCCGACTTCGTGCGACTTCGGTGCGGTCTGCAGGCCGAAATCGGCGGATATGCGCGCGCAAGTCGCACGAAGTCGAGGGTCGTTGTCCACAACACGGTCGGATGCCGTGCGCATCCACAGGGCGCGGCCCACGACGCGCTCCGGGTCGCCCTCTCGGCGAGCGTGGTGCGATGCATCCGGACCTCAGCCCACTGCCCCCGGCCTTCCTCACGGCCGAAGCCACCGCTGCTGGCATCAGCCCCCGGCGCCTCATCACTGCCGTAGGCTCCGGCGTTGTCGAGCGACTGGATCGCGGCATCTACGCCGACCCCCACCGCTGGCCCACCGACCGGGTCGAACAGCACCGGCTCCTGGCCCGGGCCGCGCAGCGGGCCGTATCGGACAGCGCGATCAGCCATGTCAGCGCGGCGCTCGACCACGGCCTGCCCAACCCGATGGGGGCACTCCCCCGCCCGGCTGTCACCGTGGACGATCAGCAACGCTCGCGGGCTCCCGGCTCGTGGATGACCCTCTTCCGAGGTGAGCTGAGCTCCGGTCACGTCGAGTCGTTGGGTCCGGTCCGGCGCACCACCGCTGAGCGCACCGTGGTGGACTGCGCCCGGCACCTCAGTTCCGGTGACGGCCTCGCCATCGCCGACGCGGCCGTGCGTGCTGGGGCTTGCACCGTGGAATCGGTGCGGGCGCTGCGAGAGTTCCAGCATCGTTGGCCCGGCGCAGTGAAGAGTGAACTGATGCTCGCCCAGCTCGACCCCCGCCGCGAGGGGTGGCTCGAATCGTGGTCTGCAGACGCCTTCCGACGGATGGGCTTGCCGCGCTGGATTCCTCAGGTCAACGTCTACGGAGCGCTGGACCAGTTCCTCGGCCGAGTCGACGGTTACTGGCCCGAGCTCGGTGTGGTTGCGGAAGCCGATGGCCGTGGCAAGTACGTGGGCGACGTCGACCCCTCGCTCGACAGAGGCCCGGATGCCGTGGCCAACAGGATCGTCGCTGCCGGCGAGCGAGAGGTGGGGCTGCGTTCGTGTGGCCTGGGTGTCGTTCGATGGACCACCAAGGAGATCACCAGTGCACAACTCCTCGTGGCCGCGCGCTGGAACGACGAGGTCCAGCGAACCAACGCGCGCGGCATCCGGGCGACCCTCATCTGTTCCTGCTGCAGCCAACCCGTCACTTCGTGCGACTTCGGTGCGGTATTCACCCGTCCAAGCGCCTAACCCCGCACCGAAGTCGCACGAAGTCGGGAAGGGGGCGGGGGCGGGGGCGCTAGAGGAGGGGGGCCAGGATCAGGTAGGCCGCGGCGGCGGCGAGGCCAGCGCCCGGGATGGTCATCACCCACGCGATGGCGATCGAGCGCGCCACCCCCCAGCGCACCGACTTCGCCGACCGGGTCGCGCCCACTCCGACGATGGCCGACGAGATCGCCTGCGTCGTCGAGATCGGGGCGCCCGTGGCCGTCGCCACGTACAGCACGGTCGCCGCCGTCGCCTCGGCCGCGAAGCCCTGCGGTGGGGTGAGGTCGATGATCCGGCTGCCGAGCGTGCGGATGATCCGCCATCCCCCGGCATACGTGCCGATCGAGAG
>JAKPQA010000265.1 GCA_029547025.1 Armatimonadota bacterium
TGCTCATCGGCCTTCCGATGGCCATGGGCGGCATGATCGGCGGTGTTCTCATCGCGATGACCATCACCGGCTCCCGCCGTCGCCTCGCCGCCATTACCGGGTATGCCGTGCTCGCCGGTCTCCTGCTCACCTTCGTGGTCCACACGTGGTTCGGGTGGTTGCCCGCGAACTTCATGACGTCGTGGGGTGCGATGGCCCTGACACTGGCTGCAACGGCAAGCGCCATCGTCGGCCTGCACGCCCTCATCGGTCGCGCGGGCATCGCCATCGGGGCGATCCTCACGATGTTCGTCGGCAACCCACTGTCCTCGCTGGCCATGCCCAAGGAGTGGCTCCCGTCCTTCTGGGGTGAGCTCGGTCAGTTCTTCGTGCCGGGCGCCTCGGGCAACCTGCTCCGCTCGCTCGCCTACTTCCCCGACGCCTCGACCGTGCGCCCGTGGCTCGTGCTCACCGGGTGGGCGGTCGTCGGCATCGTGCTCTCCCTCATGGGCCGCCACCGCGACGAGGAGGTCGTCCACCTCGAGGGGATGGTCGAGCCGGACGCGAGTTGAGCCGGGGCATCTGCCGATTCGATGTATTACGGACCGCGAATCCGCGTTGTGTTTTGAAGGGACATCCCTGACATGTGTGTGAAGGGACATTCCTGACAGTCAGGTTCAGGAGCGGTCCATGGTGTCCGCATGGCTGACGGGATGATCTCGATGGAAGTTCGCCTCGCGGTGGGCGCGCACGCGGTGTTGCAGGACTCGGCGGGAGTGTCGGTGACGGTGTTGTGTCGCCAGTTGGGGATCTCCCGACAGACGTACTACCAGTACGCCGAGCGGATGGCGCGGGAGGGGTTGGACGGTCTGATCCCGAAGTCCCGGGCGCCGAAGACGTCTCCGACAGCGACCCCGGCCTTCGTCCGGCAGGTGATCGTGGACAAGCATGATCAACTGTTGGCCGAGGGCTGGGATGCCGGGGCGCGGTCGGTGCATGACTGGCTGGTCCTGGACGGGGTGCCGGTGCCTTCGGCGCGGACCTGTCACAAGGTTTTGGCCGCGGCCGGGCGCACGGTCCCGACCCCGGCTAAACGGCCCAAGAACTCCTATCGCCGTTTCGAGGCGATGCACCCCAACGGGGTGTGGCAACTCGATGGGCACCAAACCCAGCTGGCCTCGGGCACAGCGGTCGTGCTCCGCTTCCAAGACGACCATTCCCGCGCGATTATGGGCTCACGGGCCGCACCCAGTGAGAGCGGCGCGGACACGTGGGCCTGTCTGGTCACAGCGATGAACACGCACGGCAAGCCCGCGTTCGTGCAGTGTGACAACTCCAGCGCTTTCACCGGCCGGTTGATCAAGGGCGGCGGATACGTGGAGTTCGAGGCCCGCCTGCACCGGATCGGCGTCGGCATGATCAACTCTCATCCCGGCCGGCCCCGCACCAATGGCAAGAAGGAACGGGAATGGCAGACCCTCGAGCAGTGGCTCGCAGCACGCCCACGCGCTGAGGACCTGCACCAGCTGCAGCGGCTGCTGGACACCTACGACCAAGTCTTCACGCATCAACGACCCCATCAAGGCATCGACGGGAAGACGCCCGCCACCCGCTACGCCGAGAGCGAGAAAGCCACCCCCGACCCGGCCTCCCTACGCACCCGACAGTTCCTGCACACGATCACGCTGCCAGCCAGCGGCTACTTCGACCTGCCTGGGGCGCGGGTCGCGTTCGGGAAAGACTGGGGCGGGGCCACGATCGAGTACCTCATCGACCTCGACCACGCCGTCCTCTTCCACGGCGACCAACTCCTGGCCCATATCCGCCTCGACCCCAACCAGCGCATCGACCACTCAACCTCACGCGCCTACCATCGAGTCGGCAAAGCCTGACTGTCAGTGAAGTCCCTTCAACACTGTCAGGGAAGTCCCTTCACAGGACAACCGCGAATTCGCGTCCGTAATACATCGAATCAGCGGTGGGCGCCGACGATCTGGACCGAACCACCGTCGACACCCTTGGCCCCGTGGATGACCTCGTGACCGGCGTCGATCGGGGCCCGGTCGGCGTCATGAACCTCGCC
>JAKPQA010000270.1 GCA_029547025.1 Armatimonadota bacterium
CGTCGGCCATGCGGCCGACCGGGCCGGTCAGGGGCCCCGCGCCCTCCGGGCGCACCCCTGTGCGGCCCCTCCGCAAGACAGGGAAGTGCCGTGTACGGGCCTCCCGCGCACCGCCCAGGCCTAAGTTACCGCCAATGCCCCCTACCCCTCCCAGTCGAACTGCACAAGCTCGACCGGGGCCAGGGCGAACCTCACGCGCTCGTTGCTCTTGCCGGAGTACCCCCCCCAGCCAACACTGATGGCCCCGATCTGGTCGAGGTCCAGTCGGCCGTTGTTGTCCTTCGCCCACCCAGCCAGCGAGAAGCCCTCGAACCAGACAAGCGACTCCTGCCAGCCCGGCTCCGATAGCGTGCGCCCCGCGGGCGCCAGATAGACCGCCCCGCCCCTCTCGTGCAGGAGCACCAGCAGCGCGGCGCCACAAGCGCCCTGGCCCTCGGGCACGTAGGTGCAGACCCTCACCGCGTCGAGACCCCGGAGGTCGGTCCCGGCCGGGAGCCGCGCGCTGGCGATGCAGTGGCTGTCGGTACGGCCCTGCTGGATCGTGGCATCGATGAGGACGGTGCCCGGCCGGTCGCCGCCCATGACTGCCGGCGCCATTGTGATCGAGCGCGTGACGTGCTCGGCGCCCGCCGCCTCGAACCGCACTTCGGCGCCGACGGCCTGCGAGAGCGGCGTCGAGCTGACCACCGCCTCAAGCGCCCCCTGCGTTTCCCGCCTCGCCCGCGCCACGGCTCGGGGGAAGACGACGAAGGTAGCCCCATAGGGCTCCAGGGAGACCGACACGGACCGTCCGCCATCGGCCTCAGAGGTCTCCGCAGCCGTCACCGTGCCCGTCGCCGGATCCCACAACTCGGCCTCACCGTCGGCCGCGAATGTGCAGCGGGCCCTTACGGCACTTGCCGAGTCGTTGATCACGTAGTAGACCTCGCGCCCGTCGATGCTCCAGTGAGCATAGCGAAGCGCGCCGGAAGCATCGCCCGCGGAGAAGTCGCGCGCGAGAAGTCGATCGAGCAGCCGCGGCACCGCGGGGAGCAGCGCCTCGGGTACGAATGCGGCTACCCCGCCTGCCGCGTTGCCATGGGACACGATCGCTGGGCCTTCACCCGGGTCGTCGCGGTCCGCGAGGCCGAGCATACGGGCCGATAGCGCCCCAACGCGCGTATCACGCAGGCTCTGCGTGCTGTTCGCCGGGATGTCCCCGGCGCAGAGGACGATCCCGCCTCGGTCCCAGAACTCGCTGAGTCGCTGCCAGGCCTCGGTCGGAATCGTGTCGGTGGCGGCGAGCACCACCGCGCGGAACCGCAACGGACCGGCCACGAGGACGCCGTCTTCGATTCCCGCTCCCGCAATGGCATGTGACGGGACCACCTCGAAGTCCCGCTGGCCACGGAAGAGCACGTTCTGGCATTCCTGCCACACGCGGTCGATGCGGTGCACCTTCGGCGAACGCGTGGCGCCGAGAGTCGCGGGTGTCATGTGAGCCCACACGCTCTCGATGGGGTACAGCACCGCCACATCAGTGATGGGCCGGCCGCCGGTGAGCATGGTGCCGCAGCGCCCGACGAACTCGCTGATGCGGCGCATCTGCGCTGTATCGAGACCGGCCCACGAGTAGTCGGAGTTCGTCGTGTTCACGCCAGCGACATAGAGGCGGTTGCAGGTCCCCACGATGTCCGAAACTCCGACGGGCTCGATGGGGCTGGTGTTCCCTGCAGGCCGGTAGACCTGCGCGAAGTCCGATGTCTCCGACATGACGACGGGAGCGCCGTGCAGGTGCGCCACCGAGCCGAGCAGCTTCGCGATATGCCATGGCACGTTCGGCGGCGACGAAGTCAGGCAGTCAATGCCCGGATAGTCCAGCCGCTCGGCGCAGCGGTAGAGGTCGCCATAGAGGGCGCAGTGGCTGGCAATGCTCTCCTCCCACAGCAGGTGCCCGCCCGAGGGCAGGCCCACCTTGTGGCACCACTCCTGAATCTGCCCGAAGAACGAGTCGGCGACCCGCTGGGCGACATGGTCCCAGAAGTCGCACCGCGCCCGGTGGCCACCGGACCCGGCATCGGCGACCAAGGCCGGCAGCCACGGCAACAGGTCATAGCCCTTGGCGCGCTCAAAGGTCTCCGCGAAATCATCCGCCCACGGCACCGCCGCCCACTGCTGCTCCTTCAGGAACAACGACATCAGCGACGGCTCATCGGTGAAGGTCGCCACAAACAGGTCCTTGAGCTCCGGCAGGCGCCTCAGATACTCCTCGTGGGTCAGCTCGATGAAGCGCTTTACCGGGCGCGGATCCATGATGTTGATATAGGGCTGCGCTCGAAACGCGTTCGAAACCGCGTGGGTGCCCTCGTGCAGGACGTTCTCGGCGAACACGAACACGTGCCACTCGCCAGCTGGCGGTGCCCAGCGAAGCGCGCCGTCGCGGATCGATCTCGACAGGTCAGTGGGGTCTTCGGCATCGATCCGCCCTGCCTCGACCGGACACGCCACCGCGAGCCGCACCTGGCCGGGTGGCAGGGGGAGATCGACGGTCTTGCCGTTGGTGGTCGTCTCGGCAATGTGCAGTCCCTTGGCCTGCCACTCGGGGTGCTCCTTGAGCACCAGGCCGCCGGCATTGCCGCTGGGGTATCCTTCCTCGTCGTAGAGCCACAGGGCCATGCCCAGTCTGTGGGCCAGCCGTGCGCCGTGGACGAAGGAGTCCCACAACGCGTCGCTCTGCAGATACTGGTCGAAGGCGACGTGGCAGACCACGCCGCCGAAGCCCTGTTCGAGCAGCGTCGTGAAGAACGTCTCGTGCTGGGCCGGGTCGGCCGGCAGGCTGTGCACGATCTTGAGGATTCGCCGGTCGGCCGGCGGGTTGGCGAACCGCTCGCGGAGCCCTGCGCCCGATGGCTTCATGGGCAGGACCGGCCTCTCGACATACTCCGCGGGGAGAAGTGACACCGGGCCATGGCGGGTACCTTCCGGGCCGCCATGCGTGGTTCCATGATCCCCCGAGAGGCCCGGCACTCCCAGGACCCGCCACACCGAGTCGTCGACGTCCGGCTCCGCCCACCCGCCCTTCCCACACGTCCGCGCGAGGTCGGTGGAGACCCGCCACTCGCTTTCGAGGTTGCCGCCCGCAAGCGCCAGCTCTCGAACTCCGGGTTGACCCGGGCACGCCGCAGCCCACACGCACACCATGGCCGTGGCGACGATGCAAGTGCTACGGTCCGGCATCGAGATCGCCCCTTCCACTCCCAATCGGGACGTCGGCCGGCGACAGGCGTTTCACTCGCGTGACCGTGGGTCCCGCCGACGCGCTACCATGCCGCGGAGACGGCCTCGGCCACGGCGGCTCCGCCGTCGGCCCCGCAGACCACCGTGGCGCCCCCCGCGATAGCCTCGGCGTACAGCGCGGCGGCCTCGGCCTGCGGCACGGGCGACCTCATGCTGTCCAGCAGGTTGGCGAGGATGCACTCGCACCCGCGCAGGGCCGCCACCACCTCGGGGAGGTCATAGTGCTTCAGCACACCGGGGATCATCAGGCTCTCACGCCAGGCGAAGGCGCCGTTCCTCGTGTACGAGCCGTAGTCCGACAGGCCCTCGAGGCAGATCAGGCGCTTCACCTCGGGCCTCAGTAGCGCCACGTGCAGCGCCACGACCGCTCCGATGCCCCGGCCGCCGACCATCAGACGGTCGGGATCCACGTCTGGCCGGTCCCGGAGTTCAGCGAACGCACACAGCGCGTCGCGAACGCGCAACCCCATGATCGGCCGAGCGTTGGCGATGGAGAGGTAGGTGAGGATGCGCTCGATGTCGTTCCACCCGGCCAGGTCGTACGCCGTGGGCTCCGGGCTCAGACTGCCCAGCCCGGCGACGTCGATGCTCAGAATGCGCGGCTGCTCCGGCGAACAGCTGGCCTCGAACATGCGCAGGGGCCTTGCGAGGAACCCGTCGTGCCGGAAGGCCGCCCACTTCCCCTGGTCGTCGATCCACAGCAGACCCGGCCGCGGCGATCGGTCCTCGACATGCGTGAACAGCACGCCGGGAACGTATCCGTCCGTGCCCCTGAGCGGCCGAATGCCGATCTCCCCCACCAGCGCATGCCAGCTGGTCTGGGGGTCGGATAGCCGGATGACGGCATGCGGCCGGGCATCCGGGTCCACCGCGAGCAGCCGCCGGGCCGCTGCGCGCATGCGCCCGAGTCGGCCGTCGCGCGGAGCACGCTGCCGCAGGGCCAGAAGGCGTTCGGCTTCGGCCCGGTTGATGGTGGCCATGTTCACGGCGGTGCTCGGGTGGCACATCAGGTTGGCGGGGTCGGTCAGAGGCACCTCGTCAGCCGTGAGCGGCAGCGCGTCGGCATCGATGCCCTTCAGCGCCCGGTTCATCCACCGGACAACCTCGTTGGCCATGGCCACCGTGTAGGCATGACCCGATTCCTGGTCGACGAACAGCCCGAAGTCACCCTTCGCATCGGCCGCCTCGTAGATGGCCTCGACATCATCGGCCACCTGTAGGACAGCCTCGTGCTTGAACACCTCGTCACCACGCCCCGAGACAATCAGGAGCGGCTTTGGCACCAGGGCCCCGAGGTAGTCCGCGAAGTCAACCATGCCCGAGATGTACCCCGGCCCGAACTGCTCGGGGCAGCTCGTGTAGAGCCCATCCAGGTGGAGGGTCTCGTGGGTGGAGACGCAGCACACCGGGGCCACGAACCGGACACGCTCGTCGAGCATGGCAGTGAAGATGCTGGTCAGCCCGCCACCCGAGACGCCCGTCACCGCGAAACCGAGGCCGGCGTCCACATCGGGGCGCGTCGACAGGTAGTCCATGCAGGCGATCGCGTCGGCCACGAAGTGCGTCTGCGACCAGAAGCCCGTGAGGTAGCCCAGGAACCCGTGAGTGAAGTGGTCGTTCCCGGGGCCCAGCTCGCCCGCGCAGCCCGGCGGATCGAAGGAGATGGCCACATAGCCGTTTCGAGCGAACACCTGAGCCGGCTGCTGGTAGCTCGGCCCCGTCTTGCTGCTGTGGCCGGTGGGGCACACCACGCCTGGATAGACCCCCGGCTCCCTCGGGAGGTAGACGCTCCCGTTAACTTCCCAACCGGGCAGCGACTCGAACAGCACATTCTCGATGCGGTAGGTGTCGAACTCGTGCCGAGATACGACGCGAGCCTTCAGGTCACGCCCCCGCGCGAAGAGCACGGCGGGGAAGGGTTCCCGCACGACGCCAAGAACGCGCGCGCGCCATTCCTGCCAGTCGCGCTCCGGCACCAGCCGCCGGGCCGACGCGCCTGCCTCGAGGGCCTCGCGGCAGTCACCAACAACCTGCTCCTGCAGCCAGATCTCGGGCCGATAGGGAACCCGGTCACCGCGGCCGACGACACACGTGGCCAGCCCGAGTGCACTCATGGCTGTTAACATCGTGGCCATTCCCTCTCCTTTCAGCTAGCGCCAGCCCTGGGTGTCATCCTGTGCGCGCCGCCGGTCGTTGCCCGCAAACCTGGGTCAGCAAGCGGCAGAGGGCGGAAACCGGTGAAAGCCACCTATTTCTTGAACTCTAGAAACGGGTGGTTGTCACGAATGGCACGCACTTAGGGTCTGCAACCACGCACACCAACCGTAGGCGAGGCTTCAGCCTCGCGCGAACTCGGCAACCACGCACACCAACCGTAGGCGAGGCTTCAGCCTCGCGCGAAGTCGGCACCCACGCACACCAACCGTAGGCGAGGCTTCAGCCTCGCGCGAAGTGGCTCTACAGGCCATTGTGAGCCGAGGATAAAGCCCCGGCTACAGAGGTGATGCGACATACGCCTCTGGCATTGGGCTTAAGTGCGGACCATTCGTGGCTGTCACCGGTTTCCGCCCGCCGCTCAGAAGATAATCTCCAGTATCTGCACACCAAACGGCGCGATCGCCACCGGGAGGTCGGTGCCCCCGATGCCCAGCCGGGTCCCGGCCTCGCCGCGCGCGCGGATCTCCTTGGGCACATCCGGCAGCGTGAACCGGGCGACGTGCTGAGCATCCTCGTCGTTCACGACGATCAGGTATGTCGTGTTGCCCTGCTGCCGCACCGTCCAGTGAAGCCAGTCCGCGGCCTGGGCCTTGATGGCTGGCGTGCCCTCGACCGACAACAGAATGGGCGTCATCTCCTTGATCTCCGCCGAGAGACGCTTCAGCCGCGCCCAGTGCTCGTCGAACGGCATGGCCGGGTCGCGCTTGATGTCGAAGAACGAGTAGAACACGAGCCCGTTGGCGCCCTCGGCGATGCACTGCCATGCCATGCTCCGCAGCTCGTCGTAGGTCGGCGGCCTCAGCTTGTCGACGTCCGTCGGGCGGTAGCACGCCCAGTTGAAAGCTTGTGGCACCATCCACGCGGGCCGTGCGTAGCCCAGCGACGCTTTGGTCATCCGCGCCCATTGGCCCGCGGTGCGCGCCGGGCGGTCGGGTATGGGATACGGGTCGGTGCCGATCACATCATACGTCCGCGCGTACTGCGCGACCTGGTCGACCTGGTAGAGCACCACCCAGGTCGGGTGATCGGGGTCGAGCTCCTCGAGCCACTGCTGGTGGGCCTCCAGCCGGTCGAGGTACTCCAGCGGCAGCTCATCGTTGAGGTACCATGCCAACAGCGCAGGATGGCCCCGGAACTGGCGCACTCTGGCCTCGATGTACGGTCGCTCGTCCTCCGCCCTCTTGATCTCCGGCGGGCACCACTCGGTCCCGAAGTAGGCATCCTTGACCGTGTAGATGACCTTGAGCCCGAGCTGCTGAGCCAGGTCCATCTGCTCGCGTGTGGCGCCGCCGTAGGGCATGAGGCAGTTGAAGGCGCTGTCCGCATACGTGCGCAGGTCGGCCTCCTCGATGCCCGAGAAGTACATACCCAGCGGGAAGAACGGCTGACCGTTCACCAGCAGGCGGCTGTGATCGTCGATGCGGCATGTGCGTTTCCCCAGGTCGGCCGCGGGCACGATGCGGAACGAGAATCGCTCTTCCACCCGCGTCGACTCCGCACCACGGATTGCCGCCGTCACCCGAGCCGTGTATGCACCGGGCTGCAGCCCTCGGGTCGGGAGCTCGACGAGGCACTCCGCACCGGCCGGTGTGTGGCCCGACTTGCGTATGACCCGCCCCCTGGGGTCCCACAGCTCAGCGCCGATGGCCACCTGATCGGGCTCGATCGCGTAGTCGGCCAAGTTCAGCGCCACACGGACCGCGGCCGACCTCTCCGTGGCGGCGAGCAGACCGCGGTAGTTGGGTCGCAGGAGCACCGCTGACATGATTGGGCCACGGTACTGCCGCACCTCGATGTCGTCCCACCACGCCTCGCCGGTCATCTTCTGGCGGACATAGCAGGAAACCGTACACCGAGCGGCCTCGGGCGGGATTCGCGGCGTCTGCCCGACCTTGAGCGTCCAGTCGGTCGTACCCTTCACCCCGCCCGGGTAGTAGCCCCCCACCCATTTCCCGGACGCGTCGGACCACTCAAGACACACCGTGGCTCCGCTGTCGTCGCCAACCAGGTCCTTCGACTTGGCCCAAAACCGCAGCTCGTAACGCTTGCCGGGTTCCAGCGGGATCGTCTGCGTGCAGAGCACGTAGCGCCCCGGGTCGGCATTCGAGTAGTGCAAGGCTCGGCGGCCGGAGTGAACGACGGACTCGGCAGTGGAGTATACATCCCGCTCACCGGACCAGTCGGCCGGGACCCCGTCGCGCACGTCCTCGAAGCCCGGGTTCCGGACGAGGTTCGGCGGGCTGAACTCGCCCGCACCGGCCAGGATCATGCAGAGGACAGGAAGGCACAGCATCGCGGAGCTCCTCTCAGGTCGCGCCGAACGTGCCGAACAGGTCGTCTCCCGGCCAGCGCTTCACCGCGTCGGCTGCCATGTGCAGGGCCGGGTCGATCACTTCGACGTCCAGCCCTTCGGGGCAGGTTCGCTGGTTGAAGATCACCGCCCAGTTCAGGCCATCGTGCCGCCGCACGAGCAGCGAGTAGGTACCGGGCAGCGAACCATTGTGCCAATGGTTGGCTCTGCCGTCGGCGGTGGGACGCACGAGCCACCCGTCCGCGTAGTAGGCCGCCTTGGCTGTGCCGTCCGCCTCGTACCCCGCCGGGCCGTCCGGCCTTGCGAAGAGCTCGGCCACGCTGGCCGGGGCCAGCACGGGGCACCGTTCCGGGTGGTCGAAGGCACACGCGAACCGCACCAGGTCGACGGCCGAAGCGATCCAGCCGCCGTGCGCGTCCATCGCCTCCAGGCAGAAGGTGCCGTAAGGCGCGGCCACTTCGTCCACGTCCTCGGTGAACACGTTGTCGCCGATCCCGGGGTCGTAGTACCGGACTTCGCCATCGGTTCGGCCCTCGAGCAGCGTTCGCCCGACGCGCATGCGTGTGATGCCAAGCGGCCCGAGGATTTCCTCACGAACGTACTCCTCATATGAGTGCCCCGACACGCGCTCGATCACACGGCCCAAGAGGCAGTAGCCGAAGTTCGAGTAGACCTCACGCGTGCCCGGGTCGAAGTCCAGCGGCCGCCCGAGCATGCACCGGATGATGTCTTCTGGCATAGCCGGCGGCGCGATGCCGAGTTCGCGCGCGAACCGAAGCGGCATGAACATGGGGTCGTACCCCGTGTCGCGGTCCCACCCGCCCGTGTGGTGCAGCAGATGCCGGATGGTCACGTCGCGCCACCGCACGTCCGTCGAACCGCTGCCGGGCGGAGGCCCTACATCCACAACGTCGAGAACCCGGGTGTCCAGGGAGATCTTTCCCGGATACTGCTCGATGAGCCTGAGCACGGCCGCGCCCGTGATCGGCTTCGACGCACTGGCGATACGAAAGAGTGAGTCGGGCCGCACCGGCTCGCGCGCGTCTCGATCAGCCCAGCCGTATCCCGTGGCCAGGATCAGTCTCCCGTTGCGCGTCACTGCCAGGGCGGCGCCCGGGATTCCCCGAGCCCGGATGAAGTCGACCATCATGGTGTCGAAGGGCTCGAGCCCCGCGTAGGTCCGGGCGGGCGTCACGGGAATGGCGTCGTCGGCGTCCTGAGCCGAGGCCCAGGGCGCCGACGCGAGGAGGCAGAGCACCAGCCCCGCCCTACTTCTCGACAGCAAAGCGGATCCCGACATCGATGTACTGCCCGCCCGTCGTCTGGTGGCAGTGGACCGCGAGCATGTTCTGTCCCGGCTTCAACGCGTCCCGGAGCGCGTCGGTGGCCTCCCGTAAGGCGTAGTTGGTCGTGTAGCCACCCGCTGCCAGGATGCGCTTCCCGTTGATGAACACCTCAGCATCCTCATCATGATGGATCTCGAGCGCCGCCATTGCGCACTCGAGGCTATCCAGTTCGAAGCTGCGGCGCAGCCAGATGTCCCCCGTGTTCCACACCGTCCGCACGACAGACCCCGGCGTGCCCTCGGTGCCGAAGCCGCCCGGCCCCGTGGCCCATGCCGAGTCGTCGAAATCGGTCTCTGACCAGCTCTGTGGGGGGGCTTCGGTCGTGTAGCGCCAGGTCTGCGGCTCTTGCCGCGAGGAGGGCACTACGGCGCGCCAGTCGAGGACGCGGCGCACGGCACTCTCGCGCTCGTAGGCGGCTTCGCGCTCGTTGATGGCCCTCACCAGGGCTGGATCGTACTTTGGAGTCCGATCGTATTTGTATATACCATTCTGCTCCTGCTCGACGTCGGTGAGCTGCGTATAGCAGAAGCCGAACATGTAGGGGTTATCAAGTAGCGCATCGGTCAGACCCCTATACCGCTCGATGAAGGCGTCGAGGGACGTGGTGGGTGAGCCGTAGCCCCAGGCTTCGTTTTGGCCCTCTCCTTCGACGAAGCGGGTACCGCCATACTCACTCACGAAGTAGGGCTGACCCCGGTAGGCGCTGCGCGGATCCGACGCGTTGTTGTTCCACGGGTCCTGTCCCGTCGCGCGGAACATGGCGTAGGTGCTCGCCAGGCTCTCCGGGCTCTGGTCGTAGTTGTGCGAGTCATAGACATCCGTGGCTGGATAGAGGTGCACATAGCCGCTGGCATCGAGGAATGGCCGCGTCGGATCGATCGATTGGGTCACGGCGAGCAGGGCCTGGGCGAAGGCGTTGCCTTCACCACCACCCGTCTCGTTGAGCGGGCACCAGCCCACGATGGACGGGTGGTTGCGGTCCCGATGCAGCACCTCTCGCCACTCCATAGCGACCTGGCCCATGGCTGCGGCACTGTCGTGGTCGACGCCCCAGTCTGGATACTCGCCCCACACGATGTAGCCCAGCTTGTCGGCCCAGTAGAGCAACCGCGGTTCGAAAACCTTCTCATGCAGCCGCGCCCCGTTGAACCCCGCAGCCATCGAAAGCTCGATGTCGGCCCGCAGAGCCTCATCGCTCGGCGCCGTGTAGATGCCATCGGGGTAGAACCCCTGGTCCAGCACCAGTCGCTGGAACACCGGCTTGTCGTTGATGAGCATGCGGAACCCGTCGACATGCACCTTGCGGAAACCGAAGTAGCTCCGCACCCGGTCGATGTCATGCCCGTCCTTCTCGAGCACGATCTCCAGGTCGTAGAGATACGGCTTTCCCGGCTGCCACAGGTGGGGATCATCGACCTTGAGCAGTGCCAGCGTCGATCGTCCGCGAGCGGGCACCTCATCGTGGGCGACGGTGCGCGGGCCGGCGAGCGCCTTCAGCCGCAGCTTCACGCCCTCGCACGGGCCGTTCACTGTACCCTGGAAGGTCACTCGCCCCGTGTCCGAGTCCGGCACAAGGCAGAAGTCTGACAAGTACGTGGTTCCGACGGCCTCGAGCCAGACCGTCTGCCAGATGCCTGTGGTTCGCGTGTAGACACACCCGTAGCTATCGCGCTCGTGCGACTGCTTCCCCGTGGCTTGGAGGCCCGACCGGGTGTCATCGCGGGCGCAGACGACAACCTCGTTGTCGCCGGAACGCACTTGGTTGGTGATCTCGCACGCGAATGGCGTGTACCCGCCCTTGTGCTCGCCGACGAGAGTGCCGTTCACCCACACGCGCGCGTGCCAGTCGACCGCGCCGAAGTGCAGCAACAGACGCTGGCCGGTCATCTCGCGGGGCACGCGGAACTCGCGGCGGTACCACACCTGCTTCATGAAATCCGTGTGTGCGACGCCGGAGAGTCGGCTCTCCGGGCAGAAGGGGACCGTGATCGTGCCCTCCAGGTCGTGCCCGGTGGCCAGGCCGCGCTCGTCGCCGGTAAGCTCGTTGTCGATCTCGAACTGCCACTGGCCGTTCAGGTTGAGCCATCCGGCGCGCTCGAAATCGGGCCGAGGGTGCTCCGGCCGCGGCACGGCCTCCTGGGCATGGCCGGCGGCGGCGATGGCGAGCGCCGTGGCGCCAAAGGCGATGCACTGATGCAGCATGGGACGCAACCTCCAGATAGTCGCACGTCTCGCTCTTAGTGGCTCTCTCGTGATTGGGCAGTAGCCTAAACGAATCCTCCCTCCGCGCCGGAGCTACCCTCCCCCGCCTTCCGCTGGTGTCGCCCGGTCTCTACACTGAACGCACCTTCTCAGTAAGGGACGGGCCACCTTGTGCGGGACAACGCCTGATGCAGTCAACGACTGGGCGCCACGTGTGCCACGCAGGCTCATCCGGGCGCTCTATGCACAGTTCGCCGAGGGTGAGTGCGAAGCCAGCCTGCTACGCGCGGTCGGCTCCGGCCTCGCGGCCAGGGCCCGAGACGTCATCCGCGTCTCGACGGCAGTCCGCACGGGTGTGGTGCCCTGTCCGGCCTGCGGCGCCGGGGCCCAGCGGATGACGCGCCGCCTGTGCCGACCAGCGGAGGACACCCGCCCCGTGACATGTCCCGGCTGCGGCCTATCGACCGGCTGGCAGCGCCTGCGCGATAACCTCCGCGAGCACCCGTTCTGCCTCAAGTGTCACCAGCCCATGCAGTGGTCCTACGTCGATGAGGCCATAGCGTGTCCAAGCTGCGGCGCCGCAACGCCCTTCCTCGAGTGGACCCGGCGACTTCGCGCGCGTCGCACCCTCCCGTGTCCCCGTTGCGGCCAGGGCATCCCCAAGCCCGGGCCAGTGTCTCGGTACGCTCACGCATCGCGCACGCCTGAGGAGGCGCACTGCGGGCAGTGCGGCGCCGTGCACGAGTGGCTCGCAGTGCGAGCACACTGGCGCAGCCACCCCATGTGCACATGCGGGGCGCGTCTGGAGTCCACCCGCGGCACGCTGGCCTGCTCAGCATGTGGCCGCACCTGGTCCGCGGGCCAGTTCGCCGCTATACTCGCCCGTCGGCGCACCGGTCCTTGTCCCACCTGCGGGGCGCGCATCGCGCGCATGCCGGACGTGGTGCGCTGCGGCGCCTGTGGCCGCGAGTTCGCCTGGTCGCGCTTCCGGCGGGCCTGGCAGGGCCGCGGCCTCATGACCGGCGCCGGTGTGCCCGCCTGCGAGCGGTTCGTCAGCCGGTGGTCCCGAGCGTGCGGGCCGATGGAGCAGATGCTCGCCATCGACATGTTTCTGCACGAGCTGCACTATGGGCCGCTTGCGCCCCTCTTCGTCGACGGGGGCCGCCACGCCGTGCTGGCGATGCTCGACGAGTTTGCGGGGGTGGGGCCCTCCGGTCCGCCTACCCCAGCTCCGGATACCGCGCGATGATGCGTTCCTGGTCCTCGGGAGGCAGCTCGCGTAGCAACACGGGCTTGTCCTGAGGCCGTGTCTGCTTCTGGTTGATCTGCCCCATCAGGCTCCACCGTCGCGTTGCCTCCTGGGGTTCCCGGGCCGGAAGGTCGTACCGCGTGAAGTCGATGACCATCTCGGGCCCGTTGTCGCGCCAGCTCCTCAGCAGCGCCAGGCGGAACGCCTGGTTCATGAACCACCGGATCTCGAGGTCTGCGTCGGATCCACCGATACCCGTGCCCCTCTGCACGAAGCGGTAGTTCAGGCGCGAGTTGTCCGGATTCGCGCGGCGCCATGCCAGGCCGAACTCGCCCAGTGTTGGGCACTGGGCACCGGGCCAGCGCCGACGTACCTGGTGGAGCCATCTCTCGAGGCCGTCGAGTTGCCCGATCGACGTGACGAGGCTGACTTCCCAGCAGTTGGTCACCCACGCGAAGCCGTTCAGGTCGTGTCCAGCGTCGAAGTGCGCGGCGGTGGTAGCGACCATCTGTCGGACGCCCACCTCAGTCCCGTAAGCGCCCAGGGTCTCGATCGGCCCAACCCCCATGCGGCTGTTGAAGCCATCGCGGAACCCCTCGCGGCGGGCCGCCAGGAAGTCCGTGGTCCAGCCGTCGAGGCACACGCTATCGATGAAGTCCCCCGGTCCCTGGGCGGGCTTGCAGAAGTGCTCCGCCGATGGGAAGTACGGGTAGCAGATGGAGCCATCGCCGTCCTGGTTATCGATCGCATACTGGCTCCAGATATTGCCCTGGCACACATGGACGTCCTCGACATCGGCCAGGTGCCGCTGGTTGGCCGCGGCGAGGAAACCGGCTACCACGGCCGGCGGCCTGTAACCGCCACCGACGATGGCGGCTGCCATCTCGAGGCCCTCGTGGAGGTCGAGGCTGATCTGCTCACGGGTGCCGTAGGCGTTCGCGAAGAAACCACCGGGAATGAAAGTGACGTCATCCCCGTGTTCCACGTGGAACATCGCCACGAGCTCGCGGATCGCCTGGTAGTTGGGGCGTGGATCCTGCAGGGCCCGCCAACTGAACGCCCAGGTCATCCGGCCGCCCGGCCACCCTCGGCCGAACGCCTCGCGCAGCGCGCGCACGGCCTCCGGCGTATGGACCTCCGACTCGTCGACACCCTCGGTTCGGTCGCGCGTCACCTCGATCTGGTTCACGCGGATCACCGAGTTGAACGTCAGGTAGCGACCGGCAAGCGCCGCAGGTGCCGGCTGGTCCATCGTCTCGCTCCCATCGGCTCTCTGGCTGCGAAGCGCGCCGGCCGCGACGGCAGCCGAGGCCAGCCGCAAGAAGCTCCGTCGGTGCATCTGTTGATGCCCCCTACTGCTTCGGCACGACCCGGGCCGAGCCCCACGTGGCCATGTCCGCCGTATAGCCATCGCCAGCTTCGGTGACCACGAGCCGTAGTTCGCGCACGCCGTCGATCGGCACATCGATATCCCTGGGCCGGCTCAGACCGGCCATCGTGCCCGAGTCGAACAGGCATACGCCGTCTCCGTACACCCGGAATACCACCGAACCACCCGTCTCGGCGGCATAGCAAGTCGCCACGAACCGCGCGTACAGGCCCCCCAGGTCGTAGGCGATGTCGGATGGCGCGTGGGTCCCGATGCCCTTGCGGTGGGTCTTGGTGCCCACGCGGAGCGGATGGTCCTCAACGTCGCGGTTTCGGCGCGGGAGGTTGTCACCGTTGGCGCTCCAGCCCGCCGTGGCCGAAACCCACGGCAGGTCGCTCAGGTAGATCGCGCCATCGGGCGGTGCACCCGTCTCGGGCGTCCATGGTGGCGGCGTCGGGAGCGTGACCACCTGTGTCTCCGCCAGCGTGCCGCGCAGCGACACCAGGTCCTCGCGCGGGTACTCCCGGAGTTCCGCCCCGAGGCCCGTGAGGGCGCGGAGCAGCGCCTGGTAGTCCGAGTCATCGGTGCCGGCGAACACGGCCGGGGAGCATCGGCCCCATCCGCCCGCGGCGGGCGCCAGGGGCGCCATCAGGGCACGGCTCTTCGAGGCGTCGTGTCGGTTCACACTGAGCCACCAGGTGTCGCCACGCCCGTCGCCGTCACCGTGGCACGAGGCGCAGCGGCGGCCGAACACCTCGGCCATCGGTTTGCGCACGACATCGCGGAAGATCGACCGGTTCGGATAGTAGCTGGTCTCGTAGCGGTCGTAGTACACGCCGTTGGCGTCGATCCACGCAGCCAGCCGTTGCCAGTCATCCGGGGCGAGCGTGACTCCGTGGTGTCCCGCATCGAGCAGTCTCGACAGTGGTGACACTCGCGAGCCGTACGTGTAGGGCGGCTGCGCGAGCACGTCATCGGGATAGTCCCACCGCATGGCGTTCGCCACGGCCAGATACGGGACCAGTTCCTCGTAGGACACGCAGAACTGATCGGTCAGGTCATCGGTGAGGATTACACCGCTGCTACCGCGGTCGTAGGCATGGCACACCACACACCGAGCGTTCAGCACCGGCTGCACGTCGCGCAGGAAGCTGAGCGTTGTCTCCCCGCCCCACGGCGGCGGCGACGGATCGGCCGCCGGCTGGTGGCTCGCCACGGGCAGCAGGTTCGGAGGCGCCGTGTTCCGCGGCTCGTGACACCCGACACACGAGCGCACCTCCCCGGGCTTCAGGCAGACCACGCTGCGCATGCGCTGGATCTCCCGCTGGTCGGCATCGAGCACCTCAAAGTAGACGTTTCGGTTCGCGGGGATCCTGAAGTTGGCCGACCCGTCCGCCTCGAGCGGCACCACGCCGAGCACGCGCTTTACCGTGTAGATGGAAGTGGCGGCCGTCGTGACGACGCCGCCCCAGTGGACACCCTTCCGCGGCACGTCCTCGAGGACTCTCAGGTATCGCGGGCCGTCGCGGGGCACGCCCGTCAATCCAATGGACGCATCGGTAACCAGGAGCTGAGCCGTCGCGCTCGTGTCGGCCGTGTCCGGCGCCGCCGGGACCAGCGTGAGAGGCCTGTCGCTCGGCACGACCGGGACTGGCTCGGCGCACGAGATCCCGGGGTCCCGATAGACGAGCGCCAGGTTCCCGTGCCGGTCGCCCACGTACAGCGCCCACGAGTTCTCGAGCCAGGGCTGCACGGTGGGCGTGTACGAGCACAGATACGTGGTCTCCGACAGCGGCACGGGATCGCTGTACCAGCCGAACTGTGAGTCGAGTGCCTTCTCTGCCGTCACCGGGACGCCGGGCGTGAGCAGCGTCAGCGGCGCGTCGCCATCGACGTCGATCCAGTTGTCGATGAGCCCCACGGCCCCGTGCGTCTGCCCGTGGTGCGCCGTGAAGAGCGCCATGATCTTGTGGCTGCCGGGCACCGGGCGGGGGAACATGATCACGTTTGGCACGAAGGTCGCGTTGCCGTAGCAAGGCGACACCTCGGTCCCGTCGGGCCGCATGGTGAACGGATTGTGGAGCGAGGTGACCGACCGTTCGTTGTACTCCCACCGGCTGTAGAGGATGCGTCCGTCGGGCAACACCGTGGGGTTGAAGTCGTTGAAGACGTTGAAGCTCAGTTGACGTGGAGACGAGCCATCGCCCTCCATCAGCCAGAGCGTGGGGGCGTGGCGGTCACCACCGCACATGACAAAGTGCTCCGATCGGTCCGACGTGAAGGCGATCTGCCCGCTCGGGAGGTAGAAGGGCTCGCAGTCGTTGTGGGTGCCCTCGGTGAGCTGACGAAGCTCGCTGCCGTCCGGGCGGCACTCAAAGACGTGATAGCTCTGCCCGCCATCCCACGCGTCGTTGCCGTTGCCAAACGAGAACACCAGACGCTCGGCATCCCAGTGCATCACCAGGTCGCGGTAGATCCCCTCGCCGAGGCCGTCAACCACTGGCGTCACCTGCCCATCGGGCCGAACCGGCGACAGCCGGTAGATCCCGCCGCCCGGGCGGTTCGCCAGGTGATGCGCATCCATGAACGGCTGCTCGGAAACATACGGCTTGCGCTTGACGAACAGCAGCGAATCGAACCCCACCCGCGCCAGCAGCAGGCGATCTCGAAGCGCGCTTGCGCGCGCGAACAGATCGCGCCACCACTCCTTGGCGCCTCGGCCGGCCGGCAGCTCTACGGTCTGCGCTTCAAGGCCGGCCCACTCCCGCGCGCCGTCGGCGTCCGGCGTGTCACCGAGGACCTGGCCAATGCTCGCCAGGACCGCCGGAACATCCTCCACGTGCGTTAGCAGTGGAAACCAGTAGCGCTCGCCGCCGTGCTCGGCGGAGACGACGAGCATCTCCCCTCCCGGGCTGCTCAGCTCGACGGTGAACGTGATCTCCCGGCGCTCCCCGGCTCCGAGCGTTACGTCCTCGGACGCGACCGGCTCGTGTCTCCCCGGTGCCCGGCGTTCCAGCGTGAGCCGCACGGCAGCCGCCGCGTCCGACGCTGAGGAGAGTGCCACTTGCACCCTATTCCGGCCCATGCCGGGATCCCAGGGCCCCGACAGCTCCAGCGAGAAGGGCGCCGGTGCGGCGCGGAAGCGCGTCAGTTGGTCGAACCGGCGGAAGTAGGCGTGGTACCAATTGTCCTTCCCCCCGCCGCCGGGGTGCTTGTAGCCCACGATGGGCTCCATCAGCGGCGTTGCTTGGTCAGCCTTGGCGCCATCGGGCGCCGTGCGCGTCACGACCACATGGTCGCCATCTCGGCGGACACGCACGGAGCGACCGAGGTCCTCGGGGGGCACTAGCGTGAGGGGGATGGGATTGGCCCACTCGACGATCGCGCCATCGGGCACCGGAAGCGTCGGGATGCGCTGGTCCTCCGGCGTCTGCTGCTCCCACTCGGCGAGCAGCACCTCCCAACCCCGGATTGCCACCAGGGACTCGCGGAAGTACCAGTCCCGGAGGACGACCTCGGGCGAGCTCAGGCCCTGGCCTCCCGCGGCACATGCCAGCCCGCTCAGCACCACCAGGCGAGTCAGTGTGCTCACGTCCACTGCATGCCTCCTCCAGACCCCAGCCACGAGCTCCGACCTATGGCTCATCGGCCACGGAGCCGATGCGCACCGCGTGCTCGCCAAACCGCAAGTGCATCCCCTCGTGCGTCGTGGGCACGAGCCGCAGGTACTCGCCGAGTTGCTCGGGCGCGAACCCGTCGACGACGATCCACGAGCCCCGCCCGTCGGGCACGCGCATGGGCAGCGCCGCGGCCCGTGCCGCGACGCCCTCTGGGCACTGCCGTCTCGGCGCGAAGCACACTGCGCCTGCCCGCACCCGGCGACCTACTGCCTCGAGCGTTGGCCGCGGAAGATCCAGGCCGGCCAGGAACAGTGTCTTCACGCCCTCGAGCGGCCCGTCCCCCACCCGATGGTCGTACACGGCCACGGGCATGCAGGGCATGGTGAAGCGCCAACTGCCCATCGGATAGACGCTGCTGTTCGTGTTCACCGCGCGCGGATCGCTGGCCCCCTCTGTCAGCAACGACCACACCTGCATCCACTCGGCCGTCTCAGCCGTCGGCGGCAGGTTCTCGGCGCCGTAGAGTGTGTCCCAGTAGTAGCACGACGCCTGACCCCAGTCGCTGTCGGGGAAGTGGATGATGGCCACCTCGGGTGCGTAGTCGCGGTACGCGTAAGGGCGCTCCGGCCGCTCCCGCAAGCGGTCGATGAACTCCCGCAGTGCCCGGCCGTGTCCGGTGACGTCATACACCTCGCCGCGCACACGGCACATGGCAACGATCTGCTCCGAGTAGACGTGGTCCACACCCGCCTGATACGCGAGCTCTAGCGCCGCGCGGTACGACTCCACCGAGTGCCCCGGGAAGCGGTCGGTGTACCACAGGTCCGGGCTGAACCACAGGTCAGCGCCGTACTGCTTCGCCGCCCCCAGCGCCGTGGCCAGCACGACCGGGTGGATGTCTTCCTTGAGCAACTTCGGGCACAGCGTGACACCTGCCCGCGCCATGGGCTCCCACAGGGCGGGGAAGACGCTCTCCACGATCGTCCGCGCTCCGAGGGCCCGGTTCCGCTCCACCAGTTGGCGGGTGGCGGCCGTGAACGAGTGATAGGCCTCGAGGAGCGTCATTCCGGTAGTCTCGACGATGTAGGGCTTGCGGTGGTCGGTGTCCGGCAGCGCCGCGTAGGCGTTGCGGCAGAGCTGCATGTGCTCGCCCTCATCGTAGACGACGCCCTCGAACAGCCCGGTGGCCGCAGCCGTGCGTAGCGCGGGCTCCTCGAGGTCCCACCGGTGGCATCCACCCGGGGCGACGAACCGGTCGGTGCCATCTGGCGCCTTCGACTCGGGCGTCCAGTTGCACCACTCGTTGTTCAGCGCGAACCGCGTCCCGAGCGCCTGGCAGAGCGCGATCAGCTCATCGAACTCGCCGTTGTCGAGCTGCTTCGGGTTGAGGTGGAACTGGAGGAAGTTGGCGCCGAGATCCTGGATCTCGAACGGCAGTGCGGCCTGGTCAACGTACTCGAGGTCGATGCCCTGCAGCCCGGGGCACTGCGCTACGGGCGTCAGCGTGTCGAAGACGCTGCGGATACGAGCCTCCCCGGGGGCCAGGACGGCGAGGGCTGAGTAGCGGTGATCTGGTGGGTCGTCCCGATCGGTCGACGCCGACAGCCGATGGAACCCCCGCGAAAGCGCCGGCAGCTCGAATCGCCCGATACCAGTGAAGCCGCGCCAGTGCACCCGGCACGCGACGCTGGCCTCCTCCTCACCCGACCAGCTCACGGCGCGCACCGTAGCGGTACGAACGCTCCGGGGCACCAGCGTCCACACACGGACCTCGCCTGCGACCGCGTCGCCGACGTGGCAGCGGTCGCCGGAGCGAAGGCGCACTTCGGTGCACGCGGATCGCCGCGGGCTCGTCGGTTCGTCGGGCCCGGTCAGGCTCGTCCGCACCCACGAGATCCACTCCACCGGGGGCATCCACCCGGGCGTGGCGCGGCCACTATCGGTGGACCATTCGGCCCCGGAGACCAGTCGGCCGATCTCTCGCCCGTCTCGCCAGGCTCGGAGATCGACGGCCAGCGCGGGGCTGGCGGCCGGAGTGAAGTCGTAGTGCAGCACGAGGCCGTTGCCGTCAGACAGGGGCTCGACGGTGCTGCGGCGATACTCCCCGGTCCCGGCCTCGACCGACCAGGCCGAGGGGGACAGTCCGAGCTCACCATCGGGGCCCGAGAGTATGACGCCCGCGATCCGCACACTCCCGGCCAAGGTCTGGCTGGTGCGCTTCTGGTCGAGACGGATGCGCACGGCGACGACGTGGTCGAGGTCGCACGTCCCCGTGGCGCGCCACGCCAGGCGGTCCTGCGTGTCGAGCCGGATCTCGTGCCGCGCGGCCTGCCCGCCGCGGCCAAGCATCAGGTCCGGGTGGTCCCGCTCCGAGCAGAACAGCCCCGTCGTGTCGCCGTCGGCGTCCAGCAGTTCCACGTAGAGCCACTCGTCAGCCACGGCGCCCTGGGTCTCGAACGTGAGCTTCCTGGCCCGGAACGGCTGCGGGAGCTGCTGCCGCAGCCACAGCCAGGCGTTCTCCGGGGCTGGCGCGGCGTCATCCGCCACCTCTGCTATGATCTCATTCCGACCTCGATGAAGCAGCGGAGCGGCATCGTAGGTCTCCGCGTCCCAGGGCGTGTCGCCCACGCTCACGCCACGGCCGTTCACGATCAGGCGGTAGCGCCGATAGGCGGCGATGCGCAGCAAGGCGGTGTCGGGCTTCGCGGTCAGCTCCAGGGCACCGGCGAAGCGCGTCGGCTGGCCCGAGGGCGCAACCGACGGCGGGCGGATCCAGACCGGCTCGTCGGCAGCGAGCATGCATGTCGTTCCCACAACCCACAGTGACACTGTCACAGCACTAGCGGCCATAGGTGCCGTACTCCTTCACGGTGTCGAACATCGCCACAACGTTCTCGACGGGCGTCTCCTCAAGGATCGTGTCGTGGCTCGCTCCCGCCACGTACCCGCCGCCGGGCATCATGATCTTCAGAACTTGCCGCGTCTGCTCTCGAACGGACTCGGGGGAGCCGTTGATGAGCACATGATGCGAGTCGATGGCGCCGTTGAAGAGGATACGGTCACCGAACTGCGCCTTCAGCGCGCGCAGGTCCATCCCTGCACACGAGGGCTGCACCGCATGCAGCCCGTCCAGTCCAGCAGCAACCAAGTCGGGGATCAGCGGCGCGATGCCGCCACAGCAGTGCAGCATCACCTTCAGACCATAGGCATGGCCCAGGTCGACCAGGCGGGCCAGGTGCGGGAGGATGAACCGGCGGAACAGGTCTACGCCGAGCAGCGGTCCCGTCTGCCCGCCCAGGTCATTCCCGATGAAGAAGATGTCGATGGCATCGGCCGCCGCGTCGAATATGCGCGTGCTGACGCCGGCGTAGTAGTCCACCATGTGGCGCATGAGCGCATCGACCAGCTCAGGCTCGTCGTACATGGCGTAGTAGAGCCGCTCCATGCCCAGCAGATCGATGGCGTCGTGGAAGAAGGGGGACCAGTCGCCGCCGAGGATGGCGTACTGCCTGCCGTAGGCTAGGGCCTCGGCCCGCACGTGAGACACGTCGGTCCACGCCGGGTCCGGCCAGGGATACTCGTGGATCTGCTGCAGCGTCGCCTCGGCAAGCGGGTGCGACATGGGCTGGCCATAGCCGAGTCCCTCCCGTTCGATGCCGAAGACGGTCCGGTATGTGGCGCCCGGGGAGAGCGGCTCCTCGGGGCCGGCAAATGGCGCGCGCACGCGGCGGAAGTCATCGCCGAACCGAATGCGCAGGCCCTCGTCGTCCAGCCCCAGCTCGGCCTTGGCCTTCTCCCAGAACTCCACCGACGCGCCGCACCATGCAGGCACCCGGTCGGGCTCCTCGTGCTCGAATGCGGTCAGCACACGCTCTCTCGATGTCATCGGCACAAGCGGGGCAAGGGGCCCCCGCCGTCACCTCCAGCCCAGAACGGCGCTGGGCCTCAGCCTTCCGCCCTCGCCGCCTCGGGCCCTCCCGTTGCGTCTCCCCTCGGCAGCCCCACCAACAGCGCAACCGGGCCGGCGATGAGGAACCACATGGCAGACCCCAAACCCCACCGCTGGGCGGCAACTCCGAGGCCGAGAGGCATCAGTGACCCCAGCCACCCGCCCAGGTTGCTCACCGCCATCACGGTGCCGCTCCGCCCGGGCATCGTGCCGTAGAGCCTCGCCTTGAGGATGGCATACCACCCGGCGTTCAGCATGCCGAGCAGCCCCACGAGCACGAACTTGGCCCATGGGATCGGCATCAGCAGGAACCCTACGAACAGCACGAGCTCCACAAGGGCGCTCACGCGCAGGTAGGCGAGGCCATCCACCCGCTCCACGAGAGGGATCAGCAGCAGATCGCCGAGCAGGCCGGTCGTCGTCCACGCCGTGACAGCGACAGTGGCCTGCGCCGGGCTGAGCCCAACCACATCGACAAAGTAGAGCGCCAGAAGGCTGAAGAGCACATCCAGCATCAGGTTCGAGAACTGAAGCAGGAGCAGCCACCTGATGACATCGCCGCGCTTGAGCGCGGCGACGGCCTCCACCAGTCCGCGGCGGAGGCCTAGCTGCTCCTCGTCGCTCTGTCCGTCACGGTGGAAGGGCACGCGGACGCTGAGCGCCACCGCCGCGGCGCTGGCAACCGCGAGTGCGAGGAAGACGCCGCGCCAGCCGAAGCCGATCAGGCACGCGCCGCCGAGGATCAGAGGGCCGACGACGACTCCGAGCGAGCCGGCTGCCGTCCACCGAGCCATGTTCTGGTCGCGCCGGTCGGGGGCCACGTCCATCAGCTCGGCCTGGGCCAGGTTCACGAACCCGCCCGATGCGGGGTAGTGCAGCAGGAGGGCGGCGAGCATCACGGGGAAACACCATGCCCCGGCCACGCCGGCCAGGGTGACCGCGAAGACCACGCCACCAGTCAGCACGATGGTCCGCCGCCAGCGGGTGTCGCCGAGGACGCCCAGGGCGGGCTCGACGAGGCTCCCGAACAGGTTGGGGATGCTCAGGAGGAGGCCGATCTGGGTGTAGCTCAGCCCCAGATCGCGGCGGATGAGGGGCCAGGCCGCCTCGTTAGCACCGTAGGTGAGCTCGTCGATGAACTCCACAAGCAGGAACACCCAGACGATGCCGTTCAGACGTCTCATCGTGCGACCTGGCCCGCTAACGGCACATCCGCAGATCAGTCGAGCAGCACCGTCGGATCGCCGTGGATCGGCGGGAGCGGGTGCGGACGCACCGTGGCTCCGCCTTCTTGGGAGGACTCCATGACCGCGAAGGTGATCTCCAGCGCCGCCAACGCATCCCGGCCCGAGGCCCGCAGATCCTCCTTGTGGACCCCGTTGGTGACGTCCTCAAGGAATGCGTGGATGCGGCGCGGGAAGGTCTGCCCGAAGTCCGTGATGCCCGAGTTCGTCACGATGCCGCTGCCCGCCGCGCCGGGGTCCATGTTCTCGGGCTTGCCTGCGCTGCCCGAGGCTGGTGCGGGCCAGTAGGTGATCTTCTCGATGCAGTTCTCGATGCAGAACGTGCCCTGCGTCCCGGCGACCTCGAGGCTCCACCAGCCGCCCAAGCCGAACGACGCATCGCCCCGCTGGCTCAACAAGTAGCCGACGCAGTCGTTCTCGTACCGCAGGTGAATGCTGGTGGTCGAGAGCATCTCCTCGCCGACTCTCCGGCGGAACCCGGGACGGTTCACGAACGCCTGCACGTGGGTGACCTCGCCGCAGAAGTAGCGCATCACGCTCAGCGGATGCGACATGAAGGCCTTCAGGTGGAACCAGGGCCAGCCGGCTATCTTCCGGGACTTGGGTGCCTGGTAGCCCTCCGGTTCGCCGCCATTGAAGCCCATCTTGTGCAGGCAGTAGACCAGCTCACCGATGGCCCCCGAGTCCATGTACTCTCTTGCCTTCTCGGCCGGCGGAGTGAAGTAGTGATTGAGGTTGCAGCCGAGGTACACGTCCTTCTCTCGAGCCTTGGCAACCATCTCGCGAGCCTCGTTGATGTCGTTCGAGATGGGCTTCTCTACCAGAACATGCTTGCCGGCTTCCATGGCTTCCATGGCCGGCTCGTAGTGCCAGCTCCCGTTCTCATACCCGCCCGTGCACACGTCAACGATGTCCAGATCGGGCTCGCCGTCGAGCATGTCCTTGAGGCTGTTGTATGCCTTGCACCCGTACTTCTCGGCCCCGGCGCGCGCGCGCTCGGGGACGACGTCACAAATGGCCACCAGATCGGCCAGCGGATCGGCCTGATGCGAATCCGCGTGAGGCACCGCGATGCCCCGGAACCCGACGATACCCACCTTTAGAGCCATGGTCGCTCCTCCTGTACCCGTTCACACGGAATGCGGCGAGTGTGCCACACTCGGTTCGTTGCGCCAAGGGCGTTGTTGGCGTACGGGGCCTGGCGACACGATGGCGCAAGGCGGCACGGAAGGGGTGCACCCGCCCGCTCTCGAATCATGCACTTTCGGAGGCGAGTATGGACGACGCTGAGCTCGAGGTCCTGCTGACCGACGTGGAGTCGGACCGTGTCGAGCGAAAGGAGCGCTGGGCGGGAGACGCGCCAGAGAAGGTGCGGGAGGCTGTCTGCGCTTTCGCGAATGACCTGCCTGGCTCAGGCCTGCCAGGCGTCGTGTTCATCGGAGCCAGAGACGACGGGAGCCCGTCGGGCTGCGCTATCGACGACCAGCTGCTGCTTACGCTGTCTGACACCAAGTCCGACGGGAGCATTCTGCCCCCGCCGTCCATCACGGTCCGGAAGAGGGTGCTTCTGGGCAGCGAGTTCGCCGTGGTCGAGGTCATGCCTTCGGACTGGCCGCCAGTACGCTACAAGGGGCGAGTGTGTGTCCGGGTGGGCCCTCGGCGTGGGTACGCGACTGAGGAAGAGGAGTCTCGGCTGGCCGAGCGCCGGAGGGCGAAGGACCTGCCGTATGAGCTGTGCCCAGCGGCGCTCGCCACACTCGACGACCTCGACCTTGGGCTCTTCGAGCGCGAGTACCTCCCATGCGCCGTCGCCCCCGAGGTGCTCGCCGCGAACCAGCGGAGCCCCGAACAGCAACTTGCCAGCTTGCGCTTCGTGCTGTCGACCGTCGATCCGCGCCCCACCGTGTTAGGCGTGCTGACCCTGGGCAAAGACCCTCCGAGGCATATTCCCGGGGCCTACGTGCAGTTCGTACGGTTCGATGGGCCGACCCTCAGCGATCCCATCCGGGCGCAGGCCGAGGTCTCTGGGCCGATGTCGCAGATGCTCCGCGTGCTCGACGAGCTGCTAGAGGCCCACGTGTCCGTCGCCGTAGACCTGGCCTCCGGGCGAACTGAGGCGCGGGCCCCGGACTACCCGATCTCAGCTCTGCGCCAGATAGCGCGGAATGCAGTTCTGCACCGCACGTATGATAGGTCCAATGCGCCCGTGCGGATCTCCTGGTTCGCGGACCACGTTGGGATCATCAGCCCCGGCGGCCCCTACGGCGTCGTCACGCGGGACAATTTCGGGACGCCCGGCGTGACTGACTACCGCAACCCCAATCTGGCCAGGGTCATGCGAGATCTGGGCTACGTGCAGCGCTTTGGGGTTGGCATCGAAGAGGCCCGCCGCGCGCTCCGTGGGAATGGGAATCCTGAGCTTGAGTTCCAGGTGGAGGATACGTTTGTCGCTGCAGTGCTGAGGTGCCGTGAGTGAGCGCCCCGATCATCGCGTTCTTCAACAACAAGGGCGGGGTCGGCAAGACGTCGGCTGTGTACCACCTCGCATGGATGTACGCCGAACTGGGCCACACGGTGCTCGCTGCCGATCTTGACCCTCAGGCAAACCTTACGGCGGCCTTCCTGGATGAGGACAGCCTGGAATCTCTCTGGGATGACCGCGACCGCCCGAACACCATCTACCGCGCGATTCGCCCGCTGATCCGCGGCACTGGCGATGTCACGGCATCCGAGACGCTGGCGGTCGCCGATGGGCTCTCGCTGCTGGTGGGGGATCTAGACCTCTCGCTGATGGAAGATGACCTATCGGACGCATGGCCCGGGGCGATGGACGGCAGGGAGCGCGCATTCCGGGTTCTGGCGTCGTTCTGGACCGTGCTGCAGAGGTCTGCCGCGGATGCCGCCGCATCGCTTGTGCTCGTCGATCTGGGCCCCAACCTCGGCGCGCTGAACAGAGCAGCTCTGATCGCGGCCGACCATATCGTCGTGCCGTTGTGCGCGGATGTGTTCTCGCTAAGGGGCCTCTCGAACTTGGGCCCAAGGCTCCGGGAGTGGCGGGAGCAGTGGTCAGATCGCCGGTCTCGGTGTCCCACGGGAGCTCCGGAGATTCCGGAAGGCACCATGCAGCCCCTGGGATACGTCGTGCTCCAGCATAGCATCCGCCTGGACCGGCCGGCGCGCGCGTACGAGCGATGGGTCGACCGCATCCCGACAGTCTATGCAGAGGCAGTGCTCAACCAGCCCGGCGCGTCTGCCGACAGCTTCGCATCGGACCCCAACTGCCTTGGGCTACTGAAGCACTACCGCAGCCTTATGCCGATGGCGCATGAGGCCCGGAAGCCCATCTTCCACCTCAGGCCGGCCGACGGGGCCATCGGCGCACACATGCAGGGCGTGCTTGCCGCGCGTCAGGACTTCGAGATCCTTGCGCGCAGTATCGCCGAACGACGCGGATTGTGGAGCTAGAGGCAGTACCACCACTGGCATGCTCTCTAGCCTCTCCCTCCCCACTTCGCCATCAGGTGCGCACGCACGAGGTCCTGCTCATCCTGCGTGAGTACCCGAGTGTAGACGAGCACCTCCGAGATGAGCCCCGTGAAGTAGCTCCGGTAGTTCGGCGAGAAGCACCCGAGCCGCACGTGCTGTGCCCAGCGGTCACTGAAGCTCCACACGGCCTGGCGCGGCCCGCCCATCTCCATACCTGGTAGGCCGGCTAGGCCCGAGCTCCAGGGCCTCCCGCGGCCCCGCGGCGGGCCAGTCGTCCAGTCGACCGTCGACGCTCAGCGGGCCATCGAGCGCGGTGGCCAGACACAATGGGCGCTTCCGAGGCGGGCTCGCGTTGCTCGCATACGCATCCCCGGGGCGCGCCTGCGGCCGGTTCGTGGGCCCCGGAAGCACCATCGTGCCGGCACCGTAGCCCCGAGGCTGGATGCCGACACCGGTCCAGTCGATGGGCCTCCGGGCCTTCTCGAGACTCACGCCCGCGATGGCACCCGTCCCCCCCGGAAAGTTGGATCGCACGACGAGAAACAACGGCTGCCTTCCGCTGGCTGGTTCCAGCGACGTCACGAGCGGCCGATAGCCTTGGGCGCTACCCGTCGCGCGCGGGTAGAGCACACCCACGAGGTCGCCCTGGGGCGTGCCCACGCGTAGCTCGTAGCGCACCTCGTCCTTCTGAAGCGCAATCTGGCCGCGATACTGCTCGAACCGGAAGTACTCGAACTCGCCCACCGGGCCGCCGTCGCCCGTGTGGAAGACAATGAACACATCGCGCGTCCCAGTCGCCTCAGTGCTGATCCCTCCAATCGCCTCCCGGTAGATCTGCACCGGCCAGCCCCGCGGGACGTCGGTCTGCGGCAGATCGACGCGCCCGGCCAGGGGGCCGTCGGCCGAGTCCAGGTGTACCTCAAGCCACCGCGGCTCCGTCCGGTCGGTTCCATAGACCACCCGCAAGCGCCGGTACCCCTCACCGAGCGGCACGCCGGCGAACCGCAACCACGCCCCATCGTGGACCGTGTGAACGAATGTCCACTGCCTACCGATCCGGGCCTCACTGCCGTCGTTGGTGGTCGCCTCGAGCACCAATGGGTCCGTCGCCTTCTGGTGCCGCGGCGCCTGGCGAGCGGACTTGTCCGTGTTCATGTCCTTCACGTCGCTCGCGAAAGGCACCACCGCCGACTGCCAGCCCTGGCCAAAGTCGACGTCGCCGAGCGGCACGACGTCGCCGTCGGCTAAGCCGCGCGCCTCGGCCTTGAGCCACTTCCGTTCGAGCTGCGGCCACACCGGCAGTGGCGGCGGCCTGAAGAAGTCGTGGCCGAACCGGAAGGGCTCCTCCTCCGGAAAATCCTCGGCCTTCAGCTCGGCACACGTGCGCTCGAAATTGGGGTGGAAGACATTGTCGCGCTCGCGGATGTCGACACACATGGTGTTGAACCAGAACCCGCGCTGTAATGAGCCCGGCACCGCCCACAGCAGGTTGTGGTGCACATCCACGTTGCAGGTGCCCGCATCGAGGTAGACGATGCCAAGCACGCCGATGCGCATCGCGAAGATGTCGTAGCAGTCATGCATCACGTTGTAGGCCAGTTGTGTGCGCAGGCCATTGAGCGTTCCACCGCTGCAGTAATAGCCCGTCAACATGCCGGCGTCCCGGGTCTGCAACATGCCGTTGTAGAGGTGGTTCCCGACGAACAGGGTAGCCATGTAGTCCATGGGCCCACGGGTGCGTGAGGCCAGGCTCGTGCCATTGCCGTGGATATTGAAGAAGTGGCGTCCGGCGTTCCGCATCGTGTTGTACGTGATCACGTGGCCGCCGACGAGGAGGCCCTCGTAGTCGCCGAAGTCCGACACCGCGTCGGTGATGGCGTTGAGATAGTGTGCGGTGTAGCTGACCTCGTCGATCAGGCAGTTGTGGATGGTGTGGTGGTACCCCCGCAGATGGAAACCGGCGCCCGCGCTGAAGCGCACGCTGCAGTTGAGGAACGCGTTGTCGTGCCCGCCGACGAAGATGCCCGTCTCGCCCGACTTGATGGTGTCGCGCCCGGGCTCTATCTGCCCGATGTCGTAGTGGTGGGTGTAGTGTGAGATGTAGCTCAGACTGCATCCATCGACCACGCAGTAGGCCGAGTCCTCCAGCCGCATCGACGCGGCCCGCACGGCGAATCCCTCGATGCGGATGTGCTCCCGCCCGCTCAGATCAAAGGCCAGCGCACGCCGCTTCGCCTCGATGGCCGACGGCTCGGTCCCCTCGGGCGGAATGAGGTACAGCGTGCCGTCCTGCCAGTGCCATTCACCCGCTCGGTCGAGGGCGTTCATGTGGCCGACGAGCATCCCCCGGCCCTCCTCCGGCGAGTAGCCGGCCGAGGCAAACCACCAGGTCCGGGTGCGGTCGCCGACAAGGATCTCGCCAGACTTGGAGCTCTCCACCACTCCCGTCTGCGCCGCCCAGCCCTCGTAGTGGATGCCGTAATAGAGCGCGCCCTTCCAGTAGTCATCGGGCTGGCCGTCGAGCAGCCTGCTGACGATGCGCCCGGGCTGCTCGGCCACTGTCTCCCTGGGGATCGAGAACTCACCAAATGTCGGCCAAAGCGGCGACAGGCCCGACACGTACATCCCGAGCCCCGGAGCGGGCTCATTCGGGTAGCGTGCCTCTATCAGCACCTGGTCACCACTGAACACCTGGTTTCGGCCCAGGCCCATGTTCCATGGCATGGGCGCCTTCCAGATGTCGCCGCGGTGCCGCTCCCAGCCGCCGATGGGCTCGCACCCGGTTACGACGACGCCCTTGCTCGTCGCCCGGAGCGTGATGGGCTTCCCGGCCTCCCCAGATCGAGGAAACGCCACGGCCTCGCGGTACACGCCCTCGTGCACAAGGCACGTGTCTCCGGGGCCAAGCCGGTTCACGGCGGCCTGGATGGTGCGCATCGCCCGACCCGGCGCGAGCCCGTCCCTTGAGTCGTCCCCGTCCGGCGAGACGTGGATCGTGGCACTCTGAGCCGCCACTGCCGACAGCGCCACCGTGGCCGCCAGCCAAGCCGCTCTTATCCGTACCGACCTCCAACTTCCGTCAGCGAGTGAGTGGCCGCGGCGCCAACAGGCCAGTGACAGACTGACGGCTACGTGTTGAGCTTCTTGAGCAGCCAGGCCATATTCCGCCCCAGGGTCTCCATCGTCCGCTGACCCTCTTCGTCGCTCTCGACTTCGCCCTTCTCGCGGCCGATGGCCATGTTCCAGTAGATGGAGCCGGGGATGATCATCTGGGTGATTAGGAAGAAGTGGTTGATCGAATCGAAGGCATGGACGGCCCCGCCCCGCCGGACCGCCACAACGGCCGCGCCGACTTTCCGCTGAAACAAGTCCCCGTTGGCCCGCGCCACGAGCCCGGCGCGGTCGATTAGCGCCTTGGTCTCGGGCGTGATATCGGCGAAGTAGGTCGGCGACCCCAGGATGATGCCGTCGGCCTCCAACATCCTCTCGATGAACGTGTTCGCCTTGTCGTCGGCGATGGCGCACCGTCTGTCCTTGTTCGTGAAGCAGTTGTAGCAGGCGACGCACCCATGGATGTGCTCGCCGCCGAGCTGCACCAGCTCGGTCTCGATGCCCTCGGCCTCGAGCTCGGCGAAGACCCGCCGAACCAGCCGGGCGGTGTTCCCATCCTTGCGCGGACTCCCGTTGAAGGCGACGACTCTCATGGTGGTGCTCCTTGTCCTACTCGCCGCGCCCACGCTTCTGCTCCTCGGCCTTCCTGAGGGCCTCCGTGAACCAGTTCGTGGGCTGTGGTTCTGGCACAGGCTGTGGTTGTTCGCGCCGGGGTTCGCTCCGACGGCGCCCCCGATCCTTCGGCAATGCCGGCGACGGCGCGGTGGAGATTGTACCACTTCGCATCGAGAGCGATATCCGCCGCCGCGCCAGATCCACCTCCAGCACGCGCACCCGGACTCTCTGGCCGACCCTGACCACGTGGTTCGGGTCGCGCACGAACCGGTCCGCGAGTTGGCTCACGTGAACGAGCCCATCCTGATGCACGCCGACATCGACGAACGCCCCAAATGCCGTCACGTTGGTCACTATGCCCGGCAGTACCATGCCCGGCCTTACGTCCTCGATCTTCACCACGCCATCGGCGTACGCGAAGGCCTCGAACACCTGTCTCGGGTCCCTTCCGGGCTTGGCCAGCTCGGCAATGATGTCATGAAGTGTCGGCATACCCACCGGGCCAGACACATAGCGCGACAGGTCGATGCGTGCCCGCATGGACTCCTGGGAGAGCAGATCGGCCACTGTGCACCCCGCGTCGCGCGCCATAGCGTTGACAATGTGATAGCTCTCCGGATGCACGGCGCTGGCGTCGAGTGGGTTGTCGCCGCCCCGCACCCTGAGAAAGCCGGCCGCCTGCTCGAAGGCCTTCGGACCCAGCCGCGGCACAGCCATCAGCTGCTCGCGCGACCGGAACGGTCCGTTCTCGTTCCGGTGGTTCACGATGTTCTGCGCCAACTGGGGTCCCAGGCCTGACACGTAGGTCAGAAGCTGTTTGCTCGCCGTGTTCACATCGACGCCTACCGCATTGACGCAACTGACCACCACGTCATCGAGGGCTCGTCTCAGCGCCGCTTGGTCGACATCGTGCTGGTACTGTCCGACTCCGATGGACTTTGGATCGATCTTGACGAGCTCCGCCAGGGGATCCATCAGCCGACGGCCGATGGACACGGCCCCGCGGACCGTCACATCCTGGTCGGGGAACTCCTCGCGTGCGACCTCCGAAGCCGAGTACACCGACGCGCCCGATTCGTTCACCACCACGACGGCCACGCTGTCCGGTAGGCCCAGTCCGCGAACGAAGGCTTCGGTCTCGCGGCTCGCCGTCCCGTTGCCGATGGCGATGGCAGCGGGTCTGAAGCGCTCCACGATGTCACGGAGCTTCGGCCCCGCCTTGGCAGCCTGCGGGCCGCTGTCGTGGATGTAGAACACATCGTGGTGCACGAGCTTGCCCTGCTCATCAAGGCACACCAACTTGCAGCCCGTCCGTAGGCCTGGATCGATGGCGACCACCCGCTTCTGTCCCAGCGGCGCTGTCAGGAGCAGCTCGCGGACGTTGGACGCGAACACACGGATGGCCTGCTCATCGGCACGCCGCTTGAGTTCGCCGCGGATCTCGGTCTCCATCGACGGTGCCAACAGGCGCTTGTAGCCGTCCTCGACGGCCAGAGCCACCTGTTCGGACGCGGGGTTCTGGCCCGTCACGAACTGGGCCCTCAACTGGCGTATCGCCGCGTCCTCGGGCGGGGCCACCGTCAACCGCAGGAAGCCCTCGTTCTCGCCGCGCATCATGGCCAGGATCCGATGCGATGGCGCGTTGGCGATCGGTTCGGTCCACTCGAAGTAGTCGCGGTACTTGGCCCCCTCATCGGCCCGGTCCCTGGCCACGCGGGAGCTGATGTTCGACTGGGTTGCGTAGAGCCGCCGCATGTTGCTCCGAGCCTGTTGATCCTCACTGACCCGCTCCGCGATGATGTCCCGGGCGCCGGCCAATGCCTCCTCCGCCGACGCCACACCCTTGTCTTCATCGATGAAGGTCGCGGCCTCTCTCAGCGGGTCCATGGCCTCCGTCTGCTCCAATAGCGCCAGCGCCAGGGGCTCAAGTCCCCTCTCGCGCGCCACGGTGGCCCGCGTGCGCCGCTTGGGCCGGTAGGGCAGGTAGATGTCCTCGAGAACGGCCATGGAGGGGGCGGCATCGACCTGCGCGCGAAGCTCGCTGGTCAGCAGTCCGCGTTCGTCCAGCGACTTGATAATGGCCGCGCGCCGCTTGTCGAGTTCCTCGAGCTGACCGAGCCGATCGCGGATGGCCGCGATCGCCACCTCGTCCAGGGCTCCAGTCACCTCCTTGCGGTAGCGGGCAATGAATGGAACGGTGGCGCCTTCCGACAACAGCGCCGCTGTCGACGAAACCTGGTGAGGAGCCACACCCAGCTCCCGCGCGATGATCAGGGAATGTCGTTCTGTCATAGATACCTCGGTCCACTATCGGGTCGGAGCGGCCCACGGAGCGACCGCGGAGTGCCATATACGAGGGCGCACCCGCGCCACCCTTCTCCCTCGTCCGCCGGAGGAGTGAGCCCGTGCGCGCCGGAAGTCCCGCGACACTCGCGCTCACGGAGGAGGAGCCCCATGCCCGCGTACCGCCACCTGGCGCTGCTCGTCGTCACCGTCCTGGTCGCGCCTCTCGGTGCGCACGCGGCCGGCGAAGAAGGCGTCAAGGGCCCGTTCGACGTCCGCGCGCGCACCGGGAAGGCTCCTGACCCCTTCGCCCGATGCGTACACCCGTCGTCCGCCATCGGCGGCTGCGGCCCCGTGGGCCCACCCCTGACTCACCGGCTTCCCGGCGGCGGGTCGGAGTCTCGCCAGGTGTACCTCAGCCCGGAAGGCCACAGCTGTACCGTCGTCGAGCGATTCTCACCCACGCATGCCAGCGTCCGGTGGGACATTCGCGTCGAGGGACACGGCGAGCCGTGGTCGGCTCCGATCGAGACGCGCGTCCGCTGGGATGCAGCGCCCGGCGCGCGCTTCTGGGCGGCGTGGGGCGATCCGCGTCCCGGTGGCGGTCCCGGGTGGGCGGACCCGCTGGTGCCGCAGCCTCTGGCCGATCAGACATTCGTGTACGGCGGCACGGCTTTCACCGACCCCACCGTCGTCTCGCTCCCGCTTGTCACGCTGCTGGACCCCGCTGCCGGTCGCGGGCTCAGCATCGTCCAGTCGCCTGAAGACACCCTCCGCCGCATGACGATTGCCATTTCAAGACAGGGCGAGGTGACGTTCTGCCATCTGGATCACCGCATCTCGGCCGCCGCGCCGGTACGCCTCTCGATCGACCTCGTCGTGCACGAGGATGATTGGCGGCCGGCTCTGGGCTGGCTCGCCCGGCGCTATCCCGCTTTCGTGGACCCGCCGAACCCCCGCGCTCACGATGTGGCGGGCCTTGGGGCCTACTCGTCGGAGGAAGGCGACCTCGACGCCGCGCGTCTGGCCGCCATGGGCTTTGGTGTCAACTGGAAGGCGAGCTTCGACTTCCCCTACATGGGCATGTTCCTCGCCCCCGTGCCCGCCTGGGTGGAGTGGACCTCATTCCTGGGCAGGGCTACCTCGGTCGCCAGCCTTCGGGACTACTCACGCCGGATGCGCCAGCAAGGCTTCCGCGTGCTCAACTACTTCAACGTCACCGAGTTCGGCACGCGTGTTGTCGATCCGCCCCCACCCCGCAAAGCCGGTACCGACGCTGACCTGTGGCGCGACGCCAACGACTTCCTCTACCACGGCCCGCTGCGCGATGCCATCCTGCCGGGCCCCGAAGGTAAACCCATATTCACCTGGGAAGCCGGCATCGCCATGGACCCCGGCGACCCGGCCTATCGCGACTTCCTGCTGGCCCAGGCGGATCGCCACATCCGACAGATCCCCCATAGCGATGGCATCTGTATCGACCGCCTGGATTGGCTCGCCCGGTACAACCCGCGCTTCGACGACGGCGTGACCTGGGTCGACGGGGGGCCTGCACGATCGCTGTTCGCCAGTTGGGCCGAGCTGATGGCCAGGCTTGGACCCATGATGCACGCGGCCGGCAAGGTCATCTTCGTGAACCCGCACACGCGCCGGCTCGACCTCATGCGCCATGTGGACGGCATCTATGATGAGTTCGGCGACATGCCACACAGCCTCAACGCCTGTGGCCTACTTGGCTTCCGGAAGCCTGTGATGGGCTGGACCGCCTCCACCGCCTCTTTGCAGCCCGACCCCGATGCTGTGTTCCAGCGGCACCTGCACATGGGCGTCCACCCCACGGCCCCGCTGCCGGGCAATGACCACACGATCCGGCCTGATCCGTTCACTGACCCGTACTACCTCGACTATGGCCCACTGTTCGATGCGCTGCGGGGCCGTAGGTGGGTCACGGCCACTCACGCCATCGAGGTGGAAGGCGCTGTGGCGAAGGCGAACGTCTTCGCGATCGCCGGCGGCTACGCCGCGCCCGTCACCTTCGGTGGTACCGCGACGTCTGCAAGAGTCCGTCTGCGGAACCTGACCTGGCCCGGCCCGTGGTCGGCGGCGAGCATCGACGTTCTCGTCCCCGGCAGGACGGCACCCGTGCAGGTCGCCGTCACCCGCCGCGGTGACACGCTCGCGGTGGATGTGCCCCTGGTTCGCGGCTGCGGTCTCCTCCGGCTACGCCACACCTGGGTCACGCCACGGCCCCGTGTCTTCATCACACAGACATCGGTCGCCATGGGTACCGGCATCGCCGGTGCGACTCTTCGCTACACGCTCGACGGCTCCCACCCAGACGCCCGGTCGCGGGTCTACGGTGGCCCTCTGGCCGTTCAGGCAACGACGACGGTGCGTGCTCGCGCTTTCCGGGGCGCCCAGGCTGTTGGCGACGAGGTCGCCGTGGAGTGCGTGAAGGTGCCACCACCGGCCCCAGCCATCTCGCCGGCGACTCGTGTGTTCGAGGGGCAGCTGCGGGTCAGCATCGGCTCCGAGCCGGCCATCCCCGGCGCCGCGATTCGCTACACGCTCGACGCCACCGACCCGACCCCGGCCTCTCCGGTGTACTCGGGGCCCATCGTGGTGGACGGCGATGCGGAGGTCCGCGCCCGGCTCTTCGTGTCCGGCGCCGATCCTGGCGCGGTCGCGGTCGCAGCGTTCCGCAAGTGCCCGCCGGAGCCGCCAGAACCGGATGTTCCCCTGGCCGCTCTCGCGCCGATCCGCAGCAGCCTTGGGTGGGGTGGCAGCATCCGCATCGACGCGTCGATCCAGGGGAACCCGCTCAGCATCGCCGGGAAGTTGTTTGCGCACGGCGTCGGCACCCACGCCCCGAGCGAGATCGTCTACGACCTCCCGGCGACCGCAAGGGCCTTCGTCGCCACCGTCGGCGTGGATGACGAGATGCGCGCCTACACGATGGCCTCCGTGGTATTCCAGGCGTTCGCCGACGGCGACCTGCTCGCCGCGACGCCTGTGCTCCGCCTCGGAGACGTGTGGCACCTCAACGTGCCCATCCCGCCCGGGCGGAAGCAGCTTCGCCTCGTCGTCACCGATGCGGGCGACGGTATGAACTGCGACCATGCCGACTGGGCCAACGCGGGGTTCGCGCGGTAGGCGATGGCGTCTGCGGGCTTGGCACGGTGGGCGTAGGGATGCTGCCTCCTGCGCTCGCCCTGGGGGAACCCGTTGCGGTGCGTCCAGCCCGAACCCCGATCACCCTGAGAAGCGCCCATCTGGGCGCGTCTCGACGGGCACCGGGAGCACCGCCTCCTAGCCTCCCAGCTCCGCCAACCGCGCCTCGATGGCCGCAATCCGCTCGGCCACTCTGGCCGAAGCCTGGGCTTCGTGGCCATCCGGGCCCGCCTCCGCGCTGATCTGGGCCATTTGCTCGCGGTTCGCCTCCGCCGCCCACCCGTACCATTGGCACGCCTGCCTCCTGCGCTGGTTGAGGTCGTACCGCCGCGCAATGTAGTAGGACATCTCGGGAAGCGTCCGCGGGTCTGCCCCGTTGTGCCGGCACGCGTCCAGGAGCTCCACCAGTGGCACACCGGCCTTCTCGGGGAACCTCTCACTGACGTTCACCATCCGCCCCCCCACCACGCTACTGATCTCGACCCACCGGGGCTGCTGGTAGTGTGCAAACTCACCGATAGCCTGGTCGCACAGGAACTCAACAGTCCCGTTGCCGTCCAGATCCCGAAGCCACACGTCGCTCTCCCCAAACACCACCCCCGCCGAGCGCGGGACACCGCCCTCGATCTCGATCACCTCGGCCCACGTGGGCAGCCAACTGGCCCCGACCATGGTGGCTCGCGCCACGATCTCCCTCCGCCCATCGCCGTCCACGTCGGCCGCGGCGAGGAGGAGTCCTTGAAAGACGGTCTCCGGCTCATCCGCCAGCCATGCCCAGCTCTCCGTGCCAGTGTCGGGCGTGAACAGCCGGATGGGGCCCAATGCCGCCGGCCGTGCCCCCGCCTCGGCAGAGCTGACGATCCAGGCGGACGGCTCGACGAAGCCCGCAGGCCCCTCGTCCGCCGTCGTCACCGGCGAGGGCGCTGCGACCATGATGGTGTCGCGCGCCCCATCGCCCGTGACGTCCGCCTCGCACGACGACACAATGCACGACACGCTGGTGACGGTTACGCCGGCCGCCTCGCATCGTCTCAGTACCTCACCTGCCTCCGCATGCCGACACTCAGCCCCCCCGGGGAACAGCGTGCCCAGGTCCGCGGCAAGCCGCTCGGCGCCCCATCCCGAGCCGTGGGCCGCAAAGCATCCGGCCGGCCCGGCCGAGTACCGAGGTACCGTCTGCCCGGGAGAGGCCCAGCCACAACCGACACCCATCAGAGCCAGTAACCCCGCCCAACGAAGCGCGTGATCCATACGACCACCCCCACGTCGCGTTCGGCCATCACCTGCCAAGTACCTTCTGCCCGAGCCCCGTACGGTAGGGGATGCCTACGGTGGCCAACGATGGCAACACGGCGGAGGGGGCTCGGCCAGGCAGCAACTCGATCTCGGGGTTCAGTGCGGTAACCCGGACCTCCTCTTCTAGCTTCTGGTTTCTGAGTTCCTCCGGTACCGCTGCCGTTCGACCTGCGCTTGACGCCATTCCTGCGAGACGTCAGCATTCGGCGAGTTCGTCGACTGATGGCGCACGAGGCGCGAGAGTCGGGGTGTGTGGGTGTGGCAGGCGAGTTCCGCACGGCTGACTGGGACCAGTACCGCATGGACTACGGCGATCCGCACAGGGTTGTGGAGCCGCTGGAACGTGAGGTCGCCGTGGTTGGCGACGCGCTCGAGGCGCTGCGGGCCGCCGGTGCCATCCCACACACGGAGTATGACACTGCCCGGTTCCTGGCTCATCGCGAAGCCGTGGCGCGTGAGTTCGAAATACCTTGGACGGCCATCTCGCCCCGGATGCAGCGCCTGCTCTATGCCCTCAACGCCATCAGCCAACCCCGCGTGATGGTCGCTGCCGGGGTGTTCTGCGGGAACACGTTCATCTCCAATGCCGGGGCCGGCGTTGGGCCGGGAGCGTGCTACCAGGCCCATGCGCTCATCGGTGTCGAGATCAAGCCGGATGAGGCCGCGCGCGCCGAGCGCAACGTCCGCCGGATCGACCCCACCGGCATCGCCAGAGTGCTCGCCGCCGACGCGCTGGACGTGGTCGCGAAGCTCGAGGAGCCCATCGACCTGCTCTACCTCGACGCCGATGGGCACAGGGGTCAAGGGAAGGGCATCTATCTCGAGATCCTGCTGGCTGCGCTCAGCAAGATGCCGGCCGGTTCACTGGTGCTCGCGCACAACAGCGTCAACGGCGGCGATCCTGTGCAGCCATACCTCGACTATGTCCGCAACCCGGCCAACTGCCGCGCCAGCCTCAACGTCATCTTGGACCCGGAGGGCCTGGAGGTAACGGTGCTGTGATGCGGATGAGCTAGTAGTTGGCGTAATCCGCGTAGTTGGCGTAGTCGGGGTAGTTGGCATAGTTCGGGTAGTCCGCGTAGTAGCCCCCCAGGCATCCGGACAGCACGCCGGCACCGGCGACCAGTCCGGCCCCCAGCGCCGCCCTTGCCGCGTGGCTCAGGAATGCCCGTCTACAGATCGGGCTGAGCGCCTCCGCTGGTTGGGGGAGCCCCTCTTGTGGCGCCGCGACTCCAGGCCTCGCCTCGGCCATCGCCGTTCATCCTCTCCCGGGGCAGCCAGCACAGTCCGCGGCGTCGGGATCTGCCGACGAACCCCTCCGTAACTCCACCAATTCTACACAGGAATGTCGCCGATGGTTCCCGATTCCGCTATGCAGAGTGCATCCGCGGAAGTCGTCGAGGACCTCAGGACATGTCCTGCCCCCGGGCACTCCGGCCTCAGTAGTAGTTCGCGTAGTCCGCGTAGTTGGCGTAGTCGCCATAGTTCGCGTAGTTGCCGTAGTCACCGTAGTTGTAGTAGTCCCCATAGCCGCCATGGTCACCATAGTCGCCGTAACCAAAGTCGACATAGCCATACAGCCCCAGACAACCCGACAGGGTTGCCGCCCCAGCGACCACGCCGGTGCCGATAGCTGCTTTGGCGATCCGGCCAAGGAACGCCCGTCGGCAAATGGGGCTCAGCCCAGCCATCTCCGGATCTCGTGCCCCCTCAACCGATCGGGCTGGTTCGCGCTCGTCTGCCATCGCTGCCCACTCCCTCCACCGCGTGCGCTCTCCCAACTCGCAGTCGATATGCCCTCGGAGCGGATTCCCCTCCACGCCTACGACGTGCCGCGGCCGCATGGCGTTCCCATGGGGTTTGTACTGCTGGTGGCCGACGCTCCGGCCTCGCGCGCCATCTTCGCCAGATGGGCCATCAGGCCCCGCCACACCTCGCAGCGCTCGTGGTCCTCAAGGCCGGGTGCAACCCAGAAGCCGCCACACCAAGGGAACGCCGCACAGAAGGCGCACTCTGCGCGCGTTCGGAACAGCGCACGCCGGTAGCCTTCGAGCTCGCGCCACAGTGCCGAGCCGCGCCAGCCTTCCAAGCCCTCACCACCAGCGCCGAACCACCGCTCGCGGCGGTCGAAACGGGCCGACAGTGTCGCCAAACCCTGAACGGAGATATAGATATTCCTTCCCACCACGGCCTCCTCGGCGTGCCATAGGTCACATGGCCAGCCGCCGGACACCGCCTGCGCCAGCGAGTGCCACGGTTCCACGGGCGACTCGAGAGTCGGGCAGGTGATGTAGAAGTCCAGTGCCGCCGCCAGGTCGGGTCCCGGCCACAGGTCTAGGTCCGCGAGCCGGGCCGGAACACCCGCCTCACCGCAAGCCCGGAGACGCTCGAGCGCACTTTGGCCCGGCGGGATCTCGGCCGATGCGCACTCCCCCCGCGCCAGCACGGCAGTGGGGAGCGCGGCCGGTGGACCGGTGAGCGCCCGGATCGACAGGTCGCCCGGGTATTCCCGCAACGCGGGTCCCCATGGTGCGTCCTCGGGAAGGCTGACCCGCACCGCGCGACCGACCTCCAGCGATGACAGCCAGTCCGCCGCGGCAAGCTCCGTCTCGGCCATCTCCAGCACAGCGCGGCTACCTTCCGGCAGTCCGAACCACTCGCCCGGCAAGTCCACTAACGCTGTGGCGCGCCCCTCGCTCACTCGGCCGCCTCCTCGCACGACGACTCGCCGCTCGGTGCGACCAGTGCCGGCGGCCCGAGCAGCTCGCGCAGCCGCCCGAACAGGCGCTTCCTCGCCGCGCAGAAACCGGTCTCTCGTGTTAGGTCTCCATAGGCGATCAGTCCGTCGTTGGGGCAGCCCCCCCCGCAGAGCGCCCACCACTCGCAGTCCTGACACGGGCCGTGCAGAAGTCCCTCAGCCCGTCCGACCATCATGCTTCGCGCACGGCTCGCCAGGATGCTACCCAGCGGCTCTTCAAACAGGTTGCCAAACCGCCCTACCCCGCTGTCGATGCACCGACCGCAGCCGTAGACCGACCCATCCGGAGTGACGCCCAGATGGCTGTCCGAGCATCGCCCGCTGCAGTCGCAACACAGCCGCGACCGCTGCCCGCGCCAGGCTTCCCACCACTCGGCGAGCGGCGCCACCCGCGCGCGGCATCCATCTTCCCGCCATGCATCCAGGAGTTCCACCAGAAACTCGCCGTACTCGTCCGCCGTGAGCCCCAACGCGCCGTCAGCCGGGGCCGCCGCCCTCCCCTGAGCGTAGAGTGGGTTGAAGCGCGTCGATGCCCCGGGATCCCAGTTGCGGAAGTATCGATAGATCCTCGCGGCGTGGCCCAGGCTCTCCCGGTGGACCACGTAGACCACGCCGTACCGGATGCCCGACCGCCGCAGGAGCTCGGTCGCCTCGAGCCAGCGCTCGTCGTAATCCACGCCGTCCCTCAGCCCGCGCCAGCCTGGAACCGGGTCGAACGACGTGCCCACGCGCGACCGCCCGAGCAGCTCGCGGAGCAGAGGGATCCACTCCGGCGTCAGCAGCGACAGGTTCGTCTGGATCGAGTTCGTGACCCGGTTCGCGTTGGCGCCGAACGCCTCGCGCTGCGCCTCGAGCACATGCCAGTAGAACGCTGGGCCCATGAGCATGGGCTCGCCGCCGTGCCAGAGGAAGTTCAGCCCATCGCCCCGCGCGGCACACAGCCACTCGGCGAAGGCGCCAAAGAGCGCAGGGAGTTGGTCAACACGCATGGGCGATGAGGTCTTGCCCGAATCCGCCGAGCAGTACCGGCACGTACCGTTGCAGGCATTCGTCGGCTTCACCACCACCAGCACTGGGCCGACACCTCCCTGTTCGCGCATCCATCTCTAGGACGCTCGACACCGCCATCGGTGCCGTGACCACCCGAGCGAATGCCCGGGGCAGGCACTCGGTGTCCCCGCTTGGAACTACCCCGCACTCTGCGTTTCGCTGGGGGGAACGAAATGCGTGCCCGCTCTGCCCATGCCCGGCGGCTTCTGCTCGCGTGCGCGCAGTGTGTACTGGCCCCGTGTCTGCCGTCGATGGCTCAGACACCTGGCGATCCGCCGACCCTCTACGTCTCGCCCGATGGGCAAGATGCCTGGTCGGGTGCGTTGCCCCAGCCCGATGGCGCGGGCACTGACGGGCCTTTGGCCACCGTGCATGCTGCGCGTGATACCATCCGCGCCATGCGCGAAGATGGCCGGCTCGCAGCCGGTGCCCGCGCTCGCGTTGTGCTGCGCGGCGGCACATACTGGCTGACCGAGCCCCTTGTTCTCGAACCGCGCGACTCTCATGTCGACTATGTCGCCTACCCCGGGGAGCACCCAGTTCTCAGTGGTGGAACATTGGTCGGCGGTCTCACCCGCGAAGCTGATGGCACCTGGGCAACCACGCTACCCGGCGTCGCCGACGGCAGCTGGTACCCCCGGCAGCTCTTCGTGGACGGCCGTCGTGCCACACGGGCCAAGTCACCCAACGAGGGGTTCTACTTCGTGCGTGACACGTTTCCACCCCCTGAGCCGCCCGGTCAGGAGCCCGATGAGAGCCGCACGGCCTTCCGCTTCGAGCCCGGCGACATCCGGCCCTGGGTTGACCTCGAGGATGCCGAAGTCGTTGTCTTCCACTCCTGGGAGACCTCGCGCCACCATATTGCCTCCCTCGATGAGGACGCCCAGGTGGTTCGGTTCACCGGACCGGCCCATTGGCACTTCGGCTACTTCGGCCCCGAGCAGCGCTTCTACGTGGAGAACATCGCCGAGGCGCTCGACACGCCCGGCGAGTGGCACCTCGACCGCCGCACCGGCCGACTGCGCATACTGCCGGAACATGATCAGGACCTTTCGGCTGCCGAGGTGATCGCAGCGCGCTTGCCGCTGCTCGTGGCCCTGACCGGCGACGCGGAGCTCGGGCTCGTGGTCCACGGAGTCCGGTTCGATGGCCTTTGCTTCGCGCACCAGGACTGGACCCTCCCGCCCGGGGGCCACAGCGACGCCCAGGCAGCGTTCTCCGTGCCTGCGGCGGTGATGCTCGACGGCGCCGCCAACTGCCGCTTCGATGGCTGCGAGGTCGCCCACGTGGGCGGATACGGCCTCTGGCTCCGCCGAGGGTGCCACGGCAACACGATCACACGCGGCAGCTTCCACGACCTCGGGGCCGGCGGGATCCGGATCGGCGAGGCCCTTCCGGCGGCCGCCGATGCCGCCGAATCGCGCGCCAACACTGTCGAGAACAATCACATCCACGACGGCGGCCATGTCTACGCCGCGGGCGTGGGCATCTGGGTCGCACAGAGCAGCCATAACCTCATCTCGCACAATGATGTCCACGACCTCAACTACTCCGGCATGTCCATCGGCTGGAACTGGGGTGATGAGCCCAACCGCACGCGCGCCAACACCATCGAGTTCAACCACGTGCACCATGTGATGGGGAGTATGCTCAACGATGGGGGAGCAATCTACACGCTCGGCGTGTCGCCCGGCAGTGTGATACGCGGCAATCTCCTCCACGATGTGTGGCCCTACAGCAATCTAGGATGGGGCATCTACCTGGACGCCACCACTGCCGGCTACACGGTGTCGCACAATGTTGTCTACAACACATACTCGGGCGGAGTCATGTACAACAACGGCGGCCACGACAACGTCATCGACAACAACGTGTTCGCGTTCTCGGCCGCCGAGGCCCTATGGCCCTGCTTCGAGCCACGGCCGTGCGACTTCCGCCGGAACATCGTGTACCTGAGCCAGGGCGAGCTGCTGGTGCCGTTCGCCGAGCACTGGCTTCGGGATCGGATCGCGGCAGGCGAGTCACTGGGTGTGTGGGATGAGAATGTCTACTTCCGGACCGGCGCCCGGCCGCTGAAGTTCCTCGGCCGCGATTTCGCTGACTGGCAAGCGCTGGGGCTGGATGCGAGGTCACAGATCGCCGACCCGGAGTTCCTCGATGTGGCCGCGTACGACTTCCGGCTCGCCCCGACCTCGCCCGCTATCGCGTTGGGCATCGAGTCGATTGACGTCTCGAGCGTCGGCCTCTATGGCGATCCCGAGTGGGTCCGTCAGCCCTCGTTGACACCCCACGAGCCTGTCGAGCTCTCTCGCATCGGCGGACGGGCGCGGCCGCAGTCCATTGGCGACGGCTTCGAAACCCGCCCGCCTGGCTCGCGCCCCTCGAGAGCCACCGTCTCAGGGGAGCGCCACGGTGCCTCGATCCGTATCGCCGCCGAGGTGGCCGCCAGCGGCGACCAGAGCCTGGCCATCCGCGACGCCGCTGGTCTCGAGCTCCGTTGGGAGCCCCACTTCTACTACCAGCTGGACCTCACGGAGGGTATGGCCCGTCAGAGCTTCGACCTGTGGCTGGGGGCCGGCGGTGAGCTGTTCACCGAGTGGCGTGACGACACGGCCTATCCCGGGTGCGTCGGACCGAGCGTGGCCGTCAACTCGGCAGGCCAGGTCTCCGCTGGCGGGACGGTGCTCACCGCAATCCCTCTCGGCCAGTGGGTCCACTTCGACATCGAGTGCGCCCTGGGCAACGATCCGCCGTCTCCCTTTGTGCTCACCGTAACCGTGCCCGGCGATGATGGGCCGCGCCGGTTCACCGATCTGCCGGTCCCAGGCGCCGACTTCCATGCGCTGCGGTGGGTCGGGTTCGTCAGCACCGCAGATGCCGACACCACGTCCTATATCGACAACGTGGAGGTCGATGCCGTGCCGGCCCCGTGATGGCGCGGCAAGGGGCTGTGCGGCCCGTCGCGTCGAGTCGCCCGCCATGGGTGCCGTCCTGCTTCCCGCTGTTGTCACGCTGACGAAGCACCAACGAGGTGGTTGTGTGGAGGAGTCCGCCGTTATCCGGCTGGGTGATCGCGACGTCGAGTACCGCATCGTGCGGAGCCACCGATCGTCGCGCGTCCGCCTCAAGGTGGGGCCCGCCACCGGTCTGGTGGTCGTGGTGCCCGTGGCGTTCAACGCCCAGCGAGTGCCCGAGATTCTCGCCGGCGAGAAGGACTGGATTCTCAAGCACGTCCGGCGCGTCGAGGCCGTGGAGGCCGCACGTCCGCGGATTGCGCTGTGTGATGGCGGGCAGGTCATGTTCGGAGGCCGGCCCCTCACCATCCAGGTGCACCCCCGGCCGGGCGGTCTGGGCCCCACCGTCATCACTCGGTCCGATGACGCCATTCACGTCGCTCTTGCCCGCACGGACACGGCGCGGCTCGAGGAACTGCTCCTCGAATGGCTCCAAGGCCATGCACGATCCGCAATCCACGCGGCGATCCTCGATCTCGACCCCGACCGTCAGTTCCGCTTCGACCGTCTGTGCATCCGCGATCAGCGAACCCGCTGGGGCAGCTGCTCCAGCCGTGGGGAGCTCTCCTTCAGCTGGCGCCTGATCATGGCCCCGCCGGAGGTACTCCGATACGTGGTTGCTCACGAGCTTGCCCACATTCGTGAGCGTAGCCACTCCCGACGGTTCTGGAGTCTGGTGGGCCAGCTGGTGCCCGACTACGACGCCGCCAAGCGGTGGCTCCGCACCCACGGCGCCCACCTCGAGTTCTGACTGAGCCCACTGCGTGGCCGGCGGCCTCGTCCGGCACCGACCATCTGTTATCTCTCATCTGCCATCTGCCATCGAGCTTCTCGGCACACTCACGATGGCGTGCCCCGGCACCTCGACGGCTCGACCGCCGAGCTCGATCGCCCGCGCCTCGCTCGTGTGGTTGTACAGGAGCACATCGGTCGTGGTGACGGCCAGGTAGAGCCCGTCGCGCTTCCCGTCTGCCCGGGCCTCTTCGGTGAGAGGAGCCACGCCGAATGCCTCGGGGTCTCGAAGGAGGGCCTCCACTACCAGCGCAATGCCCTCACTCGCCGCACGGACTGCCTCGAGCACTGTCCCTCTGCCCACGCGGTGAACCGTGGCGACTTCCTCATCTTCGGGTCGCTCACCCACCGGTTCGACGGCCACATCGCGCAGCATCACTGCCAAGTGGCGCGTGTCCGGGCCTCCCCCCGCTTCCTGCGGCACCCACGTTCCACTCCGCAGACGGACGGCCACCCAACGCTCGGCCGTCGCCTCGGGTAGGTGGATCTCCAGGGTTCCCCGCCGGTTCGGCGGCACCTCACTGTGGAGCTCACCATCCACGAAGACACGCACGACTCCAGGCACCTGCCCCACCCAGTATGGGAGCGTGATGCGGCACTCGGTCGCGGGCACAGGCACATGGAGAGTTACGTCTCCGCCGGTCCAGCAGACCGACCCGCCGGTACCCCACACCGAGTCGGGCTCAGGGCCGTGGAATACGCCCTCACGCCATGCAGAGGACTCGCTGGGCCCATCGGGTAGCTCCGGCACCGAGTACTCCGCATACCCATGGGCCGGGGTCGTGTGCCCGGCCGGGAACACCGGGTTGCCCTCAGGGTCGCGAGGCTGCCAGCCCCGCGGGACCACCACCGCCAGGCCGTCGTCGCGAACCGCCGCCTCGATGGCCGCCGCCGTGTCGGCCTCCACCACCGGCCCGGCCCCCCAGACAAGCAGCTTCAGCGGCTTCAGCGCGCCGTCGGCGACCATCAACTCGTCAACGTAGTCGATGTCGCACAGATCCCGTACGACAGTCCCTGCCCGGCCGAGGCCACCCGCAAGGCCCAAGTCCATCGACGTCCGCGGCCACAACAGCCCCGCCTCGACGACGGGCTCCCGCATCCTCGCCAGGAGATCCAGGTTTGCGCGGTACCGTTGGCCCCGGGCGCCGTCCGGCGGGTTGTCATAGTGGAACAACTCCCAGGCGCCGGCGGCCACGGCGTTGTAAATCCGCGCCACAATGCCGTCCTCCGACACCTCGCCAGCCGGCTCATAGCCGAAGTACGTGCCGTAGAGACGCGCGGCACTGCTGATGTGCCGCGTGATGTGGAAGTTCGCCGCATAGTCCGAGGCCTCGTTCGTGATCCGCATCCCGGCCCCGTAGCGCGCGACCATCTTGGTCTGGGCCGACATGTCCGCGCCCAGCTGGGGCTCGGCCCCGCCGCCCGTGCAGAGCAGCACGGGGACCGTGGGAGCTAGTTCGCGTGTCGTTGACACCCACCACTCGGCATAGTCCGTCATCGACTGCATGTACCAGCGGATCATGTCCAGTCGCGCGCGGTCCGACCGGTTGACATCGGGCACGAAAGGCTCGACTTCGTCGAAGCCGGCCAGATCCGTCTGCCAGGCAGCATTCAGGTCAGCGATCGTCGCATACTTCGCACTCATCGCCGCGCGGAAGCTCGCCCGTGCATACTCATCCCCGCACCACCAACCGAAGTGCTGGGGATACTCGCCATCCCAGATCTGAGTCCACGCGTTCCCACCAGCCGTGAAGATCGATTCCCCAAAGACTCCGCTGATGCCCAGCAGTACAGCCTGCATGTCATCGTGAACGTAGTGAGCAAAGAAGCGCTCGAGCCACGCCCGGACCAGCGGACGCAGGTGCGGGTTCCAGATCGACTGGTCGCGGGACACATGACCCGTCGCGATGTCCACCGCGAACACCGATCGGTCGGACTCCTTCAGCCACGGGGGTGTTGCGTAGGCCGGTCCGGCGACCAGGAAGGGCACCCACTTCAGGCCGTGCGCCTTGAACGCCGCGAGCTCCGCATCGTAGAAGCTCGGGTCAAACTCGCCCTCCCTGGGCTCCATGAGCATCCACTTCACGTAGGGCTCAAATGCGGTTACACCATGCTCACCGTACAGGTGACCGTACCGGGCCCAGTGTTCCTCAACGGCCCCGGTGTCACGTCGCAGCTCCCCCCGCTCGAGGAATGACGCACGGGCAGCCTCTGGGCTCACCACCTGCCAGCCCACATCATTTCCGCACGTCACGACCATGGGGTCGCCGGCCTGGGGCCATTCGCCCGCCGGTAACACCAGACTCGGTGCCAGCACCAGGAACCACATCGCTTTACCTCCCGCTCCCCGGGCGGCTCTCGAGCCCCGGGTTGGTCCTGCCAGTTCTCGTGATCGCCGGCTGGTGCCTTCTCAGGCGAAGGCCGGCCCGAAGCGCCACAGGACATCCGTTCGCGCCGACGAAAGGGGCCACGCTAAGCAACCGCGCACGCCGCGCCGATCGGAGGCTCCCATGGATCGCCGCACGTTCCTCGGCACCGCCGCGAAGAGCTTGGCCGCCGCGTCGGTAAGCTTCACGCACCTGGCTCGGGCGGACTCCGCACGGGCGCGGCGCCGGCCCAACATCATCCTCATCCTCGCGGACGATCTGGGCTATGGCGACCTCTCGTGCTTCGGCCATCCGACCCTGCACACGCCCCACCTGGACCGAATGGCCGCAGAGGGGATGAAGCTCACTCAGTTCTACTCCGCCGCACCGGTGTGCACGCCGAGCCGCGCCGCCTTGTTGACCGGCCGTCTGCCCATCCGCAGCGGCATGTATGGCGACCGCCGTGGCGTGCTGTTCCCGGACTCGGTCGGCGGCCTGCCCGACAGCGAAGTCACCATCGCCGACGCGCTCCGCGCGGCGGGCTACGCCACCGCGTGCGTGGGCAAGTGGCACCTGGGGCACCGCCCGCAGTACCTGCCCACCCGGCACGGCTTCGACGAGTATTTCGGGATCCCTTATAGCAACGATATGAAGCCCTGTCCTCTGCTGGATGGCGAATCGCCCATCGAGGAGCCCGCCGTGCAGACCACGCTCACCCGGCGCTACACCGAACGCGCCGTGCAGTTCATCGAGCGGTCCCGGCGGAGGCCATTCTTCCTCTACTTCGCCCACACGTTCCCGCACGTCCCCCTGCACCGGTCCACCGAGTTCGCCGGGACGAGTCTCCGCGGTCTCTATGGCGACGTGGTGCGGGAACTGGATTGGAGTGTGGGCCAGATCCGTGCCACACTGACCCGCCTGGGACTCCATCGCGACACGCTGGTCCTCTTCACCAGCGACAACGGCCCCTGGCTGACCCAGAATCAGCAAGGTGGCTGCGCGGGTCTGCTGCGCGGTGGCAAGGGCAGCACCTGGGAGGGGGGTCTGCGCGAGCCCACGCTCGCCGTATGGCCCGGCACAATACCCCCGGGCCGCGTCGCCATGGATCTCGGTACCACACTCGACGTGTTCCCCACATGCGCGGAGTTGGCCGGGGTCCCCGTGCCATCCGATCGGGTTATGGACGGTGTCAGCCTCGTCCCGGTGCTGACGGCATTCCGTCCTGGATCTCGCGACACCGTGTTCTACTACTCGGGATCCGAGCTCCGGGCCGTCCGGCATGGCAGCTGGAAAGCCCACTACGTGACCCACTCGGGCTACCGCGACGACCGGGAGGTGCATGATCCGCCGCTCTTGTTCCACCTCGATGTCGACCCCGGGGAGCGGTACGACGTGGCGAAAGAGCATCCCGCCATTCTGGACCGGATCGCGGCAGTGGCCGCGCTCCACCGTGCGGCCGCAGAAGTTGCGCCGTCGCAGCTCGACCTCCCGGCGTAGCGTCTCCGGGCCGCCACAGTGCACAGAGGCGGTTCCGGGGCGTCCCGCGGACGGAGTCCCCGGGAACCGAGCCGCCGTTGGCAATGCTGCGTGCTCAAGGAGGACGCCATCGCGGCATGTCCAATACGTGACGCTGTGTGCCGCAGTACCCCATGACCCTGTGAAGGGAACGAATGCATGGACCATCAGCGTGTCACCCGTAGAGCTTTCCTCGCCAGGACGACGGCCGCCGGAGCCGGCCTCGCAGCCGCCATTGGTTTCGGGCTCAGAGGCGCTTCGGCCCAGCAGGAGCCCGAGAAGCGCAACATGCAGACGTCCATGACCTACAGGATGCTAGGGGACACAAATCTGTTAGTAAGCTGCCTATCTTTCGGCTGCATCCAGCTCCAGGATGATCGTCTCGCCGTGCTCGATCTGGCCGTCGAGCGGGGCGTCAACACGGTCCACGTCAACCGCGGCTACAACGGCGGCCAGGCCATCGCATCGCTCGGCAAGTTCCTCAAGGACAAGCGCGACAAGGTCTGGGTCATGCTCAAGAGCAACTCCCCAAACATCGATGCCGACTTGGAGACACTCCAGACCGACCATGTCGACATCCTGTGCGTGCATGACCTGAACCCCGAACAGCTCAGGGACCCGGCCATCGCCGACAAGTTCCAGAAGCTCGTCGACGCGGGCAAGACCCGGTTCCTGAACCTCACATCCCACTCGGATCCACAGCAGTGCATGGAATCGGCCGTGGACTGCGGGATGTATACCTCGGTGCTGGCCACCATCAACCCGAGCAACCTCGATGCCTTCCGGCCCACGCTCTCGAAGGCGATGGATCGCAAGGTCGGCACCTTCACAATGAAGTGTATGCAGAATGCGGGGGGCGAAGGGCCGGCGCAGGTCACCCGGGCCATGCTCGCCGCGGGCGTGACGTCAGTCCTGAAGACCCTCAGCTCCAACGAGGAGGCCGAGGCGTTCCTCGGTGCCGTCGCTGAGGAGGTCGAGATCGCTCGCGCCGGTGCCGTGACCGTCGCTTCGGCCGCCGGATGCACCCTCTGCGGCGCCTGCACCAGAAGCTGCCCGCAGAATGTGGCCATCCAGGACTTGCTGCGCAACTACGAGTACTACTGCGTCCAACAGGGCAAGCCCGCGATCGGCCGCGAGCAGTTCGCCCAACTACCCGCCGTCCGCACCGCCGCACACTGCGGGGACTGCGGCACCTGTGAGCGCGTCTGCCCGCAACGCTTGCCGGTCCGGCGCCTCATCCGCGAGGCCGATCGCGTGCTGCTCGCCTAGCGTTGCTGCGTCGTCGAAATCAGAGGAGCGGCTACCTCATCGGTCGCCGCTCCTCTCCATGTCCTTGCCGCAGATCCTGGCGCCCTACCCCAAGGCCGCATGCGTCTCTTTGAGCTGCTCGATGATCGGGATGTGCTGCGGGCACTTGGGTTCGCACTCGCCGCACTCCACACATGCGCTTGCCTGGAGGCGACACCGCTCATCGCCGGCCTCACGCTGCGTGGGCTTGTGGGCGTAGTGGGTCTTTGCATACTCGGTAAGCCCGTAGACACGATAATAGTTCATCAAACTAAAGTTGCCGGGAATGTCCACTCCATGCGGGCACGGCATGCAGTAGCGGCATCCGGTGCAGTAAAGCTTTGCGATCCGTTCGGCCTCCTCCAGCGCCGCACGCACCTGTTCGCGCTCATCAGCCGACAGCATGTCGTCGCGCGATGCCGTCGCCACGTTCTCGTCGACCATCTGGATGGTGCTCATGCCCGAGATGGCCGTCGAGACCGCCGGATTCGAGAGCACGAACCGCAGCGCCAGGGCCGGAGTGCTCGCCGAAGGGCTCAGCGCCATTCTGGCGAGCTCGGGCGACAGCCCGGCCAGCCGGCCGCCCCCCACGGGGCCCATGGCGACAACGCCCATGCCCCTCGCACAGGCATGGTCGATGGCGTCGGCATACTGCAGGTCCAGCAGGTTGTACTGCACGATCATCGCGTCGAAGACACCGGTGTCGATCAGTTTCATGACATTCTCGGGCGTGTCGTGCGAAGAGAATGAGAAGTACCGCACTAACCCTTCGTCTCGCGCCTGGGTGACCAGGTCCAAGACCTTGCCCTTTGGTGCCACGTGCTTCTCGAATGCTTCCCATTTCAGGTCGTGGAGGATCTGCAGCACGTCAATGTAGCTGGTGTCCAAAGCCGTTAGCGATTCCTCGAACCGTTCCCGCCAGCCCTCAACCACGGGCTCGATCCAGCTCGGGACTTTGGTCGAGACGACGATCTGCTCGCGTCGGCCCTTCAGTGCCTTGCCGCACTTGGCCTCGCTGTTGGGGTAGCCCCGGGCGGAGTCCAGGAAGTTCACGCCCTGGTCGAAAGCCCGGGTGAGGACGGCCACGGCCTCGTCGGTATCCTCGGGCAGACGCATCGCTCCGAAACCGAGGGCCGACACCTCAAGGCCGGTCTTGCCAAATGGACGGTACAGCATGCGCGCGTGCCACCTTCCGGAGTGGGGAATCCATGGAGTTACTGCAGCCTGCACCATCGCGCTTACGGGGTCCCATTCTACACGCATGCACCCGATGGCGATACCCGTTGGGCCCAAGCAGCGCCATGGCGTTGCCGGTCCTCCCCGACTCCTGACTCCGGATTGCTGATGTCGGGATTCCGCAGTTATAGCGTCTTCACCCAACCCCTCCGCCTCGCAGGGCATCCGGAATGCCGTGCCGATCGTCAATGGGTTCGTCGTCGGCCACCATGCCGCAACGCCGCAGAGGAGGTCTGTAGCCATGTGTGCGCGCACCACCTGGTTGGCGCGACTCACCGCTGCTCTTGTCCTTGCGCTGCTCGTCGCCGGAGCGCCGCCAGGCTGGGTACAATCCGGGACCCTCAGCCCCGCCGAGCTCGCAAAGGTCATCCTCGACGCCGCCAAGCTGCCCGGGCTCATCGAGGGCTACATCACTGAGGTCCAGGTCCTGCCACCCGGCCCGCCGCTGCCGCCACCGGCCAAGCCGGATGACCCCGTGCAGGTCTACGAGTTCCCACAGGATGAGGCATTCCAGATCGCCGGCCGGATCGTCCTGATGACTATGACCTCGTTCCGCTGCGCCCCCGGGGCCTACCTAGTCGATGACACCCGCTTCCAGGTGACCTCAGAGGGCCCCGGTGCGACCCCAAAGCGCGAGCTCTACTGGTTCGACGGCGCCGGTGGCGAACGCTTCTTCATGCCGGGCTATGTGGCGCAGCATGTGGCACCGGGAGACGTGAGCGTCACGCCCGAGCCTGGGAGAGGACTCGACCGCCTGGAGTCTGCGTTGCAGGCCGACCTGGGCCTCGAGCAGGGACAGATCCGCCGCCTGCTCAAGCGCTGGGACGGGGCCGTCGTTACGGTCACACCGGGCATCACCCGCCTCGGGCTCGAGTGTGTCCGTGTGTCCTGCCGGAAGACCGATCCAATCCCCGTGGAGTGGGTGGAGTGGTTCGCGCCGAGCCGTTCCTACCACTGCGTCGAGCGCATCCAGCGGAGTCACCCGCTCAACGGGCACACGAAGTTCCACCAAATGCGGGTCGAGCGCTTCGCGGAGGTGATCGACGGCTACTGGGTGCCCGCCATGACCCGGTATACCGGCACCGACTTGGCACCCGATGGCGTGTCGGTAGTTGTCATCAACTCGGTCACGACGTGCACGGGCATCCGTACGCGTGACGCCGCCACTCTTGCGATGGAGCCGCTGTTGCCGAACGGCACCGCAGTCTACGAGGGGACCAATCGTTCCGTCATTGGCGATGACACGCGCGACCTGGAGCTGCAGCTCCGCTCCGGTCAGCTTCCGCCGGTACTGCCGGTACCCGACCTGGAGGCCGAGGGCCTATGAGAGCGCCATCGGCGCTTACACGCGCGACCTGCAGCTGCAGCTCCGCGCCGTTCGACCAGGCCGCTGTGTGACCGATCGAAGCACAGGTAGCTAGTGATCGGCGGCCGATATGAAGTCCAGTGCGGCCGGCCAGTCAACTGCGGTGACCGGGGTGTCATGCTCGCCTTCTGGCTGCTCGATGTACTCGATCGGCCGCTTCAGAGCGCGCAGCCTCTCGACCAGTGCCCGTGTACCATCGATGGGGATGAGCGTGTCCTTGGCCCCATGAATGATGTAGACGGGCATCGTCAGGTTCTCGGCATGGCGGGCCGCCGAGCGGCGGTCGAGCTCGGCCATGAGCTCGTGGCCGTCAATGGTGTAGTGGATACGAATGGCCGAGGCGATGTTCGCCAGCACCGGCTCGGCTGATGCGGATGCGAAGCGGTAGTAGGTCTCGATATCGCCGGCCGGGCAGAGGGCGACGACACCGTCAACCAGGTCAGGACGGACATGGGCGAAGACCAGTGCTGAGGATCCGCCCATGGAGCCACCGGTGACGTACACCGGCACGCCGGGCCAGCGCACCCTCAACGCCGTGATGAGCTCGGCCACGCCTTGCTCGGCCAGCGGGCCCATCCATGTGTTGCCGCCATACCAGGTGGTCACATACGCCCACTGACGGCGGATGCACTCGCGCCGGAGCTTGCCGAAGCAGTCGTTGTAGCTGCCCTCGGCCATGCCTTGGTACTCGTCGCCGTAGTGCCCGTGGAGGTAGAGGACGACAGCTTGGGGCGCCTCCGGAGTCTGGATCAGGTACGGCCAGCACGATCCGTCGGCCGTGCAGTTGAAGGTCTCTCTGGTGGGGGCGGGCAGCGCCTCAGGCGGTTGCGGTCGGGCGTCTGCCTGGAGCGTCAGGGCGGCGGAGAGCGCAAGTGTCAGTGGTGCCATCGATTGCCTCCTGGGGGCTGGCGGGAGCTTGGGTATGGTTCGCGACGGTTCCCTCTCGACCCTTCGAACACCGCCCCGGAGCTGAAGGGCTGACGATCCTGAGTGGCGAACTTGGATATGGCAGTCCGACATCGACGGCAGGACACGTAGGGAGGGCACACGATGCGACGAGGCTTCACGCTGATCGAGTTGCTGGTCGTTATCGCCATCATCGCCATCCTGGCGGCCATCTTGTTCCCTGTCTTCGCCAAAGCGCGAGAGAAGGCCCGCCAAGCCAGTTGCCTCTCCAACGTCAAGCAGATGTCACTGGCACTGGAGATGTACACGCAGGATGCCGACGAATGCCTGCCACCCATGCCCTGCGGCTGCAACTACGTCCCCGGCAACCCGCACTGCTGGTATCCCCGGATCCAGCCCTACATCAAGAACACTCAGGTCACCGTCTGCCCCAGCATCGGCACCATCGGCCGAAACGTGCCCTGCGGCGCCGAGATCCCGAGCCTCGCCTACGGGCTGAACCTCCAGTTCAGGAACTATCCGAATATCTCCCAATGGCCCGCGCCGGCCACGACCATGGCCATCGCCGACACGGGCAATGTCGGCAGCAATGGCAACCTGGACGAGTCGGGCTTCTTCTCCAACTGCGGCAACGAGGCCTACTCGGAGAACTGGCCGTCCACCTGTCCCTGGCGCCTGATCTGGCGTGCCCGCAACCGCCACAACGGGGGCCTCAATGCAGGGTTCCTGGACGGCCACGCGAAATGGATTAAGCTGTCGCAGTACACCAGCACCACCTATTATCTGCCGTAGCCCCGCCGGATGCCGACGGCTCCTCCGGGGCGCGCTCGCGCTGGAGGAGCCGTTCCATGCCGGGTCAGAACCACCGTCCGCCGCGCCGGCCCAACATCGTCTACATCCTCGCCGATGACCTCGGCTGGGCCGATTTGGGCTGCACAGGCAGCCGCTTTCACCAGTCACCCCATCTGGACCGGCTCGCGACGCAGGGCGTGCGCTTCGAAACCTGCTATGCGGCCGCGCCCGTCTGTTCGGCGACGCGGGCCAGCATCCAGACGGGCAAGTACCCGGCACGGCTTCACCTGACGGACTTCATCCCGGGCCACGGTCGGCCCTGGGCCCGGCTACGCGTACCCGATTTCCGCCAGCAGCTCCCGCTCGAGGAGATCAGCCTGGCGCGGGCGCTGAAGCCGGCAGGCTACGCCTGCGCCAACATCGGCAAGTGGCACCTGGGTGGCCCGGGATTCGGGCCGGCCGAGCACGGTTTCGACCACGTGTTCAGCACCGGTGTCAACGATGACGACAAGCAGGTGAGTGCACTCACCGAGGACGCACTCGGGTTCATCCGCGCCCACCGGTACGAGCCGTTCCTCCTGATGCTCTGTCACTACACGGTGCACATCCCGCTCGAAGCCAAGCAGGCGCTCATCGCCAAGTACGCGGCGTTGGCGGAACCGGGAGCACCTCAGAGCAACCCGACCTATGCGGCAATGATCGAGGTGCTCGACGACTCGGTGGGCCGCGTCCTGGCTGAACTCGACACCCTGGGGCTGACCGATGACACCATCGTGCTGTTCGGTTCCGACAACGGCGGACTGGTCCATTGGTACATCGGAGATGGGCCCGAGGTGACCTCGAACGCGCCCTGCCGGGGCGAGAAGGGTACCATCCATGAGGGGGGCCTCCGCGTGCCTCTCATCGTGCGCTGGCCCGGGCACACGCAGGTGGGCCGTGTGTGTGACGTGCCCGTGTCGACCATCGACCTGTTCCCGACGCTGATGGAGGCGACCGGCGTTCCGTACAACCACTCAGTCGACGGACTCAGCCTGATGCCCCTACTCACCGGTGCGGGCGGCATCGGACGCGATACTCACTACTTCCATTACCCGCATTACCACAATGACACACCCGCCGGGGCCATACGCCGCGGCGACATGAAGCTCATCGAGTTCTTCGAGGACAGCCATGTGGAGCTCTATGACCTGGCCGAGGACGTCGGCGAGACCCGCGACCTCGCTCGGGAACGACCGGATCTCGCCGAGGAGCTGCGGCAACAACTTGCTGAGTGGCGGGTGTCGGTCGGGGCGCAAATGCCGATGGTGAACCCGAGCTACGACCCGCGGCGGGCGCACGAGTGGGAGTCCTACCCGCCGCCGTGGTGGGAGTAGTGCTGGAGTCGCCTCCAGCCGTCCGTACAACAGGGAGGACCCGTCTGGAGCGTTCCCACGTTCCGGCTCAGGTGGAGACGATCTCCACGGGCTCCGAGCCCTCTTCGACGGCCGGTAGGGGAACTACGACGGGTCCTCACGCCAGTTGAAGGTGTCAGTCACGCTCCACGCATCACCTTCTGGCCCGCACCCGAACCCGGCTGGACGCGTCCGCGGTCTGCCTATGGCACCCTGAGGTGCTCTCTGTTCTCCGGCGCTCTGGCCAGGAGCTGGTCGGCAGCACTACCCGCGGTCTCGCTTAACCCGATGCCGAGGACCCCGCGGCCACCGGGGCATCAGATTGGCGGCAGCCCCGCCACCTCGGCTTGCCGGGCCGGGCTAGCTCCCAACTGGGGAGCCCTCTATGGTCGAGTATACTGCGCCACATGCGGGCGTGCCACTGGCGTTGTCTGCCGGGCTGCGCGTGCTCATCCCCCCGGCGCCCGGGTAAGGTTCCCGCCACGATCGGGATGGAGGCTGTCATGTCAGCGATGCTCAGTGGAATGCACGCCGAGGGCGCCTGGCTGTCGTACCTGGGAGCGACGCGGAGCTGCCTGTCGTATCTGGGTTCGCCGGCCACCCGAGCGTGGCTCTCGGGGGCCAGCGGCTATGCCTTCTTAATCCAGATGATGCCCGACGGGGATTCCGCGGGCCCCATCGGCTTCACCGGCCTGTGTGTCCACGGCTGCACAGGCGAGGTCGCGTCGGGTTCCGTGGTTCGCCTCCTCCAGAACGCGGGTTGCGCCAGTGAGGCCTTCTGCCACTGCCCGTTCGGCGGACGCGAGGGCACCATGGACTGGGCTCGAGACGAGGCATGGCGACTCGTTCGGTGTTCGGTCGATCGCGGTCTCCCGTGCATCGGCTTCGATGTGGACGGCGTCGATTTCGCGCCCATCTGTGGGTATGACGACCAGGGCTACTACGTGCTGCGTGCTGAGCCGGGAACAACGACGAGCGTTCCGTCGGGCCCCGTGCCATGGCAGTCAGTCGGCGCGACCATCGGCTGGGTCCGATTCGAGAGCGTCGCCCGCTGCGAGCCGGCGCCCGACGACGTGGCCGTCCGTCACGGGCTTCAGGCCGGGTATCACCGTGCCACGCATGGCAAGCCCATGGATGGCGGAGCCATGGGGCCGGCCGCGTTCGACCTGTGGGCCCAGTCGCTCGAGTCGGGCACCATCGGCTCACCGGGACACCGGTACTGCACCGCGGTCTACTCGGAGCTCCGCCGCGACGCGGTGGCTTTCCTCCGCGAGGCACGAGGACGCCTGCCCGGCCGCGCCGATGCGCTGTTCGCTGAGGCCCTGGGCCACTACGAGTTGGTTTCGGAGCGTCTGAATGACGTACACGCCCTCCACCCGTTCGTCGACGGTGCGGAGACCACTCTCAGGTGCCCGGAAGCCGCCAGGTTGCTCCGTCAGGCCGGTGCGGCCGAGAGGCATGGCCTCTCGTTGCTGCCAGCGATTGCCGACGCGCTGGGCTAGCCGCCAGGGCTCACCCGCCTCGGCCGTCCTCGGGCCCTACTCCACCTTCAGCCGAAAGCTCACGACCTCGATCTGCTGGTCAACGCTGCCGTCGAAGGGGTCGTCGCTCCCACGGTGGCAGAAGCTGAGGATGCGCCCGTCGGGTACCTGCACGCTGCAGGGGTAGTAGAGCGTCCCCAGGCCCAGGTCCGTCCACGTCTGGCCGGCGTCGGCCGTCCACGAGATGTTGCTCGAGGCGATGTGAAGCACCACGCCCTCGCGCGTCGCCAACACATCCGGCTGGCCGCTGTGAGGGAAGGGCGCCGCGCCCTGGCGCTCGACCACGTACGTGCCACCCTCTGGCTTCAGCACCGTCTGCCAGCGCGGCGGCGGAGCGCTGGCCCGCTCGATCACCAGTAGCCGGCCGTCGGGCAGCTCGGCGGCGTCGGACTCCTCGGTGGGCGGCGAGGTGGCGTTGCTCGCGCGAACCACAATGGGCTCCGACCACGTGGCGCCATCATCGCTCGACAGCCACAGCACCGAGTCGATGTGCGACAGCCCCTGGGCCCAGTTCGTCACCTCGTCCGAGTAGGCGAAATAGCCCCCGGTCACCAGGATCCGCCCATCGCGCAGGACGTGCGCGCGCTTGGGGAGCGCGATCCCTTTCGCGGGGTCGACGAGCACGACGGGCGGCCCCCACGTCTCCCCGCCGTCCGTCGACCGCTGGACATAGCCCGTCTGCGGCACATCATAGAAGGGCAGGTACATGCCCCACGACGTGCGCAGCACCGTGCCGTCGGGCAGCGCGCAGTAGCCCTGCATCACACCGTTCATCGGCGTGTGGAAGGGCTCAGTCGCGACGATGTTCCACGTGAAACCGCCATCGGCCGAATCGAGCGTGATGACCTGCTGCATCGTGCCCGTCATGTCGTACCCGGGCGACAGTCCGGGTGGGGGCCAGCCGAAGGTCTCCCGGAACGCCCTCGGCGCCATTGGGCGACCCGTCAGTGGCCCCGTGGCCTGGTGGAAGGTCACGCGGATGGTGCCCTCCGGCGTGATCCAGGCCCCTACCCAACAGGTGTAGCCCTCTGCTTGTGGCGAGTGGTACACCATGCGGCGCTCGACGTCCGTCGCGCTCACAGTCATCGGTGCCCCTCCGGCGGCCGTGGTCAGGCCTGCGAGTAGTGTCAGCCCCAGCAGCGCGGGCCCGGAGTGTCTGGTCATGGCGCCCCCCCCAGGAACGCGGATGAGGGCGGGTTCGGCAGAGCGAGTCATGTGGCCTGCCACAGGTCGTCGGCGCAGCCAAAGCGCTCTGACGGTCTTGGTCGGTCGGCCTGGCGGCCGGCCCGGGCCCATTGGGGGCCATTGGCGGTAACATAGGGCCCTGGGCCGGGCGGCTGGGTCTCGCGAAGGTCGCGCGGAACGCCCGCCTGGTCTTTCGGAGGGGCCGCACAGGGGTGCGCCCAGAGGGCGCGGGGCCCCTGACCGGCCCGAGGTTGAGGCGTGCGGATCGGGCGCGTTGGG
>JAKPQA010000275.1 GCA_029547025.1 Armatimonadota bacterium
CCCAACGCGCCCGATCCGCACGCCTCAACCTCGGGCCGGTCAGGGGCCCCGCGCCCTCTGGGCGCACCCCTGTGCGGCCCCTCCGAAAGACCAGGCGGGCGTTCCGCGCGACCTTCGCGAGACCCAGCCGCCCGGCCCAGGACCCTGTGTTACCGCCCATGCCTCCCCGGGGCCCCAGCCCTGCGCGGATGCCCTGTGGGCGCCCTGCACGCTTACGTCACCAGTCCAGTGCGTCGGCGGCTTTCAGGTATTCCCGGCTCGATCGCTCCCAGGAGAACGTGCGCTCGACGTGCGCCAGTCCTTCTCGCACCATCTCGTAGTAGAGCGTGGGCTGGTTGCGGTAGACGGTGACCGCGTCATCGAACGCGGTGGCGAGGGCTCGGGCCATGGCGTTGATGAGGGGCAGGGTCCGGCGCGCGTGGGCGCGGTCGTAGGTTGGATCGGCCCGGTCGTCCTCGATGGCGTTGAGCTCGCGCCAGGCTTCGGCGGCCGACTCGTCATCGGGCTCGCGACAGAGCAGTCCAGTGGGCGGGGTGGCGGGTTGGCTCCAACGATCCGCCCGCCACTGGACGGCGGGGGTGAAGCACCGGGCGGTTCGGAAGGGGACGATCTGCTGCAGCAGGCCGCCGGTGGCCCTACCGACGGCGGCGAGTCCGTTGAGGTAGAACTCGTTGGCCATGCCGAAGGGCTCGTATAGGGAAGGCATGACGCCGTAGGTGCCGCCCTGGAGCGCGGCCAGGTAGCCGTCGGTCCAGCGGAATGGCATGACGAGCACTCGGTCGGGGAAGCGGCATGCGAGGCGCATGAGGAAGCTGAGGGCGCCGAGTCCGAGGTCGCCGGGCATGGGGAAGAACACGAATCTGGCATCTCCGCCCGATTCGAGGAACCGGGTGACGGCCGCGGCGGCGACCTCGTAGCCTTTCTGGCGCGGGTCATCCCGACCGGCGAGCACGAACCAGGCGGCCCGGCTATCGCGGTCGAAGCGGCGGCGGTCGCCCCAGACCGGCAGAGTCTCCGTGGGCACGAGCCTGTCGAGTTGGGCCAGGGCCTCGGCGCGCCGGCCGTGTTTCCAGTTGGCGAAGGGCTGGTAGTCGCCGCGTCGCATGGCGGCGACGCAGTCGTCGGGGACCTGGCGTTCGACGAAGAGGCCGTTTTCGATGCCGCGCAGCCTGGGCCGGAGCAAGTGCTGTAGATGCGGGGCCATGATGCGCGCCTGCAGGACGTCTTCGGTCAGGTCGGCGGCGAACTGCGTGGAGACGGTCGACACCGGCCCGGCGACGTTTGGGAGGCCGAGGACACGCTGGAGGACGGTCTCGCCGGGGCATGTTGCCGCATCGATGCCGTGGTGGGCGAGCTGAGCATCGGTGACGCCACAGTCGTAGCTGTTGTGGAGGGTGAGGAGGACGCGGTGTGTGTCGCGCTGGGCGGCGAGGGCGGCCGTGGCGGCTTCCCAGTCGTGCACCATGAGTAGCCACTGGGCACCGGGCGCGATGGCCTCAGTGGCGCGGGCCACGGCTACACCGAAGAGCAGTGCGTCCTCGAGCAGTTCATGGGCCGGCACATCGTAGGGGTGCCGGGCGCCGGCGAAGGAGCTGTGGTCACGGGGCGCCACGAAGTAGTGTGGGACTGCGTAGCCTGCGCGACCCGGGTGGCGGAGGATGTCGACGTCCAGCCCCATGGGGCCGCGCGTCACTCTGACGGTGGCCACCGGGTCCATCTCGGCCCGAGCGGCGGTGGTGGGGGCGATGTGGCGGTGGTAGGGAGTGATGACCCCGACGGGGCACTTGGTCGCGCGGTCGAGAGCGCCCGGGAGGCGGCTCATGACGGCCGCAATGCCGCCGCAGGGCGCGAATGGCGTCTCGTAGGTGACCAGGCCGATCCTCTTGGGCATCGTTGGGGCCACGCTCCACTCGATTTGTTGCCCGGCGACCGTCGGTGGGTGGTACCCGGTGCGGTCCGGTGCGAGCTCTGCAGCCGGAGGGGTAGAGTCCCAGGGAGCAACGGAGTGCGCCGGGTCGGCGGTTCGGCCGAGGCGGTCGGGGGTGCGCCCAGAGGGCTCCGGGCGACGGGTGGCCGGCCCGCGTGGCGGGGCCGTCTATCGGGCGGAGATGATCCGGCCCGTGTGGTCGGCGACGATTCGCTGCCCGGGCCCAACCCGGAGGAAGTCGGCGTCGTCCCACTGGCCATCGAGGAGCCGCTGGAGGAGCGACAGGTCGCCTTCGAGCTCGAGGTATTCCCATGCGTTCTCGGCGCAGATCCGGCGGACTTGGTCGGCGAACGGCAGATGGGCCAGCCAGGGGAAGGCGATGTAGGCGCCATGCGTGTAGTGGGTCTTCCACGCCCCCATGGACTCCATCAGGAATTGGGCGTTGTCTTCGCCGTATTGGGCGACGAGGGCATCGTACTGGAAATGCTGCGGGCTCTGGAGGCCCGACTTGGGGTCATAGGGCACGCGGTCGCCCCCGCGATCGGGGTATTCCAGCCATCCGCTGGTGTGGTAGTAGGTGCCGGGTCGCTGGGAGAAGAGGGTCTGGTAGCGTTCTTTGGATCCCAGAAACAGGGTGATGCAGTCATGGGCCCTGGGGATGACCAGGGGGATTGCCCGGGCCTCGATACCGATGACGGCGTTGTTGCAGAGGCCGTAGGCGAGGACGATGGCGCCATAGGGCCCGCGGGCCGCGGCGTCGATGCGGGGCTGGAGAGTCTCGCGACACACGTTGGCGTTATCGTGGAGCCCCTGGGTGTAGAGCTCGATGTCGATAGTATTGGCCGAGCGAGCGGCGCAGTAGAAGACCTCGCGTGCCAGCACCTCGCAGGCCAAGACTTTGATGTGCATCCAGCCCCACCCATTGTTGCGCGGCCGGTGGGCCGCGCGTTCCGGTCACCAGCAGACGGTGTCTTTGCCTCGTGCCTTGGCCTCGGAGAGGGCACCGAGGGCGGCCTCGATGAGGGACTCGGGCTCTGATGTGGTGTCATCGAGAGCGGCGCAGCCGACGCTGATGGTGACCTGTCCGAGCGGCTGCCCCTCTCCGCCGGTGAACCCGAAGTCGGCCACGGCCCGCCGGAGCTTTTCGGCCACGGTGACGGCATTGGTGAGGGCAGTCTCGGGGAGGATCACGGCGAACTCGTCGGCGTCGCGGCGGCACACGGCATCGGACAGGCGGGTGCCAAACCGCAGCAGGGCGGCCAGTTGGCGGAGCAGCAGGGTCCCCAGGACGTCGCCCTGCCGGTCGGCGTAAGCCCGGAAGTCGTCGACGTCGATGATGAGGAGCGAGAGTGGGCGGCCGTAGCGGCGTCCACGGCTGACCTCTTCCTTGAGGCGCCGGTCGAGGTATCGATCGTTGAGGGCCTCGGTGGCGGGATCGACCAGGCCCATGGTCGCAAGGTCTTCGCGGGCGCGGGCGAGCTCGGCAGCAGCCTTGGCGGAGTCGGCGGCGGCCTGCCGGAGCTGGAGACACTGGCGGATCTGGTGCGCCAGGGACCTGGGGCCGCGGCCCACGGGGCTGGGTTTCAGCAGGAGCAGGTCGGCTCCGGCGCCCAGCGCTTTCTCGGCGAGATCGTCGCTGAAGGAGGGGAGGACGGCTCCGAGGACGACATCGGGGAGGGCGCGGCGCACCTGTCGGAGGGTCTTGAGGGCCTCGTCGGGCGGCGCGAGCTCGATGAGTATGGCGTCGGCCCCGCACTGGGACGCTGCGTCACCGGCTTTGGCGGGTTCGTCGAGGACGGTGACGTCGTGTCCCAGTTCGGCGAATGGGCCAGAGTAGAACCGGCGAGTGGCTTCGCTGGAGTCAGCAACCGCAACGTTGAGCCGCTTCTTCTTGGTGATCCGAGCCACAGGTCCCACCTACGTCCTCCCGGCACGGCGTCGGAGCTCCCGGGGCGTATCGTTCAGGGTGCGACGCACCTCAGCGTCGGTCAGACCGGCGCCACGGAGCACTCGTTCGGCGAATGCCCGGTCGATCAGGTCACCGGGTTCGTGGGCATCGGTGTTGAGCACCCATTCGCCGCCGGCCTGCCGCACGACCTGGGCCACATGGCCGTTGGTGAGCGAGTGCCCGCCGCGCGCCGTGATCTCCACGAACACTCGGTTCGCCCTGGCCGTGGCCGCCTCCTCCAGAGAGAGTAGGCCAGGATGGGCCAGGATGTCGACATCGGCGCAGGCCACGGCGGCGGCGTTGGTGCCGGGGGCCACGGGCTCGACGGGGGTCTCGCCGTGCACGACCACGAGCCGGGCGCCCGCCTGCTTGGCGCGGCTCGCGAGCTCCGGAATGGTGGCGGGAGGGACGTGGGTGAGTTCGACGGCCGGGATGGCGAACAGGCTCATGTGGGCATTGGCCAGATCGCAGTCGCGCGTGACTTGCTCGATGGTGAACTCGAGCATGGCCGCGCCGACGTGGTCGGCGATGGCGACGGTCTGGTAGCCCAGGGCCTCGCAGCGCCGGAGGAGTTCGATGGGTGAGAGCACGCCATCGGAGAGGAATGTATGGCAGTGGAAGTTGTGCATGGCTGGTCCTTCCGAGTGCCCGAGCAGGATCGGTGGGCTACACGCCTGCCGTTTTCGCCACGACGCGCTGGAACTCCGGCGAGGCGATGAGGTCCTCGAATGACTGGTAGGGCACGTGGGGGATGCCCGCTTGGCGACAGTGGTCGAGGAGGACGCGCTTGGCGAAGACGAGGTCGGCCAGGCGGGCGAAGCAGCGATCGGAATAGCCGTCGCCGATGATCATCACCTGGCGTCCCGTGGCGAGCGAGCGGACATGACTGCACTTGCAGTTGCCGCCGCCGGAGATGCAGTCGTCTCGGCGATATGGGAAGGTGACTCGGGCCCCCCGGGCGGAGAACTCGATATGGTTCGCGAAGCGGGGAATGTGCCCGAGTCCGGCGGCCTGGAGCAGTGTGGCCGAAGCCAGATCGAACCCGTCGCTGACGATGTAGAGCGGGATCGAGGCGGTCTGGAGGCACTGGACGAGTCGGGGGAATGCGGGATCGAGGCGGACGTGATCGCGCAGGAACCGGGCGACCTGGTCCTCGGATGCGGTGACAGTGGCGAACTGCCGCGCCATGCACTCGCGTCCGCTGAGCTCGCCAGCGTGGAACCGCTCGTCGAGCTCGCGCCAGAGGGGCGAGGCGAAGGCCGAGAGAACGGCATCGCACGTGTCTCGTGTGGTGATTGTCCCGTCGAAATCACAGAAGACGATCCAGTCCGCCGTGTCACATGTGTTCAATTGGAGAGGTCCCTACCGGAAGAGTATCCGTTTCGGGCCGGAGAGGATTCGTGTCTCAGTCGGCCACGGCTTCGGATGGGATTCGAAACAGCACGCGGGCGCAGAGCGCCCAGAGGGCCCCGCCCACCACGACGGAGGCGAGGACCAAGCCGAGACGGGCGAGGACCCGGGCCCCCGGCCCCGATGGAGGCTGAGGTGGCACATCGGGACTCACCGCGGCCGTGGCCCCATAGACCGCATCGGGCAGATCCGCGAACCGTATGGGATCCATGGCTTGGGCGAGGGCTGGGTTGCTGAGCATGGTCCGGACGAGCACCCAGTTTTCCGGCGAGTGGTAGCGGACGCGGTCGCCCACGGGATGCGTTTTGGAGTCCAGACAGAAGGTGACCCGGAAGCCGGCTTCGCGCGCGGCGACGAGGCAGTCGGCGTTGGAGGCGCCGAAGGGCCAGCAGAACGCCCGGGAATCGGCATGGAGCTCCTGATCGAGGTGCTGTTTGCAGGCGCGGAGTTCCTTGTAGACGCGTGCGCGGTATGCCGTGATCGTCTCGGGCTTTCCGGTGGTTTTGTCGACGATGCGAGTGGTCAAGTAGGGCCCCTGGCGCGTGCGGCCGTTCGCCTGCCCCTGCACGGAGCAGTGGGAGGCCTCGCCGTGAGCTTCGATGTCGACGATGCCGGATGCGTGCAGCTCGCGGCACTGGTCCCAGGTGAGCCAGGGCTGATTGGGGTTGATGGTGTTCTGGCGGCCCACCCGGCTCGTGATCACAAAGGCGGTGGCGTGCATGCCATATCGCTGAAGCAGGGGCCGCAGGATGGTGTAGACGCTCTCGTAGCCGTCATCGAACGTGAGCAGGACGGTGTGGGCGGGTGGCTGCGGCTGCTCAATGGCCTCGACGTACTCGGCCATGGTCAGGGTCCGGATTCCGTGCTCTTTGAGGTAGCGGAGCTGGCCTTCGAGAGTGGAGGCGAGGATGACGGGGTATCCCGGCTGGAGCTGGGACTCATGCTCGACGATCTGATGGTAGCACAGGACGGGGGGATATTGCCGCGCGGACGCGGCAGCCGCGGGCGCGGCCGGCGCGAAGCAGAGCAGCGCCAGAATGGCCGCGAGAGGAGCGGCGCGCCGTGTGTCGTGCATCCCAAGAGCCGGGGGCGTGTGCCCCATCGACCGATCCGCCTCCCTGGACCCTAACGGCGGAGACCGGAGGGTGGTTCCAGCCTGTTGGAGCAAAACGCTGAGCCTCGCCGGAGCGAGGCCCAGCGTCGTCTTCGGGATTATAGCGGAGACCGGGGTTTGGCGGAATCCAGCACCGCCGTTTTGGGCTAGCCGGCCCCGGGCTGTCCAGTGGTCATTCCGCCGCCGCCCATCCCGCCACGCATTCCGCCCATCATGCCGCCACCCATGGGCATCATAGGGCCACCGCCGCCCATCATACCGCCGCCCATGGGCATCTGGGGCTGCTCGACGGTGATGTGGAGGGTGCTCTTGCGAGGGGCCGCCGATCCGCTGGCCGGCTCGGCCATGACGGTGACCGTGTAGGTGCCGCTGGCCATGAACTGAGCGGAGCCGGTCTCGCCGACCGCCTGCACGGTGATGCCATCGGCGCGGTCGAAATCCCAGTAGATTCGGGCGAGCCGCTGGCTGCCCTCGAGGGTAGCCGTGAGGTCGATCTGCTCGCCGATGGCGACGGTCTCGTCGGCGGGAGCCTTGGGCTGGATGATGTCGGCTGGTTCCTCGCGGAACAGGCTAACGCGGCGGACGCTCAGGGTGTCCTCTCCATTCCCGCAGATGAGCAACCGCTTCATCTGGCCGCTGGGGACGGCGGGACCGTTGGCGTCCTGGAAGGCCGAGAGGGGGATGTAGACTCTGCCCCACCCGGTATCCTCGGGAGCTTCAGACACGGGGAAACCAAAGGCGTCGATCTCCTCGGCACCGTAGGTACCCTTGTCCGTCACGATGATGACCCGCAGTTTGGTAACCCGGGGCTTCTCCTTGACGACCTGAGTGCCGGGCATTCCGCCCATCCCGGCCAGTCCACCCGGGCCCATGGCGCCACCCTGTGGCATCATGGGGCCGCCGCCGCCCATCATCGGGCCGCCGCCACCCATCATGGGGCC
>JAKPQA010000285.1 GCA_029547025.1 Armatimonadota bacterium
GACGAGCGCGGAGCGCAGGTGGCCGATGTGGGGGCTCGACTGCACGGTGGGTCCGCAGAGGTACATGCCGACCTTGCCTGCCACGAGCGGCACGAAGTCGACGAGGCCTTGGGCCTTCGAGTCATAGAGGCGGACTGTCACTGGGCAAGTTTACCGGGGCGCCGCGGCCGATGACGGATGCTCGGCTCGCGCTCTCGCTGGCCCGCGCTCCAGCTCCCGCACCCCGCCTGCGCGCCCGCTCCCCGCCTGCGCGCCCGCTCCCGCCGACCCCCTGCCGCTGACCCGCTCGCAAGCGTCTCCCCCGCTGGACACTTCTGTTGTGCAGGACACACGAGCGAGCCTCGCCTGTCCTGCACAACAGGAGTCCCGACCGGGAGACTACGCAATTCGAGCCTCGCCGGCGACGGGGGACGCGGGCTGTCCTCAGCATTGGGGACCGACTCGCCCCGAACTGGGGTACAAAACAGCCTGATTTAGTTCGAACAGAATGTTACTCTGCGAGTGAACTACCCTCGCCTGCACCCTGAAGCAGCGTGCCACTCACCTGGAGGACCCGTGTCCACGACTCCCACCACTCGGCCGTCGGCCCTCATGTCGGTGGTGCTGATCGTCATCGCGCTGCTACTGGCGAGCCTGGCTGTGTGGGGCATTTCGGCGGTCGTGCTGGCCTCGGCCGCCAGCTCTCCGGAGACCGCTGTCCCCCTACCCGACTCCGGCACGGCCATTGGGCCCACCAGCACTCCCGCACCCACCGGGCCCGCGGGACCAACCGGACCTGCGGGGCCTACGGGCGCGACGGGGTCTGCCGGCGCGACCGGAGCGACTGGCGCCAAGGGCGACACCGGTGCGACGGGTTCGACGGGCCCCAAGGGCGACACGGGCGACACCGGGCCCGCCGGCGCGACAGGAGCCAAGGGCGACACCGGCACGACCGGAGCGACAGGAGCCAAGGGCGACACTGGCGAGCAGGGACTCAGAGGCTTGACCGGAGCGACCGGCCCCAAGGGTGACATGGGGGCGACTGGCCCCAAGGGTGACACGGGCGGCACGGGCGACACCGGATTGACAGGCGCAACAGGCGCAACGGGCGCGACAGGCGCAACCGGCGCCAAGGGCGACACCGGCGAGCAGGGACTCCGGGGCTTCGCGGGAGCGCCCGGCCCCAAGGGTGACACGGGACTTCCGGGAGCGCCCGGCCCCAAGGGCGATAACGGCGAGCAGGGCATCCAGGGCGAACCGGGTCCGCAGGGTCCGGCCGGCAAGGTGCTTGCGCGAGGAGCGAAGGACACCAACATCGCGGGCGTCATCGAGCTGCAGCCCGGCGTGTGGCTGATCACGGGGAGCGCGACGCTCCAGGCTGAGGATGACGGCGCCCTCGCCGACTGCCAGATCACCGTCGATGTCAATGGCGAGAGCCAGAGTTACCCGTTCGTGCGCACCTCGATGGGTCGCGGTGGCGACATCGACTCGTTCACCGGCAGCGTGCTTGTGACGGTCGAGTCGGAACGCTCCGCCTCCGCGGCGTCGACGTGCACTGGCGAGAAGGGTGGGGCGAAGATCCTCAGCCTCACGATCTGGGCGACGGAGGCGGACGGCGGCAAGTAGCGCTCTCTGCCCGTCACGCACTAAGGCTGCTCCGTGCCGACTCCTGTTGTGCAGGACATTGGAGCGCGCCTCGCTCTTCCTGCATAACAGGAGTCTCCGCGGGGAGGCGTTCGCTCGATGCCTCCCTGGCGAACACAACCAGGCAACACTCGGACTGGCCCCGCTAGCGACGTCCGGAGTCCGAGCGGCCCGCCGCCCTACTCACCCCGCCCGCCCTACTTACCCAGCGCGCTGCACGAGCGCGGTCGCGACGCAGGCGACGCCCTCGCCCTTGCCCGTGAAACCGAGGCCGTCGGATGTCGTGGCCGCCACGCTCACGGGAGCCCCCACCACCTGAGTCAGGTGCGCTTCGATCTCGCTGCGGCGCTCCCCGAGCCGAGGAGTGTTGGCCACCAACTGCACCGACACGTTGGAGATCGAGTAGCCGGCACCCGTCACCACGGCAACGGTTTCGGTGAGGAACACGTCGCCGTGCGCCCCCGCGAACCGCGGGTCGCTCGTGCCGAACCGTGATCCGATGTCGCCGAGGCCGGCCGCCGACAGCAGTGCGTCGCAGATCGCGTGGCACATCGCGTCGCCGTCGGAGTGGCCGGAGAG
>JAKPQA010000291.1 GCA_029547025.1 Armatimonadota bacterium
GGGAATCGGAGACCGATCATTCGTCCCCGATTCCCGGCGATGAGGTAGGCGCCAGTGCGCTCGTTGCCTCCTACCTTGCCCACCGGCGAGAGACGGCCGCGAGCCCCGGGAGATGCGGGAAGGCTCGGGTCAGCTCGCGGACCACTTCCGGAGGCAAGCCTTCGTCGGCGAGACCTCGGCGGAATGCCCGCACCGCTCGCCAGCGGGAAGCTCGGGTCACCAGCAGCATCACCAAAAGACGGCCGACGAGCCGCGCGATGCTGAAGCCCGTGCTCACGACCGTGCCGGTGCATCGGAACCACGACGCCGCCACGGCTAGCCTTCCTTATGTCCGTGGTGCCCGCCCATCTTCGCCTGGTTCAGCACGCCCTCCAGGGATCCGATGTAGCTCTTGGCCATCGCCAGGGCCTCGTCGGCCGGGATGCCGCTTTCGACCAATTCCCGGTAGAAGGCTCCCACGGCGCGGCCAATCTCTTGCCCGGCCTCGGCGGAGAACAGGGTGTTCCGGAGCTGATTGAGCAGGGCCGGGATCTTGTCGGCAACTACATCGAGGATCTCGCGGACCTCTGCGGCGTCAGAATGACCGTGTTCGGACATGTTCGGCCTCTCTTTCCCCTACACACGAACCGTCAATGGTGCGACCCAGGGCAAGCCCAAAGAGACCACAACGCCCTGGCGGACCAGACTGCGGGCACCTCGGACCAGCTCGGCCACCAGGGGCGGCAAGCCGGCCTCTTCCAGCAGGGCCAGGTGATCCACCGCCCGAGCCGGACCGGGTAGGGCTTCGGTGGCCGACTCGACCCGCCGCGCGAGAGCGACCACTTCGACCAACTCGCGCCGGCAGGTCGCGCAGACGGCAATGTGCGCGAACACCTGCCGCCGCTCGGAGGGGGAAGCCGTCTGGTTGGCGATCCACGGAAGCAGCTCCTGAACCTCCTGGCATGGCATGGTCACTCGGAATCCCCCCCACGGAGAAGCTGCCGCAGCCGGCGCCGGGCATAGAAGGTGCGGGACTTCACCGTGCCCACCGGTATCCCGAGCACTTCGGCCACCTCCTGCAGCGATAGCCCCTGGTGGAACACCAACTGGATCAGCTCCTGGTCGTCCTCATCCATCTGGCGGAAGCACGCCCAGAGCTCGACTGCCTCTTCCCCCGAGCCCGGGGAGACCAAGCCTCCGGCTCCGTTTAGGGGCTCCGTGGGTGGAGGCCGCCGCCGGAGCTGATCGCGCACCTTGTTCCGGCAGATGCCGAGCAGCCAGGTGCTGACCGATGAGCCGCCCTGATAGGTGCCGGCACTCTGCCAGACGGCGAGGAAGGTTTCCTGGACCGCATCTTGGGCCGCATCCTGGTCGCCGAGCAGCGAGAGGGCGAATCGAGAGAGCCTCGTCCCAAACCGGGCATATAGGGCATCCATAGCCCGGGCACTCCCGGCCGCGATTCGCGCGAGCAGCGTGCGGTCATCTCGGTCCAACCCGATCGCCTTTCCGATGATGCTCCGTACGTGAGTCGCAGGGTAGGGGGCCAAGGTTCTGGAGGGGCAGGGGACATTTCTACTTTGCGGGGGAGGGCGATGCCCCGGCCATCGGGCCGGATAGGGTCCCACCATCCTCCGGATGGTCCTCCCTATTCGGCCCGGCCCTCCAGGCGCCTCGCACAACCCGATCGGAGGCCCGCCCTTCGACAAGCTCAGGACGGGCGCGGGAACCCCGGCACGTGCGGGCACGGCACACGATCCGGCACAAACAACGGCGCCCCCCGACACGCATCAGGGGGCGCCTAGAACGGCCTATCGTGCCGGCCGGAGTCACACCCCGGCGCGAGGGCGGAAGGGAGGCGCCGGGGATGAGCGAGATCACATCCGCCTTCTTGGCGGGATCAGTGTTCGTGGTTGCTCTTACACTGCTCCTGGGTGTCGCGCGCAGCAGCCGAGGAAGGTAGGGCACGCGAACGCAACGGACAGACGGGCGGCGCGACCTCGGTCCCGCCGCCTGTTGCTACATTGAAGGATCATGGCTCAGCGGCCTCGCGCCGCCGAACACACCCCGCGCCTTCAAGCTCCCGTGGCGGCAATGGCCAACGACTGAACGGGGAGGCTCTCGATGTCGACGCGCGAGAGATCCACCAACCGGCTGGCGTGATCGATGTCGATCCCAACCAGGGCGCCGTCCGTATCGAGATCCAGGACCACGCCCGGGCTAACCTCGACCGAATCGGCAGCGGGCCGTGAAGCCAGATCGATGTACAGGGAGTCCGTCTCGGCGTAGTAGTGGAACTTCAATCCGGCACCTCCCTATAGCGGCGATCCGGGAACGCATTGTGGATCGTCACACCGTCCTCCAATGTTACCACACGCAGATGACGGCCCAACGGGGGCACGTACCCCCAGTACCTAACACGGCCGTCGGCCTGGACGTCGCGCCGCAACGGATTGGCGATGACCTCTTGGCACCACTCCAACCGGACGTAGGGCCGCTTCCGCAGGACCTGCTCGGCGAAGTACCGAGTCATCTTCGGTGGCTCATCGTTGGGCACAGACATCATCCCTGGATGACCGGCGCAGCTCGCAGCACCCCAACGCCGCAACCGACGGTGTGTTACCCATGTGCCCGGATCGTACCACCATTCCGAGTGCCCTAGCCACCGGGCCGGATAGGGTCCCACCATCCTCCGGATGGTCCTCCCCATTCGGCCCGGCCGAACACCTTCCCCGCGCCTCCTTGCTACAATCCGGCCATGAGATCGCAGCCGACCGTCCTCAACATCGCCCCGCCCGCCTCGGGCACGGGGGGCATCGCGTTCCTGGCCGATCTCGAGCAGCGTTCGGCCCTGGCGGAGCGGTACCGGCTGATCCGCTTCCCCCTCGCCCGGCGCGACGAGCCCGACCGCACCCCATGGCATCGTCTCGTCCGCACCGTCGATCGTGGCGGAGCGCTCGTCGCCGCCCTGCTGAGGCACCGCCCCGATCTCGCCCAGATCCACACCGCCTCGCGGGGGAGTTTTTGGTCCAACGCTGCCGCGGGGCGGATCTGCCTTCGGCTGGGTTGCCCCTTCGTGTTCCGCATCCATGGGGGCGCCTTCGCCGATTTCCTCGAAGAGCTCTCACCGGAGCGGCGAGCACGGGCCAGGGCCGCGCTCCGCAGCGCGCGGGCGGTGGCATTCCTCTCGGATCGATGGGCCGAGCGGATCCAGGAGTTGGTGGGGGAGCTGAACTGGACCGTCATCCCGAACGCGGTGGAGTTCCCCATGATCCCGGCCGAGGAGCGACCCGCGCGTGCTCCCGGGGCGCCGGTTACCTTCCTGTTTATCGGGACACTGCGCCCACTGAAGGGGCTCTATGAGCTCATCGACGCGGCACGGATTCTGCGCGATCGTGGGGGAGGGCCACCCGTGCGGTTCCTCATCGTTGGGGGAGGACGGAATGACGAGGAGGCCGCCATCCGCGCTCACTATGCAGCGGATCCTACGGGCACGGTAGAGTTCGCGGGCATCCGGCGTGGGGAGGAGAAGATCGATGCCTTTCGTCAGGCCGATGTGCTCCTGTTGCCTTCCCATACCGAGGGCCAGCCCCTGGTGATCCTCGAGGCCTTCGCGGCCGGTCTGCCGGTCATTGCCACCCGGGTGGGCGCGATCCCGGAGATGATCGGGGAGGGGATTCACGGTTTCCTGATCCCCCCGCGGGATCCGGAAGCCATCGCTCAGGCGGTGGTCCGACTGGCGGCTGACCCCAGTCTTCGCCAGCGCATGGGAGAGACGAATCAAGCGCTATTCCGCGAGCAGTACACGCTCGAACGCTACGTGGAGCGGGTGGACCGCCACTGGAAGCAGGCGCTCCGTCGAGATCCGCTCTGAGGTCCCAAGCTTCCGGGGCTCACGGGCTCTCTTGCGTCCGCCCGCTGGCGCCGTGTTCCTCCAGCGCGGCTTTCATGTGATCGGCCATCCGGCCCACGATCTGATCCCACCGGCCCTCTCGCTCGTACAAGGCTCGGGCCTCTTTAGACATGCGATAGTACTCGGCCGGATTGGTGAGCAGACGAACGATGCGGTCGGCCGCCGCCTCATGGTCCCCCACGGGGACGAGATAGCCAGTCTGCCCTTCGAGGATGACCTCTGGTGCCGCGCAGATATTGGTCCCCACGCAGGGCGTGCTGTAACCCATGGCTTCGAACCACACATGCCCGGCGGGCTCGTACTCCTGGAGCAGGCAAAAGACGGTGGCTCGCCGGAACAGGTCCATCATCTGCTGGCGGTCGGAGACCGGCCCGAGGATCTCGAGTCCCTCAACCGGTTCCAGTGGAGGCCCGGCGGTACCGGGGTTACCCGCAATGACGAACCGGCAGTTCGGCACATGGCGGCGCACCAGAGGAACTGCCCTCGCGAGGGTGTGAGCCCCTTTGCGGACATAGTTGCTGCCCGCGAACAGCACGAGGGGCTCATCCAGGTTCTTCTCCACGGGCTCATCGGGGACGGGGAGAAGGGCCGTCCATCCCGACCGGATGACTCTCTCTTCCGGCAGGTCGAAGGAGCGCAGCACTCGCTGCCGGGACCATTCGGAGAAGGGGAAGACGCGGAGCGCGTTCTGGGCGATCTCCTTCTG
>JAKPQA010000294.1 GCA_029547025.1 Armatimonadota bacterium
TTCTCCGCCCATGCGTCGTCGCGAAAGAAACGGTACTCGTTCGAGATGTCCCACATCACGTTGGAGTAGGGTGCCAGCCGCGCGGCCGCATAGCGGTAGTAGCGCTGCTCGTCCGGTCCGCCCATGTGTTCCTTGCCGAACGGGTCCGTCCCCGGCCGGGCGCCATCGACGTAGAAGACCACCGAGACCACCAGGTCCAGGTCTCGCGCGTGGGCCAGCATCCGCTCGACCTTCTGCCAGTAGCTCACATCGAAGCGCGTCACGTCGATCCCCGGATCCTCGACGCTCTCCGGGCGCGCAGCCACCCACGGGCAGAGCCGGAAGCGGAAACGGTCGGTCTCGAAAACCGGCTCGAACCACGCCTCTCCGTGGCGAACGCGCCCGACGAGCGCCGACCGGATGCGGTTCACCCCCAGACGGTGCAGCCGGTCCAGCGACTCCCGGATCGTGTCGTCATCCCAGCCGAGTATGAAATACGTGGTCGTGCCGTTCCAGAAGTAGTGCTCGTCCGTGCCCTCCCAGAGGAAGTGCCATGGGTGCTCGGGGTCCACGCGCACCAGGCCTCGGCGCTCGCTCTCCACGGCCGTGAACTCGCCCTGCCACGTCGCGGTGGTATCGCCTTGGGTGTACGCCACATCAAACGTGTGCCGGCCCGGCGTCGTGGGCATGAAGCGAATGCGGAACACGCCGCCATCCTGCGCGTCGCAGAAGCCTTCGACCGCGACCCCCTCGGCACCGTCGCGCGCGAAGGTCCCCGCGAACGTGGCCTCAACGAACGGGTTGGCCGCCCGATCGCCCCTAATCGTGGCCGTCACCTCAATGAAGTCGTAGACGTCGACCGCCGTGGCGGACTGCGTGAACGAGACCTCCGGCTGAGCCGTCGCCTCCGTGGCAACGAAGAGCATGCCCCAGGCGCCGATAGTGAGTACGTGGTTCATATCAGGCACTCCTGTCCAGCCGCTCGCCTAGAGCAGCTCCACGTCCGGGCAGAGGATGGCATCGAGGTCGGCCACCCCAAGACCGCGTTCGGCCGCCATGGCGATGTACCGCGGTTCGAGGCCCGCCTCGCGCAGTGGCGCGATGCCCTGTTGCGCCCGCTGCTCGTCGATCAGCCGCGCGCCGACGGCATCGTGCGCGACCACATCAGTTGAGGCGAGGACCAGGTTCGGGAAAGCCTGCGGCTCACCGTAAGCCTGCCCCTCGACCAACGCCCGAGTGCCGTCGCACACCACGAGGCGCGTCTTGTCGCGGATCGCCGGCATCTCCGAGAGATCCACAAGAGGCGTATGACACTGGTCGTAGTGCTGCGCGGCCGGGTCGCCGATGGAACCGTAATGGTTCTTCATCGCCAGTGTCACGCCGCAGATGGGATGGCACTTGAGGATCGGCAGGTTGAGGATGGCATCCACCTCGCGCTGCAACGGCGCGAACAGCCGGTCGGTGAACCCGCCCTGCGTCACCGGGTCGCCCAGGTGATCGTGGATCTCGTAGGCCCTCAGGCCCCACGGTGGGCTACCGGGATCGATCCCGCACGCCGTCAGGTTCTGGATCCGGTCCTCCCAGAGCAGGATGCTCTCGGGCCGAACCCCGACGCCGTGGAGGCGCTTCACGCAGTGCTCGATCAGTCCAGGCGCCGTGGAACAGGTGGGTCCTCCGAGGCCGTTGGGCTTGATCCCGACCACCTCGTCCGAGGAGAACAGCGACGCCCATGCCCGGTCGGCCGAATCCCCGCCCGTCGCGAGCATCACTGCACGGTCGACCATTCGGCCCAGCACCTCGGCGTCTATGGCACCCTCCCGCAACACCCGCGCCGACCGGACCAGGGCCACGCGAGCGCGCCTCTCCGCCGCGCGCGCCATCGGCAACGCGCCGCCCAGTGCCGCCCAACCGCCCGCCGCAGCGGCGCCACGCAGGAAAGTCCGCCTCGTCATACCGTCACGCGATCCGCACACATGCCATTCCCCCGATCACGTCGGTCCACCAAGGCGAGGACACCGGATCCACGCGCACGTTGCGCCCTCAGAAAGCCAGTGCACAGCCGTCGCACCTTGGGTCCGACCCCGCGGTGAGCACTCCGCCGTCGCCGATGGCGATCACCTGCACGCGCCCGCCCTGCGAATAGGGCCCGAGCCGCGTCACGTCGTGGCCCCGTGCCCGCAAACCCTCCTGAGTGGCCGAGGGAGCCCGGGTCTCAACGCCCACGGCCAGACCGTCGCCGCGCTGCCAGCGGGGGTCCTCAGCCGCCTGTTGCGGGTCGCGGCCGAAGTCGATCAGCCCCGTGAGCACCTGCAAGTTGGTCTGCACCTGGACATCGCCCCCCGGCGTGCCGCCCACGATGACAGGCCGCCCATCGCTGAACACCATGTACGTATTGAGCGTGTGGACCGTCTTCTTGCCCGGCGCGATGCAGTTGACGTGTCGCGGGTCCAGCGAGAACCCGCACGCGCGGTTGTTGAGGATGACGCCCGTGCTCGGCTCGAGCACGCCGCAACCGAAGCTGTGGAAGATGCTCTGGATGTAGCTGATCGCATTGCCGAAGCGATCCACGCAGCACAGGTACGTGGTGTCGGACCCCGGCGGCGCTCCGGGCGCCGGGGGGAATGGCGTCGCGCGGTCCGGGTCGATCAGCCGCGCGCGCTCTGACGCATACTCCTTCGATAGCAGACCCTCCGGGAACGGGGACCATGCGGGGTCGGTGGTGTAACGGTCCTTGTCGGCATGCGCGAGCTTGTTGGCTTCGATGCAGACGTGGACCGCCTCGGCCGAGAGATGTCCCATGGTCCCGAGGTCAAATGCCTCCACCAGGTTCATGGACTGAAGCAGAATGTGCCCCTGGCTCACGGGCGGCTGCTCGAACACCCCATAGCCGCGGTAGGTCGTTCCGATGGGCTCGAGCACCCGAGCCTGGTGCGCGGCCAGGTCGGTGGCTCGCAGAGCTCCTCCGTTAGCCACCCAGTAGGCCGCCATGCGCTCGCCGATCTCGCCGTCATAGAAGGCCCGCAGACCTTGGTCAGCCAGCAACTCGAACGTGCGTGCCAGTGCGGGCTGCCGGAGCACCTGGCCGCGCCTTACCGGCACACCGCCCGGCGCGAACACGGCCTGCGTGTCCGGAAACGCCTCCAGTCGCCCAAGCTGCCCCGCGACCGAGTCGCCCAAGTCCCTCGAGACGACGAACCCCTCGCGAGCGTAGTGGATCGCCTCGCGCAGGACCTCGGCGGTCGCCATCGTGCCCCACCGGCTCAAGATGGTGTCCCAGGCCGCGACCTGACCGGGCACTGTCGAGCTGAGGAACCCACTCTCGGGTATCCGATCCCCGATCAAGTCGCGTGTGAGCAGCATCGGCGCCGCGCCGGACGAGTTGACCGCGGTGAGCTTCCGCTTCCCGGCATCCCACACCAGGCCAAACGCGTCGCCGCCCAGGTGGCTGCAGTGCGGCTCGACCACGTTCAGCACCGCCGCGGCGCACACGGCGGCATCGGCGCAGTTCCCGCCACGCCGGAGCACGTCCATACCCGCTTCGGTGGCCAGGTAGTTCGAGGTGGCGATCGCCCCTCTCAGCCCCCGCACGGCACTCCGAGTCGTGATCGACAGTGGCACGCCGCAACACCCCCATGAGCCCTTCGGGCCATCGCCCGCGAACCCCTTGCCGCCCCTGCGGTCCGCAGGACTAGGCTCCCGGGAGGACGAAGGAAGCGAGGCATCGCGTCTCAGGACCGGAGGATAGCCATGCCCGCCACTGCCCCTGCGTGGGCCCAAATCGACCCACTCACCGTACCCCATATCGTTACCGACACCATTCCCGGCCCGCGCTCCGAGCAACTGAACGCACGCGCCATGCGGCACATGATCGGCTACTCGAGCCAGGTGAAGCTGTGCCCGGTCGCATTCGAGAGCGGCCATGGGGTCACGCTCACCGACGTCGACGGCAACCGCTACATCGACTTCTCGAGCGGCATCTACGTGACCACTCTCGGCCATTGTCATCCCAAGGTCAGCGAAGCGGTGGCACGCCACGCCCACAGCTTGATGAACTGCCACGACTTCAACACGCCGGTCAAGGCCGCACTCCTCGAGAAGCTCGCCCAGATCCAGCCATGGGACCTGACCGGCATGCAGCTCTACGATAGCGGCACCACGGCCGTCGAGGCCGGCCTCCGCGTCTGCCGCGCCGCCACCGGAAAGACCGAGTTCATCTCATGCTTCATGGACTTCCACGGCAAGACCGGCCACGCCGTGAGCCTGGGCAAGATGAACGCCACCAATGGCCCAGGCCGGTCCCAGGGCTTCTACATGGTGCCCAGGCCGTACCCGTACCGCCCGCTCTTCACCCGGGCAGATGGCACCATCGACACCGATGCCTACATCGATTTCTACGCCGAGTTCATCGACAACGCGACCACCGGCAACGTGGCCGCCTTTGTGCTGGAGCCGGTCCAGGGCTGGGCCGGCTCCGTCGTGCCTCCCGATGACTTCTTCCCGAAGCTCCGCTCGCTCTGCCAGGAACGCGGCATTCTGCTGATGGCCGACGAGGTGCTCACCAGCATGGGCCGCACCGGCGCTTACCTATGCATGGAGCATTGGGACACCCCGGCCGATGTGGTCACCCTCGGCAAAGGCTTCGGCAATGGTTTCCCCGTCACCGCCATGCTGGTCTCCGAACGCTATCGCGAGAGCATCGACAAAATCAGTGCCTCGACGAGCTACGGCGGCAACCCCATGGCATGCGCCGCGGCACTGGCCAGCATCGAGGCCATCGAAGAGGAGGGCCTCCTCGAGAACGCCCTGCAGCTCGGTGACTTCTTCATCCAGCGGATGGAGGCGCTCAAAGCGGCCCACCCGCTGGTGGGTGATGTCCGAGGGATCGGCTGCCTGCTCGGCATCGAACTCGTCAAGGACCGTTCGACCAAGGAACCCTTCACCGAGGCCGGGCAACGAGTCTATCGGCGGGCTTTCGAAAAGGGGCTGGCTTGGGTGCCGGCCGGCCACATCCTGCGCATGTCGCCGCCCATCGTGATGGAAGAGGCCGTCGCGGGCCGAGGCATGGACATCATCGAGGAAGCCATCGCCGAGGTGGAGGCCGAGCTCGGCTATGCCTGAGCCGCTGTTCCTGTCCTTTGACCTCGGGACCACGGCCCTGAAGACCGCCCTGGTCGATGTCCACGGTCGCATCCGCGGCCTGCACACGCGCGAGTACACCTACCACACCCCCCAGCCCGACCGGGCCGAGATGCCGGCCGAGGAGTACCTCGCGGCGGCCGCCGAGGGTGCCCGCGCCGTGATTCACGATGCCGGCTGCGGACCAGGAGACGTCTCCGCCATCGGCTTGAGCTCCCAGGGCGAGACCTTCGTGGCACTCGACGGCGCCGGGAGACCCCTGGGACCCGCCATCGTCTGGGTCGACCAGCGTGCGCTGGGCATCGCCGCCGAGTGGGAGGCCAACGGCCTGGACCGCCGAGCCTACCGCCGTATCGCCGGCTATGCATGGCTGCCCTGCGAGCTCTCGGCGTTCAAGATCGGCTGGCTCCGCCGTCATGCCCCCGAAATGCACCGAGCCGCACGGTTCCTGTGCCTGCCCGACTGGGTGGCATTCTGGTTGACCGGCGAAGCCGCCACCGACTACACCATCGCCCTGATGTCCGGCCTGTTCGACCTCGGCGCGCAGCACTGGTCACCCGAGATGCTCCGCCGCGCCGGCGTCGGCCCCGAGCAGCTCCCACGCGTGCTCCCGCCAGGAACCATCATGGGCACGCTGCGGCCCGCCGCCGCCGCCGAGCTCCACCTGAAGGCGGGAACCCCGGTGTGCACCGGGTGCAACGACCAGCTTGCAGGCGCCATCGGTGCCGGGAACACGGCTCCGGGAGTGGTCACCGAGACCACGGGCACGGCATTGGCCGTCGTCGCCACGACCCAAGAGATCCTCGATGACGACCGCGTCTGCGTCGGCCGCCACCCCGTCCCCGAGCTCTTCTACGCACTCTCCTATGCCAACACGTCGGCCATCGTTCTCCGATGGTTCCGGGACCTCGTGGCGCCCGGCGAACCCTACGAGACACTGACCGTCGAGGCCGGCCAGGTCGCACCGGGCTGCGATGGCCTCACGGTCCTGCCCCACTTCTGCGGCACGGCCCCCCCGACCCTCGACCCGGCAGCACGCGGCGCCATCGCCGGCCCGTCTCTCGGCCATGGCCGCGCCCACATCGCACGGGCCATCATGGAAGCCTGCGCGTGCGAACTCCGGGAGTGCCTCGAGCCCTTGCTCGACCGCGGGATAATGGTCCGGTCGGTCCGATCCCTGGGCGGCGCCGCTCGAAGCGATCTGTGGCTGCAGATGAAAGCCGACCTGCTCGGGGCGCCAGTGGAGCGACCCGAGTGCACCGATGCCGCCTCGGTGGGCGCCGCGGCCCTCGCCGCCACCGGCGTCGGCCACTTCGCCAGCGTCCACGAGGCCGCCCAGGCCTGGTACCGGCCCGGGCGCCAGATACGGCCCGATCCGGAGCGATCGGCCACCTACGAGGAGATCTACGACCGCTATCTCGACCTGGCCCGCCGGGTCTACGGGCGCGAGCGCGGTGGGGAGCGGGCCACATGAGAAACTCCATGCTCTTCCGTGACCAAACGTCACCGATCATCGGCGAGCACGCCAGGCGCGGCTCGCTGCTCATCCTGCCCATCGGCACCACCGAGGAGCACGGCCCCCATCTGCCCGTCGATACGGACGCGCGCATCGCCGAGGCCTACGGGGCGCGCCTGGCCGAGGCCGTGGCAACCGATCTGCCGGTGCTCGTCCTGGACACCATCCGCTATGGCTACTCGATGCAGATCATGCGGCGGTGGCCCGGCACCATCGTTGTCCGCTCCCGCGTGTTCATGGACCTGGTCTTCGATGTCGTCCGCTCGACGCTGGACATGGGATTCCGCAAACTGGTCATCCTCGACTGCCATGGGCATCACTCGGGGCCGCTGAACACGGTCTCGCGCGAGATCTGCGATGCGTGCCACAAGTCCATCGCAATCATCAGCCCGGCCGTGCTCTCGCGGGACGAGTTCAACCAGGTCCGCAAGTCCGGGCAGGGCGGGGCAATCCATGGGGGCGAGTGGGAGACCTCGCTGCTGCTGCACATCAGCCCTGAGGTGGTCGACATGTCGCTGGCCCCCAGCGGTGATGCCATGCGCTACCACTCCGACTTCGTCGCCGGCGACGGGTTCATGGGCCGGCAGCGCGTCACGTGGTCGACGTGGTACCTGCAGGAGAGCCAGTCGGGGGTCTACGGCGACCCCACTCCGGCAACGGCCGAGACGGGGCGCGTCATCATGGACGCCGCCGTCGCTAACGGCAGCCGATTCCTACGGGAGTTCTGGCGCCAGCCCGACGCGGTCTGCCGATGCCCACAAGACGGCCCGAATCCAGGACCGTGAGACCCGGGCCCGGCCCGGCTAAGGGTAACCAACGCGGGCGGCCTCGCATGGCCGCGGTCGCCCGGAAGTCGGGGGAATGCTCCGTGGTGTGCGGTTGTCGGATCCGCCACCGGCCAACGTGGTGGCCCACGCTCGCCCTGACGGCGCTTCTCGCTGCCACGGCGCCCCGGGCCAGGGCCACCGTCGAGCTCGCCGGCGACGCCATCATCGCCTCCGGCCCGGGCTACAGATTCGAGCTCAGCGCCCGGAACGGCGCCATCGAGGCCGTGCGGAAGGGGCCCGGCTCACCCAGCCGGTTGCGCTCGGGCGAGCATGGACTCTGGCTCATCCGCTTCGCCGATGGAACGACCCTCGACTCCACGGGCTTCTCGAAGGACGATGCGGCCCATCAGTTCACCGCCCACATACCGGCCGACGATGGTTCCCTGCGCCTGGTGTACGAGTGCGCCGACGCGGGCGTGACGGTGGATCTCGCCCCAGACGACCGCGGTCTCGCCATCACGGCCAAGGTCCGGGCCGGAGCCCGCCCCGTTCTTGACCTCCAGGTGCCGGCCCGGCTGCGCTTCGAGCCGGAGGCCCTCAGGCGACTGATCGTACCCTCGGACGGCAACCAGGGCGTGGGCCTGGCGCTCAACTCCCGGTTCTTCAGCCCCCAGCCCCAGGACCAGCCGGTCTCGTGGGCGCCCACTCCAGCCGGCCCGGCCGCCTACGAGTCGCTCTTGGGTGGCCCGCTCGTCATGCGGGCCGACCAGGATCCGGCGGTCCCGCTCTCGGTCACTCCCGAGGGCCGCGAGTGGCTCGGGGCCAGCCTCGCGGCTACCACCGATGGCGCGCGGGCCATGGTCAACCGGCCGTCGGCCGAGGGACAGCTGGACCGCGTCCTCGTCACCTCGGCCCACGGCCCCTACTTCGGCTGCGCCACATTCGGCGGCCAGGGAGGTCTCTGGCGCATCGGGGGCGGGGTGGGGGAGGGCGAGCGCGATCTGGCGCGCCGCCTCGTCGAACAGGCCCTGACCTACCTGTGTCGCTCTGCCGGCCCCGCGCGACCCAGGCTCGGACTCGTCACCCTGACTCGCGGGCCCGAGCGCGGAGGCTGGGTGAGTGTTGACGTGGCCCAGTGGCGTCAGTCGATCTCAACCATCGCCGACGCTTCGGGCGGACGCTTTGACCTCGTCGAGTTGACATCACCCGACGCAATGCTCGGCGCCATGCGTGCGGGCGACTTCCTGTGCATCCTCAATCCCTACGGCGAGTGGCTACCCATTCCGGCCGGGTCGTCCACGCTGCGCGTCGCCGAGGCCATCGGCCGCTACGTCCGCGAGGGCGGCCACTGGTTCGAGGTGGGCGGCTACTCCTTCTACGCCGCACTCGAGCCCCTCCGCTACCTCAACTACCAGGTCAACTACCCCGCGGCCTTCGCCGACTTCATGCACTGCGAAGGCGAGGACGGGACATGGTCGATCTACGGCGTCCAGCCGCTCCCGGGAGGCCCATGGACGCGGCGCGACGACCCAGCCTCGCTGTTCGTGCCCGGCCATCTGGGCTGTGGTGGCGATACCGCCGGCGGCTACCTCGAGCGCGGCTTCGCCACCTACATCCCGCCCGGCACCGAGTGGCCTTCCCCCGCCGTGCGCCTCGACTTCGGCTGCTCCGTGGCCGATGCCCTGTCCCGATACGGTCAGGCCAACAACATCACGCGTCGCCTGAACGAAAAGATGCCGCCCGAGACCCTTGAGCGCTTCCGCCAGTCCGTTCTCATCTACTACGGCGGCTCGGCCAGAGAGAAGCTGGAGTATCTGGAGGCACTGCCACGACCCGCACTCATCCACTTCGCCGACTACCTCAAAGGCGGGTTCGACAAGGAGTACCCGAACCATCTGCCGCCCCACGCGGACTTCGGCACACCGGCCGACCTCAAGGAGCTGTTCGATCGTGCCCATGCCCTGGGCCACCTGGTGATGCCCTACACCAACCCCACATGGTGGTGCGACCACCCGCGCGGGCCCACATTCGATCGCGAGGGCGAGCACCCGCTGCTCCGGGGCCTGGATGGCCAGCTCTCCTACGAACGCTATGGCTCCAACGACGGCTTCACCGTCTGTCACTGGCACCCCGCCGTGCAGGCAGCCAACCGAGAGACCCGCCGGCAGTTCACCGAGGAGCTGCCGGTCGATGTGCTGTTCCAGGACCAGTGCGGCGCCCGCAGCTGGCGCTACGACACGAACCCGGCCTCCCCCACGCCCTACGCCTACATCGACGGTCTTCTGTCGATGGTCGATGAGGATAGTCAGGTGGTACCGCTATCCACCGAGAGCGGATGGGACCACGTCGCTCAGTTCGAGAGCCAGCTCTGCGGGATGAGTTGGGGGCTGGTGCCGACCGAGTTCGCGCCCGAGTGGCGCGTGCTCATGAAGAACCAGGTGCCTCCAGACACCTGGGAAGTCTTTCCCCTGGCCCAGCATATCGCTCATGACAAGACCGCGATGGTCCACCACGATCTCGGCCAGTTCGTGACCAACCGCGAGACGCTCACTTGGACGCTCGCACTTGGATTCTGCATGAGCGCCCGCGTCAGCGCCACCGCCCTGGCGTCCGATCCTGCCCTCCAGTGGCTCCGGTGGCTCGACCGTGTCCAGAAGTCCATCTGCGCCCGCTACCTGGGCGAGCCCGTACTGGCCTTTGCGCACGACCGCGGTCCCAACCCGACCGCCCAGGACGATGGCGCCATCGACGCCACCTACGGTAATGTCCGCATCCGCGCCAACTTGGGCCCTGCCACCCGCGAGGTCAGCGGCGTCTGGCTGCCCCCCTTCGGTTTCGATGCCACTGGCCCCGGGCTCCATGCCGGCGAACTCCCCGAAGGCGACACGACCTCCCCCGTGGCATACGTGGCCGAGTTCGGCCAGGACGGCGGCGACCTCTGGCTCCGCGCCCCCGGCCAAGTCCGGGCCACTCTCCGCCTGCCCTTCGACGCCTCCGGACGCTGCCGCGTGACCCTCGACGAAGCCGCGCCAATCGAAGCCCAAGTGGCCGACGGAGTCCTCACCGTCGAGACACCGCCCGTCACGCCCCCGGGGACTGAACCCATCCCGCCAGAGATCGCGAATCTGCCCCGAAGCCAGTGGCCGGGACCGAAGCCGGCCATCGGCGTCATCGATCTCGGGCCCGGTGCCCACCTCGTCTGGACCCGCATCACCCCGGCGGAGTGGGTCGACGCACTGAGCGACTCCCGACTCGTCCGCAAACACGGCCTCCAGGTGCGTCGTCTGGCCAATGTGGACGACCTCCTCTCCGCCTTGTCTGACACCGAACACCGGTGGTTCGCCATCGTCAATCCATACGGCGAGGCGTTCCCGGTGCCCGCCAAGGATCGGTGGCACGCCGTTGTGCTCGCGGTCCGACGCTACGTCCAGACCGGGGGATGCTGGTGGGAAACGGGTGGACACCCATTCTTCCAGACTTACGTGCCCGACGAGGACGGCTGGCGCATGGAGACCATCGGCTCGGGCGGGGCCGACACGCTGGGCATCCCCGTGGGCGCAGGCGATGTCGACCAACCGCCGGAGCCGCTTCGCGTCACCGATGAGGGCGCTCGGATGCTGGGCCAGGAGGTCACCGAGGCACTTGGGGGGATGAGCAGCACCGTCAATCGGGCCCTCCCATCAGACGGACCCGCCCATGTCAGCTGGGTCGCCGGGCAACGCGGTGGCTTCATCGGGGGCTACCGGCTGAACGGGTGGGGCTGGCTGTGCCGCATCGGCGGCTTCTGGCCGAACCGGGACGTGGCCATCCCTGTTGTCGTTAGGGTGCTCGAGCAACTATACGATAGCCCAGCGGCCCCCGGCCCCGCCGATCCCACGCCCAGACTGTGGCACTTCGCGGTGGAGAGAGCGCGATGAGTGGCGGCCAGCCAGCACGGAATGCCACCAGAACACCGAAGGGCCTCCGGGCCCCTCTACCTCTCCAACATGCCAGGGCATATACTGACCGTCGGCCATCGACACGCGTCCGGCAGGCCGGGCGAGTTCGAGGCCACGAAGGGTGACACGATGAGTGACTACGGCTACCTCGAGATCCAGGGCTCGGAACGCAGTGAGGCACTCGAGGCCATTCGCAGGCAGATCGCCGAGTGGGGCCTAACCATGCCCAACGTCGAGCCCGTCCCACTCCACTTCGGCCTCGGACGGTTCCGCGAGATCGGCGAAACCGAGTTCTGGGTCGCCAACGAACGCGGCCACGGCTACTGCGGCAAGTTCCTGTTCCTGTTCGACGGCCAGACCTGCCCCCACCATCACCATCAGGTCAAGCACGAAACCTTCTTCATGGTCCGCGGTTCCGTCTCCATGAATGTCGCGGGTCAGGTCCGAGTGCTGAACCAGGGAGACGTGCTTGCCATGCCCCCGGGCACTTCCCATTCGTTCACCGGCGTCGGGCCGGCCCTGGTTCTCGAAGTCTCGACCCCCACGCTACTGCAGGACAACTTCTTCGAGGACCCCGACATCGGCCACGAGGGCGTCATCTAGGCATGAACCGCATCCTGCACCGGCAGGTGTCCTCGCCCGTCAGAAGCAGAGCCAGGCCGACCACACTCTCCCTTCCGCCCGACTCCCCCGACACCACAAGCATGTCATGCAAGCCGATGAAGTTGAGCCCACCCAGAGATCCAAGAGCCTCCACGGTGTCGAGCCACGATCGGCACTGAGCAAGTACGACCAAAAGCAGATCCGCTGCATCTTGGGTCGGATAGGGTCCCACCATCCTGCCTGCGGCTGGTTCCCCCTATTCGGCATGGGCGGTAACTGAGGGCTCCCGTGGCCCATCAGCCTGGTTGCGGAGGGGCGCCATGGGGGGAACCACGCGGGCTTCAGCGTGGTGGGCCCCCAACGCGCCCGATCTGGAGGCCTCAACCTCGGGCCGGTCAGGGGCCCCGCGCCCTCTGGGCGCACCCCTGTGCGGCCCCTCCGAAAGACCAGGCGGGAGTTCCGCGCGACCTTCGCGAGACCCAGCCGCCCGGCCAAGGGCCCTGTGTTACCGCCAATGGGGATCTGGGGCCCCAACTTCCGGGGGGGG
>JAKPQA010000296.1 GCA_029547025.1 Armatimonadota bacterium
CCGGCGGGAGCGGCTCGTGGCTGAGCTGGACCCCTTCGATCAGGTCATCATCATCGGCACGACCGAGTCGGACTTCGTGCCGGGACTGCTCGACCGGGCCAGCCGGTATATGGTCGACGCGGGCCGGTTGACGGCGGGCTAGAGGAGCTGGGCCGCCTCGATGGCGGCATCGAGCGCCTCGTCGAAAGTGTCGTCGTCGCCCGTCGAGCTTATGGGGCGGAGCAGCAGGAGGAACTCGGTGTTGCCTTTGGGGCCGCGGATGGGAGAGGGGACAACGCCTTCGGCGTGCAAGCCCAGCGGGCGCGCGCACTCGCCCACGCGCTCGATGCAGCTCCGCCACACAGCGGGATCGCGCACCACTCCCTTCCGCCCCACGGCGTCTCGGCCTGCCTCGAACTGCGGCTTGACCAGGGCGATGACCGCCCGGGCCGTGGGGCTCAGCAGCCATCGCACGGCGGGCATCACCTTGGTCAGCGAGATGAACGAGAGGTCCATGGTGACCATGTCGACGAGCTCCGGCAGGTCGCCGGGGGTCAGGGCGCGGGCGTTGGTGTCATCGAGGACGACCACACGCGGATCGGAGACCAATCGGGCATCGAGTTGGCCGCGGCCCACGTCAACCGCGTATACGCGAGCCGCACCATGTTGGAGCAGGCAGTCGGTGAACCCTCCCGTGGATGCGCCCAGATCGGCTGCCACGCAACCGCTGACGTCCACAGCGAACGACCGAAGGGCGGCCTCCAGTTTCACGCCTCCCCGTGACACATAGGGGTGCGGCGCGCGGGCGACGGCCACCACCGAGTCCGGCCGGACGCCGTGGCCCGGCTTGTCCTCGACCTGGCCATCCACCGTCACCAGGCCGGCCATGATGGCGGCGCGGGCCTTCTCCCGCGTGGGCAGAAGGCCCCGGTGCACCACCACCGTGTCCAGTCGCTCTCTCGCCATCGGTGCGCCCCGTCCACTACGATGCCGAGGGGCCCGGCCGCCCCCAGTACGGCCGGGCCCCGGCTGGCGCCGTGCTCCCCACCCACGTCAGTGTCCGCTCGGGCTGGCGCTGGTGGAGCCATCCTTCTCGATCGTCCACATCCACCATTCAACGATGGGTTTCTCGAAAGGCGTCCACTTGGCATGCCCATCGATGAAGCCAACGATGAAGCCCAGGTTGTGCCTCATTTCCGGGTAGTACTGCACGCCAATATCGACGCCATCGGCCCAGGCCTGCGCGTGGGCGGCCTTGTCCTGGCTCCACGGCTGCGTGTTACCCGGCATGGCGTCGCCACACTCGCTCCGCCCCTGCGTGCCCGAGTCGGTCACCATGATGGTGTTCGCGGGATCCTGGCATCGAGTCAGTGTGATGTACCCATCGAGACCGGAGTAGGCATCCCTCGGCTGTCCGGTCCCCGGACACCCGAGCCAGTACGACCCGTTGTACGAGTAGCCCAGCTTGGCTTGGTGCCCCGGGTACGGGTCGGCCGGGTCGCCCGAGTCCACCCAGGAGTCCTCGAACTCGGGGTGGGCCGGACACAGGAACACCTGCCAGTTGTTGACCTCGTGTTGGATCGCGCCGGCCCACGAGAAGTTCGGGGCCGATCGGTGCGGATTGGAGTTGTCGTAGAAGCACGGGTTCGAGTCCGGCAGCCGGTTGTCCCAGTTCGAGGCGTACATCAAGATCGCCTTGACGATCTGGCTCACGTTTGCCACGCACTGCGTCTCTTCGGCCTTCTCCCGAGCCTTGGCGAACACGGGGAACAGAATGGCCGCGAGGATGGCAATGATCGCGATGACCACCAACAGCTCGATGAGCGTAAAGCCACGGCGTCCCCGCATGGTGTAACCTCCTTCGGGTCCTTGCGCTCCTTTTGATGCTTCCACCGGCCTGCAGTTTCACGGCTCGGCGCAAAACTCACCACACAACGGAGCTCATCGCGCTGGCCGGGCGAGGCCACCGGCGTCTCCGGGGCGAACTCCGCTGCGAGGGAGTCGTCCCGCGGAGGTCACGCCATGACTGCACCTGCGGCTCGCGTCGCTCTCGTTGGCATTGCCCTGTCGGTGCTGTGTCCCGGCGCCCCGGCGGCGGGCGAGATCTGGCTCGGCCCGGACGAGCCGTCACCCTTCGTCCCCGACGCTGCCCGCTGGATCCATGCGCCCCAGACACCGAGTGAACCATGGGACCACTGGGCCTACTTCCGTGTAGACGTTCAGGTGCCCGCCAAGGTGCAGCGCGCCGTACTCGCCCTGGCGCCCAACCAGTACGTGGAGCTGTGCCTCGATGGTCAGCTCGTGTCCACGGCCTATGACCACCACGAGTGCCTGCCGGTCTTCACCGATGTGACCCGACGGCTTGCGCCGGGAACCCATCGATTGGCGGCACGGGTGTACTCGGAGTGGATGCCCGCGCTCTACGCACAGCTCCGGATGGAGGGCACGGACGGGCGTGTGCGCGACCAGTGCACGGGCGTGGACTGGGATTCGTGCCTCGACGCGGGAGACGGCTGGCGTCACGCCACCGAGGGATCGTGGTCTCCCGCCCGGGATGGAGGCGGGTACCACTGGCGTCCGGGCGACAGCTGGATCGGCCGCGAGTTCGCCCTGCTGCCGCGCCAGCAGGTTCGCGAGCACTTCGAGGCCCACAACTCGCGCCTGCGGGACTCATGGCGGGAGGAGCAGCGCCAGCCGCGCTCCGAGTTCCGCGGCCGCTACGAGAAGCCCGAGTACGCGGACCGGTACCGCCGCTTCCGCACACTCGACCGCCGCACACGGCAGTTGCTCGATGCCGACGGGCGCGAGATCCATCCCTTCTTCACCATCTACGGTCAGATCCGCGATGGCACGACGGTCCTCAGCATCGAGAGCTTCGACTTCGACCAGCTGGAGCGCGACCTCGACCTGATGGAGCGGGCGCATGTGAACCCCTACATGCGGAACCTGGGTTGGCACGTGCTGCTGGATGAGCATGGGCAGTGGGCCAAAGTGAAGGCCCAGCCCCCAGGGTCGGATCTGCCCGAGTTCCGGCTGATGCGCGATGTGTGGGACTACTTCCTCGACCGCGTCGAGGCCCACGGCCTGCACGTGGTGCTCGAGGCCGACTTCTACTGGTCGGCGAACGGTGGGGTCGTGTGGGCACCCTATCGGTCGCGGTACCACCTCTACCCCGAAGCGCTCGAGGCGCAGGCGTTGGCCACGCGCAAGATCATGCGGTACTTCTCGTCTCGCCCCTGTGTCATGGCCTACATGGCCGGCGAGGAGGACATCGGCTTGGCCCATGACATGACGAGCCCTCACGTGGCCGAAGCCTACCATAGGCATCTCGAGCGCCAGTACGGTACGGTGGAGCGCTTCCGCGAGACTCATCCGGGCAACTACGACACCCGCAAGCCGGCCAGGCTGAAGCCCGCGTCGCGCACGCCCGAGTTCATCGCCAAATCGCCGCCGCTCGAGGTCCTGGTGCCCGAGTACGACTGGGATCCCGGTGCATTTGAGGGCCTGACGAGCCTGGCCGATGTCCCCCTGCCGGTCTGGCCCCGGTTCCTCATGCCCGAGGCGCCCGAGGTGGCGGCCACGGCCCACCGGTCCTACAACGACTTCACGCCGGATGACCCGCTGTGGATCGACTACTTCGAGACCGCAGAAGAGCAGCAGCTGTTCGACATGCTGGTGCGCTGGGCGACCATCGTCCGCGAAGGCTGTCCCGACCAGCTCCTGTTCTACTCGAACGCGCAGGATTTCACGGCCAACTGGCACTTCCTGCATCTGCTGCGGCGAGCCGAGCTGCCTTTCGATGTGGTCGGGGTGGGCTGCCATGACTCCGGCATCGAGCCCCAAGACCTGGAGCCGTGGGCCACGACGCGCAAGGCCATCAAGAACGTCTCGGCCTACCGTCCCTTCGTGTACGCGCGCGGCGCGCGGCCGGTGGCCATCGCGTCCGGCGAGGGCGAGGGAGGCCATACGCCCAAGGGAGTGCTCGACTACTACCGGGGCGGCCTGTTCGATGAGATCGGCGGCGGGCTGGCGTGGACACAGACCTACAACTGGCTGCACATGTCCGGAGCCGTGGCCGGCGCGGGGCCCCACGAGACGCCGCTGCTGGCGTGGATGGCCGAGTTCATGCCCGAGCATGAGCGCGACCCGTTCCCGCTGCGTGGCCAAGCGCCCATCCTGATCGTGGAGAACGCGAATCTGCAGCACTCGAACCGCAGCGGGCTCAACTACGGCAATGTGCTGTCAGTGGCGCACTACCTGACGCAACTCAATGTCGACTTCGATATCGTCAACGACCAGGCCATCGGCTATGGCCGTGGCGAGAAGCTCAAGGTCAACCTGAGTCCTTACCGGCTGATCATCCTGCCCGCCCTGGCGTGCGACCTCGATCCCGCCGGGATCGAGGCCATCGACCGGTGGCTGTCCGACCGCCGCTTCGCGGGCCGGAGGACGGTGTGCCTGGGCCTCTCGGAGAACCGGACGCCCTACCTGTACCCGCACCCCGGCCTTCACCCCACCCTCGCCGCGTGGCTCGGGATCGCGGACTACGAGTCGCGCGCGGAGCTCTCGGGGACCCAGAGGCTCTACTGCCCGCGGCGTATCGGCTCCCTGAGGCCCGGCGAGGCCATCTCGCTGACGCTCGCCGGCGGTTCCCGCTGTGCCTTCTTCGCGCCCGATCACGCGCTGCTGACGCTGGAGGATGGGAGAGCCATCGCCACGTCGGCTACCTACGCGGGCAATCGCGTCATCGGCTTCGGCCTGTTCCTTGGGCTCAACTACAGTGATCTGTGGGCGGCGGACCCCCGCCAGACGCCCTATGACGCACCGACGGCCCTCTTCGAGGCCATGGTCGATGAGGCCGGCATCGACCGTCCCATCCGTGCGCCGCATCATGTCCGAGTCTATCCGAGCGCCGATGGGCGCACGCTGCTGATCCGCGAGCGCTACTCGCTGGCGACCGACGCGGCCATCGAGGTGCGTCTGCCCGAAGGCGTGCGCTATGCCGGAGGACAGCGCCTGGGGAACGGGCGCACGCGGTTCGAGGTGCACCTTGAACCCTACGAGGGCATCGTGCTGAGCGCGGAGTAGGCGACCCCGGAGACCGGCTCCTACCTGCGCGTGCCCGCCCCGTTCGGCTGGCGCTTGGGCTGTGCCGCCAGTGACACGCTCACGAGATTCGCCATGCGGGCGGCGTCGATCACATCGTAGACCTGTCCGTAGTTGGCGTCCTTGTCCGCGCTGATGATCACGGTCGTGGCGCCCCGCGAGGCCAGCTCCTGGAAGGCGGATACGTAGTACCGAGGTTCGACCTCAACGCTGTTGATGTACACGCGGCCGTCATCGGTGATCGCCACGGGCACACCGCCCACGTCATCCATGGGCTGGGCCGTGCTGGCGCCGGGCAGGTCCACGTCCACCGACTCACCGGCGCCCAGGAACTTGGCCGTGCACATGAAGATCACCAGCAACACCAGGCACACATCGGTGAGCGGCGTGATGTTGATCTCGGCCATGATGCGGCGGCGTCCACCGCGCTGGACGGCGACACCCACTCAGATCACCCTTCCGCCGGGGCCCTGGGGCACAGCCTCGGTGATGATGTGGCTCATCTCATCCGCTGAGATCTCCATGTCGCGGGTGAGCGAGTCCGCCCAGTTCGTCAGCGTGTTGTAGATGAACACAGCCACGATGCCCACCAACAGCCCGGCGGCCGTGGCGACCAGCGCCTCGCCGATCTGGCCGTAGATCTCCGAGGTGCCGGCGCGCCCGGTGAGGCTGATCTCCTGGATCGAGCCCCGGATGGCGACGACCGTGCCGAACAGGCCGATGAAAGGTGCCAGGGCGCCGATGGTGCCCACCGTGCTCAACGCCTGCTCGAGCCGCGAACCCTCCATCTTGACGGCGTTCCCCAGCGCGGCCTGCAGGGACTCGCGGCTCCGGTCGCTCTGCAGGATGGCGGCCAGGCACACCCGGGTAACGGGCGTGTCGTAGGCCCGGCAGTAGGCTGCGCCCTGGTTGAGGCCCTCCGAGAGCAGCACCCGCCGCAGCTCCGCAGTGAAGGTGATGGGATCCATCCGCGAGCGCATGAAGAGCACCACGCGCTGCAGCGCGATGGCCACCACGAAGATCGAGCACACGAGCAGCGGGTACATGGCGATCCCGCCCTCGCGGAACATCTGCAGAACTGGCTCCAACCCTTCCACCTCCGCGGCCGCCGCCGAGACGGCCCTTGGCCCCGCCCCGGCGAAGCTGTCCATTGGACGCCGGAGCCCTGAAGCCGTTGCATCGGGCACATAACCAAGCGGACCGGGCACTGGGTTCGGGGAGGGCTACCCCCGCCGCCGCGGCCCGAACGGGCGTGGGGCGGTCCCACGTCTTAGCGAGCCCAGGGGCCCGTGGCCAGGGCCTCGAGCAGCTCCTCCGAGACCTGAGGCGAGGCAAAGAGCGCGGCCCCTGTCATCCCCGCCTCGCGGCAGATCTCGAGCTGTTCGAGCACCTCGGCGGAGTCCCGCGGCGCCGTGTTGGCGTCGGACTGGTACACCATCAGCCCGGGCACGATGCGCGACAGGTCCTTCTGGACCGTCCGCCAGTCGGCAATGTATTCCCGGAGCCGGGCATCGCTGAGCGTGTAGGCCATGGGGACCGCGTGGTCGATGAGTCCCTCACGTACCCACCGGGGCCAGTCTTGCACCATACTGCGGGCGACGCTGAGCCGGGGGAAGACGCAGGCCGACACGGCGACGGGGCGGGGGAGGCTCCGTGCACGCGCCCCCACGTCCCGCACGAGGTCGGTGATGTGCCCTGCCTGGAACTGCCACCATAGATCGGGCAGCTTCGCGGCGGCCTCGACGCTCAGCCGGCTGGTGTCCACCGTGAACAGGTCGGACGGCTCCTTGGGCACGAGCGCGGATAGGCCGTCGAAGAACCGGCCCTCCTTGGCCAGACCCAGCGCATCGGCCAACGGCCGGTGCTGAATGCCCCAGAGGGGGCCGTCGATGAACAGCAGGTGCCCACCGGCCCGGACGGCCCCGGCCAGCGCTTCGGCATCGTCGGCGGTGGCCACGTAGCAGTTCGGCACCACGCCGATGACCGGCCCGCTGCGCCCGGGCAACTCGTCCGCCCGGATCCACTGCACGCCGAAGCCCAGAGCGTTGAGGATCTGCTGCGTCTTTGGGCCGTACTTGGCGCGATAGCTTGCGGATGACTGTGTGTAGATGCCGAGCACGGTGTCTCCGGGTCCCGCGCCCCAGCCGGTCATTGCCTGGCGGATGATGGACGCCGTTAGCGCCCGGGGGCCTTCGTCGGCGTGCCAGTTCAGCAGCACCGTCTGCCCCGCGCCGTAGTCGTTCTCGGTGATCCCG
>JAKPQA010000357.1 GCA_029547025.1 Armatimonadota bacterium
TTCCGGCAGAACGGCCTGACCGCCACGGGCAACAACCAGACGGTGACGATGCTCGCCCTCGACGGGCACGACCTGCCCACGACCCTCGAGAAGCTCGCCAAGGCGTTCACCTGGCAGGTCGAACTCCAGGGCACCACCCCAGCCGGAACGCTCAGCCTCGGCCCGAGCACGCATACCGTCTACGTCGTCTATGCCGCGCCGATCACGCAGGTCGAGGGCCAGACCAACTACCCAACGCCCAAGCGGCTGGACTTCAGCATCGTCGATGCTGCGGCGGGTGAGGGCGACAAGGTCGAGGCCAGCGACGCGATCGTCGGCAAGGTGGACGCGGAGGTCGAGGATGCGGGTGGGGCCATGCCCGAGGATCCACGTTGGGAGTTCTACGCCAAGAGCCAGCCGCAGCGCAAGGCTTGGTGCGATGACCAGGCTGCCCTTGCGTGTAGCGCACTCGGGGTCGTGGGCATCCAGGGCTACGTGCACAAGGTGTTCGCCACATGCGCCAACGTGCCTGCACCCTACCCGGGTGAGGAAGGTTCCACAACGAACGACTACGTGAGCAACTACCGTGACATGCGTCTGAAGACCAAGGACGTCGGCGGCGCTTTCACGGCTCTGATGTTCCAGGACTTGCCCGTCTACAGCGCGCACGAGGGGTGCTTGCGCGTTGAGGACGGGAGCGCCGACGACGGCAACCAGTGGTGGACGGTCTGGCCATTTGCGGCCCACGGCACGGCCAAGGACCTCCTGATCTGGTTCGTCGAGACGCGGGGCCACCCTCAGAGGTGGTTCGTCAACGGGTCCGGGTTCCAGCCCGGCACGGTGGACATCCCGAAGGACCTGATCTACCCCTGCCCCAAGATCCTGGGCGGGCCCAACTAGGGGGAGGAGCAGATGTCAGCGAGGACGCGCGCTTCGCAAGTGGTAGCAGTCTTGCCCGCAGTGGCTGCTTTGCTGTGGCTCGGGCCGGTCTGGGCTGTGGACGACGCCGGGGATGCCGCACCCGCTCCCGAACAATGGATCGCCGCCCTGCCGGACGACTTGGGGCTGCCGGTGTGGGGTTGGCGCGAGTACGGGATGGCTCGGTGGGTCATCTGGCCGTCCGACGACGATGTCGCCGAGCGGCAGCCACCGAGGGATCGGTCCGAGCCGGTCGGTGACCCCGATGGCCAAAGCGGCAAACCGCACGAGTTGCTCTGCCCGCCGGGTAACGCGCGCTCCGAGGCACTATCATGGGTGAGGGAGCTGCTGAAGCCCGAGTGGGCGCCCCCTGATTTGGAGGACTGCCTCACACTCTTGCAGGAGGAGGACCCGGCTGAGTCGTCGGTAGTCTGCCGATTCGAGATCGATGGCACCGGGATCCAGATCGCCCAGCGAAGGTGGGCGATGTGCGTGGTGGTGAAGCCGAGCCCGGCGCTCTCGGACGGTGTGCCGGGAGACCAGATGGGTCCGGCACTGATGCGAGCGCTCTTCGCGCGTGGAGATGCCATGGCTGAGGTGCCGGCGACCGATAGGCATGACCTGGCACCCGGCCTGTGGCTCGGGGGGTATGTGGCGGGCGAAGGCGACGGCCGGGGCGGCGGCCCCAGATGGTGGCACTGGAAGGCCTGGTACACCGACGGCCTAGGCGTGGCGATTTACTTCTCGAAGCTCTCATTCGACCGGAAGACCTCGTACCTGCCCGGCAACCCCTGGTTCTGAGCATGGCGTGGGCGGCGGGGCTGGCGAGACACCGGCCCCGCCGCCCGGTAGTTGACGGAGAACGAAGGAGGCGGGTCCAGTGGCACGGCGCGTCGCGCTGAGTGTACTGCTCTGCATTGCGGTTGTCTGTCCTGTTGCCGCGGCGGCTGACGAGCCACGGGCCGCCGGTGATGGCGCCGCTGATCAGTGGATAGCGCCATTGCCGGACGACTTGGACCTGGGCGGACCTTTCGGGGAAGTGTGGCGCAAGGAACAGATGTCACGGTGGGTTGTCTGGCCATCGGACGAGTACATCGCCGAACGACAGCCGCCGAAGGATCGATCGAGGCCCATCCCGACGGGCGGCCCGGGCGCCAAAGGGCGGCCTCGGGAAGTGCGCCCGCCGGCCGCAGCACTGGGCAACGCCCTTGTCTGGGTACGAGTCGTGCTCCGAGGCGAGTGGGTGCCAGACGATCTGCGAGACCGAATCGTCCTCCTGCAGGAGGACGATCCCGCGGAGTCGTCCGCCGTGTGCCGTCTCGAGCGTGACGGAACCGAAATACAAGTCAATCAGCACTTCTGGGCATTG
>JAKPQA010000325.1 GCA_029547025.1 Armatimonadota bacterium
CCCAACAACTGCGGCGCGATGGATGGGTGCTTCATCCGGGGCTGCGCCACCGGCTCCGGCGGACCGAACACACTGGGGCCGTACATCATGAACTACCAGATCTGGGAGTGCCCCAGCACCGACGACGAGACCACGCTCTCCTACGGCTGGAACCGCGGGCTCGATACCGTGCGCGAGGCGAGCGTGAACCAGACCTCGAAGACTGTGATGTTCGCCGACCACCGCGCCAACGCGACCGCCCGATGGACCGGCGGGTGGTTGGCGGCGAATGAGACGTGCTGCAACGGCCAAGGCAACGACCCCGTCTATCCGCACTGGCTCAACCCGGTGCACAACGAGGGCTCCAACATCGCCTTCTGCGATGGACACGTAAAGTGGTTCCGACACGGCTCGATCACGGTGTACGACACCAACGACAACCCCGTGGTCTTCAGCCCGTCACTATAGCACCCCGGGGCGTGCGCCGGCCTCTGCGGCGCATGCGGCGGTCCAGTCTGTTCGGGTGGCACGGGCGGCTCGCCCGTGCCATCGGACAGGCCCGATGGAACCCGTCCGCTCGGCACCCCCTCCATGAGCCGGAGGATCTCCCGATGAGCCGCATGGGCGGAACCCGCTGCAGAAGGGAGGGCAGGGCGGGCAGGAGCCTCGTCCGATGACGCCCGGGTCAGGAGACGCCTCCAGGCCCCGCTTCGGCCTCAGCGATCCACCCCGCGATCTGCTCGCGCAGCCGCCCCTCGACGATCTGGTTGATGGCCTGCGTCGCCCCCGCGCAGGAACCGCAGGCGGGACCCGGGAGGCCGCGAACGTCCGCCACCGACCGACGGATGCTCTCGGGCACCGAGGACTCGAGGACGTTGCCCACGGGGGCCGGTCGTGTCGTGGTGTGGCCGCCACACCAGTACTGCGACCCGTCGGGCAGCACGAACGCCTGCGTCGGCGCCACATAACACCGCCGCGTCAGTGCCAGGGCGCACACACGGCCCTCGGCGGCCTCCCGGGCCCACTCGCGGAGACTGCCGCGCTGGGTGACCCGGTGATAGGGACTCATGAAGGGCACCGCTTCGTGGAGCGGCTTCCGTTCGGCGTCGGCGACGCCTCTCTCTGACTGGTACTCCATCCACACCGCATTGGCATCATCCCAGGTCCCCGAGAAGAAACGCTCATACTCCCCGGCCGTCAGGCGAAGATGGCGGTTGCCATCGCCCCCGACAGGTATGAGGTGCATGTCCAGATCGGGGCTCACCGCCCCCTCGATGATGGGCTTCATGGAGAGGACGAAAGCAAGCAGGCCGGGGAAGAGGTGAGCCACACGATTCGTGAGCACGCAGTTGAGATGGGTCAGCGGGTGGCCGGCACCCAGCAGTGCCTTGGCGATCTGGAGGTTCCACAGACCGGTCATAGCCTGCTGCCAGCGGCCCGGCGCCCCGTACACGCCATCGGCGACCTCGGGCACGTGCGTGTCGACCGAGATGTGCGCGCGCCCCAGGCCGGAACGGACCAGGCCCAACGCCACCTCGGGTGTCAGCGCCAGCGCATTCGTGTTCAGGTTGCAGCTTGCCCCGACAGCCGCCGCGCGGCGGATCAGCCCCTCGGGCCCCCAGAGCGCCGGCCCCGCCAGGAGGGGCTCGCCTCCGGTCAGGTACACGTACGGCCCCTTGCCGACTTGGCCCCGCGCATCGGCGATCAGTTCGGGCAGCCGATCCGGCCGCAACCGCGAAGGCACCGGGCGCTGGTTGCAGTACACACAGCGCGGCTGCATGTTGCACGCGAATCCCAGGTTCAGGCCGAGAAAGGACAGCCGCACGGGCAGCTCCGCCGGCCACTCGGCCGGCCACGTGCCCAGCACGTCCAGCAAGCGTTCCGGGTCGCGCTCGCCCGCCGCGATCCGTGCTCGCGTGGCGGCGCCGTTGGCCGCCACGAGCTGCTCCACCGGCAGGGCGAACACGTTCTCGGTCTCCGGTGGCGCGACGCCACCGGCGGCTGCGTCATCGAGCAGGCCCTCGGCGATGGCCGATTGCCAAGCGGGCGCCCCCAGCAGACCCCGGAGACGCTCGCGATGAGGTTCGGCGAAGCACTCCAGACGCTCAGAGAGGTCGCGTGGCGTCATGGAACACACCACGCGAGTGGGACTGGGTGCGGAGCTCGGAGCGGGCGTATGGGCACCAGGTGACCTCCGACGGGCGATGGCCTTCCGATAACCCTTCGCGCCCGCCCCGCGCGGCCCTCCGCCTCACTCGTTCGGCATATGAGCCCGCACGACCAACTCGGCCAGCTGGCGCGACAGGTCCGCCATCTCGTCGCGGTGCTCCTGCGTCATGCCCGGGCCCAGGGCGGCGATCTCGGCCATGCGCCGGGCGATCGACTCCGCCTGGTCCTTGAAGCCCGGCAGCGCCAGAGTCACACCGTTGCGAACCGCCGGGCCGCAGTCGTGTGCGGCGCCGTCTTCGGTGCCGGGCGCACACGGTTCTGCCTCCGGGCCGGCTTTCCGGTCCGCCTCTTCGGCTTTGGCTCCCAGCCCCTCGAGCGCCGAGCTCACGGTCCCCATGGCCGAAGCCACCGCGTTGCGGACCAGCTCGCCAATGTCCTTGATCCCCGCGAGAGCGCCCCCCTCCAGGTTGATGGTGATCGGCGAGTTCACGATACCGCTCCCGACTCCCCGAGGCTGGGATGCGTCTGCTGGCGAGATGAAGTCCAGCATCTGGCCCGCAATGGTGCCCAGCTCCTCGAGGGAAGCCTCGAGTGGGATCTCGGGGAACAGCTTCGCGGCCAGCGGATCGGCTGCGGCAATCTCCTCTCGGATCGCATTGAGCTGCCGGGCCGCGTAGGCCCTCCCCTCGGGTGTCGCGTCATCGAACCCGTGTCGTGCCGGGTCGGTGGCATACTCGCCGAACCGGCTGAGCATGCCGGCGAGTCGCTTGGCCATGGCTGCGTCGAGCATGATGGATCCTCCTCACGAGTGTCTCTCGTCCCACGGGTCGGATTCGAGGTGCTGGAGGCTCTGACGGAGCCGGGCGGTGGCGCGCTTGAGCCGCCACTTGGCGCCGTCGCGCGTGAGGCCGACATAGGCCCCGGCTCGCTCCAGAGGCATGCCCTCGAGGTACCGGAGCGTGACCAGCGTCGCGTCGGGCTCGCCGAGGGCCACAACGGCCGTCCGGACGGCCTGCTGCACCTCGGAGCGCTCGATGGCTCCGTCGGGGCGCACCGCCGGGCACGCGAGCAACACGGCAGCCTCCAGCGGGGCGTACCGAGCCGCAATCCGGCGCCAGCCGCGGCGCGCCCGCCGGGCCAGCCGAAGGGTCAACACCCGAAGCCACGGGCCGAACGCGTCCGGCGCCGACAGCGCCGGGAGCTTGCGGTAGGCCAGCAGTAGCGCCTCCTGCGCCACATCAGCCGCCAGATCTGGGTCGTCGAGCTCGAACCGGGCCGTGGCCAGAACGGCGGCGCGGTAGCGCCGGGCCAGCTCGTCGAAGCACGCCAGGTCGCCCAGCATCGCCGCGATCACCAGGTCTCGGTCCGCCACGCGACCGTTCGTTCGGTGCATGTCCGCGAGCCTCCGATTCGATAAGAGGCACTCGCACGGCAAGATGGGTGGTACACTTCTCCCGCCCCCGCGCGCGTTTCCAACGCCGCGCGTGCGGGCCCCCAACACCGGCCATACCGTGGGAGAAGGTGTCGCGCTGACCGACCTGACGATGCACAAGACCGCCCTCACCAAGCGCGACGGGCGATACATCACGTACTACGACTTCGCGCCCCCCGGGCAAGTACCCCCCGCGCGGACCGAAGCCGATAGCCTCACCGGCGATCCGCTCACCAAGGGGCCCGAACTCCGCTGGAACCCCCTGCTGGGCGAGTGGACCATCGTCGCCGGGTACCGAATGGACCGGCCCCAGCTCCCCAGGCAGGACAAGTGCCCTCTGTGCCCGGGCGGAGCCGAGATACCATCGTCTTTCGAGATCGTGTCCTTTGACAACCGCTTCCCCGGGTTCGTCCGGGGCGCGGAGAAGCCCGACATGCCATCGACCGAGCTCTATCCCGTCGAAGCCGGGCGTGGCGTGTGCGAGGTGCTGGTCTACACCGAGGCCCACACCGGGTCCTTCGCCGAGCTGCCCACGGAGGTGATCTATCGGCTCGTCCATGTCTGGACCGACCGGACACGCGACCTGTCGGGGGTGCCCGAGGTGCGCTGCGTGTACCCCTTCGAGAACAAGGGTCGCGAGATCGGCGTGACCCTGGATCATCCACACGGTCAGATCTACGCGTTCCCCTACATACCGCCCCGGATCGAGCGAGAGCTGGGCCAGACCATCACCGCCGAGCGCCGGGGCTCGTGCCTGTTCTGCGACATCATTGAGCGCGAGCTGCATGACCACGTCCGAGTGGTGGCCCAGTCGGACCACTTCCTCGCCGTTGTGCCCTTCTACGCCCGCTATCCCTACGAGGTCCATCTCTACGCCCGGCGCCATGGCTGCGCGTGGCTGCCGGACCTCTCCAGCGACGAGCAGGCGGACCTGGCCCGCACGCTCAAGCTCATCACCGCTCGCTACGATCGCCTCTTCGGCTTCTCGTTCCCCTACATGATGGTCATGCACCAGCTCCCCGCCTCGGCGTCCGCCTGCTGGCACTATCACGTCGAGTTCTACCCGCCGTACCGCAGCGCCGAGAAGCTCAAATACCTGGCCTCGGTCGAGTCGGGGGCCGGCAGCTTCCTGATGGACGAGTACCCCGAGCGCACCGCGCAGCGGCTCAGGGACCTGGAGCCCGCGGATGTGCCGGCGCCGGCCGTCCGCGTGCGGTGATGCCGCCCAGTTGCGGCAGGGAACATCGCGGGCCGCCGGAATGTTGAACGCCAGGAGTCCGTATATGCCGGACTCGGAGGAGATGGATGGGCCGAGTACGTCTGGCCTCTGGAGGCAGCGGCACATGCGCGAGAAGGTGGAGCAGGTCCTGGATGAGGTACGGCCCGCTCTCGTCACCGACGGGGGCGATATCGAGCTGGTGGACGTGGGCGATGACGGCATCGTCAAAGTGAAGCTCACGGGAAGCTGCGCGGGTTGCCCCATGTCCCAGCTCACGCTGAAGCTCCACGTGGAGCGCATCCTCAAGGAGCGGATCCCTGAGGTTGTGGCGGTGGAATCGGCCTAAGCCCGGTTCGGCGCGCCGCGTCGGAATGGCACCGCGGCGGGGTGCCATGCGCCCCGCCGCTCACTTTGCGTATACTGGGGCAACCGCCTGAGCGGACCGACTGCTCACGCGCGCGGGGTGCCCATGAGCGCCACACGACGCATCGACCCCGAAACCGGCTACAGCGTCATCGCAAACAACGAGGCCGTGGCCGGCCGCTACACCATCCGCTCGCTGCTGGGTGTGGGTGCCTTCGGTGCCGTCTATCTGGCCGAGGACGTCTCGGCTCGCGAGATCGCGCTCAAGGAGTTCCACGCGCCCGAGGGCGAGCTCGATGAGGAAACGATCCAGCGCTACGAGCTCGAAGTCGAGGCCATGCGGGCCGTGCGCGGTCACCCGCTGGTCCCGGATGTCATCGAGCACTTCGCATGGGGCGGCACGCGGTTCATCGCCATGGCTCACGTGGCCGGCCAGGGACTGGACACGCTCGTTGAGGCGGATCCGCCGGCCTTCTCTCTGGTGGAGGCCCTCGGCTGGCTCTACGGCCTGAGCCATGTGCTCGACCAGTTGCACCGCCAGCAGCTCGTCCACCAGGACGTGAAGCCGGCCAACATCAAGATCAACGCCCACGGACTGCCGGTTCTCCTCGACTTCGGCGGGGCCCGCTACTATGCCGGCGAGAAGCAGGACGACTCGGCCCTGTATGGCGCCGATGGCTACATCGCCCCGGAGATGCAGGACATCTCAGCCCGGCTCGACTACCGCACCGACATCTTCTCCCTCGGCTGCCTGGCCTATGTGCTCTTCACCGGGCACGAGCTCACGCCCGAGCAGACCACGGGTCTGGACAGCCTCGAGCCGCCGTCGGTCCGCGCGGTCCGACGCTTCGGCCCCGCGCGTCTGGTGGCCGACGGTTTGGACCGCGTGGCCAAGCGGTGCCTCTTCCACCACTCGGGCCTCCGCTATGGCTCGCTCGAGGAGTTCCGCACCGACGTGGCCGGCCTGCTCCGCAGGCTGCCGGGCGGACGCTCGCAGCTGGCGCGGCTGCAGCAAGTGCTCGGGACAGCGGCCGAGGCGGCGGGTTGTGAGAACAACGCAACCGTCCGCGCCCCTCGCCTCTCGGCGTCGCCCGAGGCCATCCACCTGGGTCCCGTGACGCCAGACCGCGGTCACGTGGCGGCGCGGCTCGACCTGACCCGGGGCGATGGTCCCGTCCCCGAAGGCCGTGCGCGGACCACGGCGCCCTGGCTCTCGATCCCCGATCCCGACTTCGATCGCCGCAAACCCTCGGTGAACCTGCGGGCCGAGCTCAGTCCCGATCTCTACACCGATGTCTGGAACGAGGCGCACGTCGTGCTCCGCACCGAAACCGAGACGCGGGTGGTTCCTTGCGGCCTGTTCCTCACGGGCGCGGTCAGCGACTACGGGCCCGGCGGCAAACCGTTGCCCCTCATGACCGGAACCTCACGCTGGGCGCGGACACCCTCGAACTCGACATCGCTCTCCGATCCGAACTGGGCCCGGAGCGGCGGACGGACCGGCCGGGGCGACGCCCCGGTCTGCCGGATCTGCGCCGCCCCACTGGACTCGCCCACCGTCCCCTGCCCGCGGTGCGAGCGGTTCCGCGTGCACTATCTCGCCGGGACCGAAGCACTCGAGAAGGGGGACGGCCGACAGGCCGCCGGCCGTTTCCGCGAGGCGCTCAAGGAGTTCCCCGACGACGTGGGCAGCCTCCGCGGCCTGGGGCTGGCGCTGGCGGCCCAGGGGCAGACCGACGAGGCCCGGGCCACGCTCGCTCGCGCACTCGAAGTCGATCCCACCGACCTGCTGAGCCACTTCGCGCTCGCCGAGCTCCTGGATCGCTTGCGAATGGAGCACGAGAGCCTGGTGCACTACGCTCGGGCGGCCCACCTGGGTCACGCGGGTGCGGTCAAGCGGCTCGAGCGTGTCCCCGAGAGCGTGCGCCGCGCGGCTCTGGGGCTGCGTTCGGCCTCCGATGCCGATCGCGATCGCGAGGCGCTCATCCTGCGCGGAGTGGCGTTCGGGGCTTCGGGGCTAGTGCTGGGCCTGGTGGCGGCCGCGTTTGCCGCCGTGGTGCGAGCGGTGGCCGGCGATGCCGCTGGACCGGCCGCTGCTCACGCCCTGGGCGGGGCCGTGTTCGTCGGCCCGATGTGCGCCGCGTTCAGCGCGGGCGAGGCGATCCTGTCCCGGCTCCCCCTGAGCCCGCCGGCCGCGGTTCAGGCCGGCATCCGCGGGGCACTGCTCGGGCTCGCCACCGGGCTCGTCGCCGGACTCGTGGCTCCCCTGGCGCCCGGGCCGGCCGCCTCCGTGCTGGCCGGTCTGCTCGCCGGCCTGGCGGCGGCCATCGCGCTGACGCTGGGCGAAGGGAAGCGGCCCCGTGGGTGGCACCGAGTGCTGCTCCCCGTGGCCGGAGCCCTGCCCGGCGTTCTGACGCCTTTCCCCGGGCTCCTGGCCCCCGCGGGGCTGTGCCTCGGCGTCGCGGCGAGTGAGTACCTACGCCACCTGCGGACCGCCGGGCGGTAGAGCC
>JAKPQA010000334.1 GCA_029547025.1 Armatimonadota bacterium
CAGGTGCGGCCCAGATCTTGCGAACAATACAGGCACGGTCCCTCCCGAGGATCCGTCAGCACTGCATAGAGCGTGCCATCGGGCATCATCGCCCCATCGGCTCCCTGCGGTCGTGTGGGGCCCACATAGGCCAGATGGGCCAGCTCCGGCTGCAGCGTGGCGCCGTCCCAGCACAGGGGCAGGAACCATGCCGCTCCCTGGGCATAGGCCAGAACTCCCACCCGGCCCACCTCGCCCCGAGCCAGCAGGAAGGCCGCCGGGCTTCGCAGGCCGGGGAACAGCGTCGAGACTGTGCCATCGGGCGCGCGGAGCTTGAGCCGTCCCTCCTGCTGGAACAGCAACCAGAGCCGATCGCCATCGGCCAGAAGGTGCACGGCGGCGGGCATGCCGGCCCCTTCGACCAACAGCTCAGGATCGGTCCAGCTCGCGCCGGCATCGTGGGTGATCTGCCGGATGATGCTTCCCTGGCTTCCATAGACCAGGGTGAGCCGATCGCCATCGCCGATGCGCGCGGTGTCGAGTCCGTCTTCGGCCCCTACAGCCTCATACCAGCGCCGCAAGGTGTTGATCACCGGGGCGGAGGCGCTCAGGCCGCTGGGGCCGGTGGCCACGGCGGCGGCGAAGTCGCGGGGTGGTTCCTGGAGCTCCCGGCAGCCTCGGGTTGAGGCGAAATGGCCCCAATCGTCGGTCGAGGCGGTCTCGATCAGCCGGTTCGGCCGGCCGCCGCTTGCGGTGATCTCCCAAAGCGCGACGCCCATCCCCGGCCCGGCGCGGAAGCCATCGACCCCCACCCGCCCGTGCAGCCCGCCGTGGAGGATCTTCCGCACCTGGCAAGGCATGGAATAGCCGGCGGGGAGGTGAAGCCGCCCCACGCGCGGGCGCACAGGCAGCGCCGTCCAGTTCTCCGGATCGACACCGGCGACTACCGGCTTGTCGAGCACTTCGGCCACATCGCCGGTGTAGAGGATGCCGCCCAGCATGTCGTTCTGCTCGCCATCGACGAAGGCGCCATCGTAGGCCGCATGGCCGGGCAGCGCCTGGCCCTGATTGTCGACCTCCCACCCTTCTTGCCGCGCCAGCTCGGTGTACCACTGCGAGAGCGGGCGCATGAAGTCGAGGCATAGCCCGCTGCCTGATCCCGTGAGCTGCTCGACGAAATCGAGCCCCTCTTCGCCGCAGCACGTGCGGATCTGATCCGGCGGGCGGCAGCATCGGCCACCTTCGGCCACCGCCGTGAAGGCTGTGTAGCTCAGGGGCAGGCCGAGCTCTCCCTCGCCCTCGGCCGGCCGATTGAATGTGACCGTGCAGGCCGTGCGGCCGACTCCGTAGTCGGTGATGGGGTTGTAGCGGCGGATTTCCATCTCGTGGAGCCGGAAGAGCCACGGCTCGGCCAATGCCTGTGGGTTCGTGAATCCGCTGAGGGTCAGGGCATCCACGTGTTGGAGCTTCAGGTCATTGGGCACGCCGAGGTCGATGACGAGCTCGGCGACCTCCGGCGGCTCGGTGGCCCGGATGGGCAGCAGATAGCTTGCTTGCCGCCGTTCCCGGTCGACGGAGAACTCATCCACCCGGATCTGGCCGGTGAGGTGATTGTCGTGCACCGTCACGGCCGAGTAGTCCACCGTCAGCGCCAGCACGGCGGGCCGTTCACTCTCGTACTCCAGGCGGATGAACTGATAG
>JAKPQA010000349.1 GCA_029547025.1 Armatimonadota bacterium
CCGGCGGCCGTGGTCTACGTGCCGGCGGCGGCTGCGGGCCAGACCCGGGCCCTGGGCGCGCGTGAGGTCGCATTGGGGTGCGTGGCGACCCACCCATCGCTACTCCTATCGCCAGCGGCGGCTCGTGACGCTGCATTGCGGTGGGTCCAGGGGCAGCCGGGATTCGAAGCCCTGGTCGCCGACGTCGATGCGCTGTGGGCGTCCAGTGCCGAGGACTTCCTGCGCGGGGCCGTGGCTCAGGGACTGATCAGCCGCGCGGCCGGTTTGGCCGAGGGCGCGCTCTCGGCGCGCGCCGCGGCCGTCCGCGAGGCCGTCGGGAACTCGTGGGATCCATACGTTGACGATCTGCCCGGCGCCGCCGTTGAGTTCGTCAACCCGACCATGGTGGCCTATGGCGCCGAGGTCCGTGACGCTAACGGTGATGTGACGGGAGTGAAGCTGGTCGCGGGCAAGGCCAGTGAGATGCTACTCACACCGTGGCCGACTTGGCGCAACCCGGTTCGGGAGCCATACGCTCTGGGCGATGGTCACTTCACCATCCGTTTCACCAAGGGCTACGACCTCACCCAAGTCGGCAGCGGCAGCATCGCCTACGACCTCGAATCCGCGGAGGGCCAGGCGACTATCGCCAATCTGATGAACCTGGCGACCGTGGTGACTGATGCCTTTGGGCTGTTCGGCCTCGACCAGTCCTCCTCATCTTGGATCGCGGCCATCCAGGCGACCATCGATAAGCTCGAGGACTTCGGTGCCGTTCAGGGCATCCAGGCCAGCTTGGGGCAGTACCGGCTGTTCGACGCCATCGTGGGCCTGATCCAGTTCGAACTGGCCTCCGTCCACCTCGACACGCTGTCCAGGTGGCTGTGGGACAGCCTCCCGTCCTGGCTCGCCGGGGACTTCCTGGCGGTCCTCCAGGCGACGTTGGGAATCCTCTCGACGGTGTTCGAGAGTCTGGACTTCGCCAACTCCGATGGCCCCTTCCTGGTGGACCTGGCCTTCAGTCCGTGGCAGGTGACTTACGCCGTCCGGCAGACCGACGGCGTGCTGGCCTCTGACCCCGACGCGTGATGAACGGAGGACCCGCCTTGCGGCCGTGGTGCCTGAGCGCCCTTTCCTGTGTGTGCTTCCTCTTGTCCGGGTGTGTCGACATCCCGGCCGATATCGACATCCCCCTGACTATCGACACGGACGTGACCGGCATCGACACCGGATCGAGCAGCCCCGGCGCCTACATCGCGCAGCTGGAGACCCATGCCCAGGAGAAGCTCAACGCGTTGCGTCTCGCGGCAGGCGTAGCGTCCCTGCCGGTGACGCGAAGCCTCGGCGACGTGGCGCGGGCGCACTCGTTGGCGATGCTGACCGGGGGCTTCTTCTCGCACGAAGACCTGCAAGGCCGATCACCGCAGGACCGGCTCGCTGCCGCTCGCATCAGCTACGACAGTGCCGATGAACTCATCGGCTTCGCGAACACCCAGGCGGGTGTCTCCGCCTCCGACGTCGACGCAATCCTTGAGGAACTGGCATCCCAGCGCCGCACGGAGGAGCGGGCGATTCTGATGAGCCCGACCTGGACCGAAATGGGAGCCGGAATCGCCTTGTCCGACAGCCAGCGGGTGCTGTTTCTCACGATCGATCTCGTCGAGTACCCGCCGCGCGTGATCGGCGTCGACTAGCCGGCGCGCTCGCCCCGGAACGCCGGAGGCTGCTTCTTCGGGTGCTAGCGAAACGCGACACGGTGCAGAGTCCCAGGGGGTCACGCCATGCGTTCGGATCGGGTGGAGCAGCTCCTCGCCTTCTACCGCGGGATGCTGCGAATACGCCTCTTCGAGGAAAAGATCCTCGACGTGATGCTCCCCGGCAGGATGTTCCGGGGTTCATCACACCTGAGCATCGGTCAGGAGGCGGTTGCCGTCGGGGTCGTGTCGGCGCTGGGACCGCAGGACTACCTCATCACCAGCCATCGGGGGCATGGCCACTGCCTCGCCCGCGGCATGGACATGGAGGGCGCCTTTGCTGAGATCATGGGGCGCTCCACGGGTGTCTGCGCGGGCAAGGGCGGCAGCATGCACCTGTCGGCCCGGGACCTGGGCATACTCGGCGAGAACCCCGTCGTCGGATCGAGCGCCCCCATGGCCGCCGGAGCAGCTCTGGCTCTCCGGATGCAGGGCTCCCATGGGGTTGTGGCCTGCTTCTTTGGTGAGGGGGCCATCAATACCGGAGCGTTCCACGAGGCCGTGAATCTGGCGGCCCTGTGGAGTCTGCCCGTGGTGTTCGTGTGCGAGAACAACCGCTACGCCATATCCGTGCCGGTCGACGTTGCTTCGGCACGCGCCAAGGCCATCCACGAACGGGCTCTGGGCTATGGCATCGAGGGGCACCGGATCGATGGCATGAACGTGCTGGACGTGTACGACATCTCCATGGCTGCCATCGAGAAGGCCCGGCGCGAGGGGCGCCCCTCGTTCCTGGTCTTCGACACCTACCGCTTCGTGGGGCATCACACGGCCGACTCGGAGCACTACAGGCCCAAGGACGAGGTGCTCCAGGAGTTCCGGGCCCACGACCCGATCCACTTTGTTGAGCGGTCGGTGGCCGATGACTGCATCGTGGATATGACGGAACTCGTGCGCATCCGCGACGAAGTGCGCGCCGAGGTCGATGCGGCCTTCGCCCGAGCCTTGGGGGCGCCCTGGCCGTCTCCCGAGGACGCACTTGGCGGCGCCTACGTCGAAACCTCTGCCTCATTCACCTGCACCGGCTTGCCCGGGTAGCCAACCGAGCGCCGAAGGAGTCACTGGGATGAGCGACCCCCAAGCGATGCGCAACATCACCTACGCTCAGGCCATCCGAACCGCGCTTCGCGAGGAGATGAAACGCGACGAGCGCGTCGTCCTGTGGGGCGAGGACATCGGCGTTTATGGTGGCGTCTATGGAGCCACCACGGGCCTCCAGCGCGAGTTTGGGACCGAGCGAGTGCGCGACACGCCCATCTCGGAGATGGCCATCGTGGGCATGGGCGTCGGCGCGGCGCTGCTGGGCCTCCGCCCTGTGGTTGAGATCATGTACGAGGACTTCCTCGCCCATGCCGCTGACGGCGTCGTGAACCAAGCCGCCAAGTGGGGCTACATGAGCGGTGGGCAGTACCGCGTGCCACTGGTTGTGCGGAGCCCCGGGGGCGGCGGGTCCGGCTATGCGGCCCAGCACTCGCAGAATCTTGAAGCCTGGTTCGCGCACATTCCGGGGCTCATCGTGGTCGCCACGTGCATGCCTCGCGATGCCCGCGGACTCCTCAAAGCTGCGATCCGAGACGACAACCCGGTGGTATTCCTCGAGCACAAGGGCCACTACACCTACAAGGGCGATGTTCCGCGAGACGAAGAGGTGCTCCCGCTGGGTAAGGCCGACATCAAGCGCCCGGGGCGCGATGTGACCATCGTGGCCTGGTCCAAGGCGCTGGTCGCGGCACTCTCGGCCGCCGACGAGTTGGCCTCTGAGGGCATCGACGCCGAGGTCATCGATCCCCGGACGCTCCTGCCACTGGACATGGACACCATCCTGGCGTCGGTGGGCCGGACGCGCCACCTGGTGGTGGTTTCCGAATCTCATGCCTACTGCGGTGTCAGCGCCGAGATCAGCGCCCAGGTGTGCGAGCGGGCGTTCGGCGAACTGAAGAGGCCACCCAAACGCGTGGGGTCGCACTTCGTGCCACTGCCCTACTCTGAGCCGATGGAGTCGTACGTGATCCCCGACGCGGCCCGGGTAGCTGAGGCGGTTCGGGGCCTGCTGGCCTGAGCGCCAGCAGCTCGGCGGAATCCTCTTCCCCGCCGATCTTCACCGCGGCGCACCCATTGAGGTTCCGGGGATGGCATACTGCTATGTACCGGTGTACCGAGCGGCCACGGGCACGCAGACGCGTGTTGGGTCCGGGGCCGCCCGCCAAGGGGGCGGTGGGGTGTCGGAACACAGCGCTGATTCGCAGGGAGCTTCGGCTGACCAGGCAGCAGCCGGGTCGAGAGCGGGGTCCGGAGGCCATCGGCATACGGTCGACATTCGGGTCGTCACCCCGGCCTGGCTGGGCGCGACCTATGTCGACATACGAATGGGCCGCGACCGCCGCACTGTTCCGCGCGCGCACTTGGTCGCCCGCTCGGTTCGTCGGATGAACCGGTTCGTCTTCGCCATGGGCGCGCAAATGTTGGCGGCATGGCTCCTCTGGGTAGGTCTGGGCTTCTACTGGGTCACCCAGAGCGCCTGTGGCGGCGGAGCCGTACTCAGCACTCCGTCGGACATCGTTCAGGCGCAGAACGTCATACCACAGGACGGCCCGATCGGCCACGGTACCGAGTCCGAGCTCCCGGTCACGGTCACCCAAGCAGCGCTGCAAACCCCGCTGGCCCGGACGGTGATCGACGCGGTCAATGAGGCGCGGGCCAGCCAGGGGCTTGCCGCGCTGTCGGGCGCTGCCGACCTGAACGAACTGGCACAGTCCTACAGCGAGAGAATGGCGGCCGAGGGGTTCTTCTCTCACGAGGACCCGGAGGGCAACCGGCTCAAGGATCGTATTGAAGCGGCAGGCATCTCCTACCTAGCAGTAGGTGAGAACCTGGCCAAGAACCGAGGCCACGATGACCCCGCCGCAGTCGCAGTCACATCGTGGATGGGGAGCTCGGGCCACCGCGCGAACATGCTCAACCCCGAGTACACTGAGACCGGAGTCGGTATCGCGCAGAGCACCGACGGGACGTATTACTTCACCGAGCTATTCATCAAGCGCCCCGGGTCGTGACGGGTACCCTGCGCCTGGGAAATGGTACACGCTAGGATGATATCGCACCGCAGTGGTTCTCCCCGTCGGAGACTTTGACCACGTTCCTTGCCTGGGGGCCCCGTTCCCCCTCGTAGAGCTCGAAACGCACCTTCTCCCCCTGCTTCAGGCTGCGGTAACCCTCCTCAATGATGGCCGTGTAGTGGACGAAGACATCCTCGTCGTCATCCCCGATGTCGATGAACCCGTAGCCCTTCTCGTCATTGAACCACTTCACATAGCCCACCATCGTCAACGCCATCACCCCCAGGGCGGTCCACATCGGATGAGGACCCGGCGCGTCCGGGGCCCGTCCCGCCCTCTCGCTTCTACTGAAGCGACCGTGCCACCCGAGAGTTCCCAAGGTATACTGACAAATCGCCGAAGCCGGCGCTGCTGGTCACGCCTGGACGGCGCGCCGGCCGAACCCCTCTTGGAGTCGCGCCTCGGGCTTGCCGAGGCTGCGGGAAAGGGATCGAACGATGCGCAGAGCGTGTGCCGGTCTTCTGGGCCTCTCGGTCATGGCGGGGCTGCTATCTCTCTCGGCGTGCAGGAAGAAAGAGCCGTGGGAGTTTGGGGACGGCATCCCGACCAAGGTGGAGGAGGCCCAGAAGCAGGAGCCCATCCCGATCGATCACTTCGTGAAGATCTCGACCACCAAGGGTGACATGTGGGCTGAGCTGTTTCCTGACATGGCGCCGAAGACCGTTGAGAACTTTCTCAAGCTCATCGACATGAAGTACTACGACGGACTGACCTTCCATCGGATCGTGCGGGACTTCATGATCCAGGGCGGCGATGACAAGAAGGGCGGCCCCGGCTGGACCATCAAGCGCGAGCTCTCCGCTGTGAAGCACTGCCGAGGGACGCTGTCCATGGCCCGGACCCAGGACCCCGACTCCGCCAACGCCCAGTTCTTCATCGTGCACAAGTACAGCGACTCATCCAAGGCTCTCGACAACCAGTACGCGACCTTTGGCCGTGTCATCAAGGGCCTCAAGGTCATCGACGACATCGTGGCAGCGGCGGACAGCTTCCCGGGCGCCGAGAAGTTCCCGCCGGCAGACAAGTGCGAGAAGATCAACTCCATCACCCGCGTGAGCTGGGACGAGATCCAGAAGATCCTACCGGATGCCAAGAAGGAGTGGGACGCCGAGGCCGACGAGGGGGTACAGGGCGATCCGACCTACAAGAAGATTCCGTACTGGACTCCCAGTTCGGGTGACACCGGTGCGGCCGCTCCGGGCGCGAAGGCCACTCCATCATCCCCCACCAAGGCCGAGGCGGCGAAGAAACCTTAGCTTCACCCAACCGCGGCACAACAGAAGGCATCGACGAATCGGGTGCGAGCAGCAACGTCGCCAGATAGAGGGTCGCCGGGGAAGCGGTTGCCTCGGCGACCCCGCGCTCTGGGGGGACCCCGATGGCGAGCCATGCCACGACCGCTGAAGTCTGCGAGCGGATCATCGCGAACGTTGAGCGTGTAGTGGTGGGCAAGCGGCGGGTCATCCGGCTGGCGCTCGTATCGCTCCTCTGCGAGGGGCACGTGTTGCTCGAGGATGTGCCCGGCGTGGCCAAGACCATGCTGGCCCGCTCGCTGGCGGTGTCGTTGGGGCTGCAGTTCAACCGGGTTCAGTGCACGCCCGACCTGCTGCCGTCGGATGTGACGGGCTCGTCGGTTTTCAACCAGAAGACGGCCGACTTCGAGTTCCGCGCGGGACCCGTCTTCACGAATATCCTCCTCGCCGACGAGATCAACCGGGCCACACCGCGTACCCAGTCCGCCTTGCTGCAGGCCATGGCCGAGCGTCAGGTCACCATCGACGGCATGACGCACTCCCTCAGCCGGCCCTTCGTCGTGTTGGCGACACAGAATCCCGTGGAGCACGAGGGCACCTTCCCGCTGCCCGAGGCGCAGCTCGACCGGTTCTTCATGCGCCTCAGCGTGGGGTACCCCAGCTTCGCCGACGAGAACAACATGCTCCTCCGCGTGCGTGACGGTCACCCGATCGATTCGTTGGCGCAGGTGGTGGAACCCGAGGACCTGGCCGCCGCACGCCGCCACGCCCGGCTAACACACGTCGACGACAAAGTCAGGGAGTACTTGGTGCGAATCGTTCAGGCAACACGGCAGTCACCCCACCTGGTTCTCGGGGCGAGCCCGCGCGCCAGTCAGTGCCTCTTCTTCGCCGCTCAGGCGGCGGCGGCCATGGTGGGCCGCAATTTCGTGATTCCCGACGATGTGAAGGCCTTGTGCGGGCCGATCCTCGAACACCGAGTTCTGCTGAACCCCGAGAGCCGGCTGCGGGGCGTGACGCCCCAGGCAGCCGTGAACGAGATCGTCGAAGGTGTCCCGGCTCCGGTCCGATCGGCTCAGGGGGGCTGACGACACGGGGGCAGGAGGAGAGCGATGACCTCCCGAGAGCGCGTGCTGGCGGCGATGGCGCACCGAGAGCCCGACCGCACACCGGTCTTCGAACGGATCATCAAGTCGCCGCATGCCGATGCGCTCCTCGGGCGGCCCTGCGCGGCCACGTCGTTCGAGTACCGCATGGAGCGGCTGGCAGACGGCGCCTTCACTGACCTCTGCCTGGCCGAGGCTCGCGACCGAGTCGACTTGGCTGAGCTCCTTGGTTTCGACATGATCGCTCTGGGTCCGAACGGCCTGCCGCCGGCCACGCGGCCTCGGCGTCTGCCTGACGGCAGCTGGCAGACGGGGGACGCCATCGCCAGGCAATCGGAGAGCGGCTGGGTTCAGTACGTCCGCGCGGACCGGCCCGTCGAGCGCACCGACGAGGAACTGGCCGCGGAGATGGAGGCACACCTGGCCATGCCTCACGTGGCTGCCTCGCCGGACCCGGAAGAGTACGTCGTGTTCCGCGAGGCGCTTCGCTTGATGCGCGAGCGGGGCCTGGATCTGGCCGTCTACTGCTCCGCCTATGCCATGCCCGTATGCACGCTGCCGCGTCATCAGCTCGAATGGCTCCACACCCGGCCCGCGCTGATGCGGCGGCTCTATGAGCACTATACGGACCAGGTTATTGACCGGCTGCGAACCTGTGCCGAGCTGGGCGCCGACATCGTGGGCCTGGGCGGCGACCTGGCCAACGACCAAGGGCCCTTCATCTCACCGGCGCACTACCGGGAGTTCGTTCTGCCGGGTATCCAGCGACAAGCCGAGGCCGTGCACGGGCTGGGGCGGTGGGCCACCAACACCTCCGATGGCAACCTGTGGGCGGTGCTGGACGACTTCCTCCTCACCAGCGGAGTTGACGGTTACGGGGAGATCGACTATGTGGCCGGTATGGATCTGGGCACGCTCAAGAAGCGCTACGGAGACCGTATCTGCTTCATCGGCAACCTGGATATCCGTTTCACCCTCACTCGCGGCACGCCCGAGGAGTGCCGCGAGCACACGGTCGAGTGCCTCCGCAAAGGTTGGGGCTCGGGCGGTCACATTCTGATGACGAGCAACGTGGTGCATGAGGGCGTCATACTGGAGAACTACCTGGCGTGCCTCGAAGCGTACCGTGACTACTTTGGGATCGGGAGCAGACAATGACCCGTGACGATGCATATGCGTTGCTGACCGAGTACACGAAGACACCGAGCCTGATCGGGCACGCACTGGCGGTGGAGGCGGCCATGCGCTTCTATGCGGCGAAGCTCGGGGGAGATCCGGAGGAGTGGGCCGCCGTGGGCCTGCTTCACGACATGGACTATGAACGGTGGCCGGATCTCGAGGACCATCCGTTCCGCGGCGCCGAGATCATGCGGGACCGTGGGGTGCCCGAGCTTTGGATTCGAGCGGTACTATCGCACGGTGACCACACGGGGGTGCCCCGCGAGACGCCAATGGAGAAGGCGCTGTTTGCCGTGGATGAGCTCACGGGCTTCATCGTGGCCTGCGCGTTGGTGCGGCCGAGCCGGAGTCTGGCGGATCTCGGTGCCAAGTCGGTGAAGAAGAAGATGAAGGACCGCTCGTTTGCAGCCAAGGTCAACCGCGAAGCCATCGAAGCCGGAGCCGCAGTGCTGGGCGTGCCGGTGGACGAGCACATCGAGAACGTCATCGAGGCCATGCGAGGGATCGAGAGCCAGCTGGGGTTGGGCGCGGGCGCGCCGTAGCCACGTCGCGCCCGCGGTTCACCACACCACGGGTGGCTGCACCCCGGTGTCATACCACACCCACATGTTGGGGCCCGAGGCCGAGGGACGCAGTGTCGAGCTGAGTTTCATCGCTTTGGTGTGCCCGTCGCAGAACGCCCAGTTGACCATCCCCGCATGGATCCCCTCACCATTGCGCACCGGGATCCCGTTGGTGGACCAGAGGCCAAGATCGGGACACGGCCAGTCCGTCTCACAGTACATGATGGTGCCGGACGCATCCTGGATCGAACCCTCCGATCCGCCGTCCAGGTAGGCGTTGAGCGCGTAGGCGTGACGGAAGGACATCGAGCGGAACGTGGCCGACCCATCGCGATTGCCGGACACGTCGCGCGAAGGACACTGGAAAATCTCATAGTTGCGCAGACACGGCTGCAGCGCCTCGACCCAGAAGTAGCAGCGAATGGTTCCCTGTCCGTCGAAGAACCGGTACGAGTATCCGCCCACCGGGTAGTAACGCAGCATGGGGAACCGCTGATCCCAGTCACTCATGTAGATGGCTGTGGCCATGCTGAGCTGCTTGATGTTGGAAAGGCAACTGATGGACCGGGCCTTCTCCCGTGCTTTGGCGAACACGGGGAACAGGATCGACGCCAGGATCGCGATGATTGCCATGACGACCAGTAGCTCGATCAGGGTGAATCCGCGGTTCCTCACGTGCGCCACCTCCGGCTAGGCGGGCCACAGCCCGCCGAGACCCATTACGTATGTCCCGTGCTCGGACCGGATGCCGGTTCGAGTGGGGTTTCGCGGCCGCAACGGGTCCCAGTACCAGTCTAGCGCGCCAGCGGCATGTGTGCCGGCGACTGCGCCGCGCGGCCCGCCCACCACCCAGTATGACGTCCCTGCAGCTCGTCCAGTTGGGTTCTATTTCAGGAAAAGCTCAACGACGGGCACGACTACGTCGGGCTTGCGTACGGGCAGATGCAGGGTCAGTGTGTCCGGCGAGGGGCCGGCCATGCTCGCCTGATGCTCGGGCACCTCACCCATCTTCACCTCAGACGCATCATTCAGGAGCTGGGCGTACGCCACCTTGCCGGCCAGTCCGTCAATGTGCAGTTGGACAAACGGCCAGGCGAAGATGTGAACGTAGAGCCGGTTGGTCTCAGGATTGTAGGTGAGCCGGCAATCCTGTGGGCATGGAATGCCATCCGGTGCCTGGGTGCAGCCGTAGATGGAGCGGCTGTGGCGCTTCATCCACTCCCCCATGCCGCGGAGGCGCTCCAGAGCTCGGTCGTCGAACTCGCCCCGGCCGGTTGGGCCGACATTCAGCAGCAGGTTGCCGCCGCGGCTCACGACCCCGATCAGCATCTGAACCAGCTGCTCGACGCTCTTCCAGGAGGCCTCGTCACGGTGATAGCCCCAGGAGCCGGAGAAGGTCTGGCAGGTCTCCCACACGACGGGTTGACCATCCACCTGGACCCATTCGCGGGGCATGAACTGCTCGGGCGTGCGGATATCCCACCCCCCCTCGACGTCCTGGAGGTCGAGGCGATCATTGACGATGATGCCGGGCTGGAGCTCCCGAGTCATCTTGAGGAGCTCGAGGCTGTTCCAGTCGTTGCGGCCTTTCTCCGGAGGATAGCTGAAGTCGTAGAAAAGCACGTCGATCTTGCCATAGCCGGTGAGCAACTCGCGCACCTGGCCATGGAGGTAGGCCGCATAGCGGGTCTGATCGCGCGTTGCATTGAGCGCCTCGCGGTCCGGGCGGCCGCGCATCGAGTGCAGGTTGTCGACGACGAAGTCGGGATGGTGCCAGTCGATGACCGAATGGTAGAACCCGACACGCAGGCCCCGCTCACGAAAGGCCTCGACCATGGGGCGAATCAGGTCTTTCCCGCACGGCGTGTTCGGAGCCTTGTAGTCGGTGAGCTGGGAGTCCCACAGGCAGAACCCATCGTGATGCTTGGTGGTCACCACGAAGTATTTCATTCCGGCACCTGCCGCAGCCTCAGCCCACAGGCGTGGGTCATAGAGGTCGGGGTCAAAGTGACGGAAGTAGACGTCGTACTGCTCGTCGGGGATCTGCTCGACATGCTTGACCCACTCGTGCCGAGCCGGCAGTGCGTACAGTCCCCAGTGGATGAACAGGCCGAATCGGTCGCGGACGAACCAACTGGTATCGCCGACCGTGGGTTTGGGCCGCACCATGGCACAGGCTCCTCTCAGTTCACCGCCGCGGCGCCAGCGAGGCCCCTCAGGATGCAGAGACGGCGCCGCCCAGGGCCCGGTGACCATCGCGAACGGAACGCTGACCCATTCGCGCCAACCGCCACCAGCGCCTTCGTCGGCCGAACGACGGCGGCCGTATCCTCCGGCATAGGGAATGGAGGACGGACTGGCGAATGGGTCAGTGGAGGGCGAAGGAGGAGAGACGCATGATGCGCGCACTGGCTCGACCAGACCATGCGTTTGCGGCCGGACTCCTGTTTCTCGCTATGGCCTGCGTTGGCGGCTGCGGTGGCGACGGCAGCGGAGGCGGTAACCCCGATGTGGTTGGACCGGGCAACACCACGATCCAGGGGACCGTGGTCGACTCGGCCAACACCGGCAATGTCGTAGGGAACGCGTATGTCTATGTGCCGCCACGAGTGCGTGGCGAGGCGGGGTCCCGTACGACTGTAGTGGCCGCGACCCACTCGGCGGCCAACGGCACCTACACCCTCCAGGGCGTGCCGGAAGGCAACCAGACCATCATGGTCGTCCCCCCCGACGGGTCCAACTACGCACAGGAGGCACTGGACATTCAAGTGCCCGCCTCGGGAACGGTGAACCTGAGGCTGACCTTGACGGACCGGACCGTGGCCCTCGGCGTGTCCGAGGTCCGGGTTACTCCCAGCCCTGCTGCACTGAACGTGGGCGGGCAGCAGCAGTTCACCGCAACCGTGATTGGTCCCAACTCGCAGGTACTCGCCCTCACTCCCACGTGGATCGTGACCGGCAATATCGGCACGGTGGACCAGAATGGCCTGTTCACCGCGACGAGCGCCGGGAGCGGGCAAGTCACGGCCGTGGTGGCGGGCGTGACGGGCTCGGCGGATGTTACCGCTACGGCGTCGCTCATCGCAGATGCAGGGCTCGAAGCAGCCATCCGCGAGCACCTGGGCAACCCTGCCGGCAGTCTGACGGCGGCCCAACTGCAGAGCATGACCGGGACGCTTAACGCCAGCGACCGGGGCATCCGAAGCCTGAGCGGCATCGAGAACTGCACGGGCCTGTCGGGCATCCAGCTCGCCAACAACGCGATCTCCGACGCCACGCCGCTGTCGTCGCTGACTCAGCTCGCCTTCCTGGATGTGTCCACGAACCAGCTAACGAGTCTCAGCTTCGCATCCTCGCTGAGCAACCTCATGGACCTGATCGCGTCGGGTAACCAGCTGACCAGCATGGCCCCGCTGGTGGGGCTGACCCACCTCACGGGACTGGACCTGTGCAGCAATCAGATCACGGACCTCTCGCCGCTGGCGAGCATGACCCAAGTTCTCGAACTGCGGATCGCCGACAACGGTATCACGAACGTGGCCCCGCTCTCGAACCTGGCCGGGCTGCAGATTCTGGACATCGGCCACAACCCGATCGGCAGCGTGAGCGTGATCTCCAGCCTGTCGGCTCTGACCCAACTCTCGATGGCCGAGTGCCTGCTCACCGATGTGGGGACCATATCGGCATTGACCAATCTCACGGCGCTGAACCTGGAGGGGAACCGGATCACCGACATCCTGCCCGTCACCTTACTTACGGGCCTCCGAGGACTGGATCTGTCCGGCAACGGGCTGGCGGACATCTCGACGATCGGCGCACTCACCCAGCTGAGGAATCTGGACCTGAGCGACAACCTGATCGCGGATCTGGGCCCTCTGGCTGGGCTCACGTTCCTGTCCAACGTCAACCTGGCCAACAACGCCATTGCGGACATCTCGCCACTGGTGGCCAACGCCGGGCTTGGGGCCAATGACACCGTGAACCTCGTGGGACACCGCTTGGATCTGACACCCAACTCGGACGATCAGCAAGACGTGGACGCCCTGGTGGCGCGCGGTGTGAATGTGATTCTGACATAGCCCCAGTGAAGTGATGCGCCGATAGATCATGCGGCCTGGTGGCAGGCCGCGGGGCGGGCATCGATGAGCCGCTCGGACGCGCCGGGCAGGGCAGGGAGGGGAGGGGTGCCGTGGAGCCCAGGACCGTGACCACGAGTGTGGGTCCCGTTGTCCTTCGGCCTATGGACCGCGACTACATCATGGCGGCGGACGAGGAGGACGCCGGGGTGTCGGTGGAGGTCCAGTGCCGGTGGCGGGAGGAGCCGTGGCCTAACCCACTCTATGAGACCTACTTCCAGAAGCTCATCGAGGCCTATGGCTCGTGCGCCATCATGGCCTGGAGCGGCCGTACGGTCGTCGGATACCTCCCTTTCCGCCCCGTGGGCACGGGCATGCCCCAGATCCCGTTTTGCATGCACTACTACGACGATCGTGACCTGGCTGCCGTTGAGGTCGCCCAACCGACTCCGTTTGACTCGTTGGCGCCCCGCATCCTCCAGGTGCGGTGCCTGAGTGTTAAACCCTCACTGCGCCGAGGCGAACTGGACCGGGCGGCCGCCCAGTACCTGGTCGAGTGGGCCCGCGAACATGGCTGGCAGCGCATCGAAGGGTGGGCGCTCGCCGAGCCCGCCTGTGCGTGGCTGCCGGACATTCGGCTCTGGGAGCAGGTCGGGTTCCGTCGGGGCCAGCGGCGGCACATCAACGAGGACAATGCATGCACGCAGCGGCCTGGCTTCGAGTTCAGCATGGACCTGTGAGGTCGATGTGCCATGGGCTGTCTCGCGACCGCGTGCCTCGCGGCCTTCATTCTGCCGGCCGGCGCGCCATCACCCTGGGATGAGTACCGCGCGATTCTGTGGATCAGTGAGTTACCCGCCGACCCGGGGAAGGCCGACCTGCTGTTCCGGCGGTTGAGGGAGATGGGCTGCAATGCGGCCTCATGCTACCCGGGGATGGACGCCGAAGCGTTTCGGCGCAACGGGGTGCCCTTCTATGTCGAGAACCTGACCCGATGCCTGTTCATCAAGGGTGATCGCGGGTGGGACGCCGCCTGGCAGGGCTTCCATGACACGCGAGACCCCGCGTACTTTGTCCGGAAGCCATGCCTGAACGATCCCGCGGTTCGCGAGGACGACTATCGCCGCATCGCGGAGGCGGTCGGACGATATGGCCCCTACCAGCCGTTCGCCTATGACATTCGCGATGAGCCATCGGTGACCACATCAGCCAACCCCTTCGACTTCTGCCTCTGCGAGCGCTGCCTGTCGATGTTTCGGGAATGGCTGCAGGCTGAGTACGGCGGCCTCGAGGCCCTGAATGCCGAATGGGGTACCGCCCATGCGGCGTGGGACTCGGTTCGGCCCACAACCACGGATGAGGCGAAGGCGCGGGTGCGAGACGGGGACTGGAATCTGGCCGCGTGGGCCGACCACCGGGCATTCATGGACGCCACCTTCGCCGATGTCGTGGGTGACTTCGCGGCCCGCATCGTGGAGGCCGATCCTCACGCCCGGGCCGGCCTCGAAGGGACCCAGATGCCCCATGCCTTCGGCGGGTACGACTTCCCGAGTTTCCTGCCGAAGCTGGATTGGATCGAGCCATATGACATGGGGAGCTCCCGGGAGATCGTGCGGTCGCTGGCGCCGGGTACTCCGTGCGTGTCCACTCTATTCGAATCGGACGAGAACCAGATCACTCGCCGGCTGTGGTACCTGCTTCTCCATGGCGACCGTGGAGCCATCGTCTGGTGGAGCCCCGAGTGCATCGATCTCGAGGCCGAGGACATGCCGCTCACGGAGAAGGGCCGAGCTTACGCCCGGCCCTTCGGCGAGCTCACTTCAGACATCGGGCGAACCGTGATCGGCGCCCGGCCCGTCACCGACCCCGTCGCCATCCACTACTCGCAGGCCAGCATCCGTGCTGACTGGATGATCGAGACGCAGCAAGATGGGGACACGTGGATTCGGCGGTTCTCCTCGTACGAGGCCGACCACAACCAGCAGGCGGCCGCGCGGAATGCCATGGTGAAACTGGTGGAGGACCTCGGCCTGCAGGCCAAGTTCGTCGACTCGGCGCGGATCGAGGCGGGAGTGCTCGAGCAGGAGGGTTACCGCGTTCTGCTACTCCCTCGGTCGTATGCCCTGAGCGATGCCGAGGCCCAGGCCATAGGGCGTTTCGTCGAGGCCGGCGGCACCGCCATTGCGGACGGGGTGTGCGGGCTGTTCGACGAGCACTGCCGCCTCCGTCCCGAGGGCGTCCTCGATGGGCTGTTCGGGGTCACCGGACACGCGTTGGCGTTCCAGGGCGACCCGGCCACGGAGGGAGCCGCCCCTGGCGGGCTCCCCCTCCTCGAGCCGGGTCTGCGGGCGACAGGCGGGGCACCCGCTGTCCTCGCGGATCGCCGCACCGGCAGTGGACGCGCGGTGTACCTGAACCGAGATGTCACCCCCTACGCGACGCTCCGGCTGCACCCGGGCACGGCGGCCGCGGCCATCCGGAAGCTCATGGCCGGGTTCCTGCCCGATGACGTGAGGCCCTGGGCGCAAGTGATCGTAGCGGGTACCATGGAGCCCGCGCCGGCGTGCGAGGTCCATCGGCTGCAAACGCCGGAGGATATGCTTCTCGCCGTCATGCGCAATCCGCAGTTCCAGATGTCCGAAGAGCTGCGAGCCTATGGTGGCAACGAGGCTCTGGAGACTCCGATGGCGGTGGAGATCCGCCTTCCGGCCCCGTTCGCCGTGCGGGACGCGCGCACGGGGGAGGAGCGCGGCATCACCGACCGGATCGAGGTTACGCTCTCGCCCTGGGAGCCCGTGATCTATCGGCTGCAGTGACCCGGCCGGGAGGAGAGGCCATGGGCCGGGTCGAAGCACGATCTGTTGAGAGTTGAGAAGCAGTTGCTCGCCGCGGAGCGTCTGGCCCTATGGGCTGACCGGCGATTGCCATCGCGCGTGTGGAACGGCACCGCGCCGATGCGCCGTTGTGCGAGTCCTTCATCTACGAGGAGAGATCCCGATGACCACAGCCCGCCGCGGCGTCGCTCTGGCCGCGCTAGTCTTCCTGGGGTTGGGCCTGCCACCCGGACGCGCCGAGCTCTCGCCGCACTTCGACCCCGCGACCATGATGCTCCCGAGCGAGGTCACGCGAGGGATGAAGGCCCAGTGCCGGACGGTGTTCCGGGGCACGGACATCACCGAGTTCAACATCGAGCTCATCAGTGTGCTGCCCAAGGCAAATCTGGGCGGCGACCTGATCATCTTCCGAGCGCTGGACGGCCCGCTCGTCGAGCGTGGGGCGGGCATTCTCCAGGGCATGAGCGGAAGTCCGGTCTATGTTGACGGAAGGCTGCTGGGAGCCGTATCGAGGACCTTTGGCGGTTCGAAGGAGCCGCTGGGGATGATCACGCCCATCGCGGACATGCTCCCGTCGCTGGACGAGTTCTCGAAGCCCCCTACAGAGCCGGGCCGCACCGAAGCCGTTCTGGAGACCCCCATCCAGCTCGATGGGCGCGCGGTGCGGAGGGTCATCGTGGCCGACGCTACATGGCCGGGGATGAGCCATCTCCCGGCGGACACCGCGGTGGCGCTGCCTGTGTCGACTCCGGTCTATGTTAGTGGGCTCACCGACCGAGGTTTCCAGGCGCTCTCGGCCGCCTTGCAGACCTACAACATCCAGGCGATCGTGGGGCCCGCGTCGGCCGACCCGGATCGGAAGATCGACCTACAGCCCGGCAGTGCCTGCTCGCTCACGCTGGTCCGCGGCGACATGGACATGTCCGCCGGCGGCACACTTACCTACCGCCAAGGGGATCGGATCCTGGCCTTCGGTCACTCCATGATGGGCTTCGGCCCCACCGATCTTCCGCTGGCGGGAGCCGAGGTCAACGAGTTCGTTCCGGGCATCAACATCGGGTTCAAGGTGATGTCCCCGTACGCCACGGTGGGAACCATCTACACCGACACGAACTGGGCGGTCGGTGGGATCCTCGGCCGTGAGAGCGCGTCGATCCGGTTCGACGTGGAGGTTGCCAATGAGAGCACAGGCCAGTCGCGCACCTTCCACCTCGAGCTGTGTGACAACAGCGTGCTGACGCTCCCCCTGTTGCTCTCGGCGGCATCGTCTGCCATGGAGACGGTGACCTGCATCGGTCAGGAGGCTACGGCCGATGTCACGACTGAGGTGGTGTCCGATCGGGGTACGCTCTCACGCCACAACGTGTGCTACGACCAGCGGGACGTCACCAGCGCCGCCCTTTCGGATCTCATCGACGGCGCCCTGGTGATGACGCGAAATGTGTTCGACAAGGCACGCGTGAAGTCGGCCCAGCTGCGATGTGTGATCCGGCACGGCCGTACCCAGGCCACACTGGAGAACCTCGAGATTGACGACTACGTGGTACGGCCCGGCGAGACGATCTCGGTCGGGGTGGTTCTGAGACTCGACAAGGGCGAACGCGTCCGGCGGACCCTGGAGCTGGTGATCCCCCACGACACGCCTACGTGTCAGCTCCAGCTGGGCGTGACCGCCGGCGCGCTGCGCACGGCGGTGGAGTCGCGCCTGGGCATCGTGACGCCTGATCCGCGCCAGCTCGGCGACCTTCTGGAGCTGTACCAGCGCGTGCCGCCGCAGAACCGTCTGGTCGCCCTGCTGCCCCTTCAGAGCCGCTCGATCATCACCAAGGGCGTCCAGCTCCACGACATCCCTGTGCTGATGGGCGCCGTCGTCGGCACGGCCGGCGTGACCGACCTGGCGGAGGGTGTCGCGCATATCGAGGCCACTGAGGACACGCCGTGGGATGTCCAAGGGGCGTTGTTCCATCCGGTGATCGTCATCCGGCCGGAGGACACACCGACCGAGGAGGTCCTCAAGGCCGGCGAGTCGCGGGGACGCGTCGGCGGCCAAGGGGCCCCCTCCCAGGTCATCTCGGCGGCCGATACCCAGCTGCAGATGTCTGCGTACGTTCGCGTCGAGCCCGCTCTTCGGCAGCTGTTAGCGGACTTGGGCCTGACGGGGCGACTCACGTCGCTCGGCGGTCCTGCACTCGATCAGACACCCGCGCAGTTCTTGGGTGATAGTCTGCGCCCCAGCATGCTCCGCAGTCTGTCTGCGCGGCCAGGCGCCCCCGCGCAGCGGCCGCGGGGGATCCCGGACCTGCCCGGCCTCCCGGACGCTCCCGACCTGCCCGACATCCCCGAGGGCGCGGTGACCAAGGTCGCTGAGGGCGAAGCGGAGGGCGAGGCCACGAAGGAAGCCAGCGAGGCCAAGGCCTCCGAGGAGGGCAAGAAGGAGAAGGAGGATACCAAGATCGAGGCCGTCACCGTGCGCGGGCCAGAGACCTGGACCCAGGCCACGCGAGAGGACTTCGGGCGCGGCAAGCTCTCAGGTTTGGCCGTCAGCGACCGGGGCGAGGTCACCCTCTCGGCGCCACTCTCCGTGTTCTGCCCCAGCTTGCCGGCGCTCTATCCCTGGGACTGCGCCCTCGGCGATTCCGGAGAGCTTCTCGTGGCCACAGGGCCCGAGGGGGCCATACTCCGAGTGGACACCACCGGGCGCGCGGCACCCTTCTTCACCGTGGATGACACCATGGTCTTCAGCCTGGTGCGGGCTGCCGATGGCACGATCTACGCGGGCACCGGCCCCAAGGGACTGATCTACCGGATCTCCCCTGATGGCGCGGGCGAGGTGGTTTGCCACACGGGCGAGAGGTACGTCTTTGACCTGCTGCTGACCCGGGACGGGGAGCTGCTGGCCGCCACGGGCCCCCACGGCCGGATTCTGCGGGTCAGCGGCGATGAGCCCCAGGTTATCTACGAGGGTCCGGAGCGGCACGTGCTTGTTCTGTGCCAGGGCGAGGACGGCACCATCTATGCGGGCACGGGCGACAAGGGGTCGGTACTCCGCATCCATGAAGGCGGGGCCACCGTGGTCTGCCAGTCACCCATGGGGGCTGTGCACGCCCTGGTGGCCGGTAAGGACGGTGCCGTCTACTTCGGCGGCGGCTCCACGGACTCGACAGCGATCTTCCGCGTCTCTGCCAAGGGGGATGTCGAACGTCTATATGGAAACGATGACGGCGCGCTCCTCGCCATGGCAACCGATGACGATGGCCACGTGTACGCCGGGACCAGTGTGTTCGCACGGCTCCTGGTAGCCGACTCAGCCGGGCATGTGGCGCTGCTCGGCGAGGCCAGCGATCTCGAGAGCCAGTTCCTGTGTCTCACTCTAGACCGGGAGAGGCGGGCGCTCTACGGATGTGCGGCCAACCCGGCGAGGATCTACCGGGCGGACATGGGACAGGCTCTGGAAGGCACGCTCGAGTCCGCCGTGTTCGATGCCACCGCCCAGGCACGATGGACCAGCCTCGAGTACACGGCGGACATGCCCGAAGGCACCGAAGTGACCGTGGAGGTGCGCTCCGGCGGCACCGCCGTGCCCGACGCGACCTGGAGCACGTGGTCGAGGCCCTACTCGAAACCCGACCGGCAGCGGCTCGATCGTCCCGATGGGCGTTACTGCCAATACCGCGCGACGCTGAGAAGCCAGGGCGGGGGCGCCCTGCCCGTGCTCAAGGCCGTCCGGGTCTCGTACCTCAAGCACAACGCCAGACCGACCATCGCCTTCGACAAGGAAATCCCCCGTGCCGCTTCGGGCGAACTCGAGTTGTCCTGGAAGGCTGAGGATCCCAACGGGGACAAGCTGACGTACTCCATCGACATCTCGCGCGACGGTGGGCGGACATGGAAGACGGCGAAGTCCGACATTGAGGAATCCACTGCCAAGTGGGACACCTCAGGCGAGGAGGACGGCACCATCGTCCTGCGTGTGGTTGCCAGCGACGCCAAGCGAAACCCCACGGATCCGCTGACAAACGAAGCCATCAGCAAGCCGATGATCCTCGACAACAGCGGCCCCACGGTCTCGCTGCTCAAGGGGAACATCCAGCCCATCGGCAACGGGGCGATTCATGTCCGAGCGTGGGCCGAGGACACCGGGTCCGGTGTCGGCAGCGCCCAATACCGGGTCGATGAGGGCAAGTGGGTAGCTCTCCCTGCGGAAGACGGCCTGTTCGACTCCAGCTACGAGGCATTCGAGTTCGACATCAAGGACCTGTCGGGCGGCGAGCACACCATCCAGGTGGCCGCCTTCAATGCCGCCGGTAAGGAAGCGTCCGCGTCGGTCAAGTGCACCGTCGAAGGCCCACCCGCCGAGGGGAAACCGGCCGACAGCGATGTGGTGTCCACGGCAGACACGGCCGCCACCGGAGATGCCAAGAGCGGGGACGAGACGACCGGCGAGCCGCCGGCCGATGAGGGGGCCGAAGCCGGTCCTTCGCTGCCCGTGGCCACGGAGGAGCCCGCCCATGGGCCAGTGCCCGAGGCGCCTGCCGACGCGGCAGAACTCCCCTCCGGCCGCGACATCGTGGCGAGGACACTGGAGCGCAGCAGGGGCATCGAGGACTTCACTGTCAGGGGGCGTGGACGACTGAGGCTGCCCAAGGGGGCCAGCTTCAACGGCCAGTCGGGCACCTACAAGGGCGACTTCGTTGGGCGGTTCAAGCGCCCGGACAAGATCGCGACCCAAGGGGATCCCGTGGGCTCGCTGTTTGAGACGGTGCTGGCCTTCGTGGCCCCCGAGACCATCATCGAGGAGGACGACCGCGTCAAGGTCCTTGGCGTCGAGGAGGTCGATGGCACCGAGGCCGACCTGGTATGGATCGAAGATCCCGACGGCGACCAAGCGCGGCTCTGGATCAGCCGAGCCGATTCATCGATCCTCAAGCTCGTACTATCGTCGGTTGTCGAACCCGGAAGCCGCTCGCGGATCGAGATGAAGTTCACCTGGACCTCGGTGAACGATATGCCAGTCCCGATGACGGTCGAGGTCGTCCTGCCTCCCGAGTTCGTCGAGGGCGCCCGGGGTCCGGTCAGCGCCGCGCTCACGCTCACAGGGTGGCAGATCAACACCGGCCTGAACGACGAGCTGTTCCCGAAGGCAGACGACGAGTAGCGAGCGGAAGCTACTCGGCGATCTTCATCTCGGCCAGACCCGTGGACTCGTCGCGGCCCTTCACAACGCGGCTGCCGGCAATCTCGGCGACGACGAGTTCCACCGTGTCGAAGACGGTGGCGTCGAACAGGTGCCCTCCCACGAGCTGGCCGTCTGGCGTGCCAAGCACGGCATGGAGATGAGTGACCGGGCGCCCGAGCATCGGGATCAGGTTCCCGACGAGGCTCACCAGCTCGAAAGGCCCCTCGCGCTTGGTGTCGATGGTCTTGTCCTTGTTCACCGGTAGCTCGACACCCTCAGCGAGGTTGCGGAAAGTCACATCGCGGAGCGAACCGATGCCGGAGAGAATCGCGGCCCGGCGGGCCTCCTTGGCGGCGAGCAGTTCCTGGATCCGGCGGATCAGATTCTCACCGGGCGGGATGCGGATGATGAAGCAGCTCCCGAACTGGGCACGCTCGACGAACTCCAGTCGGCGCAGGTCGGACTCGTTGGCTCCCATCCAGCGCTCCTTCCGGGCAATGCCGGTCGGCTGACCGAGTCGCTGGTGGCGCGACCCGGCACCCATAGAACGCCAACACCGGCTTCGCGGATCATGCGGGCCGGACTGGGTGGTGCCGCGACGCGTACAAAACAACACACCCGGCTCGCGTCGAGCGGCGCCTGGTGCGTTCGCGAGGGGAAGGATGGTAGCAGGGGTGGGATTCGAACCCACGACGTCACGGGTATGAACCGTGTGCTCTGACCAACTGAGCTACCCTGCCGGAATGGGGCTGCCCCGGAGGGGCTATGCCGCCCTTCGCTTCTTCTTCTTGGACTTACGCTTCTTGGCCTTGGCTTCCTCGATGGCCCGCTTGCGAGCCTCTTCCGCGCGGACCACAGCCTCAAAGAGCTGACGCTCGAGGGCCAGGAACCGATCGGCACTGAAACCACGAAGGCGCTGAATGTTCGCCGTTGCCAACCAAATCACCGGGGACAGAGTGTAGCATTCGATACGTCCGGTTGTCAAACACCGGCGCGATTCCGCGATTCCTCCTACGGGCCCGCCTGGGCCGCGGCGGGGGCGCGGAACCAACACCGGTCGGACTCATCGAGCTGGCCCACGGCGGCTCCCATGAAAACCATCTGCCCGGCGCTCGCAGGGACCTCCACCAGACCGATGACGTCGCACCATCCATCGGCGTCGGGGGGGCGAGCCCCCACGAAACGCCGGTTCTGGGGCGAAGCCGTCCAGACACCCTCCGCCGTCTTCCAGCCGACCGACAGCGATGCCAGACCCCGGCCCTCGGACCGCGTCTGGACCCGCACCGCATAGAGCGCACCGGCCTTGGCGGGGATGACGACCCCGAAGCACCCGTTCAGCATCGCTCGAAGCTCCACGAGCCCGCCGGCCGTTCGCACCGAGCCGTGCGAGGCGTCGTCCTGCCACTGGAACCAGCCCTCGGGCGGCCCTTCAGTATCGGCCGGTGTCGCGAAATCGGCGTTCGGTAGCAGGTTGGCCGGCCGGGGCTCAGCCGACCACACGGCACGGGCGTACGCGGCGGGATCCCGGGCGCGGCGGATGGCATCGATAGCGCCTGGGAAAGCATCGGGCCAGAAGGGGGAGTCCGCATGGCCCGCCCTCCACCATCGGGCCTTCTCGCCATAGAGCCAGACCAGGCCATCGGCCGCACCAAGCGCAGAAGCGAGGTTAGCGGCCAGACGCGCCGCCGCGGTGCTGCCCGTGTGGTCGATGTGCCACGGATTATCGGGAGGGTTGGTATATGCGTCGAGATAGAGACTGTGGCCGACGCGGAACTGCCGGTCGACCTTCTCCCGGTGCTCCGGATCGAGGAAGTCGGCCAGATGCAGCTTCAGTCGCGTGAATGCGCCATCGTACTCGGCTCGCGAGTTCGCGCGGTAGCCGATGTCCTCGGTGCCCTCGATGACTCGAACCGTCGATGGCGCCACATCGAACCAGCCATCGACGAATGCCGGAAGCAGGCCATAGGTGTCGGGCTCGAGCGCCCGGGTCAGGTCGCCACTGTCGAGCAGCCCCAAGAGGTCGGAGAAGAGGCGGTAACTGAAGATCGTCACCTCGGGGAACTCGGCGGCGACGGCTTCCATGACCTCTCGGCCGCGCTGCCGGGCCTGGGTACGGTACTCAGCGAATGTGTGGGCATCGCGGCCGGCCTGTGCCCGGTAGAGGAACTGCGAATACGGCGGCGTGTACGGCTCGGCATCGAACAGCAGCCCTCGCAGGCCGCCCTCATGAGCCAGGCGGGCAAGCAGGCGCCAGTGGTCGACAACCTCCCGCCACCCGTCGTCGTCGAACCAGTCCACATCACCCGGGTTGGAGTAGAGCATCAGGTAGTTCTCGAGGCATGTGGCCGGCTGGGCGGCCTTCAGGTCGGCCAGGGAGTCCGCGAGCTCGCTCCACTCCCACTTCTCGTTGGCAAATGCGTAGGTGGCGGCCTTCTGCTCGCCGGTCGCCAGGCGCCGGGACGCGCGGAGGGTCGTCCCGTCGAACACGCCCCACTGCTCGAAGGCGGCCAGGCCCTCGCGGAACTGCTTCGTGTCGGGCGAATCCCAGCCGGTGGCGATGACCGGCACGTGCCGGGAGCGCGTGGCGGGCTCCCCTTCGGCCCCCATCGCCCCGGGCGCCAGAAACCACATGACCATCGTCACCCATGCGGCCCACCCGACCATGGCGCCAACCCCCTTCACGAAGCAGGACTCCCTTCGTGGGACGGCGCGGGTGTCTCCTGCAATCCGAGAGCGCTCAGAGCCACGCCAGAGGACTACGGCGCCACGTCATTGGGTTCGAGTGGCCGCCCGATACTCGCCCACTCCGCGCGCATGATGCTGACGAGCTCTCGCCACGCCGCCTCGGCTCCGGCCGCGGCCAACAACATGTCGGCATTGAGCTGGTTCCGCGCGGCCGTGTCGGCCGCGACGAGTTCGGCTTCCCGGATGCACGCGAGCGCCTCAAGCTGCGCGGCAAGCTGCCCTGCCGCGTCGGCGGCCCGACGTTCGCGGTCTGCCGCCAGCTCAACCACCGCCTCGACCCACACGGCTTGGCTCATCGCAATACCTCCGTCGCTCCGCTCACCTCGCCGGATACCCGGCGGCCTCAAATGCCCTGAGTTCCTCGTCGGTCGCCTCGATGATGCGGTGCCAGTGCCAGGAGACGGAATGGATGGCTCGACCGTCGGCGGTCACCGCCACGGGATGGTTCCTGCTGGCGGCGGGATGGATGGTCGAGAGAGTCACACAGTGCTCGGAGTCATTGGCGTAGCAGTGGGTTCTTATGCCCGCTCCTCTCTGAACAGCCAGTGGTTGGCGCCTCACACTCTCCCGCCACCGCCAGCGCCCGCCAAAGAGCCGGTGGAATCGCGTCACGTCAGTCCGGAGGTATGTGGGCAGTACCCGCCAGGCCCGGATTGGCATGCACCACAAGCAGTGTTCCTGGCAAGCTCGATCTTCGTTCACAGGTTTCCCTGCGATGAAAGGGAGATCAACCACATTGCCGAGCAAACGCTTTCAGACAGCGCACATCATGACCCGTGCAATCGTTGTGGCCCCATGTGAGCGCACATCCAGGGGGACGGTGGCGAGGCAGGGCCCAGTCTCGCGGCAGTCGTCGCGGGTGCCTCTCCCACCCTCCTCCCCCGTGCTCCGCCGGTGGGGCGAACAGCCCGGTCAGAGGGCTCTGATGGGGCAGGCGGGATGGGCACGGCGTGGGCTCTGCACACGGGCTCGCACGACGGCGCCGCGAAGGAAGCCCCGCCGCGCGGCGAGTATATGCAGCCAGCTAGGCTCGCAACCCCATCCGACAAGGTGCCCGGGCTGTACCACCACACCAGCGCGGCTCCGGCACTCCAGATTGCTCGGGCGCGACCGACCAAACGGATGTCGAGCACTCGCGGCCCCGCACCAAGCCATCGACTTACTCCGCGCACTCAGACGGCACACTGTACAGGGCTGAGTTGTGAGGGTGGTCTCACCGCGCACTTCAGCCTACCAGCAGACGCACCTTTCGACCTCATGTCAGCTCCGAGACGGGAGGAGACCGAGGCGGGTGGGCCCGCGGGCTAATAGTAGGTGAAGTTGTAGAGAGCCGGGTCGGTGATGGGCGGATGCGGGCGTGAGCCGGGGGCTGGTGACGGGTTCGTGTAGATCTGGATCGTCTCGGCGTTGAAGAGGATCACCTCGGGTCGCCCGTCGCCGCACACGTCGGCCACACGCACCATGGGCGTCTCCGCCCCCGGGCCTCCCAGGGGTAGCGCATCGGCGAGGCGCACCTCGCGACGCCCACGAGTATCGAAGATGCCGCCCTCGGAGGGGAAGACCATCTCGTCGAGGCCATCGCCATCGAAGTCAGCCCTGGCGGCGAAGCGGGGGTAGCTGGTGTAGCAGGTCCCCCGGAGCGATCCATCCTCGAGAGAGACCACGCGGATGCGGCTGCGGCCGGGACGCGCCCAGCCCTCGTCGACCACGATCTCGAAGCCAGGGATGTCGCGCGAGAAACGGCCCACGTAGGTCGACTGGTAGTGGTAGGGATCGCGCTCGGGCTGCCGGTGCCAGAGCATTCGGCCGGACAGATCCATCAGGGCCATGTCGTTGCCGCCGCAGCAGGTGCAGAGGAACCTCGGTCCGTGGCCAAGGCCGGCGGGGATGATGCGCACCGAGTCTGCGTGGCCCGGCAAGGGCTGAGTCCACAGTTCGCGGCCGTCATCGTCAAGCAGCGCGAAGCCGCACAGCACCTCGTCGCGTCCGTCGCCATCGACATCGCCCGCCGCCGGATGGTGGCCGGTGTTCCCGCGCCATGACCACAGTGGCTGCCAAACGTTAGTATAGGCCCACACCGCATCGTAGCGGCTCTTGATGATGAGATCCTCGGCGCGCGGGCGGCCGCGCAGATTGGCGATGATGATGCAGTCGGCCACGGCGAGGCCCTCGGGCAGCGGGCGGCGGAACTTCTCGCGGCCGGTGCGGCCGTCGAGCCCCAGCACGAAGCCCTCGATGCCGCACAGCACCTCGTTGGCGCCATCACCGTCGATGTCGTACACGGTGACGGGCACATCGTAAGCGATATCGGCCTTGCCACCCTCGCCCCATCGCCACAGCTCGGTGCCGTGGGCCGTGTACGCCGTGAGCGCGCGGACAGCCTGGTTGTCGTTGCGGGCGACGACCAGATCGAGCGCGCCATCGCCATCGACGTCGCCCAAGGCCATCCAGCAGCCGCCGCGCTCGGGCCCTGTGCGTATGGTCCTCCACGGCCGCCACAGCGCACACCGCTCGGGCGCCTGTGCGGCGAGCTGCACCTCGGGCCGCAAGACCCGCGCACCGGGAGTCGTTCGTGTGCCCAGGAGATGGCCGAAGGGGTTCCGTGCTGATGAGTCAGCATAGACGTCGGTAGTCCAGTACGCTTCCCCGCGGGCACCAGCGATGAAGGGGTCGTCGACCGTCTCGATCTGCCACGGCCCCACCGCCTCCCCCTGGCGAGCGCATCGCGTTCGCAGCCGCACTGGCGCGGGGATGGGCCGGTGGTCGAGAAACCACGCGGGGCCATCGGGATCGACCTCGGCCGGCTCCACAGCGACCTCGACCACATAAGGGCCAGCCTGCCGCAGAGCCGCGCACCGCCCCATCGCCAGCACGGTGGTCGCGCCATCGACGCGCTTCACCAGGGCGATGGACGCGCGATCGACGAGCACGGCATAGTGGTTGTCGATGTCCCGGGCGCGAAACAGACACTCGATGCGGGCCTTGGCTCCATCGTCGATGCGGACGGGGAAGCGGACGCGGAAGTAGTCCCCGCGTGCCCGGCCGTCGAGCCGAACGGCTTGGCGCCAGGCCTCCCTCTCCGCACGCTCGCGCAGAATCGATTGCCGTTCAGCCTCAAGCGCCGAACCCACGTCGACGGACCAGTTGTCGAACTCGACGCGACTCTCATCGGTCGCGAGTCCAAACCGGCCGGAGCGCGTCAGCCGAGACTCATCGGAGAGCATCCATCCGGGCTCAGGAGTGCCTGTGGGCCAGACCTTGGCCCTGACGACGCCTTCGACGAGACAGAGCTTGAGCGTGTACCACTGTCCGTCGGCGACGGGCGCCGAGCCAGGTCCCGACTGGGCGAGCCAGTGATTGCCGCCGACGCGAGTGACCTCGCCCCCGCGGATCTGCAACCGCTCGAGCCAGGCCTTGCTGTCGTAACGCCGGAGCAGGGAGAACTCGCCGGGGTCCGTGTACCCGAAGACGAGCCCGGCACTCCGCCGCGGACCGCCGATAAAGCGAAAGTCGACCTGCACCATGGCCTCCGCCAGAGGATCCGAGGGAGCAAGCGCCAGCCGCTCGCCCGAGTCGTCAGTGCAGCGGAGGACGCCGCCGGACACCACCCAGCTGGTGGGCTCGGGGATCAGCCACCCGGCAGGTAGTTGGCCATCGAACGAGGCCAGGTCGGTGGCAGGCAGGCTGAGAGCGCGGAACAGCGCGAACGCCAGAGCGTTGGCCACGGCGACAACTCCTTCTCCACTGGGGCTGCGCGGGAGCTTCGTCGCCGGCGAGCGCGCTCCTCCGCGGTCCACCTCGAGCCCCCCACCGGGGGGCGCCCCATGGGGAAGACGGTCGCGCGAAGCCCTATGGTGGGCGCCAATGGGCCCGGATCGATCGACCTGGCGACCGACCCGGGCCGTCAGTGCTCCGCGATGGCGCTCCCCGGCCCATCAAGGGCCGTCGGCGCCGCGTCCTACGACAGGCTCAGGGTCAGAGGCCCCACCTCCTGCGGGCAGCCCCTGTGCGGCCACCGCAGGACCAGTCAGGACATTCAGCGCGACCGAGTCGTGCGCCACGACCACGGCCAGTCATTCCAGCTAGGAGTCCATGATGGCCAAGGCCTCCTCGCGCTGGGCCTCCATGATGTACTGGATGCCTGAGACCTTGGCGGCGTCCTCCGTAAGGGCCACGAGGTCGTCCCGGCCCAGGGTATCGAGTCGGAAGCTTCGGGCGCCGGCCATGAGCTGGGTCAATCCCGTGCGGAGCTTATCGATAAACGTGTACAGTCCGATGGCCCCCAGCGGGATATCCTTGATGCGGTCGCCGTACTTCTCCTTGAGGGTCGCGTAGGTGACATAGATCTGCTCGGGTGTCTCTCCGAAGCGAGACACGCTCTGCGGCAGGCCGTCCCACTCGGTCTGGCCTGAGTTGAGGACCGCGGCGATGTTGTCGCCGACGAAGCCCGGGATCATGAGAGCCCGGCCCATGCAGACGGCCTTGAAGTATGGCGCACCCATGGCGAGGACTTTGAAGATGTGATCCTCGGTGGAGAAGCCGCCAGCCATGGCGAGGTCGGGAACCCACTCGCCGCGCGAAGCCAGACGCTTGGCACATTCATAGGCCATGGCCTGGAGGTAGAAGGTCGGGATCCCCCATTCCTGCATCATGCGCCACGGGCTCATGCCCGTGCCGCCGCCGGCACCATCGATGGTCACCAGATCGACCCGGGCCTGTGAGGACCACTTGATGGCCATGGCGAGCTCGCGCATGCCATAGGCGCCGGTCTTGAGCGACACGCGCTTCACGCCGACGTTCCGGCGGAGGTACTCGACGGCACGGCAGAACCCCTCCTGGTCGATGAACCCCAGACGTGAATGCCGCTCGAGCTCCTTGATGGCGCCCTGCCGGAAGGCAGATTGGACCGCGGGGTCGGACGGGTTCGGAGTCACGATGTAGCCGCGCCGCTGGAGCTCCTGGGCACGTTCGAGCTCGCGGATCTTGATCTCGCCACCAATGCACTTGGCGCCCTGGCCCCACTTGAGCTCGATGGTCTCCACTCCGAGCTTCTCGACGACATACTCGGCCACACCCAGCCGCGTGTCCTCGACATTGAGCTGGACGATGATGTCGCCGAAGCCCTCCTGCCACCGGCGATAGACCTCGACACGTCGGGCCATCTCGGGTGAGTGGCGGACTCGGCCATTGGCGTCACGCTCGAGCCCGGGATCGATGCCACAGACGTTCTCGCCACACACCAGTGACACACCCGAGATGGCAGCGCCCACGGCGAAGCTCTCCCAGTGCTTCATAGCGATGTCCGTCGAGCCGAGGGCACCGGTGAAGATGGGGACCCGCATCTTAACCGGGTTCATGTGGCCGTAGACGGCGGTGGTGTCGACCTCGGGGAAGATCGCCTTGTCGGGGTTGGCTTCGTCGATGGCTTCGGCGCCCAGGGCATAGCCCAGGATGTTGAGATGGGAGTAGTCGACCGGGTACTCCTTGTCGCCCCCGGCGGTGAGCTCACCGAAGGGAGCGGGGTAGATGAGCTCGCGCCCACGCATCGATGCTTTGAAGACCTCGCAGTTGCCCTTGCAGCTGTCCAGGCAGCGAGCACACAGCCCTGAGCTCGGAGCGACATCCCGAGAGCGGTTCGACGTTCCGGTGACATCGCTGGCGTTCGGTCTCTGCAGGTTCATGGGTTCGGCCTCCGGTTCGAGCGGCCATGGGGCGCTCTTGGATGTGTCCCGGCGCCATGGTGGCTGGTTCCCAGCCGCACATTGCTTTCCGGCAATTAGTGGCAGAGTCTATGGACACGGCCTCGCCTGGTCAAGACGGCCAAAGCGGTATATTTCCGTCGTATTAGAGGCGTACCAGAGCGTGATCGCCGTCTTCCATGGCCGTTGGACCGGAAGGCCTTCCGGATATCCACTGGCCTTCATGTGCTTGCGTGCCGCAATTCGCCGGTCATTCGCCGGAAGCTACCGTGCCCCGAGCGACGGAGGGGTGGGCCTCAGGGGTGGCACAGGGTCGTGGGACCGCCAACCGGTGCCGGCTAATGCTCGGCTGCTGGCGCCACGGGCCGCGTCGGTGCCTCGAGCGCGATGGTGGTGTTCTGGAGCGGTTTGACTTCGACAGGCCGGGCAGGTGTGCCCTTGAGAGCGTTCTCGGGAAGGATCTCGTACTCGCCGGCAACGAGATGAACCGTCTGATTGTGGGCGAACACGCCGAGCCAGGCACCGGGCCGGTCGCCATCGGGTCTCGTCCTTAGGGAGAAGCGGCGACCCTCAGGCCCGCCCACGGTGAGACTCCCGAAACGACGAAACTCGAACTTGAGCCACTCTCCGGCGCTTACGGTCAATGCCTGCTCGATCCGCGGGATGGTCTCCAGCGCGAGTTCGTACTCGCCCGGTCCGATATCGAACTCGGTGACATCACCCAGGGCAAAGGTCCGGTCAGTCGCCAGCGCCCGGACGAATGCCACCGGCACCGGCATCCCCGCAGCCCCCTCATACTCGATGGTGACCCGGGCCAGTGCCCCGATGGAGGCTTCACTCACAGCCCCAGGCCGGACCACCAGGGGAGGGAGACCGCCCGTGTGAGGTGCCTCGATGTCCAGGAGGTAGGTGGCCGCGGGGACGGCCAAGGGCTCACACAGGCGCCCGATGGACTGCACCTGCCGCGTGGTCGGGTCCTGCAGAAACACGGCGCCGGCCAGCGGCTTGCCTTCGGCGTTGGCGGCGCGGACCAGTGCGACGCCGGTGTTGGCCACCCACAGGGCCTCGGTGCGTCCAGGCCGCAGGCGGACGCGATCGTGGCTGCTGCGCGGGTGCTCGCCCACATCCACGGCGTACTCGCCCGGCGGCAGATCCATGGCCGTCTCGGCGAACCCGATGTTCACCAGTTCGCCGGTGCCGGCATCGCGGACGGCGACCCGTGCCGGCTCGCCGCGTGTGCTCGGCGGGGCGTGGACCATCAGTCGACTCTCCAGCCGGAAGACCAGGGCGCTGGACCGGCCCGCGGCAACCTCGACGGCTTCGGGTGGGCCGAAAGGGCCCTGGGCCTCGACCAGGAAACGCCCGGGCGGCAGAAGGACGGGCTGTCGGCCGGCCACCCCGGCGTCGACGGGGTCGCCGCCCTGCTCGCCCATCACGCGGTAGGCCACGGGCAAGGCGCTCCCATCAGCACCGAGGGCGCGCACCAACAGCTTTCCGCACTGCCCGGGAGGAAGCGGCGCCCGGTAGAGAAGTCGTGCCTCGGTGCCGTCGGCCGCCGTCCATGCGAGGGCCCGGGTGGCGCCATCGGTATCAGGACGAGGTGACCTGTACGCGAGTGTATGAGTCGAGCCGTAGGTGTGTGCCAGCTCGCCCACCCGGGCGGGCAGGTCATCGGCCGTGAGGGCGAAGCGGGCATCGCCGCCCGTGGCCGCGGCGATCCTCCGGCATGCCGCGCCGTCGACATCCACACCGATGCCGATGCAAGAGATCGGTATGGCCCCCTGCCGGGCCAGCAGCAGCACGTCGTCGAGTTCGGCCAGACCTCCCTCGTGCCGGCCATCGGTAATGAGCAGGACGGCGCGGCGCCCCGGCGCATCAGCGGCGACGCCCAGAGCCGCGACGAGGCCATCCCAGAGGGCAGAACCGCCATTGGGGACCACCTGCCGAAGCGCAGCGACCACATCCGCCGAGTGTGGGGTGAACCCGCAGAGTACACGCGGTTGAGAGCCTGCATCGACAACGGCGAGTTCGGCCACGCCAGATAGCAGACGGGCCACGTCGATCACGGCCACGCGGAGCGCCTTGGCGTAGGGCTCGGTGCTGGCCGATGAGTCGATCACCACGGCCAGGTGCCAGGGGCCGGGCGCGGGCGCATCGGCCACCGGAGCGACCGGCGTTCCATCCTCGGCCGGGACGTCGGCCGGGAGGGACTGATCGAGCGACAGCGTCACCCGCGGGAACGCCGAGGTGTCGAGCTGAACCAGGCCCAGAGCGGCCTGGCTCAGACAGACGACCGCCATGACCGGCCCCAGCGTCACCCACGTACCTCCGCTCGGAGTGACGCCACCACCTGCGCGGCCGTAGCCGCGTCGTAGGAGCTGCGGACGAACGGCCCCGAAGCACAGTGGATGAAGCCCATGGCTTCAGCCCGGGCGCGGAGCCGCTCGAACTCATCGGGATGCACGTAACGGTCGATGGCGGTATGCCGGGGCGTGGGCCGCAGGTACTGGCCGAGGGTCAGGAGGTCGCAGCCCACACGACGCAGGTCGGCCATGGCCTCGAGCACTTCCTCTTCGGTCTCGCCGAGGCCGAGCATGAGGCCCGATTTCGTCGCTGCGGTGGGCGCGATCTCGCGGAACCGGCGCAGGACATCCAGGGAGGTCTCGTAGGAGGCTTGGGGCCGAATCGAGCGCTGCAGCCGCCGCACGGTCTCCAGGTTGTGGTTGAGCACATCGGGCGCCGCCCGCGCGACGAGAGCGGTGGGCTCCGGCGCGCCACCAAAGTCAGGAGTGAGGACCTCGATGGTGGCATGAGGCAAGGCCTGGCGGATGGCGCCCACCGTGGCCACGAAGTGGGCCGCACCGCCATCGGGGAGATCATCGCGCGTCACCGACGTGACGACCACGTGGGTAAGGCCGAGGTCGGCTGCCGCCTCGGCGACACGTTGAGGCTCCGCCGGGTCAAGGGGTTGAGGCGCGCCGTGGCGGACGGCGCAGAAGGCGCAGTCGCGTGTGCAGACCTCGCCCATGATCAGGAAGGTCGCGGTGCCGCCTCCGTAGCACTCGCCGATGTTCGGGCACCGGGCGTTCGAGCAGACCGTGCTCACGCCGTGCCGGGCCAGCCTCTGGGCGGTCTGGCGCGAGTGCTCCAGTTTCCCAAGTTTCACGCGGAGCCACTCAGGTGGCCGCTGAGCTGCCATGCGTCTCGGTCACTCCGTTCCCGGGGAAATGGACCCATTCCAGTATACGCCAGGGACCCGCGGCCCGACCTGGCGCCACACAACGCCGCCCCACCGCGCCCTTCCGAGGACCCGCAGTTGCACGCTACGGCGCGCCGTTGACGCCGTCCGCAGGCGCGCGCATAATCCCGCCACTCCCGGAAGTGGTGACCGTGCGAGGCAGAGCGGTTGCCTACGGTGTGGCGGCCATGTTGGCCGTTCTGGCTCCACCGTGTTGGCCCCGGGGGGCCGAGGGGGGATGTCACGGTGGCGGACGCATATCCTGCGCCGGCCGTGATCGAGGGCGTCCCGAAGATCGGCTTCGGTGTTCACATGTGCCCCTTCCCCGGCTCCCTCTCGTCGGTCCTGGAGTTCCTGGGTGACCCGGTCGACTATGACTACGTGATGGGTGTCAGCGGGGCGTGCTTCCGGCGGGTCTGGAACCGAGACGACGGCGGCAATGTGGACCTGATGTACTTCGAGCCCGAGCCCTACGAGCGCATCCTCAATGCGCTGGGGTACGAGTTCCGCACCGTTCCGCGCAGCGACAAGGCGGCGATGGTTGCGGCCGTCAAGGAGTCGATCGCCGCGGGGCGGCCGGTGCTGGCGACTGTGCTAGTCGGGCCTCCCGAGGTGGGCGTCATCACCGGTTACGACGCAGATGGTGAGACGCTCATCGGCTGGAGTTACTTCCAGGATGCGGCCCTGCCCGGCTACTGCGAGGTCCCTGGCTGGTTCGAGAAGCTCGAGGGCGGGCCGAAGGTTGGGCTCATTGTGCTCGGGGAGAAGACGGGCATGGTGCCGACGGCTGAGGAGACGCTCCTCTCATCGCTCGAGTGGGCCGTCGACCTGGCCCGCACCGAGACGCGTCCCGGCATCCCCGACCACATACTCGGCCTGGCGGCCTACGACGGCTGGGCGGACGGGCTCGAGGTGGATGCCGATTTCACGGCTGACGACGCCAGGGTGCTGGAGACGCGCCGCATGGTCCATGGCGACCAGAGTGTGATGCTGGTCGAGCGCCACTCGGCCGCCGGGTTCCTGCGCGACATGGCTGCCGAGGTGCCTGAGGTCGCTGAGCCTCTCGAGGAGGCGGCCCGGCTCTACGACGAGGTGGGCGATCTCATCGGCAAGGTGTGGCCGTGGGCGGATGACAAGGGTCCTGCCGTCCAGCAGGCGCTAGTCGACTCCGAACAGCGGCGCCAGGTCGCCGAGCACATTCGTGCGGCCCGGGGGCGCGAGGCCCAAGCCATCGGGTTCCTCGAACAGGCCATTGGGATGCTGAAGCAGTAGCGCGTGACAGCGATGGGAGGCGTCGCATGCGCCACTGGCACGCGCTGGCCGCACTGGGTGTGGCGTCGCTAACGGGTGGCTCCGCCGCACAGGAATCGCCGTCCGAGTTCGCTCTCGAGGGCGTCCCCTACATCGGCAACGACTGGCAGGCGCACCTCGACGGGCCGCAGGACCTCATGTTCGCTTCGGCCATGGCGTCGGTGACGAAGTTCCTGGGAACCGCTCCGCCCGACGCGTACCGGTTCTTCATGGGCGTGTGCGGCGTCGCGCAGCAGCAGCTGTGGCACCCGACGGAATGGCGCACGGCGTTCGACGACGTGTGGCGGCTATCGGACGACCCCACCGAGTCGGTTCGCCGCACGTTCGAGGCCGCCGGGTACGAGTACCGCCTCTTGGGCAATCAGGCGGTCCGCGATGCTCGTGGGCTCCCTGCCGACTACCCGGAGTACGTGATACCCGACGTGCTGAAGCAACAGGTGTGTGAGAGCCTGCGTTCTGGTGTGCCGGTCATCGCCTTCGGGCTGAAGAGCGGCGCGGCGGTGATCGCAGGCTACGAGGAGAACGGCGATGTGCTCCTCGGCTGGGCCATGCTCGAGAACGAGGGCGCGAGCGAGCGCGGGCTTGAGAACTACTTCCGGTTGCGCCAGTGGACCGATGAGACCCAAGGCGTGGCGCTGATCGGGCAGCGGGTCGAGCCGCCGTCGACCGATGAGTCATGCCAGCGGGCGCTGCTCTGGGCCCTACAGAATGGTCGGCGCGCGCGCATTGGCGAGTATCTCTCCGGCCTCTCCGCCCTGGCTGCCTGGGCCGATGCGCTGGTGCGGGAGCCCTTTCCAGACCCGGCCGACCTGGCCACCCTCCGCCGCCAGCACGTTTCACACTTCATGACCTCACTGAATGTGGCCGAGGGGCGTGCCTTCGCCTATGCCATGACGGATCCGGTGGAGCAGGCTCACCCGGAGGTCGCGGAGGACGTGGGCGTGACCATCCAATGTCACAGGCTGATGCACGACCTGGTGTGGCGGCTCTGGCAGACCAAGGAGCCCGGCACCGAGGAGGAACAACTGAGGCGGTTCGCTGACCCCGCGGTGCGACAGGAGCTGCGCCGCATCGTGCTGCTCGAGCGGGATGCGGACGCGCACGCCTTCGCGCACATTGACCACATGCTGCGCACGCTCGGAGTCGATCCGAAAGAGATCCCCGAGCCTTCGGCTGATGAGCGGGACATCGTGGCCCGAGCCGACGCGAGGGAGCAAGCGAGCGGCGGCGACCGGTCGGCGCTGGAGCATCAGGAAGTCAATCTGTGGGTGGGCGGCGTTCCGCGGATCGCGTGGCACCAGGGGAAGGACTGCACGTTCATTGGCGCACTCGAGGCGGCCATGGCACCGACCTTCCGCCCGTGCGAGTACAGCGACCTGATGGGCTACTCGGGGCTGGCGTTCCGCACGCGGTGGTTCCGGAACCCCGAGGGCGTCGCCACTCCTTACGGCACACTGCGGTGGCACCCGGTGAGCCCCCATGGCGAAGGCCCCGACGAGGTCGCTGCCATCAGTCGGGCCACGGGGTGGGACCTGCGCCGGGTCGACTTCGCCGAGGACGATCACCTGGCCCGGATGAAGGCCATCACGGACTTCGTGCTGTCCATCAACGAGGCCCTGCCCGTGGTGATCGGCTACAACACCGACCTGGCCGTGGCGTATGGGTACCACATCCACAGCATGAGCCTCTTCCTGCGCGACTACCAGCGGCCGGATGCTGACGACATCCGCGTGGGTTCCGAGGATGCGAAGCTCGGCCCAGTGGCCGTGTTCCTCGGTGGCATTGGCGAGGCGCCGACTCCGGCCGATGCATTGCTCGATGGCCTCGCCATGGCCGTGAGCCAAGGGCGGCAGGCGAGGGGCGACGGATTCGTCTACGGGCCGGACGCACTCCGGGCGTGGGCAGGTGACCTGGCTGGCTACGATGGCTACTCGCCGGAGGAGCAGAGCCTGCTCTACCAGACGAACTGGTGGACGCTGATGCACCTGGCAGATGCGCGTAGGGCGGCTGTGGCGTTCCTGGAGGCGAATACCGAACTACTGCCTGAGGCGGCCCGATCGGCTCTGGCGCCGGCACTCGAGTGCTACTCGCAGGAGGCGGAGCTGCTGGACGGGTTCGTGACCGCGAACGCCCAGTTCCTTCCCTGGTGGGGAGGAACCGCTGGCGAGCAGGACTGGGACGAGGCGACGCGCCAAGCTCAGTCGTCCCTCTTGCTGAAGACCGCCGAACTCGAGGAACCGGCACTCGAAGCCGTGGGTGAGGCACTCCGGCGAGCGGGCCGGGCTGCCCAGTAGGGCTCGCCAGAGAACCCGGAGCCGGGCGGTCCCAGACGCCGGCGGCGCCTGCTGGCAGCCCTTAGGGCGTCTTGTGCGCCACAAACGGCCGGTACCGGTCCCACTCGAAGTTGGGGCTGCGCAGCGGCGTGTGACAGGGCAGACAGGCTCGCGTTTCGACCGGCTTACCCGCAGCCGGATCATGGCCCTGGGCGGTGATGCCGCCCACATCATGGCAGGCCAGGCAGTGGACTTCCTGGAGCCTCAGGCCACCCGCGCCGGCCACGGGAGCCGAGTGGCACTGCCAGCAGTCGGGATTGCGCTCCTCACCCACCGACGCCAGGGTCGCCATGGCGTGGCCGTGGCCCGTTGATCTCCACTGCTCATACTCGGCCGCGTGGCACGCGCCGCACGACGCCGGCCGGAACTCGGTCCCGATGGTCTCCGCCGCCGCCAGCTCGCCGGCGAACGTGGCCTCCTGGGCGCCCTTGTAGTCCGCCACGATGGCCTGGACGGCCTCGTCCCTACCGGCTGAGTCGTCCAGCAAGACGAGGCGATTGCGGGCCGACTCGACCGCACCGTCCTTCAGCGTCAGGTGGAGCAAGCCCAGGAACTGCCCATCCCGGCCCGCCTCGACCAGTATGGTTGTCCCTTCGGACTCCTCAGCATGAGTCGCCCGGCCCGTGTGCGCGCCGATCACCACATCGATGCCCGGCACCATCCGGGCAAGCTCCCGGTCACGCTCGGCACCGAGGTGCGAGAGGGCGACGACCACATCGGCCCCCGCCTCGCCGCGAAGAACGTGGGCCTCACGCCGCGCCGAACTGATTGGATCCTCGATCTCAATCCCACGCCGGTAGCTTTCGGTGCCGAAGGCGAAGGCCTCAGGCGCCAGCACCGAGAACACGCCGATACGCAACAGACCACGGTCCAGCACGATGTGCCGGCTGGCCAGCGGCTCACCCGCCCTGGAGAGATTAGCCGAGACGACAGGCACCGGCGATCCCTGCCCGAGCGACGCCACGAAATCGGAACCCAGAGCCAGTTCCTGATCGCCGAGTCCTAGCGCATCGAGTCCCATCGACTCGAGGGCTCGCAGCAGGGCTGTGGTGCGAGCCGGGTCACCCATCTCGGGCAGCATGTCGCCAGCACTGAGAAAGACGAAGTTGCCCGCGCGCTGCCGTGCATCGCGAAGCGCTGAGGCCATGGCGGCCACGCCGCCGAACGGGTTGCCGGGGCATCCGCAGGCCTCGAGCTGACCGTTGAGGTGGCCCGCATACGCAATGGTCAGCGAGCTCGAGCTGATGCCCAACCGGTCCAGCACGGCCTCGGTCCTCTGCTGCGTGAGCAGAACAGACTCCTCGGGGCTGGAACCCCGCTCATGAAGGTCCACGAGCTCGCGATTCTCGACGAGCAGAGTCAGACCGGCCGGAAGGTTAAGCTCCTGGCGCGCTCGGGCGTCCGCCATCAGCGCCTCGAGGATCTCGGGTTGGGTCGCCCCGGCGCGAACCGTTTCGGGGTCGAGACCGACAGCACGCACAGGCACATCCCAGTACGAGCTGTTACCGACCTTGGCCCGCTCGTCGAGGTAGTCGGCCATCAGTTCGGGCCGCGTGCGGCGTACGAATGCCTGCCGCGCCGCCTCCTCCACCTCGGCCGGTCCGCCGGGTGCCGCCAGGGCCCCGCTGGTGTTCTGATACACCACCCACCGAAGGTTCAGGTCGAAGCGCTCCAACGCTCGAGGCCTCGATAGCTCCCGAACGAAACGAGCGGCGGCGCCCAGCGATGCTGGATCAAGAGGGCTGAGGAACAGGTCGAGCCGCCGCGTCTCCCTCGGGCGCGTGATGTCCAGGGACCCCCCGGCGCGGTATGGCTCCAGCTGGTAGAGCTCGCCCTTTCGGAGCAGCCCGCCCTGCAAAGATGCAAACTCACGCGACTGCTCGACGGCTCTGTCGAGGAAGAACGCCGGCAGCCAACGGACATCCGCCGAAGCGATGAGCGCCCGCCCCTCGTCGGATGCCGCGTCGAGTGTTCGGACCTGAACCCCAGGCAGCAGCTGGGCCAGGGGCGACGTGATGCCGCCCGGATCAGTGAAACGGACCTCGGGGCTAGTCAGTACGGTGAGCTGGATGGGGATGGGGTCCTCGAACTCGCAGTGCCGTGCGCCATCTGCCTCGACACAGCGCCCAATCTTGCCTGTCTGCCGGCAGTCACGGTCGTCGAAACACTGGGGCAGACCGGAGCACACCTCGGGCCGCCCGGCCTCCGGCACAGCGGAGCAGAGGTAAGTCAGCATGCGGTCGCGGGTGATCTCGGCGTAGCTGCCGGTCCGCGTGCCGTTCACGAGCAGCGTGGGCGTCTCCCGGATGCGAAACCGCTTTGCCAGTTCGGCATCGTGCAGCAGGCGCGCCTCAGACTCGCGGCCCTCCACACAGCGCTCGATGGGATCGGCATCGACACCAATGGACCGGAGGAGCTCCTCGAAAGGCGATTGCGGCGACACCATGCGCGCCACTAGATACTGGGCGATACGCGGACCGGCCACACGCTCGATGCACGCCTGGCGTCTGTCCTCGAGCAACTCGGCGGGCTCGGTGCCGGAGTCGAGAGCGCCGTCCTCGCCCGCGTGGACGACATAGTGACGCCGCAGGACGACCCGCTTCGGCCCGAAATCCTGAACCGCGGCGAACACCTCGGGCTGAGCGGTGCGGCAGTGCGGGCACTCGGAGGTAACGTAGAGGTCGACCACGGCTTGGCTCTGCTCAGCGAGGTCGCCCCCGAGCCGCGCCTCAAAGGCATCGACCAAGGCGCCCACTTCGGCATCGCTCTCGACCTGGTCCGAAAGGCGCATCTCGCGCACCTGGAACCCATCGATCCGGTGCCGCTCATCAACAGTGAAGTCGATGCGCCCCAGCGCTCGCCCCTGGTAGCTGAAGTGCGCTACCACCGTCCCACCGATCACATCGGACAGCCCCCCGGGCTCCGAGGACATCCGGTGGGCGTTGATGAGCACGTCGATCCCGCCCACCTGCTGCAACAGCTCGCGCGAGGTGGTCTCACCCAAGTGGCTCAGCAACACCACGACATCCACCGCGGCTCGGATCTGCTCGACAACGGCCCTCACGGCCGGGATGGGAGGCGATACGGAGAGGCCATCGGGAAAACGGCCCTCATCGAACAGAAACGCCTCGTCCGGAGTGGCACCGATGATCCCAAAGCGAAGGCCCCCAACCTCGCGCACCACGTGGGTGGGGAGAAGCAGCCTGCCGTCGGCCCCGCACAGGTTGGCCGAGACGAACGTCGTCCGGGCGACATCCCCCGCATGGCGGAGGAAGTCGGCACCATAGGCCAACTCCTCGTCCCCCACTCCGACGGCGTCGTAGCCCATCAGGGCCATGGCACGCAGTGTCGTAAGGGTCCGCTCTCGATCGACGACCGGACCCAGCGTGTACTCGTCATAGGGGCCGCCCGCGAAGAGGCCTCCGGCATCGACGACCAGCACCGGATTGAGCCCCCGCTTCCGCACCTGTCGCAGCATCGTGGCCCGCCGCGCCACGCCTCCATCGGGCCGGATGGGGCAGTTGCACGGGCCCACCATCGAATGCGTCTCGCCGGTGTAGGCAATGGTGTACTGCAGTCCCCAGGCGGGCAGCGCGCTGCAGGCCACAAGAACCACAAGACTGCCGGCAATCGCGGCGCGATGGGTCATGTTGGCATCCGTTCCTGTCTGTGAGGAGCCACTGCAAACAAGCGAGGTGTGCGAGCACAATGGCCCACGCCAGTGATGCCGCCCCGCCCGCTCGTCCACTACAGAAACCGCCGGACGGGTGCAGGGACCCCCGCGTCCGGCCCAGAGCCCAGACAGTGTGGCCGCAACACCTACGGCCGCGGCTGCTTCACCGCGATGGGCTTGCCATCGCGGTCGGTGATGCGGACCACCAGGCCCCACCCGCCGGCCTGCTGAAGCACCTTACACAGAACACGATTCACGCCGGCCTCGAGATGCGCCTCGGCTGTGTCCTGGTCTGGGGCCACTGGCCGGGCCGTCTCATTGGCATGCACCAGTTCCCCGTTCAGCCAGATGAAGACCTCATCGTCACTACCGATCTTGAGCAGGACGTCGCGCGCTCGATCACTCTCAACCTCGGCATAGGCGTAAGCACCCACGTCGGTCAACGCCCCGAGCATGGCCTCCAGGTTGAGCACGCCCGACGCATCCCCCACTGTGGTGTAGCGCCACGGCACAGACTGGCCGCCGAAAGACACCGCACGGCTCGTGTCAACGGGCTTCGTGGTATCGAGCGCGTCCTGCTTGAGCAGAGCATCGTGACCAGGCAACGGCGCCGCAACCCAGTACTCGGACACGAGTCCCGAGAGGCCGATGACTTCTCCAGGCTGGAGCTGCGCGAAATCGGCCGGCTTGCCGTCCCTGGTGAGCACGCGGCAACTGGCCGACCATTGCGCGCCGCCATTCAGCACCTTGAGCAGCACCGTGTTGCGTCCGGCCTCGAGGTGGGCCTCGTAGGTGTCCTGGTCGGCCGTCCACCCCCGATTACCCACGAACTTGCCGGCCAGCTTGCCGTTGACCCACACGAACACATCGTCGTCGCTCCCCACCTTGAGGACCACGTCCTGAGCCTGGTCCACGGTGATCTCGGAGTACGCGTAAGCACCGGTGTTATCCTGCCGAGCCGCGGCCTTCTCCAGATCGAGCAGCCCGGACGGATCATCAACCGGCGCGAACCGCCAGCTCCGCGTCACATCCCCCATCCTCACGGGAACGGCCAAGTCGATCGGTCTGGCGGGGTCAAACGCATCGCTCTTGGTCAGTTCGTCCCTCGAGCCAATCGGTCCACATACCCAGAAGTGCGTGATGTACCCATCCTTCTTCGCCAGCTCCAGCGGCACTCCGAGGGCCCGGAGCTGCGCGGCGCCCGCACGAACCGCCTCGCGGTTGTCCGAGAGCGCGACCGCCCGCTTGAGCAGCTCGATGGCCTGCTCGCGCTGACCCGTCTGCGCCAGCTTGCCCCCAATGGCGATGGCGGCCGACGCCGCCGACTTCGCCACCTCGGGACTGCCCTTCTCGAGCCACTGCATGACGGCCGGCAGCGCCCGAGGCTCCCCGACCTCGGCAATGCGGTCGAGGGCCAACCGGCGCTCGGCATCGCCCGGGGCGAGGTCCAGAGCCTCAAGGTACACGGCCAGCGCGCCGCCGGGGTCCTTCTGCTGCACCGACTGACCCAGCTGCAGATAACCGCGGATTGCGGCGGCCCTCTTGGGCGTGGTGCCCTCTTGGATGAAACGGCGCAGCACGGGCTCGGCCCGCATATCGCGGAGCTTGCCCAGCGCGTCGAGCGCCGCGGCACCGACTGCATCACTCGGGTCACTCGCGAGAACCACGAAAGCATCGTAAAGGCCCGCGTCGCCCCGGTTCCCAAGTGCCTCAATGACCCGCGCCCGGATGGTCTCAGGACCCTGTGAGGCGGCCAGCCGCAGCGCCTCGGTAGCGTCGGCGCTCCGCATCGCGGTCAGGGCACCCTGCGCGGCCCGCCACTCGGCTTCCTTGCCGGCGTCGAGCCGACCCAGCAGCGCGGGAATCGTCGACACATCCCCCAGCCGGCCCATGGCATCGATGCAGGCCATGCGAACGGCCTCGTCCGCATCGCCCGCTGCGGATGAGAGCGCCGCCGCCGAAACCGCACCCGGCCTGAGTCCGAGGCTGCGAACCAGGATCACACGGACCGCCGGCTCCGCCGTGGCGACGGCGTTCGCGATGGCCACCGTCGCCTCGTCTCCGGGGACGCGGGCCAGCGCAGCCTCGGCCGCGGCCCGGACGCGCTCGCTTCCTCGCCGCAGGGCGGCCAGAATCGCCTCGGCCGTCGCCGGATCGCGCAACGCCGCCAACGCCCTCAGCGCGGCAAGCTGGACACGCTCGTCCGTGGACCGGAGGGCAGCCGAGGCCGCCGTCGACGACTCCCCATCGCCGCGTCGGCCAACGACCCAGAGCAGAGCCTCCCTGGCCTCGCCGCTGGCGCCGCCCATGGCCGCGATGACGGCGGGCGTCACGCCAGCGCCCGGCATCTCTGCCAGTGCGTGCATGGCCACGCCCCGGAGGTCGGCTGGGCCGGCCTCGATGGCGTCGAGAAGGGCAGGCACCGCACGTTCGCCCGCGGCCTTGGCGTAGCCCGCAAGACCGGCGCACCGGTCCTGGAGCTCGGGGAACTCGCGGTAGGCACGGAGGGACGCGGCCTCGGCCTCCGCAATCATGCCGCACGCCAGGAGCAGCTCAGAGAGCTGCAGATAGGCCGCACGCGCCGCCCTCCGCTCGGCCTTGGACCCGCGTGTGAGCAGCGGACGCAGCACCTTCTCGGCGGCGACCGAAGGTAGGTGCCCCAGCGCCGCTATGGCCGCCGTCCGCACCGAAGCCGGAGCGCCACCCATCACCTCGGCGATGGGCTCCACGGCCTCGGTATCGCCACGCTCGCCCAGGGCGTTGAGGATCCCAACCTGCATGGGCTCCGGAGCCGTGCGGAGCGCGACCAACAGCGCCTGAAGCGCCGCCCTGCCCGGTATCCGCGCCAGCGCCCATCGGGCCATCTCGCCCACCTGGGGGTCCTTCATCAGCCGGCTGAGAGGAGCCACGGACTCCTCGCCGCCAACGAGCGAGAGCTGGCGGAGCGCGTAGCGACGAATACCCACCTGCGTTCCACCCTCGGCCACAGCGACGAGAACCCGGGCCACCGAAGCCCGCTCCTCGCTGTCCTTCAACGCAGCGGCATTTTGCACCAGGGCATCCACAGCCACCGTCGCACCGGTGGCAGCCGGCTGCTCACCCATCGCGATCACGGCGAGCAGGCGATTGAGCGGCTTGGCGCCCAGCTTGGCGAGTTCGCGCGCCGCATCCAGCCGCAACTCGGCCTTCGGGGCACTCAGCGAGGCGATCAGCCCCTCGATGTCCGGCCCCTGGGCCCACACCGATCCGGCCACCGTCAAGCCCAGCCACACACACAGGCAACGAGACACGGGTCTCATGGATGACCTCCTCTAGAGATGCCACGGAGCACGATAGGGCTTGTTGATCCAGCGGTTGGCCTCGGGATCGTCGATGAACTCCTCACGGACCGGGTCCCAGTGCAGCTTCCGGCCCGTTCGCAGTGCGATGTTGCCCAGATGGCACACCGAGACAGACCGGTGCCCGATCTCGACATCGCAGATGGGCCGCTCGCGCGTCTGGACGCAGTCGAGGAAGTTCCCGTGATGATCCGTGCTGTACTCGAGACGCAAGGCGTCAGGGCCAAACACCTCATCCCGGAGCTCGCGCGGCTCCGTCTCCATGTCGCCCCGGGTGACCCACACCCACCCGTCGGTGCCCTCAAACGTCACGCCGAAGCGGATCTCGGGCGGCGGGCTGCTGACACACTTGACCACCTGTCCGGTCGAGTACGTGTAGTGGATCTCAAACGTGGTGGCGACATCATAGAGGCCCTCGGTGGGGAAAGTGCCGGTGGCCTCGATCCACTCGGGACCGGAGCCGTCCATCCCCAGGCCCCACTGGGCGATGTCGTTGTGGTGAGCCCCCCAGTCGGTCATCTTCCCGCCCGAGTAATCGAAGAACCAGCGGAAGCTGTAGGGGTGGCGAAGCGGGTTGAAGGGCACCCAGGGCCCCGGCCCGAGCCACATGTCCCAGTCCAGACCCGCGGGTACCGGCTCGTCAGGTGCCCACTCCCCACCGGGAGCGCTACCGATGTTCGTCCACACCGTG
>JAKPQA010000011.1 GCA_029547025.1 Armatimonadota bacterium
ACGCTCGGCCTCCAGCGCTGCCCGAAGCCGAGCGTTCTCAGCCGACAGCTCCTCGGTGCGCGGGTGCAGTCCCACCCACAGCGCGACCAGCTCGTCTCGGCTCGGGGACTCCAGACGTGGCATGACCCTTCCCTACGACACCAACCTCACCCGTACCGGCCCAGATCCTCGTTGAACCGGAGCGCTTGCGACCCTCGTGGAGGGCCGGCCGCGTGGGTTCCTCGGGATTCCGGATGGCCGGCCGGCAAGAGGCCCGTGTCCACCGCCCTCCGTCACGCCGCGTGGACGCGGCGGCTCAGGAACGGCGGGTTGGGGGGCGGGCGGCACGAGGCGGAGCAGGCCCCACCTCCGATGAAGGTCAGCCCTACGGAGGCGGGCGAACCACCTGCACGTGTGCCGGCACTTCCTGGGAGGGATCAGCATATGAACGCTCAGTCCAGGTCACTGCGCATCCTCGGCGTGTTGGCGCTGGCCGTCGCCCTATCCCTCGCCGTGGTGGCCCCTGCGAGCGCACAGGACGACCTCGCCCAAGGCTTCCAGCAGCCCCCGCCGTCGGCCCGGCCATGGGTCTACTGGTTCTGGCTCAATGGCAACATCACGCGTGAGGGGATCACGGCCGACCTCGAGGCAATGGCGCGCGTGGGCATCGGCGGCGTGCTCATCATGGAGGTCGACCAAGGCGCCCCCGTGGGCCCCGTGCCCTTCGCCGGGGCTGAGTGGCGCGAGCTGTTCCGGTTCGTCGTCTCCGAAGCCCACCGGCTCGGGCTCGAAGTCAACATGAACAATGATGCCGGGTGGAATGGCAGCGGCGGGCCGTGGGTCACGCCGGACAAGGCGATGCAGAAGGTGGTGTGGACCGAGACCGAGGTCGAGGGCCCGCAGCGTTTCGAGGATGTCCTCCCACGACCTGAGGCCGTCGCCGGGTATTACCAGGACATCACCGTGCTGGCGTTCCCGGCCGTGGGCGACTACCGCATCGCTGATATCGAGGGCAAGTCCGCCCTGGTGCGGCAGGATCGCGACCAGCCGGCCGAGTTCGGCGACGCCCCCGCGGGACAGACGATCGACCGCGACCGCATCGTGAAGCTGGGCGACAAGATGGCCGCCGATGGCAAGCTCACGTGGGATGTGCCGGCAGGCAGGTGGACCATCCTCCGGCTGGGCCATACGTGCACGGGAGCCATGAACGCGCCGGCCCCCGAATCGGGCCGTGGGCTCGAATGCGACAAGCTCAGCAAGGAGGGCGCCGAGGCCAACTTCAACGGGTTCATGGCCCACCTTATCCGCGACGTCGGGGAGAGGGCCGGCGACACGCTGGTCGCGACGCATGTCGACAGCTGGGAGAACGGGTCGCAGAACTGGACCCCGCGCTTCCGCGAGGCGTTCAAGGAGTTGCGGGGGTATGACTTGATCGACTACCTGCCCGCCATCACCGGCCGGGTGGTGGACAGCCTGGAGGTTTCGGAGCGTTTCCTCTGGGACTGGCGGCAGACGGTCTCCGACCTGCTGGTCGAGAACTATGCGGGGCACATCGCCGAACTGGCCCACAGAGCCGGGATGCGGTTCACCATCGAGGCCTACGGCGACACCACGGTCGACAACCTGGCCTACGCCGGCCGGGCCGATGAGCCCATGGGCGAGTTCTGGTCGTGGCCCAGCTTCGGCGCCGTCGGCACACTGACCGAGATGGCTTCGGCGGCCCATGTCTATGGAAAGCCGATCGTGGGCGCCGAAGCGTTCACCGCGGGCGATGGAGAGAAGTGGCTCTATCATCCGGGCTGGATCAAGTCCATGGGCGACCGGGCCTTCTGCATGGGCATCAACCGGTTCGTGTTCCACCGCTATGCCCTGCAGCCGTGGAAGGACCGGCGGCCCGGCATGTCGATGGGCCCCTGGGGTCTGCATTATGAACGGACACAGACGTGGTGGGAGCAGTCCGGCCCGTACCACGAGTACCTGACTCGTTGCCAGTACCTGTTGCAGCAGGGCCTGCCCGTGGTCGATGTGCTGTACCTGGCGCCGGAAGGCGCTCCGAGGGACTACAACGCGCCGCCCAGCACCCACCGCACGGGCTACAAGGGCGATGCGTGCCCCGCTGAGGTCGTCCTCGAGCGGCTTAGGGTAGAGGACGGTCGTCTCGTCCTTCCCGACGGGATGAGCTACGCCGCGCTGTCACTGCCGGGAGCGGCCACCATGACGCCGAAGCTACTCGACCGGTTGGCGAAGCTTGCCCGAGACGGCGCGACCATCGTCGGCACGCCGCCGCGGAAGGCTCCCGGGCTCACGGACTATCCCCGGTGCGACGCGGAGGTCCGGCGAGGAGCCAGGGCGCTCTGGGAGTCGGGCAAGGTCGTCACGGGCAAGACGGCGGAGGAGGTCCTCGCCGCCCGGGGTGTGGCCCCGGACTTCTCTTCGGACCGCGCGCTGGACTTTATTCACAAGCGCATCGGCGAGGCCGACGTGTACTTCGTCTGTAACCCATCAAAGCATACGGTCAACGCCACGTGTGCGTTCCGCGTGGAGGGGAAGCGCCCCGAGATCTGGCGGGCCGAGACGGGCGCCATCGAGCTCGCCCCCATCTACGTCTCGGAAGGGAGCGTTACCCGGATGCCGGTCAGCTTCGGCCCGGATGATGCGCTGTTCGTCGTGTTTCGCCAGCCCATCGGGAAGGACGACCCGGTGGTTCGGCTATCTTCCGAGGAAGGCGACATCTGGCCCGCTCCCGCCACAGTTGCGAAGGTGACGGTGAAGCGAGCGGTCTGGGGACCGGCAGGGGACGCGTCGCGCACGAAGGACGTCACGGACCAGGTCCAGCGCATGATTGACAAGGGGGCTGAGACGTTCCAGGTGGCGGAACTGGCGTCAGAGGGCGACCCGGCATTCGGGGTGGTGAAGACCCTCACCGTCGAGTATCAGGTTGGCGAGCGTTCGCAGACGGCTTCGGCCACCGATCCCGAGTTCATCACCTTCGAGCTGCCATCGGATGCCCCGTATCCGGTTCGACTTCGCCGCACGCCGACGGGTGGGCTATGGGCTGAGGCATCGCAACCGGGGCTCTATACGGCCACACTGCGTTCGGGCAAGCGGATCACGTTCCGGGGTGCCGCGTCGCGCTACACCGACATCCTGGGGCCGTGGGATCTTGGCTTCCCGCCGAACTGGGGCGCGCCCGAGAAGGTGAAGCTCGAGTCGCTCGCCTCGTGGAGCGACCACCCGGACGAGGGTGTGCGCTACTTCTCGGGTACGGCGACGTACACGAACACGTTCCGGCTGTCGCGGGGCACCTTGGGCCGTGGACGCGTGGCCTATCTCGACCTCGGCAAGGTCGAGGTGATGGCGCGGGTTCGGCTCAATGGGAAGGACCTGGGCATCCTTTGGAGAGCGCCGTATCGGGCCAACATCAGCAACGCGGCCAAGGTGGGCGACAACCAGCTCGAGATCGAAGTCACCAATCTGTGGCCCAACCGGATGATCGGCGACGAGCAGCTCCCCGAGGACAGCGACCGCCATGGGAACGGCACGCTGAAGGCCTGGCCCGAATGGCTGGCGGGCGACGGCCCTAGCCCCACCGGCCGGTTCACCTTCACCTCGTGGCGCCTGTGGGCCAAGGATTCCCCGCTGCAGCCGTCGGGCTTGCTCGGCCCGGTCCGCGTCATCTCGGTGGGGACGACGACAGGGGAATCGGGCAAGTAGGGGTCCCGGGGCATTGGGCCGGATCGGGTCCCATCAGCCTTCGGCTGATCCGCCCTATCCGGCCCCTCCGAACACCGCATGTGGCTCCAGAGGAGGGGCCGGACGAGAGGGGCGCGTGGAGCGGTAAGGGCGCCATCCGGCCCGATCTGTGCCACCTGCCCGCTACGTTGACGCACACACCGGAGGTGTCGGAGATGAGTCGATCCACCCGCCGCGAGTTCATTCGGAACACGGCCGCGCTGGGGGCCGTGGGCGTGGCTGCGGCAAAGGCAGCCAGCGCGCAGACACGGCGCAAGCGCTGGAGCCCGAACGATCGCATCCACGTGGGCCTGATCGGTTGCGGCGGCATGGGCCGAGCCAACTTGGGCGCATGCGCTTCGCATCCTGATGTGGTCGTTACCGGTGCCTGCGATGTTTGGCCCGAGAGGCGCGAGGCCGTGGTCGCGGAGCACCCAACAACCTGCAAGCCCTATGCCGACTACCGCGACATGCTGGCGGCGGACGACATTGACGCCGTCATCATCGCCACCCTGCCCCACTGGCATGCGCTGCAGGCCATTCACGCGTGCGAGGCGGGCAAGGACCTGTATATCCAGAAACCGATGACACTCCATCTGGGCGAGAGCCTGGCCGTCCGCAACGCGGTGAAGAAGCATGGCCGCATCAGCCAGGTGGGGACGCAGATCCACGCCAGCGAGAACTACCGCCGGGTGGTCGAGCTGATCCGCTCCGGCAATCTCGGCAAGGTGGGGGTCGTTCGGACCTTCCACGTGATGAACCAGATGCCGGGCGGTATCGGGCACAGCACCGACAACACGCCGCCCAAGGGGTTCGACTGGGACATGTGGTGCGGCCCGGCCGAGCTGGGCGCCTACAACTCGATCCTGGTGCAGAACGCCTACAACCACTCGTCGTGGATGGCCTATAGCGGCGGATGGACGCCGGGCATGGCACCGCACATCATCGATCTGCCCATCTGGGCGTTGGAGCTCGGGTATCCGTCGGAGATCACGTCGGCGGGCGGGCGGTACCTGCTCGAGGACGACGGCGACGCCTACGACACGCACGATGTGCTGTGGCGCTACACGCCCGAAGGGCTCACGCCCGGCGCGGCCGTACCCAAGGGCGGCCTCACGATGCAGTGGTGGACCTCACTGACCAACAGCTACGGATTCGACCTGCACGGCGACCCGGAGCCGCGCCGGCGCCTGGGTATCTACTTCCACGGCTCGAACGGGACGCTGTACTCCGACTACGGCATGCACAAGGTGATGCCGGAGGGCACGAGGATGGACGGCCTGGTCACGCCCGAGCCGTCGATCCCGCCCTCGCCCGGTCACGAGCGCGAGTGGCTGGACTGCATCCGGACTCGCACGCAGCCGAGCTGCAGCGTGTTCTACCATGTGAAACTCGATGTGCCCGTGGTGCTGTCACTGCTATCACTGAAGCTCGGCCGTACCATTCGGTTCGATCCAAAGACCGAACAGATCGTCGAGGACAAGAAGGCGGCCCAGGCGGCCATTCCCGAGTACCGCGACCCGTGGAGATTCCCGAAGGAGTATCTGAGGGCGTAGAGACAGCGTGCGGAACTGGCGCCGACAAGGACCCGCCGGTCTCGCGTCGAACAGGCATATGTCACGGCCGGCGTATTGGGCCGTTGCGGCCGCTCTGCCCGAACCCTCGCGCGAGGCGCCGCGTTGGTAAGGCCGTGGGTCGGGCACTTCCGCCACAAGATGCTGGAGGGGACACCCAGTGAGTCAGAAGACCACTCGCCGCACATTCCTGAAGCAGATGGGCGTTGCCGCGGGCGTGGCGCCCTACATTCTCTCATCCAAGGTTTGGGGCCAGAACGTTAACGACAAGCTCCGCATTGCCTTCGTCGCCACGGGCGGCATCGCCGGCGCGCACATCAACGAGATGGTGCGCCTCGGCGTCGACTGTCCCTGCTACTGCGACGTCGATTCCGACCGGCTCGGCGCGGCCAAGGAGCACTGGCCTGGTGCCAAGGCCTATGCCGATTACCGGATCATGCTTGAGAAGCATGCCGACGAGATCGACGGCGTCATGATCGGCACACCGGACCACCACCACTATCCGGCGACCATGGTGGCCATGCAGCTTGGGCTGAACTGCTACACGCAGAAGCCGCTGACGCACACGCCATGGGAATCGCGCCGGCTGGTGAAGATGGCCCAGAAGAACCCGAAGATCGTCACGCAGATGGGTAACCAAGGGCACGCTTCTGACGCCTGGCGCCAGCTGTACAACTTCATCCGCGCTGGCGGCATCGGCACCGTGCTCGAGGTGCACACGTGGACCGACCGCGCGACGGGCTGGTGGCCCCAGGCCATGAATCGTCCCGAGGGGCGGGACCCGGTGCCCGACAACCTGAACTGGGATCTCTGGCTGGGCCCGGCCCCGCGCCGGCCGTTCAAGGCGGGCGCCTACCATCCCTTCGTCTGGCGTGGGTGGAAGGACTTCGGCACCGGAGCGCTCGGCGACATGGGCTGCCACATGATGGACGGCACCGTGTGGACCATGGATCCGGACTTCCCGACGCTGATCGAGCCCATCATGGTCAAGGACATGACGGCCGAGGCGTTTCCGGCCCAGGCCATTGTGCGCTGGACGTTCCCGAAGAAGCATGGCATGCCGAGCTTCCAGCAGTACTGGTATGAGAGCGGCCTGAAGCCACCCAAGCCCGAACAGGTAGAGGGCGAGTGGAACCTCCCGAGCAACGGCAGCGTCTGGATCGGCACCGAGGCCGTGCTCCTTTACGAGAGCTCGGGCGGCCCCATCTCGACCTGGCCCAAGGACCGCCTGGAGAGCTTCGGCCCGGTCCCCGAGTTGCTGAAGAAGTGCCCGAACCAGGACCACTATGCCGAGTGGCTCAACGCGATCCGGGGCACCGACACCACCAAGGGCAACTTCGAGTATTCGGGCAAGCTCGCCGAGATCGTGCTGCTAGGCAGCGTCGCCATGCAGGCGGGCGTGCCGATCGAGTACGACGGCGAGGACATGGAGATCAAGGACAACCCGAAGGCTCAGGCACTCCTGACCAAGGAGTACCGCCGCGGCTGGCGCTTCGGGCTGTAGTCCAGCTTGCGCACGTCTGTGGGAGGGCCCCCGGCGCCGCCGCGGGGCCCTCTCTGCATGGCCTGGCGCCTCGTGGAGGTGTGGCATTCGCGGCGGTCATGTGCGCACTGGGCAGCGCCAAGGCCATGGGGCTCGACGGGGGGCGTTGTCAGGTCTGTGATGCCAGGGGCGCTACTTGTTGCAGCCCGGCCGAGACGTGTCGAACGCGCTGTGACTGGTGAGGCGGTCTTAGGGGCTCCGATCGGGAGGACCCCGTCCTTGCGCGGGCGAACTCGAATCGCTGTGGGCCCCCTGGCCCGGCCCGAGAGGAAGCGAGTGTCTGTGGATCCATTGCTCATTCCATCCATCCTGTATGTGTTCGCCGCGCTGTGCTATGCAGCGCCAGACCTGCCCGTGGAGGTCGATGGGCCCTTCTCCGTTCATGTGGGCCCCGGCACCCTCGAGGTTGGCGGTCGGCCTGTGGCGGTCAGCGAGGCCGTGTCGGTTGCCATAGATCCGCCCACCTGGGTTGAGGTGCGCGATGAGCGCTACGACGCGCTGCCCGTCTTCAACCCCCAGGGACCCCCGTGGCGGAAAGCCATCCCGCTGCGCGGTGTCGAGGCGCAGGAATGCGCCGCCACTGGCCGGTTGGATCCTGCCAGCGTTCGGGTGAAGGCCGCCGCCGGGAACGGCGGCGCCGTGTTCGAGCTCGGGAAGGACTACGAGCTCGACGGGTTCTGGGGCAATGTGGGCCGCCTGGAGGGCGGCGCTATCGGCGAGGCCCAGCCCGTGTTCGTCGACTATCGCTACAGCCCGTCGCGGATCGACTCCATCGTGGTCGACGCGTCCGGCGAGGTATCCGTGGTCCGCGGCATACCCCATGTGAGCATGCCCCGGCAGCCCGAGTTGCCCGAGGGTGTGGGACGGGCGGCCAACGTCTGGGTAGCCGGTGCCAGCACGGAGCTGACGGGGGACAGCCTGTTCCCCATCCTGGCCGATGAGTATCCGGAACCCGAGCCGATCACGCCGTCGGAGGCTGAGCGCTTGCTCCCGAAGACCATGGCGAAGCTCCGCGGTGGCGAGACGCTCCACGTGCTCGCCTGGGGCGACAGCGTGACCGTCGGGACCTATGTGCCCGATCCGGCCACGCAGATGTGGCAGTGCCAGTTCGTGAACCGGCTCCGCCAGCGTTTCCCGAAGGCCAACATCGAGCTCACCACCGTGGCGTGGGGCGGTCGAAACACCGACAGCTTCCTCGCCGAGCCCCCGGGCAGCGAGTTCAACTACCAGGAGCAAGTGCTGGGCCGGAAGCCGGACCTCATCGTCTCCGAGTTCGTCAACGACGCTGGGTTCGATCCGCCGACGGTCGAGCAGCGCTACAGCCGGTTCCTCGGCGACTTCCAGGCCATCGGCGCCGAATGGGCCATCCTGACGCCGCACTACGTCCGCCCCGACTGGATGGGACTGACCAAGGAGCGGGACTGCGACGACGATCCCAGGCCCTACGTGGCCGGCTTGCGTCAGTTCGCGGCCAAACATGGCGTGGCCCTGGCGGATGCCTCGAAACGATGGGGCCACCTCTGGCGTCAGGGAATCCCGTACACCACACTGCTGATGAACAACATCAACCACCCGGATGAGCGGGGGATGAAGCTGTTCGCCGACGCGCTGATGGAGCTGTTCCCGGCGGAGTAGGGGGACCGTGCGGAGCGTGAGCCGCCCGCCTCGGGTCGGATGGCGCATTGCCGGCCGCGTGGGGGTCCCCGTCGCGTCTCCGCCACACGGGTTGGTGTCGTCGGGGGGCTCGCCGATCTGGGGCCCAGGCCTGGATCAGCGCCCGTGCCTCTGGGTGGCCCTCCATGGGCATTGGCGCTAACATAGGGCCCTTGGCCGGGCGGCTGGGTCTCGCGAAGGTCGCGCGGAACGCCCGCCTGGTCTTGCGGAGGGCCGCACAGGGGTGCGCCCAGAGGGGGCGGGGCCCCCGACCGGCCCAGTCGGCCGGACGACGACAGAGCGGCCCGGGATGCGGCCTCCTGCCGCATCCCGGCCTCCAGATCGGGCGCGTTGGGGGCCCACCACGCTGAAGCCCGCGTGGTTCCCCCCATGGCGCCCCTCCGCAACCAGGCTGATGGGC
>JAKPQA010000361.1 GCA_029547025.1 Armatimonadota bacterium
CAATGCCACGGCACTGGGTTCCATCGCCGATGCCGTGCTCGATGAGGAAGTCCAGTCGGCCGCAGCGGCGGGAACCAGCCTCAGGGCGGCCGCCAAGGCGGCCTGGGCCCAGGGCTTCGGTCGATGGGTGCTCTCGGGGACCACGCTCACCCTCTATGGCCCCGACGGATCCACCCCCGTCCGCGCCTTCACTCTCAACGATGCCGAGAACCCGACGGCGAGGACGCCCGCATGAAGATCATCCTCCAAGGCCTGACGAGTTCGCGGCTGGTGACCCAGGGCTATCACACGGCGCAATGGGTCGCCCCTTCCCATACCTATCCCCTCGAAGGCACGCGGAACTCCCGTCGGCTCCGTGCGGAGCGTATCGAGGGACGTCTCGTGGCGAGGAGGTCCTGAGGCCATGAGCAAGAGTGGACGCATCGAGCGCTATCGCGGCGATTCGTACCCCGAGACCTTCACGGTTACCGATGCCGCGGGCACCCCCGTCAATCTGGAGGGAGCCGTGGTCCGATTCACGGTCAAAGACTCCCCCCATCACACCGAAGCCGTCCTGGCCAAGAGCTCGACCCAGCCGGGGCAGATCCAACTCCTCACGCCCGGAACCTTCGCGGTGTGCTTCTCGCCCACCGAAATGTCGAACCTCGAGGTGCGGCGATACCTGTACGATGTGGAAGTCACCCTCGGGGATGGCACGATCCACACGGTAGCTTGCGACTATCTGGACATACTGGCGGATGTGACAGGGTAGGGGAGAGAATGAAGACGCCGGCAGTGCTGACCTTGGCGGCCGCGATCACGCTCAATGCCGCGGCCAATGTGCTGATGAAGGTCAGCGCCATGCGCTTGGAGGCCCGCGCCGCCGCCGGTGCGCCCGTGGGCGTGGTGGGGCAGTACCTGGAGCCGGTCTTCCTGGGCGGCCTGGTCTGCTTCGCCCTGGCTTTGGTCGCCTACCGGCGATCCCTGCAGGCACTTCCCCTCAACCTGGCCTATCCGCTGATGACCAGCTTGGGCTATCTGCTGGTTCTCGGTGTATCGTGGCTGCTGCTGCGCGAGGTCCTCAGCCCCCGGCAGCTTCTCGGCTGTGGCGTCATCCTGGCCGGCGTGTGGCTGGTGGCGGGGTGAGGGACGGCGGGCCGGATGGCGCCCTTCCCGCTTCGCGGGCCCCTTCCATTCGGCCCCTCCTCGCGCGATCGCAGGTTTTCGGAGGGGCCGAATAGGGGCATTGGCGGTAACTTAGGCCTGGGCGGTGCGCGGGAGGCCCGTACACGGCACTTCCCTGTCTTGCGGAGGGGCCGCACAGGGGTGCGCCCGGAGGGCGCGGGGCCCCTGACCGGCCCGGTCGGCCGCATGGCCGACG
>JAKPQA010000362.1 GCA_029547025.1 Armatimonadota bacterium
TGCGGGCACCGGTTGCCCGAGGGCACTCTGCACCGAGTGCGTGAGGTGATCGATCTGCCCGCGCCCTGGCATATCGTTCGGCACCATCTGATCTACCGATCGCGGTGCGGAGTGTTCGGCGGGACGCGCAGCCCCCGCGGGACCAAGACCATGGCGATCCTGCAGACGCTCTTCGGGACGTGGTCACTCCGCGGCCTCGACCCCCTCGAAGCCTGCATGGCTATGCTTGCATCCGCCTAACACCCCACGCCCACACCAACTCCACCCACACCAACTCTGAGCTCTCACGTAGGCGTGCGGTGGGAGGTGCGCGGGCTATCAGCGGCTGAATGTCTATCCAGCTGTCCGGCAACGCCTTGAAGGGGACGAGCCCGGTTACCCGAAGAGGCATTGCCAGACCAGCACGTGGCGGTGCGGTGCTTCGTCACCCCCCGCCGTCTCTCTCGGACCAGGAGGCGTCATCGTGGCACAAGACATCGCGGTTCCATCGGGAGCCGCATCGGCCAAGGCGGCAAGCGACCGCACCCTCGCGTGGGCGTTCGCCGGCTGCTTCTTCTTCTCGGGCTGCACCGGTCTGGTCTACCAGAACGTCTGGGTCAGGATTCTGGGTCTCCATTTCGGCAACACCGCGGTGGCCATCAGTGCCGTTCTCACCGCATTCATGGCCGGGCTCGCCCTGGGCAGCTATATCATTGGCGAGCGTGCCGACCGGCTGCGCCATCCGCTACGCGCCTACGCGATCATCGAGATCCTCATCGGCCTCTACTGCGTCATATCGCCGGTGCTCCTCACCGCGGCACGGCACGCCTACTTTGGCTTCATCCGCGGCGGCGACTCGGGTGTCGTGGCCCGCACGCTCATCCAGTTCACGCTCTGCTTCGTCGTGCTCGTCATCCCCACGGCACTCATGGGAGCCACTCTGCCCGTTCTCAGCGCCGGCCTGCAGCGCGTCATGGGCACGGTGGCCAAGACGGTGGGCAACCTCTATGCCGTGAACACATTCGGCGCGGTAGCCGGAACGTTGTTGACCGCCTTCTTCCTGCTGCCCACCATCGGTGTGCAGTTCACCATCTACGCCGGAGCCATCGTCAATGTCTCCATCGGCATTCTGCTGCTGATCGTCGGCCGCAAAGCCCCGGCGCCCGAGCCCGTGGCCGATGTCACCCGCGTGTCGATCGAGGAGGCCGAAGGCGACCCGGGGTCTTCCCCCGATGGAGCTCCGCCTGTGGCCGTGGCGGTTCGCCCCAGCGTTATCCACCGGTTCATGCTGTGGGGCTTCTTCGTCGCGGGCTTCTGTTCGCTGTGCTCCGAGGTCGTCTGGACTCGCGTACTCAGCATGACCATTGGTAGTTCGGTCTACGCCTTCGCCGTGATCCTCACCGCATTCCTCTTGGGCATCGCCCTCGGCAGCTACCTCTTTGCGCTCATCTGGGGCAAGCGGCCCGTGGGCATTCACACCTTTGGACTGACCGAGGTGCTCATCGGCATTCTGTGCATCCTGTTGACCCAGGCATTCGCGTGGATGCCCGAGGTCGCGCTCTCGGTCCTGCGCGGACTGAAGGACTCGGCGCCCGGTGCGCTCCTTGCCGTCCAGCTCATCGTCGCTTTCCTCCTGGTGGCACCGTCGACCATCCTGATGGGCATTGCGTTCCCGCTGGTCACCAAGATCCTCACCGACGCCGGCGGCCCGTTGGGGCGCAGTGTGGGTCGAGCCTATGCCGCCAACACTGCGGGCTGCATCTTGGGCTCGGCCCTCTCCTCACTGCTCCTGGTGCCACTCCTGGGCATGAGGGTCACGATCCTCGGTGCTGCGGTGCTCTACGTCCTCGTCGGGTGCGGAGCGTTTCTGATCGCCACCGAGCGCCGGGCCCTGTGGCGGACCTGGGCGGGCGTCAGCGTCGCCGCGGCGGCCCTGTTGGTCGCCGTGCTGCCCTCCTGGAGCCACTCGGCATTCGCATTCGGTGTCTTCCAGTCCAATGTCGTCATGGGGGACGACCCGGCTGGCGGGCTCGCCTACGCGCGGTCGAACCCTGAGCGCGTGAAGTTCTACCGCGAGGGCCCCAGTGCCGTGGTGAGCGTCGTGAGCTGGGGCGATGGCAAGTATGCCTTGGGTGTGAACGGCAAGACGGATGCCTCGACCTCCAAGGGCGACATGGTCACCCAGGTCATGACGGGCCATGTGCCCTGCCTCCTGGCCAAGGAGCTCAAACGGGTGGTGCTCGTCGGCTGCGGGAGTGGCATCAGTGCCGCATGCATCGCCCGGCACCCCAGCGTCCAGTCCGTCGAGTGCGTCGAGATCGAACCCAACGTGGGTGAGGCGGCCCGGCAGTGGTTCGGCGACCTCAACGATCACATCTTCGACCGGGAACCTCGCTTCAAGTTCCACGTCGACGACGGCCGCAGCTTCATCGAGCGCGTCACCGAACCCTACGATGTGATCATCTCCGAGCCCTCGAACCCGTGGATCGCCGGCGTCGGCAACCTCTACACCGTCGAGAACTACGAGTACTGCCGGCGCGCCCTTGCCGAGGGCGGCATCATGGTCCAGTGGACTCAGATCTACTCCATGGGCAACGACAGCCTGCGGATGATCCTGAACACCTTCAGCAGCGTCTTCCCACACGTGGCCGTGTTCCACACCACATCGTCCGACCTGCTGCTCGTGGGCTCGAACGAACCCCTGGTGCTCGACCGCAACAAGCTCCAGGAGCGCCTGAACGCACTCAAGGACCGAGCCGATCTGGCCGAGTTCGGTTGCGATACGCCCGAGGGCTTCTCGTCCTCCTACCTGCTCGCCGGCAAGGATGTTCAGAAGCTCATTACCAAAGCACGGAAGAACACCGACGACCTGCCGCTGCTCGAGTTCTGGGCACCTCGGTCACTGTACTCGTGGACCGCTCGCGAGAACTTCCAGTGCCTGCTGGCCGAGCAGAGCAGCGATCTGCCGCCCATGCAGGGCTTCGCGACCCGTGGTCCTCGCGGCGCCCACGTCCGCCTCCTTCGTGGGCGCTCGTTCCGGCTGCGCCTCGAGAACGAGTCGGGCCTGGCCCGTCGTGAGTTCGAGAAGGCCCTCGAACTCGATCCGACGTCCGTACCCGTGCTCCTCGAACTGGCCCAGTGCGCGCAGGATGAAAGCCGCTCGGTGGCGGCGCTCGACTACCTCGACCGCGCTTTGGCCATCGACCCGGGCGAGGCCGAGGTCCACTACCGTCGCGCGCTGATCCTGGCCGATCAGGGCCTCACTGGCAACGCCATTGAGGCCCTCCGCTTGGCGACTGCCCTCGACCCGACCAACCGGGACTACCAGGACAAGCTCGACGAGCTGAGGGAGCAGTCACGACGGTAGCAGAGGCGGACTCGCGTGGTGCTGCGCCCTGCTGTGTCGGCCACAACGCCCGCCCTGGGCGACCTGCCGGTCGCCCCTGCTCGGCGATCGGGCGGCCGGAGCCCTCGGGGAACCGCGCGGCAGTCGGCTGGGGTCCAGGGGACGGGTCCCCTGGCGGGGTGCGGGGCAGCGGCCCGCGGTTCTGCGTCGTCCGGCGCGGTGCGGGGCAGCGCCCCGCGGGTCAGCTCCGCCCCGCCAGCAGGCTTAGCGCGAACTCGCCCTGCAGCCGGTCGCCATCGTGCACAGTCACCGGGCCGAGGCGGCACGTCTTCAGCAGGTGCATCCAGACGCCGCCCGGGGCCAGGCATGCCCGCACGTGGGCGTCCGCGTCGGCATCGAGTGCCACGCCCTGCCCGTTCGGCGCCTTCAGCGACGCACGGTACACGTTGAGCTTCACGGAGCGGAAGTCGGTCGTGCCCAACTCGGTCTCGTCCAGTGCCCACGGCCAGCGCGGCGGTGTGCCCTCGATGTCCGGCCCGCCACCGGGTTCACGGTGCGCGCTGGCCGTGCCCTCGACGCGGCTGATGCTATCGGCCGGGTAGGCCCCCCACTCCGACCAGCGGCGCCAGCTCAGTGATTGGCACTCGCGCCGCAGAAGCATCCGCACGCCGATCTCCCGCGCCGCCAGTTCGGGGCCCGAGTGGATGTAGTCGTACGCCACACGCCCCACACCGGCCCGGTCGATGAGCCAGCGGGTCTCCCCGGAGAAGCCCTCGAACCGTTCGCGGATGGTCAGCATCACACCCTCGGAGACCGTCTCTGCCGTGACGCGCTCGACCTGCCGCGTCTCCCGCTGGGGCAGCACCTCGTAGGGGGCCGCGTTGGGGCCGGCCAGGTCGCCGAAGTCAAACCGCGTCAGGTGCAGCGTCGGCAACGAAACCAGGGCCGAGACGCTCCCGTCTGCGAGCTTCCCCCTGGTCTTGTCCACGACGAACACGAAGCCATCGCCCTCGATGCGAAATGCGCTCCCCTCGTCAGTGAGTCGGGGGCATCCGGCGTCCGGAGCAGGCGCCTCGTGGTGCTCGCGCTCACCGAGGACGATGGCCGCGATGGTGACCAGGTCGCCCCCGCGACCGCGCGCCTCGATCTGCAGCACTTGGCCCCGGCGCGAGCCCCGCGGCACGGGGACGGCCACGGCTGCCGACGCGCCGGGCGCCAGAGAGAGGTCGAACGGCTCCTCGCCGGCTGGCGTCCGGCTCGCGAACTCGAGTTCGGCGAAGTCCGTGAACGCATACCGGTTCTCGACTCGCACCCTGACACTCTCCTCGTCGCCACTGAACGGTGCCATGGAGTCCACGAACCATACCGGGCTGAAGATCTGCTTCGCCAGCCACCACTCGGGCTTGGGCCGGCGCCAGGCGTCGACCAGGCCCCAGAACCCGTGGTGCCAGGCGTACCCAACCTTCTTCCCGCCCGGCAGGTAGAATGGCTCATCGAGGAACGCCCAGATGGCGCCGCCGATCACGCGATCCGATCGGACCATGTCGCTCCACGTGCCCGGGGGCAGACCGGGCTGCAGGAAAGGCCCGCCGAAGCTCTCCGCGCAGTCCCTACCCCACTCCGACGATGGGTCGCGGTGCCCGGCGCCCCAGAGCTCGCGGAGGCCCGGATCGACGGCCACATCGGTCTGCTCGTGGCAGATCGGGAAGAAGTACTCGCCGAGAAGCATCGGCCGCGGGTCGTCCTGCAGGTGCTGCTCATACGGAACCGCCGCATAGTGAAGATTGGCGATGTCGGCGATCTGCTTCGGGTCGGGGTTGTTGAACGTCGTCGGCCGCGATGGGTCGAGCTGCTTCACCATGGCCGTCGAGATCTCGAACAGCGGGTTGTACTGCGACTCGTTGGCGATGGACCACAGCAGCACCGACGGGTGCGAATGTGCGGCGTCGACCATGGCCGACGTGGGCGTGAGCACCGCCCGGAGATGCTCCGGATCGGTGTCGTTGCTCACCCAACAGAAGGGCGCCTCGACCTCCAGGTACACGCCGAGCCGGTCGGCGGCGTCGAGGAGCTCCTCCGTGGGCGGGTAGTGCGAGGTGCGCAAGTAGTCGAGGTTCGCGCCCTTGGCCAGACGCACGTCCTCCTCCGCATGCCGCGCCGTGGCCGCCCGGCCCGTCAGCGGGTCAATCTCATGATGGCACGCACCCGCCAGCTTCACCCTCTGGCTGTTCACGAAGAGCTGCGCGCCGCGGATCTCGATCCGCCGGAAGCCGACTGACCGCTCAACCTCCTCGAGCAGCGTGTCTCCGTCCAGCAGCCGGACCGTCAGTCGGTACAGATGCGGCTTCTCCGCGCTCCACAGCAGCGGATGCGCGATCTGGGCCGACGCCTCGGCCCGGGCGCCGGGGCGGGCCGGTTCCACCTCGGATATCCCGCCCTCCACTGCCACCGGCCGCCCGCGTTCGTCCCGCAGCCGTAGCTCCAACCTCAGGTTCGCTGCGGGCGTGCTCCCCGAACGGGCAACGGACGAGCGCACGCGAATGGTGGCCATGGTCAGGGCATCATCGAGCGTCTGCTCGACCGTCAGACTGCGCAGGTGGGTCTGGGGCAGCGCGATGAGCCGCACCGACCGGTCGATCCCGCCCAGGTTGTGGAAGGCATAGCCTGAGGCATAGGCGAGGCGCTCCGACACCGTGTCGACGACCATCTCCATGTCCAGACGGTTCGCATCGCCCACGCGTACGGCGTCGGTGATGTCCCACTCCACCGGGGTGAACAAGTTCTCGCTGGCGCCCAGATAGTGGCCGTTGATCCAGTAGCGCGCTCCGCCGTGGACGCCATCGAATCGGAGCACCACCCGATGGCCAGACCAGGCGGGGGGCATGCGGAACTCGGTCGCCACGGCAACGGGCTGGTCCGTGGGCACGTCATGTCCCTGCTGAACCCACTGCCCGGGGACGATGAACGGCGCCCAGGCTGGGTCATCGAGCCCCATCTGCCGGACATCGGGGCGCACCGGCGTCTGGATCCGCCAGTCGCCATCGAGCGACACGACGGGCTTGCTCAAGCCACACACGCGCGTGGGGATCGGCCGGTACTGCACCGGGTCGAACACCAGATCGAGCGCCGTGAGGGTCCGAGAGACCTCGGCGCCCTCGTGGTGTGCCCCAAGCTCCAGCGGCCCCTCGCGGGCTGCCCCGTCGAACCGTTCGCGCGGCAGGCGGAAGCGCCCATCGGGACCCGATGTGGTCTCGGCGATGACCTCACCGCCGGCGCGCCGCAAGAAGATGGCCGCCCCCGGGAGCGGATCGTAACCCAGATCGACCACCGTGCCCTCGAGGTCGCCCCAGAGGCCGAACACATCCGTGAGGTGGACCTCCACCGGCGAGGGAGCGGCGGCCCACAGCTCGATGGCTGAGACCACGACGTTCACCTGGGCCTCGAGGCGAAACGAGAGTTCGAGCCTTCCTCCGGCTGTGCATGCCCGGGGCAGTCGGAAGAGCAAGCGCTCCGTGCCGCCTTTCGGCAGCTCGTGGGGCCCATGGATCTGCAGCTCACCCGCCCACAGGCTCTGCACTCGGTGGTTGTAAGGCTCGTTGCAGTAGGTCACCGCGAGCACGTAGTCGAGGGCCGGGTCCAGGTCCGTGTATGCCGCCCGCACCTCGCGCCAGCCCCAGGCCACCGTGCGGCTCCGCTGGTCGGCGTTCACGGCGCCGGGGCTGTACTCGTGTACCCCCTCGGCGATGGTGTGCGGCTGCCGGCCCGTCACCCCGCAGTCGTCGAACCGCTGGAGGTGATAGCCGTCAGGCATGGCGGCCAGAGCGCCCGTCATCGCGATCGGTCCTTTCGCCGGGGCGGCAGCGATGGGGAGAATGAGGAGAGCCAGAGCCGGTCCCATGGCGGCCTCCGACCTTCGGGGGATGAGCAGTGGGTGCTCGCCCCCTGTTCCGCCCAGAAGCGGCGGACACCTCGCCCGCCACCGGCATGAGCCGCCGGAGAGCTGAGCTGCCGCCAACGAAGGGACGGGTCTCCCGGCGGCGTCCGGGGCCGAGCCCGAGGGCCATCGGGCCTCCACGAAGGCCGCGCCGTCTGCATGGCGAACTCCGCCTCCCACGGAGGGATGCCCATGACCGGGCGCGAGCGGCTGTCTGCCATCATGCACCGCCAGAAGGCCGACCGTCTGGCGTGGACCATTCTGGTCGACGACATCACCCTCTCGGTGCTGCCCGAGCGTGTGGGCGTCCGGACCGGTTTCGAGTTCGCTCGGTATCTGGGCTGCGATGTCTTCCAGCTCGAGGGTTGGGGCACGCCGCATGGTTTCCGCTCGCCCGTCCTCGAGTGGGGGTCGGGTATCGAGGAGAGACGCTTCCGGCGCGACGGGAACGATGTGACTGAGCTGCGCTCGTCCGATGGCGTGCTCTCGGCCGAGTGGCGGGGCGGCCATCCGGTGAAGCACGCCGTCGGCAGTCTGGAAGAGCTGGGCCTCTACACGGCCATGTGGGAGACCGCCCGCTTCGTCCCGGCCGACGACTCGGAGGCATTCTCGGCGGTCGATGCCGCCGTGGGCGACGCCGGCATCATCACGCGCTTCTGGGGGCCGTCCACGGTCCCGCGGTTGCTCGAGTACGACATGGGCATGGCCAGCTTCTACTACCTGCTGCACGACCACCCGGCCGAGATGGAGCGACTCTTCCGGGTCATCCACGAGCGCGAGGTGGTGGCCTTCCAGGAGCTGGCTGCCGGGCCCTGCGATGTGATCACGCTGGTCGAAAACACCAGCTCGGCCTACATCAGTCCGGACACCTACCGCCGGTACAACGCGCCCCACGTTCGCGACTTCGTCGATGTGGTTCATGCGGCCGGCAAGGTCGCCCTGATCCACATGTGCGGCCATGTCATGCGGCTGCTGCCCACCATCCGCACGACGAAGCTCGATGGCATCCACGCTCTGACGCCACCGCCCACGGGCGACACCCCTTGGGAAATGGCCCTGGACATTGTGGGAGAGGATCTCGTCGTCATCGGCGTCCTGGATCCCTCGATCTTCGTGATGGGTCCGGTCGAGGGCATCGGCCCGGCGCTGGACCAGCTCTACACGCGCCGGATCCGCCGGTCGAACTCGGTGCTGTGCCTGGCGGCCGATGGCATTCCCGTACCCATCGAACGTTTCGAGGCCGTAGCCCAATGGATGGAGGCAAACGGGTGAGAGCTGGTCACGTTGGCCGGCCGTTCGACCGGGCCGAATGCCGAGATAGGTGGTGCGCGATGCGGCTTCTCGTGGTAGTGCTTCTCGGCATGGTGGCAGGTGGGCTCTGTCCTGCCCTGGCCTCGTCGGCCGCGGAGTCGTGGCCCCGGTCAGCTGTGCGGCCGAGGGTGGACCTCGATGGCGCGTGGGACTTCCGCATGGACCCTGGGGCGGTGGGGGAGCGCGACGGCTGGTTCCGCCGTGGCGCCACCTTCCCCGACCGTATCCAGGTCCCCGGCTCATGGGATGCCCAGGGCTTCGGCGACCCGACGGACAAGGTCTATCACAACTACGTCGGCAAGGCCTGGTACCGGCGCCATGTGGCCATCCCTCGCGAGTTCGCCGGCAAGCGGGCCATCCTGCATGTTGGCGCCGTGCACCGCTCCGCCAAGGTCTGGGTCAACGGCCATCACGTGGGGGGGCACATCGGGTATGTGACGCCCTTCGAGATCGATGTGACCGACCAGGTCCGCCCCGGCCGAACCGCTCTGCTCATCATACAAGTCGATAGCGCTCAGGATTGGGAGATCGATACCCTCACGGGCTGTGTGGACCTGATCGACTACATGTTCGTGAACTGGGGCGGCATTTGGCACCACGTGTGGCTCGAAGCGCGCGACACAACTTGTATAGACAACTCCTTCGTGAAGCCCGATGTAGCCCGCTCGGTCGCTAGCGTCGAGGTGGAGCTGACGAACCAGGGCTCCAGGGCGTCGCGGACCCTCGTCGTCGAGGCGCTCCATCCCGACGGTGATCGTGCGGGGCGCACCGAGACCATCGTGACCCTCGAGCCGGGCACGACGAGCGCCTCAGTCGACGTGCCGGTGTCTTCCCCCAAGTTGTGGTCGCCCAACCACCCGCACCTGTACCGGATCAGGGCCTCTCTTCTCGATGGCGACCGGCTGATCGACCAGTGGGAAGACCGCTTCGGCATGCGGACCATCGAGATCCGCGGGTCCGATATCTACCTCAACGGCAACAAGACGTTCCTCCACGGCTACGGCGACGACTGTGTGTTCCCGAAGACCCTCTGCCCGCCGGCCGACCATGCCGAGTACCGGGCGCGCTTCTCGTTGGCGAAGCAGTTTGGCTTCAACTATGTTCGCCACCACAGCCACATCCCGCTGCCCGAGTACTTCGACATGGCGGACGAGCTCGGGCTACTGATCCAACCCGAGCTGCCGATCGCTTACGAACCCTACTTCGACCGGGCCAGAGGGAAGCCGGCAGCCCTTCAGCTCTACCGCGACACGTGGGAGGGCGCCATCCGGAACCTCCGCAACCACCCCTCGGTGTTCGCGTGGTGCATGGGCAACGAGATGTACAACGGCTTTGAGCTGGCCGGCGAGCTGTACGACCGGGCGAAGGCTCTCGATCCAACGCGGCCGGTCTATGACTCGGACGGCCTGCCCAGCGGACCGGAGGTGCGGAACGGCCAGTGGGACCGGCGGACGCTCGACGTGTTCCCCCTCCAGTTCGACGTGGCGAATGTGCCATGGGGCCGGAACGCGGGGAAGCACGACTTCGCGGGGAAGCCGGCCAAGCCGATCATCTCCCACGAAATGGGCAACTACACCACCTACCCCGATCTGCGGGATATCGCCCTCTACCAGCACACGGTGAAGCCGTTCTGGCTTGAGGCGGCGCGGGCGGAACTCGATAATCGCGGCCTCCTGGGTGAGGCCCCTGTGTTCGCAGAACACAGCGCGCGGCTCCAGGCCGTCTGCGAGAAAGTCGAGGTCGAGAACCTGAGGCTGTGCCCCGAGTCCGACGGGCACGCCCTGTGGCTGCTCCAGGACTACTGGACCAACACCTCGGGCCTCGTGAACCACTACTTCCAGGCTAAGGGGCCCGGTGCCGGCTGGTACCGCCGGTTCATCAACGATGTCGTGCTCCTCGCGCCTCACTCGCGCTGCACCTATGAGGCGGGCGAGATTGTCGCGATGCCTCTGGTGGTTTCGGACTACGGTGAGGAATCGCTGGCGGGTTCCCGGGTCACGTGGCAGGTCACAGCGCCCGGGCTCGTGGTGGCCACTGGCAGTACGGAGGTGCCCGCAGGTACGGCCAAGGGGATCGTTCGGCTGGGCGAGATCCGGTTTCGCGTGCCCGACATCGCCCGCCCCACGACTCTCCGCCTGGCCGTGCGGCTGCGTGGCGATGCCGTCGGTACCGCCAACGACTGGGCGCTGTGGGTCTTCCCGCGCCGTGCCGGGCTCGGCTTGCCTGCGAGTGTGCGGGTCGGACAGGTTGGGCTCGCGAGCGCGACCGGCGCGTTCCCCGAGGTGGAGCCGGTGGCGCGCGACGAGGCCGCCGGAGCGCCGCACTCGGCGCTGGTCGCCCGCGCGCTGGATGCCGGGCTGGTCGAGTACGTGGCTCGCGGCGGGCACCTACTCCTGCTGGATCCGGGGCCGCTCATGCCGACTGAGTCCGTGACCTTCGAGCCCGCCTGGTGGCTCGGGAGCCCCGGTGCCGACTCGCACGCCGGAACGGTGATCCGGCCAGGTCCGCCCCTGGATGACTTCCCCCACGAGGGCTTCTGCGATCTGCAGTTCTACAGCCTGACGCACGAGCGCCCCGCGATGCTGCTGGACGACCTTCCGGTCCATGTCCGACCCATCATCCGGGCCATCGACGCCTACACGGGTGGCCGCAGTAAGGCGTTTCTTCTCGAGTTCCGTGTGGGCCAGGGCGTACTCATGGTGTCAACGCTCGACTTGAGCGCATCCGCTCTGCGCCAGCGCCCCGAGGCCCGCTGGATGCTGCGGAGCCTGCTGCGTCATCTGGGTTCAGGCCAACTGGAGCCGGAGGCAGCGCTCACGGCCAGCTTCGTCCGCGATGCGGTGGGCACGGCCCGGGTGCCGGCCGATACACTCTGGGCTGAGGGCTACTCGCGAACACTGGGCCACCGTGGCGAACGCGTCGAGCACCGGTCGGTCTGGGAGGACGCGGCGCCCTGCGAGGTGGTCCGATGCACCGACGGCACCCAGTTCGTGGAGTGGCTGACCGGCCCCGCCCCGGTGGGGCCCGCGGGGAACACCGTAACGTTCCGCTGGGCGGGCGGTCTGGGGTGGCTCACGGAGCCCGAGTCGGCCTTCACCTTATCCATCGACGGCCAGCCCGCACTGCAGTTCGGTGTCACCCAGCGCAGTGCCACCTGGGACTCGCCGGACGGCTCGATCCGTCTGACCTACGAGGTGACGGCCACATTCGGACCAGACAGCATCGGGCTGTTCAGCCTCTCCGTGCCGCGAGCCGTGTGTCCGCCTGGTTCGTCGCTCAGGCTCCGGATCACCGGATCTCCCTCGGGCTCCAGGCGATGGTTCATTCTGCATGGATATGGGAATGCTCTGGAACGCGACTGGTAGCGCTGCCGCGTGTCTGTAGGGCGGAGCGACGGCCGAGCGGGCAGGGCAGTGCCGTTCCACAGCCAGTCCGGGAGCCTCCTCAGGCGCATATGGCCCTGGGCCGGACACGGAAGGGGCCCGCATGGCGCGATGGGGCCTACCCAGCTCACACTCGGGAACGAAAAGGCCCTGGTCAAGCGGGAGGGAGGTCGAGCCGATCCCATAGTGTGGTGCTATAGTTAGGATAGCCTGCCGAGAAGAACCGCGCCGTCTGCTGAAGGGTACGGCCGTTCGATCGGCGAAGGAGACCTGATAGGAGACCGGGGACTCCTATCTGCAAGAAGGGACCTGGGGGGCCCCGCCAGGTTTGCCCATTCCCAAAGCAAGAGAACGCATGCCTGGTGCCCCGGGTTTGCACGAGCGATAGACTCTTTTTCGCTATGAATGACTGCCTCTCCCCGGGGGGGCCTCTGCCGACAGGGCGAGAGAGTAAGGAGAGGAAGGGCATGCGCCGTCGAGGATTCACGCTGATCGAACTGCTTGTAGTCATCGCGATCATAGCCATTCTGGCTGCCATCCTGTTCCCCGTGTTCGCCAAGGCCCGCGCCAAGGCGCGTCAGGCGAGTTGCGCCTCGAACCTGAAGCAGTTGGCGCTGGGCATCTTGCAGTACTGCCAGGACAATGACGAAACGTACCCGCTGGGCAACTTTGGGAACACGGGATGGGTGTTCTACACCACGCCATGGGATGCCCGGCCGGGATCGCCGAGTCTGCGCGGCGCCTTCTGGGCCAGCTCGACCCAGGCGTACATCAAGAACTGGCAGATCCTCCAGTGTCCCAGCACGAACGCTACTCTGTTCTCGGGTTGGGCGAACCCGGCACCTGACAAGGACTTTCCCATCTCGTACACCTACAACGGTCTGCTGAATGCCTACCCGATGGCAGGCGTGACCGCGCCGGCGAAGTGCATCATGCTGTTTGAGGGCAACGGCGTTCTCGCCCTCCGCAGCTACGCCACCACGAACCCGTTCTACAACGGTGGCGCCACGGTGTACGCGTACGGCAACACCCAGGGCGGCATGGGCGCGACGGCCGAGATGGTGGGCTGGGTGCATGGCAACGGGAGCACGAAGGCGTACTGCGACGGCCATGTGAAGTGGACCGTCGAGCCCGGGAGCTGGGAGTCCTCGGTGTGGGCAGCGGCGAACAGCACGGGCACCCCGACTAGCTACTGGTATGACGGCTACTGCGCATGGCTGTTCCGCCCGATTGTTGAGTAGATGATTCCCGAGAACTTCGGTCCGGGCGCGGGGGCGCCATTGTGTGACAATGTCTGGATAGAGAGAGCGAGCGATCTGCGTATGCGACGACGAGCTTGGATGGTCGCCATCGGTCTTCTCCTGGCGTTGGCGGCGGCACTGGCGGCTGGATGCAAGACCAAGGGTGCGCAGGATGCCACTTCGCTGGCGGACCCATCGAAAGGCGTCAAAGCCGGCGGCACTCTGGAGTCAACGCCGAAGGCTGACTGAAGCCGACAGAACGGCTTGTGGAATGACAGCCGCGATCTTGGGCATACGCCCGGATCGCGGCTGTCTGCTCACACATGGCGCGAGGTCAAATGGGCCGAGAGGCCGACATCGCTATGCCACTGGGCAGGTTGTCCACAGCCGGACACGCGGGTATACTTGACAACTAGACTGCGGTCTGCCAAGACCGTGTGCTTCCCTCTGGGGGCTGGGCCTCATGCGGACCTGGATCGTGGTGTGCCTTGGCCTGGTTGCTGCCACCTCTGGTATGGCACAGCTTGCCGTCCACGGGACCCCGGTCCCACAAGCTCGCGCCGAGTCCGCCGCGATGAATGCCGATCGGGCGGACACCAACCAGGTGACCCGAGAGCTGGGCTTCGACCAGGCGGGCTCTGGGTCGCCTCTCGGTGCCCAAGGCGGAGCGGCGTCTGCGCCCGCCGCCGCTCCCGGAGGGTCGCCCCTGATGGCGACCGCTACGGAGGCGGCCGGGGCTCGGGGCCAGGATCAGGGGGCCGGGTCCGGCCCTTCGCCTGAGATCCAGCCGCTGCCATTGGTCGGCACACCGCCGGGCAAACGCATCGAGATCGGCGTTCCGATTCCAGATCGGCGAGCATGGCACGCACGTCAGTGGAGGAGTGTTCTCGCTCACGCGACGGCCGCCGAGCGGGCGATGGAGCTCGCCAACGAGCGCCAGTGGAAGTCCGAGCAGGCTGCGGCGCGGGCGTTGTGGAGGGCGGCTGACGCCGAGAGGGCTCGCGCCGAACGCGCCGCTGATGGCCTCAACGAGGCCCGGTGGCGCCGCCACGGTACAGCCCACCGGGGGCGACCCACCTACGTGCTGCGCTGATCCCGCATCGGGCGAGAGCGCGTCAGGTAGTGAAAGAGGTAGCCCGACGACACAGCGAGGATGCCGGCCGAGAGCAGGAGCAGTGCGCCGTCGGGCCACGCGACCATACGGCGCCACCATGTAAGGTCCACCGCCTCGGCCGCGACTCCAGGGACCTCGTAGACGACACCACGGTGCCAGACGGTGAACGTGCCGACCTCGGCTCCCGCGCGGATCGGGGCCGAATGCACCTGTTGGCGGAAGTCCCAAGCCGGGGCAGGCTGGCCGACGGGCAGGAGCAGGTCGAGTCTCTCACCCGGCGTCACCTTCACCGAGTGACGGACCCCGTGGGCGATGCCCACCTCGTGCACCGGCTGGCCCGGTTCCAAAACCCGGCGCATATCAAACGACTCGAAGGCCCACGTGAGCAGCGCATCGGAGTCGTGGAATCGTGACTCGCTGCCCAGAACCACCACGATGTACCCGCGTTCGCCCCGGCGTGCCGAGGAAACCAGGCACCCGCCCGCCCGCCGCGTGTAGCCGGTCTTCACCCCGTCGACATCCGGCCGCCAGAACAGCAGGGAGTTGATGTTCCGCACTTCCATCGGGTCCTGCCGGTAGCCTGGACGGGGTATTCGGAGTTCCTTGGCGGCGACAAGGCGGGCCGCCTCGGGGATCTGCAACAGGTGGCGGGCCATCGTGGCGACATTGCGTGCCGTGGAGTAGTGGAGGTCGGCGTTGAGCCCGTGGGGGTTCTGGAAGTGGGTGTCATAGCATCCCAGACGCTCGGCCCAGCGGTTCATGCGCGCCACGAAGGCCTGTTCGGAGCCCGCCACATGCTCGGCCACGGCAACGGCCGCGTCGTTGGCGGAGAGCATCATCATGAGCGCCAGCAGGTCATCGAAACGCACGCGCTCCCCAGCCCGAAGGTGAGCGGTGGCTTCGCCCAGTGAGGCCGCATGGGCACTGACAACGGCCACCGGCTCACGCGGGCGTTCCTCATAGGCCACGATGGCCGACATGATCTTGGTCAGGCTGGCAATCTCGCGTGTCTCGTCGGCCGCACGCTCGAACAGAACCTCACCGGTCTCGCGATCCTCGACGATGGCCGATGCCGCATCGATCTTGGGAAACGGCGCAGCGGTCAGGGCTCCCGCCGAGCCGAGAGTGGCCCAACCCACGAGCGCACCCACCAGGACCGGCCGCCCGAGACCGCTCCGCCGACGTCCAGGTCTACGCATCGGCGGCGGATGCGTCGGTCTCCGCATTCGCCTGTGGCTCCTCCCCCGGCGCGCAGTCGCCGGTTTCCTCGTCGCGGTCCAGCTCGGTGCCCTCGTCCGCGATAGCGGTGGGCGTACCTGGGTGCTCGGCGACAGCACCCGGCAGGCCAAGGACCCGAGCATCGAGTGCTGGAGTGTCGACGTGAGGCAGGTCCTCAAGTCCGCTGAGCCCGGCGATCTTGAGGAACTCGTCCGTCGTGGCGTAGAGGATAGGTCTTCCCGGCGTCTCCTTGCGACCTGCCTCACGGATCAGCCCCTTGCGCAACAGGCTTACGAGAGCAGCCGAGGAGTTGACGCCGCGGATGGCATCGATCTCCGGACGCGTCACGGGCTGCCGATAGGCCACCACCGCGAGAACCTCCAGGGCCGATCTGGACACGCGCTCGGGGCTCGGCTCGAACAGAGCCTCGGCATAGCTGGCGAAGGCAGGGCGAGTCATCATGCGGTACCCGCCAGCCACCTCGAGGACCTGGAGGCTGCGATCGGCCAGGTCCTCATGCAGGCCCTGGAGCGCGGCCTCGAACAGATCGCCGTCGATGCCGATCAGGCTGCACAGCCGCTTCTTGTCGAGCGGCCCATCGGCGACGAACAGCAGGCATTCCAGTGCGAGTTTGGCGGTAAGTAGATCCACCAGACCTACACCTCCGCCGCACGGGGCCGTGACAGAGCGAAGATCCGGATCTCGCCCATGAGCCGGTGCTGCTGAACCGCTACGCGTCGACGCCTGACCAGCTCCAGAATTGCCAGGAACGTCACCACGACTTCGATGCGCGTGGGGTTGGGCGGTATGGCCTCGTGGAAACTCAGCCCGTCGACCGCCCGTGCCACGAGGGCCTCAAGCTCCTGCATGCGGCGGCCCACGGTGAGACCCTGGCGCTGGATCACTGTGGGCTGCTCGGGACGAGCGGTGGAGAGGATCTCCTTGAACACGGTCACGATGTCGAAGACGGAGACCGATTCAACACCCACGGATTCCGTCGCGAAGGCCTCTGCTTCATCCCAAGCCCGAGTGAACCGCTTCGACTGCAGCTCGATCCTCTGGCGGAGCTCCTCCGCGGACTCCTTGTAGCGGCGGTACTCCGCCAGCCGGCGCTCGAGCTCGCGCCGTGGATCCTCGCCCTCTTCGGGCGCATCGGCCTCCGCGACGTCGTCCTCATCGGCCAGCGGCAGGAGTCTCCGGGACTTGATCAGGAGAAGCTGGGCCGCCACAACAATGAACTCACCCGACACGTCTATGTTGAGCATGCCCATCAGCAGGATGTACTCGAGGTACTGGTCCGTGATCTGGGCGATTGGGATCTCGTAGACATCGACCTCGTTCCGTCGCACCAGATAGAGCAACAGGTCCAGCGGGCCCTCGTAGGCGGCCAGCCGCACTCGGTAGGTCTCCCAGCACGAAGCCTCTTCGGAACGCGAAGCCGGCTCGGCTAACCTCGTCGCCACCACATACCCTCCCAGCTCGATTCCGGCCGGCGGCAGCCAGGCCGGTCGTACGGCATGTTCAGCGGTCGGCCGTGCCCCTCGCGGCCCCCGGGCACCTCGTTCCGCTGCTAGCCCATGCCCAAGACACCAAGGCAGAATGTCACGGCAGGGTCAATCATCACATGCGTCGTGCGAGTCACCACCAGAAGGAACAGCACCGTCATGCCCCACTGCGGCCCACCCAGTCCCCGGCCGTACGCCTCGCTCATCCGGGCCGGCAGCAACCCACCCACGATGTGGTGGCCGTCGAGTGGGAAGACCGGTATCAGATTGAACACGGCCAGCGCCAGACTGAGGCCGATGGTGGGCAGGAGCAGCAGCGCGGCGCCCTCGCTCGGGTAGCCCGTGGGGCTGAGCCGGCTCAGGATGTGCCACACGCCCGCCAGAACCGCCGCCGTGGCGATATTCGAACCGGGGCCTGCCGCTGCCACGGCAATCTGGTGCCAACGCCACCGCCGGAGACGCAAATCATTGACCGGCACGGGTTTGCCCCAGCCAAATCCTCCAAGAAGTATGAGTATAGTGCCCACCGGATCGAGGTGATCCACCGGGTTGAGCGAGACGCGGCCTGCCAGCTTGGCGGTATCGTCGCCAGCCCGGTAGGCAGCGTAAGCGTGCGCAAACTCGTGGATCGTAATCGCCACCACAAACGCCACGATGGAACTGGCGAACAACTCCGGCGTCATCCGCCCCTGCATGTATTCGACAAGCACTCTGCTCTAGCCGCCCGCCTTCTGCCGCGATGGTGGCCTACCCCGTCTGGGAATGCTGGCCTCGGCAAGCTCAAACAGCCGCTGACGCTCCTGCTCTGGGCCGGCGATAGCGCCGTCGAGTTTCTCTGTTAGCACTTGCCTGAGGACTCGGCCATAGCCGGGCCCCGGGGCAAACCCCGCAGAGAGCAGATCGGCACCCGCCACGACAAGTCTGACGTGTCGATGTGTGGTGAGATATGCGCCCAGATGCCGCTCGGCGATGCTGCCCTCTCCCGCCCGGACTATCAGGTGCACGATGGACTCGGCCGGCATGTCGCAGAGCAGGTCATACACCTGGCTTGGCTTCAGGTCGGGCTCGGCGCTGAGGGCCGCCAGGACCATGTCTGCCGCCTCACGCGCCTGTGAGAGCGCATCGATCACGCGCTGGGTGAAGTGGAGCCTCCGAGCCAGGCCCCGCACCTCGCTCGGCGTCATGTCCCGCAGGAGCGGGATGAGGTACACCGCCCAGCGATCGAATGCCACGGGAGGGTCGAGGTCCGCAATCCAGTCTATTATACGGGTCGTCCGATGCAACTCCTCCAGCACGGCCTCGTCGAAGGCGAGGTGCCGGTGAATGTGTTCCAGCACCAGCAGATGGGCCATGCGGTGTATGGCAGGGACGGGGTCGGGCTCCGAAAGCAGCAGCACCAGTTCATCGCGGATGCGATCCGAGGAAAGGCTGTCGAGGAATTGACTTTCCAGTGCATACTGCAATAGAGCCTCGGTCTGGGACTCCATCGTGAAGCGGTAGCGCTGCTCGAAGCGGATGGCCCGGAAGATCCGCGTGGGATCATCAATGAAACTCAGGTTGTGCAGCACGCGCACCAAACCATCCTCGAGGTCGCCGCGGCCGCCGAAGTAGTCGATGAGGCGACCGAATGCGTCGAGGTTCAGCTGAACCGCCATGGCGTTCATGGTAAAGTCGCGGCGGTACAGGTCGTCTTTGAGCCCTGCAAACTCGACCGAGGGCAACGCCGCGGGCCTGACGTAGTGCTCGGTTCGCGCCGAAGCCACATCGATCTTCCAGCCTCCATCGAGCCGCACGGTGGCCGTTCCAAACCGCGTGTGGACCGAGCACTTGCCCGAAAAGGCCTCGGCCAACCTCTCGGCCAGTTCGACACCATCGCCCTCGACCACCACATCGATGTCGAGGTTCGGGATGTCCAGCAAGAGGTCTCGAACGGCCCCGCCAATGAGGAACACGGGCACGCCGCACGCATCCCCCACCCTGCCGATCTGGCGGAGGACATCCAGAGTCTCGGCACTCAGCCGCTCCTCCATGAGCTGATCAAGTCGCTCGATGCCGCACCAACCGGTGCCCCCTGCGCCCTGGTGCATGCGGGCCCCGTGCAACGCTCGCCGAAGGTCGGCGCGGCTCACGATGCCCACAAGCTGGGCACCGTCCATAATGGGGATCTGGCCCACACCGTGAGTGAACAGCAGGGCCTGGAGTTCCGGTCCGGGGGTGTTGGGGGCCGCGGTGATCACCCGACGGGACATGTAGCCCCTCACCGGCGCGTGGCCCAACCCGTGCATGCGGGCCACGTCGATGTCCTTGCGGGAGATGACGCCAACCATTCGGCCGTCCTCGACCACGGGCACCCCACCGTAACCGTGGCGCACGAGCAGGTTGTAGCCCTCGTTGACGGTGGCATCGTGGTTGATGGTGCGCACCGGCGCCGACATGATCTCCGCCGCCACGGGTGGTGGCGCAATGGCGCCCTGCAGACGGAGCAGCAGTTCGGCGCGCACCTCTTCGACGGTCAGCCCCCGGACGACGGCCGAGGCCGCCCTGTGATGGCCACCGCCCCCAAAGCCCTCGAGCACCGTGCCGGCATCGACAGCGTCCGAGCGGCTGCGGCCGACCAGGTAGACCGCTTTCTTCATCGACGCCAGGGTGAACACGGCGTCGACACTCTCGATGAGTGTCAGTTTGTTGGTGAGCGCGGCCACATCACCGACGTAGTCAGCGACCTCCGCCATGGCCAGGGCGATCTTCACTCCATGGATGTCGTGATGCTCAGCCGAGAGGACGAACTGGTTCATCACCGCCCGCTGTTCCTCGGACATGTCGTACCGGACGAACCGGTTGACCACATCGAGGTCAGCGCCGTTCTCAAGGCAGTAGGCCACACACAGCACATCGTCCACGGTGGTCGATGAATAGGTGAGGTTCCCCGTGTCCTCGTAGATGCCCAATGCGTACAGGGTGGCTTCGGTGTCAGTGATGAAGGCATCGCGCGCTCTGAGTTCCCTCAGGAGCAGCGTCACCGTAGCTCCCAAAGGCTCTGTCACGGCGCGTGTAGGCACAATGTCGCCCTCCAGCGCCGGGTGGTGGTCATACAAGATGACCTCGATGCCTGGCTTGCCGATCAGCTCACCCAGAGGGCCGAGACGAGCCACCCGGCGCGTGTCGACCACGATGATCCGCCGGACGGCGTCCGCATCGACGTACCGGGCTTGCCGGAGGTCGAACGCGTCCCGGTAGAGCCCAAGGAACTGATGAACACTCCGATCGACACCACGTGGCAGGACGCACACGGCGCCCGGATGGAGCTTGCCGGCTGCCACGATGGAGGCGAGGCAGTCGAAGTCGGTCCCGTGATGTCCGAGAATGATGTCCATAGCCGGTCTCGGGCTAGCGCAATCGGTCCGGGATGCGGTCGTGGGCGACCATGTCGTCGAGCGTCTCGCGTTCCACGACGATGTCGGCGGCCCCGTCCAGGACGAAGACCACGGCCGGTCGCGGCACCCGATTGTAGTTGGATGCCATGGCGTAGTTATAGGCGCCGGTGGATTGCACCGCGATCACGTCCCCCGGGTCGATGGGCTGGGATGGTGTGTCACTAATGAGCACATCAGTCTCGCAGTGCTTGCCTGCGATGGTGAC
>JAKPQA010000043.1 GCA_029547025.1 Armatimonadota bacterium
TGAGGGTTGGTCGCGCTGGTACACCACCGACCTCTTCGTCGTCAGGGGCGCACGATACCGGCTCACGGTCTGGGCCAGGGCCAGCGAGGGCGCCGGCGGTGACGTCTGCATCATCGATCCGACCGGAGGTATAGCCCTACCCTTCACCGGCCCGAGCGGTTGGCAGGAGCTCAGCGGCGAGTTCACCGCCACCGTCACGGGGCGAACGGGGGTCTATCTGCAGTCGATGCGGGGCGGCACCGTGTGGTTCGACGATGCCAGCCTCACACTGGTCGAGCCGGCTCCCCCAGAACCGGGCACGCCCGCGCCGACGGACGGCCTCCCGCTTGACGCGATCATCATTCCCGATGTCTCCGGGCCACATCACGGCTACCTGGCCCTCGAGGCCCAGCGGATCCTCGGCACCATGGTGGGCGCTGCCCCGCCCATTGTCTCCGCGTCGGCGGCTCCCGTGGGGGCCGAGGCGAGACACCTGTGGATTGGCGTGGTCCCGCCCGGTCGCAGCTATGCGGCCCAACTGGCCGAAGTGGGAGATGAGGGCATCGTGCTCGACATCGGCCCCGAAGCCGTCGTCTGCCTCGGGAATACGCCCCGGGGTGTCTACTACGCGGTGCACGAGCTGTTCCACATGCTCGGATGCCGCTGGTGCTGGCCCGGCCCGCTGGGAGAGGTGGTCCCGAAGGCCGAGCGCCTCGATCTGCCGCCGAAGCTCATCGTCCACGCGCCCGACTTCACGCTCCGGGGCGGCACGATGATCCAGGTCTACCACGACCCGGTGACCGGTGAGGCCAAGCACATCGACACCGAGAGCTGGGTCGACTGGGCCGCACGGAACCGCATCAACCGTCTGAAAGCCGGCTACGCTACCACGTGGGATTACGGGGCCATCCGCGGGGGCGGGCAGGATGAGATCGCCGGTCACTCGCTCTATGCCATTCTCGATCCGGCGAAGTATTTCCCCGATCACCCGGAGTACTACCCGCTGGTGCGCGGGGAGCGCACGGCGGTGCACTCCAGCGGCCGGCCGGCGCAGGTCTGCACGTCGAACGCCGAGGTCATCGCCCGGGTGGCCGACTACGCGTGCGACTACTTCGCCAGCCACCCATTGGCGAAACGGTTCGCGGTCTGTGCCGAGGATGAGCCCAGCTACTGGTGCGAGTGCGACGCCTGCAAGGCCCTCGACACCCAGCCGGTCGACTGGAGCCGGAACGGCGTCGACGTGATGCCACTGACCGACCGGTGGCTGCACTTCGTGAACGCCATCGCGGAGCGGGTCGAGCAGCAGTACCCGGGTAAGTGGGTGGTGACCTTCGCCTATGCGTCGAGCCGCGAGCTGCCGACGCGCGAGCGCCCCCGCCCGAACGTGATGATCGAGCTGACCTGGTGGGATGAGTGCTTCAGGCACCGCATCGAGGACCCGAACTGCGCCATCAACGTCCAGGGGATGGAGCGCTTCCACGGGTGGAGTCGGCTGGCGCCACTCTCGCTCTACCGGTACCTGGACTACGCCCATTGCGAGAGCCCCGGGCCCTACTTCCACGCCGAGGCGGATCTCCTGCGGACGGCCCACGCGGGCGGAGTCCGCAACCTGGCCGATGAGTGGGACACGACCTTCGCGGCTTCTGCGCTTCTTCTCAACCTCCGCGCCCGACTCGAGTGGGACCTGAGCACCGATGTTGATGCGTTCATCACCGATTGGTGCCAGCGGGTCTACGGGCCGGCCGGCGACGCCATGGAGCGTTACTACCGGCGGCTGGAGCGAGGAGTCGAGGAATCGCCGGGCGAGCATGTGACATTCAATGACCTCACCAAGTTCACGCCCGAGGTGCTCCGCGATTGCCACGCCTTACTCGACGAGGCCACGGCTGCGGCAGCCGGCTCGGATGACATCGCTGGCCGGATCGACCGGCAGCGCTACTCGCTCCTCTATGCCGAGTTCGACCAGGTGAGTGAGGCCGCGACCAATGACCTTGCGCTGCTGCAGCGCAAGGAGGCGCTCCGCGCGAGGCTGTGGGAACTGGTCCAGCGGCGCCAGATCGCGCCGGTGCTCGACTACTGGCACCGGCTGACGGGCGAGTACCAGCCGCCCGTGGCGGCGCTGACGGGCCGGAGGGTCGTCGAGCTGCCGGAGACATGGCAGTTCCGCACGGACCCGGACAACACGGGCGAGGCCCAGGGCTGGGCGACGGCCGTCCCCGATGCCGCTTGGCGGCCCATCTCCATCCACAAGGCCTGGGAGGAGCAGGGCGTCGAGGGCTACGACGGCTACGCGTGGTACACGGTCGAGGCGAACATCCCGGCCATCCCCGAGCCGCGCGTCTGGCTGCTGTGCGAGGCGGTGGACGAGACGTTCACGCTCTGGATCAACGGCGAGTACATTGGCGTCAGCGAGGGCGACCCGGGGCTGCTTTGGGACAAGCCGGTGGCCGTCGAGATCACGGGCAAGTATCGGCCGGGCGAGCGGAACCGCATCACCATGCGCGTCCACGACCAGACCTGGGCCGGGGGGATCTGGAAGCCGGTCTGGATCGTGGCGAGTGAGTAGGGGAGGGCGGCGCGTCCGCCGCCACAGGTTGTCCAGTTGTATATATGTCTAGACAACTGGACAACGTCCTGAGGGAGGTCTTGCGGAGTGCGGTGGGGCTTGGCTCTGCTTTCGATGGTGCTGCCGTGGGTCGGTGCCGGTGATGATCTGCCTGAGGGGCTCGTGCGCGACCTGACGAAGGCGGCGCACACGCCGCCCGACCCGTCCTACCTACCCGATGGTTGGGTGGTGAATGCCAAGGATGGCAGCATCCTGGTGCCTATCCCGGCGGGGCGCGCGATCTTGGGGGCGGCGGGCGAGGAAGCCTTCGACGACGCCCGGCCGAGGTTCCTGATGGAGATGGGTCCGTTTTACCTCGCCCTTCATCCGGTAACTCACACACAATATGCGCGGTTTCTGACGGAACGCGCGGCGACGCCGGAACAGGTCGCCGAGTGGATCGACCTGTCACACCCGCAGTGCGGGATCGAGCGCATGGGAGCCACTTACCGCGCGAGACCCGGGGTGGCCCAGGTTCCCGTGTTGGCGGTCTCGTGGATGGGCGCGCAGGCCTACTGCGAGTGGGCAGGCCTTCGGTTACCGCGGGAGCTGGAATGGGAGCGGGGCGCGCGGGGGACCGACGGGCGGCTCTACCCGTGGGGCGATGAGTGGGGTCCGGCCCGATGTCGCAACTTCACGCTGCCGGATGAGCAGGAGTTCGGCCCGTGCGGAATCTGGCAATATCCCGCGGGGCGGAGCCCGGACGGGCTGTTCGACATGTCGGGCAACGTGCCGGAGTGGTGTGCGGACTGGTATGAGGAAGACGCGTATGGCCGGTATTCGCACGAGGACCCATCGCCGCCGGCGCACGGCGAATGGCGGACGATGCGCGGCGGTGGTTGGGGCGATCGGGACTCGGTGATGTTCTCGGCGTGGTGCCGGGGGATGGGTGAGCCAGGCTCGATGTGGGACCGGAACAGCGGGTATGGGTTTCGGTGTGCCCGTGACATGTGACGCAAGTTACGTCGGATAATCCATGTTATGTTCAATACGCGATTTGAGCACGAGGTGAGCCCCATGCGTTGGCTGCTGTCGCTCTCTGTGGCACTCCCCTGGCTTGCCGCCCCGGCCCTCGCCCAAGCCGACGGGAACCTCGTCGCCAACGGCGGGTTCGAGGCCGACGCTGATGGTGACGGGTTGGCCGACGGGTGGACCGCGCCGCACGACGAGGGTGTGGAGGTCACGACGTCGCTCGACGCCGGAGCCACGGGCGAACACAGCCAGAAGCTGGCATGCACGCGGTTCGAGCGAACCTCGCCGGCGAGCCACGCCATGCTGGCCCAGGTGGGATACATCGCGGTGGCCGAGGGCCAGTGGTACCGGCTGAGGTTCAGAGCCCGCCAGCAGGGCATCCCCGGTGGCGCCATCGACGTGGCGCTGCGGGACACGGCGGACTGGACCGACCTCGGGCTGACGAGATCGGTCCGAGTGAAGCGGACATGGACGGACTGCGACTTCGTGTTTCGCGCGTCCCACACGGCGGCCGAGAGCACGCGACTACAGGTCTGGTTCATGACCACCGGGACGCTGTGGCTCGATGACGTGAGCATGGCGCCGACGACAGGTCCGGGCCGGCGCTGTCACTTTGAGATTCCAGAGGCAGCAACCAAGAACTTAGTACCCAACAGTAGTTTCGAGTGTGGGTCAGCGGGCTGGGGGTCCATTTCGGATGTGCCCGGGTGGGGTGGGAACCTGAACCGCCTGCTGGGCGAGGTCGTCTCGGTCCCCTGCCCCGCCGGATCGCACGCGCTCCAGATGGCGCTCGACCGCGAGACGACGCCTGTCTGCTGGTTCGACTACTTCGCGCTGACACGCATCCCAACCCTGTCGGTCCGCGCGGCCAACCGGGGTTGGATACCGGTGGAGCCTGGGCAGCCATACACTCTATCGGCCTATGTGCGATCGGAGCCGGCTGGCATCCCGGTCGTGCTCACGGAGTTCATCGCCTTCGGGGGCGATGAACGCCACCGGGTGACGGCGGCCGGCGAGTGGGCGCGTGTGGAGTGGACTTTCCGGCCGAGCACGAGCCAGGTGTTCGTTGGCGTGGGGCCCGACCTCAATGCGGGCCAGCTCGATCGGGGCACGCTATGGATCGACGCGGTGCAGCTCGAACGGGGCGAGTCGGCCACCGCATATGAGCCCAGGGCGCCGGCGGAGATTGGTATCGAGTGCGAGGCACTGGGGCACCTGTTTGAGCCCGGCGAGAGGCCCGAGGTCCGTCTGACGCTGGCCTCCCCTACCCCGGCCAACGCGCGAGTTGTGTTGAGGGTTACTGACTATCACGATACGGCATGCGGGGAGGTCACGCAGGAACTTGAGTCGACCGGTGCGGAGCCGGTAGGCCGAGTGGTTCGGCTGCCAGTCGACCAGCGGGGTTTCTACCGCGTGCGAGCCTCGTGCGAGGGCGCTGAGGTTGTTCCGGGCGAACCGCTGCGGCTCGGGATCGTGGAGCCCTATGGCGCCCCGGACGGCCCATTCGCGATGAACCATGCCTATCCGTGGGGCGAACTGCTGGACCTGAGTGGCCGCATCGGCATTCGCTGGTTCCGCGACTGGTCGCTCAAGTGGCAGGACATCGAGCCCGAGAAGGGCCGGTTCACGTTCGCCGAGGCTGACGCGCAGATCGACCGGGTGCTCGAACACGGTCTGAACGTGCTCCCACTGATCCCCTTCCCGTCGAGCAATTGGGCGTCAAGCGGGGAGCCGCGCCCTGAGGATGCCAAGGGCTACCCGGGAGTCCGCCGGCTGATGGCGCTGATGCCGAGGGATCTGAAGGATGCGGAGGAGTTCATCGAGACGACGGTGACGCACTACCGCGACCGGCTGCACGCGTGGGAGATCCTGAACGAGCCCATCTACACGGATTACAGCCTGCCGAAGTCCGAGGGCTACACCGTGTCGGACTACACGCGTTACCTGAGAGCGGCTTCTGAGGCGGTGAAGCGCGCGGACCCGAATGCGCTGGTCATCGGAGGTATCGCCGGCCCGCCGGACCTGATGACTGCGGAGTTCATCGCGGAGGGCGGGCTCGAGCACATCGACGCCCTCTGTCTCCATGCGTACCCCGGCCTGACGCCGCCGGAGACCTTCGACGAGCCGCTGTCGCAGCTCGTCGAGCGCATGGAGGCAGCCGGACACCGACGGCCCATCTGGTTCACCGAGGGGGCCTACTACGCCGATGACGACCCGGCGGAGACGCCGTGGGAGTCCTGGCTGTCGCTCGTGGATGACGAAGCGCTGTGCGGCGCCTGGATGACCAAGCTCAGCGCGATGCTGCTGGCCTACGGCACGGAGCGGATCGTCTGGCACTCGGGGACGCCGGGTGCGCTCAACCGGGACGAGCCAGCGGGGATCTTCTTTGAGTGGGAGGGCGCGCCACGGAAGATGCTGGTCTCCCAGGCGGCCATGTCGGAGATCGTGGGCCCCGGTCCCCTGCACGGTCGCGGGCGTCTGGCCTCGCCGGAGAGCCTGTACGCGTACGCCTTCGACAGCGGCGAGCGGACGATCGTCGTGGCGTGGCTCAACGAGGACATGACCGAGACGCCAGTCCGGCTCGCCCTGCAGGGGGCTCGGGCGTTCGACCTGGTTGGCAACCGGCTGTATGGCGACGCGGTGACGGTCGGGTTCGAGCCGGTCTACGTGGTGTTTGAGCGCGTGGCCGGCGACGCGGAGCTGTCGAGGCTAGCGGGCTAGGATCACGGCTGGCAGGCCGCCCGCCCGCGTTTCGCCCGCGGTCGGACATCACGGGGCTCCGCCCCGCACCCCGCCAGGGGAGCCGTCCCCTGGACCCCATCCGCCTGCCGCCCGAGTCACCAGGGCTCCTGCGGGCGCGGCTGCCTACTCGGACGTGAGGCGATCGAGCACGACGGCGAAGAGGATGACGCAGCCTTTGACGACGCCCTGCGAGAAGGGCGCGACGTCCATCAGGCGCAAGCCGTTGCTGAGGACACCGATGATGAGTGCGCCCAGCAGCGTGCCGGGTATGGTACCCCGGCCGCCCATGAGGCTGGTGCCACCGAGGACGACGGCAGCGATCGCGTTGAGCTCCCACAACTCACCGGCATTGGGGTCGCCGGCGCCACTTTGCGAGGTCTCGAGGACCCCCGCGATGGCAGCGGCGAGGCCGCAGATCACGTACACGCCCAACAGCACGCGGTTCACGCGCACGCCAGAGACGTGTGCGGCCTCCTCGCTGCCGCCCACGGCGTAGACCTGGCGGCCGTAGACGGTCCGGGAGAGCACTACCCAGGCGATGAGCGCCAGCACGGCGGTGATGAACACGGGGATGGGCACACCGGCGATGCGGCCCCACATGCCGATCCACTCAAACGTCCGAGGCAGTGGCGCCACCGGCTGGTCGTCATAGATGAGAGCCAGGTTCCGCGCAATGAGCATCATGGCTAAGGTGATGATGAATGGTGGCACGCGGAAGCGCACCACAAAGAGGCCGTTCAGCGCGCCCATCACCGCGCCGATGAGGAGGCCGACGAGTACGCCGAAGGCGATCATCGCTCCCGGGTCCAGCCGGGGCACGAGGACGATCTCGTACCCGCCGATGTGAAAGCCGAGACCACGGGTCATGGTGCCGGCGGTGAGGACACCCACCAGAGCCGCGACGCTCCCGACCGAGAGGTCGATCCCGGCGGAGATGATCACGAAGGTCATTCCGAGCGCGAGGACGGCGTTGATGGAGACCTGGTTGGCGACGTTGAGCAGGTTGTCGACGCTCAGGAAGCGATGCTCGCGCGTGGCCAGACCGAAGTAGGCACACAGGGCGACAAGGAACACCACCATGCCATAGCGCGACGCCGCCAAGGTGAGCGCGTGGCGCCTCTGCTCGCGGTCCATGAGAGTTCGAGCCTCTCTACTCGGCCGGCTTCCCGTGCGTGGCGGCGAGGCTCTCGGCGTCAACGATGCCTGGCTTGACGGGCATTTCCTTCGGAACCGGCTTCCCGCTCAGGTGGTCGGCGATGGCCTGGATGACCTGGCTGCCAATCTTCGCCGGGTACTGCACCACGTCGGCTTTCAGCGCCGTGCCGCGGCGGATCTCCTCACAGGCCTCCGGGTCGCCATCATAGCTCACCATGACGATGTTGGGTGGCTTCACCTGTGACTGCAGAGCTGCGAGGGCGCCCATGGCAGTGGAGTCATTGATACAGAACACGCCATCCATCTCGGGGTGCGCGATGAGAGCATCTTCCATGGCCTTGCGCGCCGTCTCGCGGACGCCGGCCCCCACAGGCCGGGCGACGACCTTGATACCGGGGTGCTTGGCCAGGGCCTCGACGAAGCCTCTGGTTCGGTCCTGCACCGATGCGACCTGCGGGTGGTCGATAATGATGACTTCGCCCTTTCCTTTGAGGAGTTCGGCCATACGCTCGCCCGCGAGACGGCCGCCTTCGACATTGTCGGTGGCCACATGGCAAACCACATCGCCCTGATCGGCCCGGATGTCGGCGGTGAAGACCGGGATGTTCGCCGTGTTGGCTTTCCCGATGATCGCCGCGGTGTTGGCGCTCTCGACCGGGCACACGACAATGGCATCGACCTTCGAGGTGATGAAGTCTTCGATCTGGTGCCGCTGCTGGGCGGCTTTGAACTCGGCCGACTGGATCTTCAGCCGGATTTTGTGCTTCAGGGCCTCCTCGCGCATGGCGCGCTCAAGCGTCTGGTAGAAGACGTGGGCGCTGGTGAGTAGGCTGACGCCCACGGTATACCGCGCCTCGTTCTCCGGCACGAGCGGCACCTCACCCACCTCGGCGGCAGCGGGTCCGGGGGCTTCGCTCTTCACCGCTCCGGCGGGGCCAGACGCCGGCCCCGTCTGATCGGCCTTGCGGACGCAGCCCGCGGCCAGCATGAGGGCCAGCAGAGCCAGGGCGCAGGGGGGACCGAGTCGTAGGGCGCGCATGGGCGTGCACCGTCCATTCGAGTTTGCGGATGGCGAGCGACGGCACTCCGGGCGGGGCGCCGTCGCGATTGTACCGGGCGCATGTGGAGCGTCAAGCCAGCGGGCAGCGCGCACGGGGCGAAAGACGCCACGCCAACACCGTGGGACCCCGCCCAACGGCACCGACCGCGGGACTCCGCCCCGCACCCCGCACGAGGGGCCAGCCCCTCATGGCTCCCATGCGGCTGCCGCGCGGGCGCCCCGGAGCCGCCGGCCCGGCGACGCGGGGGCGGACGCGGCAGATCCCGTTCGCATTCCCGTTGCATTGGCGTTATCATCAGAGTGTGCGCAGTGTTCGACAGCGGGGGGCGCTATGGTGATTGATGGGGACCCGGGGCTGAATGATGCACTTTTGGGCGCGATGCGGTATCTGAAGTCAGGGGACCACGAAGGGGCGTTGGATGCGCTGCGGCGGGCGCTCATCCTGGCCCCAGAGAACGCCACGGTCCACGCGGCTCTCGGGAACGCGCTGATCGCCGCCGGGCGTCACGCGGAGGCCACCGAAGCACACCGTCGGGCGCTGGAGATCACTCCGGAGTGTCCCCAGGCCTACATTGGGCTGGCGATGACCTGCTTTGCCCGGGGCGAAGACGCCTCCGGGCGCATCATCCTGGACCAGGCGGCCCGAGTGACCGAGCGCGCGACAGCAGGCGGTATCGCTCCGACGGCCGACGAGATTCTCGATGAGTATGCGGCTGCGGTTTCGTTGCCTGATCCGGAGCGCGCGGCTATAATGGCGCGGCTTCGGGGCCTGTCGCGGGAGCGCCTGTATCGCAGGGCGTTCGCCTAGTCCCGGTGCCGCCCGTGTTGGGCTTCGACCTCACCGCCATCGATCGCCAGGGGTATGACCTCGTGATGGAGTCCGCGTACCGGGTCGTGGTCGCAGGCGGCGGCCCCACTGGTCTTTCCGCAGCCATTTCCCTCGCTGACTCTGGCGTGGCCGTGACGCTGATCGAGCAGTCGGACGGCTTGGGTGGGCACGCTCGAGAGCTCGGCTGCAAGGCTACCGATCGATGCCAGGCCTGTGGGGCATGCCTGGCGGCCCCTCTGGTCCGCGAGGTCCGTCAACACGGCCTCATCGATCTCATCACCTCGGGCCGCATCGTGAATGAGGAACTGGTTGGGGGCCGGCACCGATTCACGGTGGCCGCCCCGGCGGGTTCTGTGTCTGTCGAGGCCGACTCGCTGGTTCTGGCTGGCGGCTACTCGACCATCGATCTTTCACGGTACCGCCAGGAGTACGGGCATGGCTTCGCGCCCGGAGTGGCCACCACGCTGGAGCTGGAGTCGGAGATCCGATTGCGTGGGCCCGCGGGCCTGACGGGCCGGCGTTTCGCGTTCATCCAGTGTGTCGGGAGTCGGGACAAGGCCCTGGGCCGCGACTACTGCTCTCGGGTGTGCTGCGCTTCGAGTCTCCGTCTCGCGCAGCTCATCCGGACCGAGCGGCCGGATTCCGAGGTCACGGTCTTCTACCAGGACCTGCAGCCATCGGGCCGTGACTTTGGGGCATTGGTGGCATCGTGCGAGGCTCTGGGGGTTGTACTGGTTCGTGGGCTGCCTTCCAAAGTCCGGTGGGATCCCGTCGTTGGCTCCACCGTGGTGTGCGTGGCCGATACGCTGGCGGGCGCGGCGCGGGAACTCCCATTCGACCGGGTGGTCCTGGCCGTGGGCCAGTGGGGTCCGGGAGGCGCTGAGGTCTGGCCGGGCCGCTGCCTATCGGTGGACGAGACTGGATTCGCGTGTCCGGAGCAGCCCAATGGTGCTTTCGCCGCCGGGACGATGACCGGGCCCATGGGGCTGGCCGAGGCCATTGCCGAGGGCAAGTTGGCTGCGGCTTGCGTTCTCGAACGGCTCGGGCACCCCCTGGCGGAGCTGAAGGATGCGGGGCCCGATGCGGACTTCGCGCCTCCTGACGATCCTCGACAGCTGGGTCTTCTGCTGAACTTACCGGGACTCGAGGAATCGCGGCCCCCGGGGGTGCCGGAAGAGGCGCTGGGGACGGCCGGTCTGCCAGCAGGTCTGACTGGCCGGACTGTTTTCCTGATGGACCTGGGAGGACCGTTCAACCGGGCCGCACACCTGCGCGCGATGGAGGCCGCCGCTGCGCTGGGGAGCCAGGCCGCCTACGTGTACCGGCATGCATACACGGCGGAGATGGGGCTCGAGCGGCTCTACAACGAGATGCGGCGCGCGGGCGTTGGGGTACATCCCTACACGGAGACGCCGGAGTTGGGCGATGGGCGCCTTCGTTTCCGGGACCCGCTGGTGGGCTTGCCGGTGGAGATCGCGTATGACCATCTGGTGGTGGGAGAGCAGGCGGGCCCGTCGCCGGCGAACCGCGAGTTTCACGACCGGCTGGGGCTGCCGTTGGACGCGAATGGCCACGTGTTCCCGAGCAACCCTCACCTCGGGCCGGTGGGCACTCCGCGGCGGGGCCTCTTCGCGCTGGACAACGGACGCGGCGTTTTGGGTGTGAGGGGCTTCGAGGCCAGGGCCCGAGCGCTGGCACGGGCCGCGGCCACCGTCGATGTGCGGAAGGGTTCGGCTAAGGTCGATCCGGACAAGTGCGTGTCCTGTCTGACATGCCTTCGCGTATGCCCACATGACGCGCCGGAGATTCTGCGCTGCCAGCAGAGGAAGAAGCATCTGGCATATATCGAGCCGCTCGAGTGCATGAGTTGCGGCATATGCATCGCGCTGTGCCCGGCCAAGGCGATCGCGTTTGTGGAGCCTGAGGAGCCACAGGCCGCCGGACCCGCCGCCGAAGAAGAGGCTGCCTCATGACGGTGATATTCGCGTGTGCCAACTCGGCGATTCCGGCCCTGGATGCGGTTGAGGGCGGCCGGCCGGAGGGATTGTGCATCCATGAGCTTCCGTGCGGGGGCGCGGTGAGCGTGGCGGAGATCCTTCGGGCCGTGGCCGATGGTGCGGCGAAGGTTCTAGTCCTGACCTGTCACGAGGGCGTGTGCCGGTCGATGGATGGGGACCGGCATGCGTCGAGGAAGGTGGCCCGGGCGCTGACGTTGCTGGCCGAGGTGGGTGCTACGGTGCCGGTGGAGCTGCATCACGTCGCGGCGAACGAACCGGGCAGACTGATCGGCATCCTCGCGGGGAGCCGTGAGGCGGAAGGGGGCGCGGCCGGGTGATCGTGGCCCATCGCAAGCCCATGGAGGAGATCCTCCGGTCCCTGGAGGGCATCTCGCGCCTGGTGGTGTGTGGTTGCAACAGCTGTGTGGCCGTGTGCCATTCGGGCGGCGAGAACGAGGTACAGATCCTGGCGGCCCAGATCCGCATTGCCCGGCAGCAGTCCGGTCAGCCGGTCGAAGTCGAGGAGCTGGTACTCGAGCGCAACTGTGAGCCGGAGTTCATTGAGATGGCCCGCCCAGCGGTGGAGCGAACCGAGGCCATGCTGAACGTGTCTTGCGGTGTGGGTGTCAACCAGGTGGCCGAAGCCTACGCGCCCTATCGGGTCATTCCGGGACTGAACACGACATTCTACGGCGCTCACGTTGGCGGGGGTGTGTTCGAGGAGCGGTGTGGGGGGTGCGGTGACTGCGTGCTGGACCGCACAGGGGGGATCTGCCCCGTTATCCGTTGCGCCAAGAGCATCCTCAACGGCCCCTGTGGTGGTAGTCAGAACGGCAAGTGCGAGATCAGCAAGGAGACCGACTGCGCTTGGCAGCTGATCTGGGACCGGCTCAACGCCCAGGGGCGGCTGGCGCGGTATCTCGAGATCGAGCCGGTGAAGGACTGGCGTCCGGCAACGGCCGGGGGGCCGCGTCGCCTCGTGCAGGAAGTGTTGCTCAACGATGAGTAGCGAGCCGCAGAACGGGCAATGCATCACCGGGAGTCGGCTGGAGAAGGTGCTCCGCGCGGGGCACTTTGCCGTGTGCGGCGAGATGGGGCCGCCGCAGAGCGCCAACACGGACCTGATCCGCAAGAAGTCGGCTTACTTCCGGGGCGTGGTTGACGCCGTGAACCTAACGGACAACCAGACGGCCGTGGTGCGGATGTCGAGCATCGCGTCGGCGCACATCGCCCTGGACGAGGGGCTGGAGCCGGTCATCCAGATGACGTGCCGCGACCGGAACCGCATCGCCCTGCAGAGCGACCTGCTTGGCGCGCACGCGCTGGGGATTCGTAATGTGCTGTGCCTATCGGGCGACCACCAGAGCATGGGCAATCACCCTCAGGCTCGTGGCGTGTATGACCTGGACTCGATCCAGCTCGTTCGGGCGGCTCGGCAGCTTCGCGACGAAGCCAAGTTCGTGTGTGGCGAAGAGACGAAGACGCCGCCGGCGTTGTTCATCGCGGCCGCAGCGAACCCTTTCGGCGACCCGTTCGAGGCGCGAGTTCACCGGCTCGCGAAGAAGATTGCGGCGGGGGCCGATTTCATCCAGACCCAGGCCATCTACGATCTGCCCCGCTTCGCTCGTTTCATGGAGCTCGTGCGCGCGCAGGGGCTTCACGAGAAGGCGTTCATCCTCGCCGGAGTGCTTCCCGTGAAGTCGGCCCGATCGTTGCTGTTCATGAAGAACGACGTGGCCGGCATGAGCATCCCCGATGAGCTGATCGAGCGGATGCAGGGCGCCGAGGACCCGGCGAAGGAGGGCGTGAAGGTGGCGGTGGAGCTCATCCAGCAGCTCCGCGCCATCGAAGGTGTTGCCGGGGTGCATGTCATGCCGGCCATGTGGGAGCAGGTCATGCCGGAAATCGCGGAAGCGGCGGGGCTTCTGCCTCGTCCGGAGGTGGCGTAGGCATGGCCGGCACCGGCGAAGACTGGCTTCGTGCCCGCGTGGAACGGCTCAGCGGCCAGAGGGTGAGTGACTGCTATCAATGCGGCAAGTGCTCCGGCAACTGTCCGGTGGCGCCCGAGATGGACTATCTTCCCAGCCAGTTGATGCGGCTCGTTCAGTCGGGGCGGACGGCCGAGGCTCTGGCGTCGCGGGCCATTTGGCTCTGCGACGGCTGTCTGACCTGCAGCAGCCGTTGCCCGAGGGACATCGACGTGGCGCGGGTCATCGACGGGCTCCGAGCCATCTCGCGGCGGGATCTGGACGAGATGGGGATCTTCGCCGAGGCATTCCTCAGTGGCATCCGGCGGATGGGCCGGGCCAATGAGTTGCCTCTCGGTCTGATGTTCAACCTGCGCCGTCGCAAGCCGCTGGACAACTCGGATGTGGCGCTGAAGCTGTTCCGCAGGGGCAAGTTGCCGTTGATCCCTCGGCG
>JAKPQA010000054.1 GCA_029547025.1 Armatimonadota bacterium
CCTGTTGCGTGCGGGCGAGATCGTCGACGGCATCGAGGTCGCCCGGATGCGCCGCACGACGAGCCGCACGGATGCCGACCTCGCGCGGGGCCCGGCCCGCCTCACCGTCGCACTGGGCATCACGCTCGCCGACGGCGGATCCAGCCTCGAGACCGGGCGGGTGCGGTTCACCCCTACCGATAGCCCGGCGCAGTTCACGCAGGGGCCACGCACGGGCGTGTCCGGTGCCGGGGGAGGTGCGGCATTCCCGTGGCGCTTCTGGATCCCCGGCGACCCGACAGTCTCGCCGTACAAGCGCCACCCGAAGGCCGCCGGCTGAGCGGGCCGGCCGGTTGAGCAGCGCGGCAGCGCGTGTCGAAACCCTTGGGTTGAGCAGCGCGGCAGCGCGTATCGAAACCCTTGGGTTGAGTAGCGCGGCAGCGCGTATCGAAACCCTTGGGTTGAGTAGCGCGGCAGCGCGTATCGAAACCTCCGCTACGGTTATTGACGTGCCAGCACGGACCACACCACAGGCCAATGACCCCTCCTTCCCGAGCATCTGGGAGGAGTTGAACTGGCGCGGGCTCGTGCACGTGTCAACGAACGCCGACGAACTCCGGGATCTGCTGGCGGGCCCCCCGATCACCTACTACTGCGGCTTCGATCCGACGGCCCCGAGCCTTCATCTCGGTAACCTCGTTCAGCTGCTGCTGATGCGTCGCATCCAGCTCGCCGGCCACAAGCCCCTCGGCCTGGTGGGCGGCTCCACCGGACTCATCGGTGACCCGCGCCCGACGGCCGAGCGCACCCTCAACGATGCGGCGGTGGTCGCCGAATGGGTCGGCTACCTCCAGGCGCAGGTCTCCAAGTTCCTGAGTTTCGAGGGTGACAACGCCGCCAGGCTCGTCAACAACCTCGACTGGACGGCACCCCTGTCGGCGATCGACTTCCTCCGTGACGTGGGTAAGCACTTCCGGGTGGGCACGATGCTGAAGAAGGATGCCGTCAGCGCCCGCCTCAACTCCGACGCGGGCATCAGCTACACCGAGTTCAGCTACCAGATCTTGCAAGGCATGGACTTCCTCGAGCTCTACCGAAGCTACGGCTGCGTGCTGCAGACCGGCGGCAGCGACCAGTGGGGCAATCTCACCAGCGGCACCGATCTCATCCACAAGGCGGAGGGCGTTTCGGCACACGCCATCGGCACGCCTCTGATCACCAACTCCGACGGCACGAAGTTCGGAAAGAGCGAGGGCAATGCCATCTGGCTCGATCCGGCGATGACGAGTCCGTACGCGTTCTACCAGTTCTGGCTCAATACCGACGATGCCGACGTTATCGAGCGCATCAAGATCTTCACCTTCCTTGACCGTGCCGAGATCGAGCGCCTCACGGCAGCCGTGGCCGCCGAGCCCTTCAAGCGCGAGGCCCAGCGGGTACTGGCGTGGGAGGTCACGGCGCTCGTGCACGGTGAGGAAGCCACTGAGGCCGCTATTGCCGCAGCAGCCGCGCTCTTCGGGCAGGGGGAGTTGTCCGAGTTGGATGACGCCACCCTCGAGCAGGCCCTGCGTGAACTGCCGCACACCACCGCGCCGGCGAGCACCACCATCGCGCAGCTCCTGGTGGACACCGGGCTCTCCCCGAGCCTCGGCGCCGCCCGCCGCTCGATCGGTGAGGGCGGGGTTTACGTGAACAATGTGCGGGTGGACGACGAGGCATCCGTGCTGAGTGGCTCGCTGTTGGCGGGCCGAATGGCCGTGCTGCGACGGGGCAAGAAGACCCTCGCCGGTGTGTTCGCCGAGTAGGTTTCGCGTCCGACACGCCCGGGATTCACCGTAATTTGCAGGGCGCGTAACATCCACGTAATGTAATCCCTTGTCACCCCAAAGGTGCGGAAAAGCCCGGTGCGGATCAAACCCACAGCTTTCCGGCCTCAAGAGGGACCAAATCCAGCCAGTGAAGTTGTTCGCCTTAGTAGCGAGCAATGACTCCTGGTGGTAGGTTAGAGCAGTTGCCCTGAAACAAAGCCGCGAGGTGGAAGTCAGGAGCGCCCGATCCTTGAGAACTCAACAGCGTGCACAATGTCAAATGCCAAAAACCCGTGCCTACTTCGGTAGGCCGGATTCCTTTGGAAAAGATATAAACAACAAAGCAAGTCAGTATTGATTTGTTC
>JAKPQA010000363.1 GCA_029547025.1 Armatimonadota bacterium
TTCACCATCACCGCGCTTTCGCGGCCAGCGTCCACATTGGCCAAGCTCGGCGGCCCGCTCAGCCGAGCCGCTCAGCGCTTCATGACCCAGCGATACCTCCGCGCCCTGGATCGGCTGTAGGAAACGTCCGAAACTGCCGCGATTCGCGCGTGCTCAGTCCTTGCGCGTCGCACGCTTCGGCCGCACGCGCGAAGCGCACCGCCGTCCCCTCGACCGCTCACCGGCAATGTCGTGACGGCGAAGCCGAAGCACGACATGCTGAGCACGACTTCACGAAGCACTTGGACGGCCGAGCACAGGAGGTGGCACCCGATGGACTTCTTCCCCGACCCGCCCCCACCGCACGAGGAAGAGCCCGAGGAGGGCTACCAGCCCGTGTGGTCCAGCGCCCCCGAATACGTCCTGCCCGGGGTGGTGCCCGTGGAACTGCTCATCGCCCGGTCGGCGAGCACGGTCGTGATGCTCACCGGCATCCGCGCCTTCCCCGAGGGGTTGGCCATGACCTTGGCCATCCGACTGCGTGGTCCCCTGGAGCGCCGGGACCTGCACTCTGAGGTCTTTGACGGCCCCTACCAGCACAGCATGGGCGAGCAGTGGCAGGCCGAGCGCTTGAAGTGGGGCTTTGAATTCTCTGACGGTCGCCGGGCCACCAACGTCGATCCACCCGCTTGGGACGCCGAGGACGAACGCCCCTGGAAGGACAAGTCCTGGCGCCCGGATCGTCCCGTGCTCAATGGCCAAGGAGGCGGAGGCGGCCAACGCGCGATCGACCGTGACTACTGGTTGTGGCCCCTGCCGCCGCCCGGTCGCCTGCGGGTGGTCTTTCAGTGGCCTCAACAGGGCATCGAGACCACCACTCACGACGTGGACGCGCAGCCGTTCCTTGACGCCGCCGCACGCTCCCAGCCCGTATGGGGCCCGGAGTAGGCACCAAGCCGTATTGGGGGACGACCAGGGAGCTGACCGGCGGTACGCTCGCGCCGTCCGTGCTGATGCCAAGTCTCGCCACGGTGAAGATGCTTCCGGTCATGCCGCGATCCGCGAGCAGGCGAGGACTCCGTTCGAGGCTATTCGGCACCGAGACCCAGGACGCGATCGCGGAAGTAACGAGAGGCCTCATCGTCGAGCCATTCGACTTCAAGAAGTTCGCCCGTGTAGCGCAACCTGTTTTGGGACCAGTCGGCGAGCTCCTCGTCCAGCATGTCCGGGCCGACAAGCCAGTCGTCGAATCCGCCGTCGGCAAAGATGACGTAGCCGTGCGGTACTTCATGTGCGTCGGACCACCTCCGCCACCACAAGTG
>JAKPQA010000072.1 GCA_029547025.1 Armatimonadota bacterium
GAAGGCCACGGAGAGTCCGGTCTGCCCCTTGGCCAGGTTGCGCCGGTAGAGCGCATTGCTGGCGGCGGCACTGGAGTGACCCGCGTAGGTGCGCATCACCCAGGGGCGGTCGCGCTCGGGTCGCGACAGGTTCGACGCCGCAGCGGCAGAAGAGGTCTCAGGCATGTCCTCGAACGTACCGGCGACCCGCGCCGGCAGACAGGCCCTCACGCGGTGAGAGTGCCCACACCCACGCTGGATTGCGTATGCCGTGCGTCACTTCGCGCATCCGGCCAGGCGGTCATCGCCAGCCCTCGAAGGTGACTCCAGCCCAGTGCCGGGGCGGACCCAAGATCAGGCGAGGGCACCCACGTGGAGCGCTGGCCTGGTGTGCTCGCACTCGAGGATCTGGAGCAGACGGCCCAGTCGGATCCGGCGGAGCAGGCGACGGGTGCGCTCGTCCGGGTGAATGACCTCGAGGTGGATCCCTCGCCGGTGGGCTCGGGCCAGGATCTCCACGATCATGCCCAGAGCGGTCGAGTCACCAATGAGGCAGTCCCCTAGGTCCATCCGGACCACCCCATCAGCAGCATCGATGTGGCGGTGCATCACCAATCGGGCATCGGGCACGCTCGTGGCATCCAGGCGCCCCTCGAGGGACACCACCAGTCCACTGCTCCCCCGGCCGCTGCGGACCACCACGCCTGCCTGTTCGATCACATCGCCCCCTGCCACCCATAACTCGCTGTGACAAGTGTGTCGGCCGCCATGGGTTTCACAAAGCCTTGACACGCATGGATCTCCCTACCGCTCGGTCAAGAAATGGTCAGGTCCGGCGGCGTGAGACAGTGGCGTCATGGTCAACCTCACGCGGATCTACACCCGGACCGGCGACGACGGCACGACGGCACTCGGCGACTTCAGTCGCACCCGCAAGACCGACCCCCGGCTCGCGGCCTATGCCGACGCCAATGAGGCCAACGCCTTCCTGGGCGTGGCCATCGAGTCCGGCAACCTCCCTGATGACGTGGTCGCGGTCCTCAAGCGGGTCCAGAACGACCTGTTCGACGTGGGCGCTGACCTCTGC
>JAKPQA010000082.1 GCA_029547025.1 Armatimonadota bacterium
CGTCGCCGCGCTCAGGTAGGTCTCCCGGGCCCCGACGGCCAATTGGTACCCCGACGCTGGCCGCTCGACCATCAGCTCGGCCCGAGGCCATGCGCCCGGGTACCGAGCCGGAGGAGGCGCCACGATGGTTCACAGTCTCGCGGCGGTGCTCTGCGGATCCACCATCCTCGCGCCCGCATCGGGTCCGCTGCGCGTCTGCGAGGCGAACCCTCGCTACTTCGCCGACGCGTCCGGCAAAGCGGCTCTGCTGGTCGGCTCGCACGTGTGGAACAACCTGCAGGACATCGCGGCGACGGACCCGCCCACCCCCTTCGACTGGGACGCCTATCTTGGCTTCCTCGAGCGCCACCACCACAACTTCGTCCGCCTGTGGCGTTGGGAGTTGACGCGCTGGAGTACGGGGGACAACTACGGCAACCGGCAACATACCTGCGCTCCCCATCCCTGGGCTCGCACCGGGCCCGGCCTGGCCATCGACGGCAAGCCCAGGTTCGACCTCACGCAGTTCGACGATGCCTACTTCACCCGGCTCCGCGACCGCGTCCGCTCCGCCGGCGAGCGGGGTATCTACGTCTCGATCATGCTCTTCGAGGGTTGGGGGCTGCAGTTCGCGAAAGACGCCTGGCTCGCCCACCCTTTCCACCCCAACAACAACATCAACGGCATCGGGACCGACCCAGATGGCGACGGACGGGCTGTGGAGATCCACGAGCTGGCCGACCCTCGGGTCACCGCGGTCCAGGAAGCATACGTGCGCGAGGTGATCCGCACGGTCAACGATCTCGACAACGTGCTCTTCGAGATCTCCAACGAGAACCATCCCCCATCCACCGATTGGCAGTACCACATGATCGAACTGATCCGTCGCACCGAACGCGCCATGCCCAAGCAGCACCCGGTCGGGATGACCTTCCAGTATCAGGGCGGGTCGAATCAGACGCTATTTGATAGTCCCGCCGACTGGATCTCGCCCAACCCCGATGGCGGGTACCGCGATGACCCCCCGGCCGCTGATGGCACCAAGGTCATCATCAACGACACCGATCACCTGTGGGGCATCGGCGGCAACGCGCAGTGGGTGTGGAAGAGCTTCTGCCGTGGCCTCAACCCGATCTTCATGGATCCCTACGACGGGGCGGTGATCGGGGGGCGCTTCGAGCCCCGGTGGGACCCGGTCCGCAAGAGCCTGGGCCAGGCCCTGGCCCTCGCCGAGCGCCTCGACCTGGCCCGGATGACGCCGCACAACGCCCTCGCCTCAACCGGCTTCTGCTTGGCCGACCCCGGCGTCGATTACATCGTCTATCTGCCCGATGGGGGCGTTGCCGAGCTCGATCTCTCCGCTGCCCAAGGCGGCCTTTCAGTCGAGTGGATCGACGCCTCGACCGGCGCAGCAACCCCCGGCGCCTCCGTCGACGGCGGTGGGAGGATTCGACTCGCGGCCCCCTTCGCGGGGAACGCGGTCATCCATGTCTGGGTCCCCCCGGCCGAGCGCTAGGCGGCCGGTGATGAGCCGTGGCCGCGGTCCCAGGCGAGGTCAGGGAGTCCGGTTTCGGACCGCCGCGTCGTGCATGCCCTCGACTAGCGGCTCCAACCAGGTCCGTAGTAGGGCCAGCCGCCCGGCTCATACCTCAACGGGTACCGGTAGCCGCTGTAGTGGTCGATCGGCAGCTGCGAGTATGGCCAACCCTGCAACGACGACCCGGGGAATCGGTAGCCCCATTCGGGCCTCACGACCACAAAGCCATCGGTCGGGTAGGGGAGTCCGTTCGAGAGCATGTACTCCCGGTACCACTCCAAGCCCCGGTAATACTGCTGCGTCGCCCCATAGCCGCGACGCACACGGGCAGCCTCATGCTGGGCGGCCCGTGCCCGGTCGATCGGGTCGTTGGGCCACGGCGCGTTGGTGGCGGGCCAGATGCCGTCCACGGTGGATCCATCATGCTTCCCCCCGGCGCGGCGGTCGGCCTCGTGCTGGGCAGCCCGCGCCCGGTCGATCGGGTCGTTGGGCCACGGCGCGTTGGTGGCGGGCCAGATGCCGTCCACGGCCGTCACCTCCTGAGCCCGTGCACCCCGGAGGACACAGGACCCGAGAGCCACCAACACCAACACGACTCCGGCTGTTGCCCGCATGGGACATGCCACCTCCCCAGGCGCCGCCGGTTCACGCGACACCATCCGGCCGCGAGAACGGTCGGTACCCTATCACCTTGGACTGTGTACATCGGTCGCGGGTTCCCATGGAATGCACGGGCGCTTCGGGGCGGCGCCGCGGCCCAGTGATTCCCCTCGAGGGGCGACCGCCCTGCTGGGTGGCGGGACTCGGAGGCACGGGCAGGGGACCTGGAGCCTCGCGCTGAAGCTTATGCCCGTCAGGTAGCGTCGCCGCTGGCAATCTGACACGAGCGGGAGGCGTCGCATGCTCGCGACACGCGCGCTCACGGCGCTGGTCGGCCTGCCGGCCGGTATTGCCCTCATGTACCTCGGCGGGTGGTACTGGATGGCCGTCATCGCCGTGATGATGATCAAGGGCCAACACGAGTTGCTGTCTGCAGCCCGCAAGAGAGGCTGCCAGCCCTGTGATGCATTGGTCTATGTCTTCGGGTTAAGCTTGCTGCTGACAGTCCAGGCGGCTCCCGGGAACTGGGAGCTCCGGGCGGTCCTGTCCATCGTGTTTGTCATGGCGATCATGACCCTCGAAGTCTTCCGCAAGTCACAGACCCACTTTGCGAATGCGGGCGTTGCCCTGCTGGCGTTCTTCTACATCGCCTGGCTCATGGGGTACCTGGTCCTCATGCAGAGGCTGGAGGCGTCGCCATCGCTCGAACGTCCCTCATGGCCTTGGACCATGCCCTTTGGTTTCTCAGTGCTCCTCTATACCTTCGGCGTCACCTGGATCACCGACACGGGCGCCTATCTTGTGGGCAAGAACCTGGGCCGCAGCAAGCTATGCCCTTCCATCAGTCCTGGCAAGACGGTCGAGGGAAGCTATGGCGCTTTCCTGACCGCGATCGTCGCTTCCGCAGTGCTGGGGACCGGTTTCATCGGGCTGCCCATCGCCCACGCCGTGCTGCTCGGCGTCATCATGGGCGTCCTCGGCCAGCTGGGTGATCTGGCCAAGTCGGTTCTCAAACGCGAGGCCGGTATCAAGGACTTCGGTGCCGTCTTCCCCGGCCATGGCGGGGTGCTCGACCGATTCGACGCCGTGCTGTTCAACGCCATTATCATCTACTACTATGTGGCGGCCCTGAACCCCGCGGCGGCTGTGGCATCCTCGCTCTAGTCAGTCCGCGGCCCGTGTGCCCCGGAGGCCCCCCAGTCCATGCATGAGTTGGCGCTGCGCTATGTCGAGGCCCTGCCGCTGCCGCCAGCGGCGCTGGTATGCCTCGCGTCGATGGTCCCCGTGATCGAGTCCCGCTATGCCATCATGTTCGCCTGCGCCCTGGGGATCCCGTTCGCCCAGGCCCTGGCACTCACCACCGCAGGCAACACGCTGCCCATGGTGCCGGTACTGCTGCTGCTGGGCCCGATCTCCGATCGATTGCGCGTCTGGCCTGTGGCGGATCGATTCTTCACCTGGCTGTTCGCGCGCGCCCGGAAGCGTCGCGATCTCATCGACCGCTATGGCCCGCTGGGGCTCGCCCTCTTCGTCGCCGTCCCTCTTCCGGGCTCCGGGGGCTACAGCGGCGCCATCCTGGCTTTCGTCCTCGGCCTCCGATTCTGGCCATCGCTGATCGCCATCATTGCGGGGATCCTCGCCTCGGCCATCGCCTGCGGCGCGGGCGCCTACGGACTCGCGAGTCTGTAGGGCCGCCGGAGCGCTTCCGCCCCACCCGGAAGACCCAGCCACCCGCCCTGGTAGCCCTGGTAGTTCATGCCCGGCATCGATCGTGGCGGCTGCACCGTGGGAGCGGGCGCGCCACCGGGCGTCTGCGGGCCGCCGTAGCTCGGGAGGCCCTGGGGCCCCTGATAGAGGTCATTCCGGTCGTAGACGTCGGGGTCGCTGAGCTCCTGGAGCTGGTCCTGCATCGGGTCGAACGGCTCGCGCTGAACCTGCGTCATCAAGACCACGACGATGAAGATCAAGGCGCCGATCAGGAAGATGCTGCAGATGAGCGCCGCGATGGCGAGCCCCCTCCCCCGCATCCCCTTGCTCGAGGTCTCGGACAGCGCCACGAGCGCCATGGGGCCCTGGATCAGGATGCACGGGCAGAGAAACGCCGACGCGAAGGCGACGATGGCCCACACCGAGTAGGGTGCGCCGCCGCCATCGCGCTCGGAGGGCGCCGTCCACTCCAAGTCTCCAGCCGGTACCGGCGGCGGGGCGAACGCTGGCTGTGCGGACTGGGCGGCGCCATCCGCCTGCCACGAGGCCGAGGCCGAGCCGGGGTACAACGGCTCCGATGGGTGTGGTGCCGGCGCAGCAGGGGGGGCGTAGCTGTAAGCGGGCATGGCCGGGGGAGCCGCGCGACGCTGGAGCTCCAGGGCCTCCTCCAGGCCGGCCAGTTTGTTCGCCATCCGGGGATTGCCGGGCTGCAGTTTGAGGAAGCTCCGGCAGGCCTCGGCGGCCCCGTTCAGGTCGCCTTGGCGCTCGAGTAGATCGGCCAACAGCACCAGGGCGCGCAGATTGCCCGGGTTCCAGTGTAGCACGTGCCGACACGCCTCGACGGCTTCATCTAGGGGCTCCTGCGGCCGCAGAGCGGCCGCAGCCAACGCCGCCGCAGCTCGCCTGAGCAGCACTTGGTCCTCCCCCGGCACCAGCGGGGAGTACGTCCGCTCTGGCGCCACGGGCGCCGGGGGTATATCCGGCTCAGGTGTAAAGCCGACGATCTCCTCCTCGGCCTCCGCCTCGGGGGTCACTTCGGGCGCGACCTCCTCGTCCAGCTCCAGCGGCGGGCCTTCGACCTCGCCGGGAAGCGTCGGGATCAACACCCCGCCCGCGTCGGCCCAATCCGGCATCTCGGCAAGCGCGAGTTCATCGGGCTGCAGTGAGGCACTCGCTTCGGGAAGCGCCGGCTCGTGAGCGGCGGGGGCTGGCGGTGGGGGTACCGGGGTGCCAGCCGGAGCCGGGAGCGACGGGCCGTCGAGCTCGAGCGGCGGCGATGTGAGCGGGGGAGTCACGGTGGCGCGCTCCGCTCCCGGGTCCGGGAAACCCGTGGGACCGGGCTCGGCGAGCGACGGAGGCAAGGGGGGCTTGGGGAAACGCGGACTTGGCGTCGGCGCCGGTAGCTCCATGGGAGTCGTGGAACCCACCACCACCGGCCGGTCGTCCACCTCGAGGGCCATACGACCAGACCTCGAGGTCACTTCGAGCGGCTCACCCCCCTCAGGGGAGGCCGAGTCCGGCGCGGGCAAGAGCGGGCTGCTGGGCTCCCCTGCGTCGGCGACCTCGAGGTCGCCGCCACAGGCGGGGCAGAGGGACACGATGGTGCCTGCGATTACACGACCGCACTGGGAGCACCTCATGCGTCCCATTGGTTACCCTCCACTCGCCACGATGGCAAGTGCTGCGCCGGCTCGCGGGGCGGATCCCCCTTCGCGCTCGGAACGGTCAGCTCCTATGGGCTCCCGCGACTAGACGGCCGAACAGCCCCTGGGTTGCGCCGCCGCCCACTCAGGCCCAGTGGACCGCTCTGTTGTCTGCCTTCTGACCTCTCACGGCCACTGCTCGGGAAACAGAATGCGCAACGCGGTGACACCTTGGCGCACAAAGCGGCCCCGGCCCTGCTGATCGAGAACGCGCTCGAGTTCCCGCGGCGATGTGAACAGGCCGGGCCGGATACCGACATACTGGACCAGAGGTTCCCAGTCACCGTCATCAACACGCATCTGGCACACGAAGCTCCTCGAGGGGTCGCGGCTCTGGAACTGCAGGCTCAGGAAGCCCTGAAACAGCGGTGGTGTTCCCTCGAGTCCACCGGAGAGGCGGCGGCTGACCGGTTCGACGACCATCACCTGGGCCACCGGGCCGCCACCGGCCGCCTCGGACTCGGCATGGCGCGCGGGCTGGATCATGAACCCGCCTCGCGTCTCGCCAAATGGATCGTCAAACACCGGCTTCCCGTTATGGTCGGGAGCCGTCGAGATGGTGACCACGCCCGGGTGGTTGGTGTTGATGCAGCCCACGCCCGTGAAGCCGGTGGCGTCGAAGCGGCCGACCCCCTCGACCGGGTGGCGCACCCGAGCGAACTCGTATACCTCACCCCCGCCGTAATCCGCCAGCACCCTGCCGCCAGAGCGATTCTCGAGCGTGATACACTGCGGCATCCGCCCCGGCCGCGCCACCACGATGACGAGCACATCGCCGACGCGGGGGCGGTAGTCCGGCCCGATGCGTTGCACGCTGCCACTCTCCTCGCGCAACACGATGTTGCCGAGGAAGGGAGCCAGGTTCCTGAAGATGGAAGTCCCCGCGGGAATGTCGGTGTAGATGCCCGACGCGCCGGGGACGAATCCACCGTAGTTGGGTGGAGGGCTGGCGAACTCCTTGGGCACGATGGCGAGTAGCCCGCCTCGCCCCGAGCTCATCGAAGGGCCCACTCGAAGACGGAGGCCATGGACCGCAGTGGCGCACACGGTACCATCGCGCGCCCAGCGAGACGCCGCGAAGCCCTCGGCCAACGCCGTGGCCGGCCGGGTGACGCTCCCCACCGCCTGCCATGATCGCCCCGCATCGGGGCTGACCTCGACGGCCCCGCCTACCGTGTTCCGGATGCGGATCCGGTGAGTCTCGACCTGGTTGAACGCAAAGGGACCCGCATCGACGCCCGGGGCCGTGCCGCCAATCGCGGAGAGGCCCATCGCGGGCAGCAGCGCGCGCGCTGCGCAGATGAGTGGCCATGCGCTCAGGCAGGACCACTCCCAAAGGCCTCGGTGACCTTCCACCCTTTGCCCGTCTGCCTCACCGTGACGTTACCGACAGGCACGCCGTTGGCCGTGACCGAGTACACGGCCTGCCCTCCCGTGGCGGGGCCGGCGGACGTGTAGCCGAGGTCGCCCTGCAAGGAACCCAACTGGGCTTTGAGGGAAGCGGTCTTGTCGGCCCGGATCTTGCCGATGATCTCATTCCGCTGACCCGTGGCGATGTCGTCCCAGTCCTCGTTGTGGGCCCGGGCGTAGGCCTCGTAGTCGAACAGATCGGCAGCCGCCTCGGCGTCACCGGACCCAATGGCATCAACGAACATCTTCATACAGGCATCGGCACTCTCAGCGGTCTTGGCCTTCTTGTCCCCGCAACCGGCAACCAGCAAGCCGGCCATGACGATCGCGGCTATCCGCATCATCGACGCCACCGAGCCTTCCGGGTCACATAGAAGACGCGGTTCGCGAAGGGACTCGCCCGCCGAAAGGTGTAGGCATTCAACGCGCGGGGCCGCTCGAAACCCGCGTCCTTGAGCCAGGCTTCGATCTCCGAGTGCGTGTACCCTTTCTGCCGGTGAACCTCGACAAACTCCTCCGCTCCCGACTCGCCCTCATAACGGAACCGCATCCGGACCGTGCACACACGGGCTTCGGCGTCGTAGGAGCTCTCCCAGTTGTACTGGAGGGGGTCCGACGGGTTGGGGTTCTTCTGTGTGAAGAGCTCCTGTTCGAGCGCGCGGATGGTGTTCAGGTCAAAGATGAACAGCCCTCGTGGCCTCAGTGCTTGGGCGACGCCCACGAAACAGCGGCTCAGCCCACCCTCGTCGGTGATGTAGTTGAGGCTGTCAAACAGGCAGAGCACGAGATCGAAGACCGGACTGAAACACAGAGCCCGCGCATCGGCTGCCACGAACTCGGGCGGGCGATGCGCCCCATCCCATGCCCGGCGGGCCTGTGCCAGCATCGCCTCAGAGCAGTCCGCGCCGACGACCTCGTAGCCGCGCGCGTGGAGCCGCTGGGTCATCTGCCCGGTGCCGCAGGCCAAGTCGAGGACGCGCCGGACAACGGCCCGTTCGTGCGCCACGAGCTGCTCGACATACTCAACCCACGAGTCGTACGGCACGGCCCGCATCAAGTGATCATAGTGCCGAGCCACGGAGGTGAACTGCGGACGAGGCGTCTCTGGCATGGGCCGGCCCTACGCCTCCTCGCCCAGACACCGTGCGTGACGCAACACCACGCAACGCCAGTCATTACGGGCCCTGACAGACTCCACCGTGAACCGCCCGGTGGCCGCATCGGTCACCAGATCGAGTCGGTCCGCCACGATGCCGGACCCGATGAAAACGCCGCTGGGCGCCATCCGGCGCCAGACGGCTTCCATCAGCCCGGCAACCACCGGCGCCACGATGTTCGCCACCACGATGTCGGCCTTTGCCCCATGGACATCCGCCAACTCCCCCGCGGTCACTCGCACGACGTCCCCCACGCCGTTGAGGACCAGGTTCGCCCGAGCCACGTCCACTGCCACGGGGTCGATGTCGAGCGCGTCCACGCGCGCCGCCCCCAGCAGTGCTGCGCCAATGGCCAAAATGCCACTCCCGCAACCGACATCGATGACCGTGTCCCCCGGGTGCACCGTATCCTCGAGGGCCTCCAATGCCAGCTGCGTGGACTCGTGGGTCCCGCTACCGAAGGCCATCCCGGGATCCATGACAATCCGCAGTCCCCCCGGCTGCGGGTCGGTCAACTCCCACGAGGGGCAGATCAGGAAGCGGCGGCCAACACGGGTCGGATGGAAATGGGCCTTCCACGACGTGGCCCAGTCCTCGTCCTCGACAAAGGTGAGGACAACCTCGGGCCTACGGGCGTGACCGCACAACACACCCGCGTCGAACGCGCCCTGCTCGACGCGGGCCACCAGGTCATCCATGCCATCGCACACGGGCAGATACCCAGACACCGCGGTCGCACCGTTGGTCTCGGAGATCTCGATACCGGCGCATCCTATGGCCTCGAACACCGGCCACACGGCCTCGGTCGCATCGGGAGGAACCAACACACTGATGCGGGCCCACCGCACTCGACTACTCCCCCACGAGCTTCTGCCAAGCCCGGGCCAGGAGGCTGTCGGGCTTCTTCTGTGCGTCTTCGGGCGCGGTGTCGCCGTCTTCCGCGGCCAACTCCTGTAACAGCTCGCGCTGCCGGGCGGACAGACGGGTGGGTGTGCGAACATTGATGAACACGTGCAGGTCGCCCCGGCCGCCGCCTCGGAGCGAGGGGAGCCCCTGACCTCGGATCCTGAGCCGCGTGCCCGACTGCGTGCCTGGAGGCACCGTCAGCTTGTGCTTGCCCTCGAGCGTCGGCACCTCGATGTCAGCGCCCAGCGCTGCCTGTGAGAAGGTGATGGGTACCTCAATGCCCAGCTCTGAGCCATCGCGGTAGAACACGTCGTGATCGGCCACAGTGATGTAGAGGTACAAGTCGCCCGGTGGCGCTCCCCGAGCACCCGCCTCGCCTTGGCCCGCGACGCGGACCCGAGTGCCCGTGTCGACACCCGGCGGGATGTTGACCGTGAGCACACTCTCCTGCATCAGCCGGCCACGACCCTGGCACGTGGGGCACGGGTCCTTAACTTCGACGCCTTCGCCCTGACACGCGGGGCATGTCGAGAAGCTCGAGAAAGTGCCAAACAGCGTGTTCTGCGTTCGACCGACCTGCCCGGCACCGCCACAGGTCCGGCACGGGCCCAGATCCTGCCCCCCCCGCGAGCCCGACCCGTCACAGTCGTCGCAGTAGTCGAGCTTGCGGCTGCTGAGCTCCTTCTCGCACCCCGTGAGCACCTCTTCGAGCGTCACCCGCACGTCGGCCCGCAGATCGGCTCCTCGCTGCACTTGGCGGCTCCGGGCACCGAACCCGCCGCCGAAGAAGGACTGGATCAGGTCCTCGATGCCGAAGCCAAAGTCGCCCATACCCATGGCCGGCGGACCATCGTGGCCAAAGCGGTCGTAGTGAGCGCGCTTCTGGTCATCGCTCAGGACCGAGTAGGCCTCGGCAAGTTCCTTGAAGCGTTCCTCGGCCTGAGGATCATCCGGGTTCACGTCGGGGTGGTACCGGCGGGCCAGCTGCCGATAGGCCCGCTTCACTTGCTCCTTGGTGGCGGCGCGGTCGACGCCCAGCACTTCGTAGTAGTCGCGTTTCTCGGTGGCCACGGTCGGTCCTCGGTGCTCTAGCGGTTGCCGTTCGCGCTCGGACCCGGGGCGAGTCCAGCCCCGGCCTCCAGGAACCTACTCCTCCCCGACTCCCTCTTCGAGGTCCTCGTCCTCGTCATCGCCCACACCCGCGAAGCCATGCACGTCCAGATCGGCCACATCGTCGAGATCCAGGTCGTCCAGGTCGTCCATGGTCGGCTCCTCGCGGTCGAAAGAGAAGATACCGGGCAACTCGCCGCCGCGCTTGAGGCGGATCAGGCCGTCGCGCTCGTCGACCTCGACCTCTTTGCTGGCGATCTCGTGAAGCGCCACCGTGATGGGGTTGTTCGACTTCATCTGGACCAAGGGCCGGTGGCCGTCTCTTAGCTGTTGGGCCCGCCGCGCCACGGCGACAACCAGCTTGTACTTGTTCCCTACCTTGCCCTCGAGTGCGTTCAGATCAAGATCATCCATCGGGAGTGCACCTCCGCCACGGCGCTTGCTTGGGGGCATCACGCGAGCCCCGAATCCCACGGGGACCGAGGCCAGTGGGCTGGCAGCCGTGCCAGCCGGTTCTCGACCAGTGTGCCAGAACTTCAAGTTTACCGGATCCGCCTATGCCCGTCAAAAAAGACATGTCTGAAAAACGAAATACTTCTTGGTGCAGCCAGCGCGCTTGGCAGTGTATCAACTCGCCCATTCCCGCTGGGACCGCGCGGTCCGAAGCACCGTCACCCCGATGACACCCGCCAGCACCGAGCCGACCAAGATGCCAATCTTCGACGGAGCAAGCAGGGCCGACTCGCCAAATGCCAGTTGGGCGATGAACAGCGACATCGTGAAGCCGACACCCGCCAGGAAACCGAGACCGATGATGTGGCGCCACGTCAGCCCCTCAGGCATCTCCGCGAGGCCAGCACGCACCAGCAGCCATGCGAGTCCGGCCACACCAGAGACCTTGCCCACCAGCAGGCCGCCCACGATCCCCATGGATGTGGCGTTCACCAGGCCCCCTTGGCCTGCTTCGCGGAACGACACACCCGCGTTGGCCAGCGCGAACACCGGTATGATGGCGAAGGCTGCCCACGGGTGCACCAAGTGCTCGAGCCGCTGAAGGGGAGTCTGGGCATGATGGCATGTCTCCTCCAGCGCGACCACGGTGGCGGCCTGTTCGGGGTTCGCCAGGATCGACTGACCGTGTTCCCCCATGGACGCGAACCGCTCGACCCACGACCGGCCGACCTCGACGAACTCGTCGGCGTTGATCCGCGACCGGGCCGGAATGGCCAACGCGGCGAGCACGCCGGAGGCCGTCGGGTGGAGGCCGGACTTGAGAAACGCGACCCACAGCCCGGCGCCCAGCAAGCTGTAGACCACGATGGCGCGAACCCCGGCCCAGTTGCAGATGCACATCGCGGCGAACAGGGCGCCCGCGGCGGCCAGAGCGGCCCCGGAGACACCGCCGGCGTAAAACAGGGCGATCACCAACGTCGCGCCGATGTCGTCCGCGATGGCCACGGACGTGAGGAACACGCTGGCGGCCACCGGCAGGCCGCGGCCGGCGAAGGGCAGCACGCCCACGGCGAACGCGATATCGGTGGCCATGGGGATGCCCCAGCCGCGGGCCCCCGGCCCCCCGCGGTTCAGTAGCGCGTAGATGGCGGCCGGCAGCAGCATACCCCCGGCCGCCGCCGCGATGGGCACGAGAGCACGGCGTACTGACGACAGCTCGCCCACCATAATCTCGCGCTTGATCTCGAGGCCGGCCACGAAGAAAAACACCGCCATGAGGCCGTCGTTGATCCACAACAGCAGGGGTTTGCTCAGCCCTTTGCCGGCGACGTCGACACCCACCTTCGTCTGCCACAGCGCCGCGTAGCGATCACCCCACGGGCTGTTCGCGCAGAGCAGCGCCACCGCAGCGCACACCATGAGAACCATCCCGCCAGCCGCCTCGTGGCGCAGAAAGTCCTGAAGAGGCGTCAGCAAGCGATCGACGGGCTCCCGTCGGCTCGAAGAGCGGCTGTGACCCATGCTCTCTCCCCTGCGGGCGTCTGCGTTCGCCCTGCGGCTCTGGCTCGTCGGCCAACGTCGCCATCGATGTCAGGCCCGAGGCCAGAATCGCGGGCCCGGCAAGGCACATGAGAGTGCAGTCAGCAGCGCAGCTGCCCTACTGACCACGACGGCGAACCACACGGCGCTGCCCATGAGCCCCGCTGCTTTGCCGACCCGGGCGCAGACCCCCGACCCGAGCATGTCGCCGAAGCCATAGGCAACCAGGGCGCACAGGCTCATCGGGCAAGCCAGCGCCGGCTCCGCAGGCTTCGCCGTGCCGTCTGCCATCCACTCACCTCACCGCCGGCAACCAGCTCTAGTCCCGGCGGCCAGGATTCCGGCCACGCTGCGTGATCCCTCGTCAGTCCGTCGGGCCACCACCCAACCGAACGCTCGCTCGCACCGACGCCGCCCCCGCGGCTTCCGCCGCGCTCTTTGGGGCCGACGTCTGGGATGCCCGCCGGCCTGTCCGTGACGACATGGCCAAGGCCGCGAAGCGGCAGGGCGAGCCCTTGGCCTCCGAGACCGCGCAAGCCATCGAGCGGGCCGGGGCTCGGCGCCCTTCGGGCGCACTCCTGTGCGGCCCGTCCACGACATGGGCTCACCGGGTTGCGGTGGGCCCCCAACGCGCCCGGTCTCCAGGCCACCACACCGGGCCGGATAGGGTCCCACCGGGCTCCGCCCCTATTCGGCCCCTCCGAACACCTCGCGCTGGCAGAGGAGGGGCCGAATGGAAGGGGCCCGCGTAGCGGGAAGGGCGCCATCCGGCCCGCTGTCGGAGTTGTTCTGAGCGCAGCGAATGATCTTGGCCCGGGGTCGGTCCTTGCCACCCCCCGCCCTGCGCCCTACCGCCCCAGCGCCTCCCGCACCGCCCACAGGTTGAGCACGCCCGCGGCATCGAGCCGGCGGCGCTCGCCCG
>JAKPQA010000113.1 GCA_029547025.1 Armatimonadota bacterium
GGGGCCGCACAGGGGTGCGCCCAGAGGGCGCGGGGCCCCTGACCGGCCCGAGGTTGAGGCGTGCGGATCGGGCGCGTTGGGGGCCCACCACGCTGGGAGACGCGTGGTTCCCCCCATGGCGCCCCTCCGAAAGGCATTCGAGCAACCGAGGAGGGGCCGAATGGAAGGGGCCCGCGGAGCAGGAAGGGCGCCATCCGGCCCGGTTGGGGGGCGGGCGTCGCACGGGGCCCCTGGGCCGGCTCCCGGCCCGGTCCCCGGAGACCCATACCTCTAGGTTCGCCTCAATCCCTGTCTACTCATGGGGGTGCACTTCACCTCTCACGGGATGTCACGCCGCGCAACTGACCTCACGCGCCGCGTGTTGCAGCAAGAGAGGGGGGATGGCCACGATGCGACGACGGCTTGCTCCGCTGTGCCTCACAGCTGCCGTGGGCCTGTGCGCCTGGCTGGCGGCCCAGGACCAGCCGGCTTCCCCGAAGAAGAGCGACTCACCCCAACGAGAGGGCGGTGCTCCCATGGCCGATGCGCCCGAACAGGCCCACTGGCAACAGCTCACGCCTGAGGAGGAACGGGTCATCGTCGGCAAGGGCACCGAGGCCCCGTTCACCGGCGAGTACACCGACACCAACGACGAGGGCGTCTACACGTGCCGACGCTGCGGCGCCATGCTCTATCGGTCCACCGACAAGTTCCACTCCGGCTGCGGCTGGCCGGCCTTTGATGACGAGATCCCCGGCGCGGTGACGCGCCTGCCCGACGCCGACGGCCGACGCACCGAGATCGTCTGCGCCCACTGCGGCGGGCATCTGGGGCACGTGTTCACGGGTGAGAGGCTGACGAACAAGAACGTGCGCCACTGCGTCAACTCGATCTCGATGCGGTTCGTGCCCGCCGCCGACGTCAAGTTCGGCCGCGCCATCTTCGCCGGTGGTTGCTTCTGGGGGGTCGAGTACTGGATGGAGCGGCAGCCCGGCGTCGTGCGAGCCACGTCCGGCTACACCGGTGGGCACCTCGACAATCCGAGCTACGAGGACCTGCACCACCGCGACACCGGCCACGCCGAGGCCGTGGAGGTGCTCTACGACCCCGTGGCGACCAGCTTCGAGGCCCTGGCCAAGGTGTTCTTCGAGATCCACGACCCCACCCAGGCCAACGGCCAGGGGCCCGACATCGGGCCCGAGTACCGTTCGGCCATCTTCTACCTCGACGACGAGCAGAAGGCCACAGCCGAACGGCTCATCGCCGAGCTGGAGACCAAGGGCCTGGCCGTGGTCACCGAGGTCGTGCCCGCGGGCATCTTCTGGCCGGCCGAGGAGTACCATCAGGACTACTTCACGCTCCGGAAGACCACGCCCACATGCCACTTCCGGCGGCACGTGTGGGAGTAGCGGGTGCCCGCTGGTCGGGCATCCGGCGGTGATCCCGGGCGGTACCGCCGGGTGGGCGCTCATCGAGGCCACGCTCCCGAACGGCTGTGGGTTGGCGATATCGACCTCTGGCAGCCCGAGTAGGGCGGCTCGGAAAGCAGGGATGTACTGTGCGGGTCCTGATCACCGGTGGAGCCGGGTTCCTGGGCTTCCACACGGCGAACCATCTCGCGGCGCGGGGCATCGAGAGCGTCGTCTATGACATCGCGCCACTGGTGCCGGCCGACTTCCCGGCGGGAACCATCGGGGTTGTGGGCGACGTCCGCCACGCGGACGCCCTCGGCCGAGCGTTTCGGGAGTACCGGCCGGACGCCGTAATCCACGCGGCCGCCGCGCTACCGCTCTGCCGGCCCCTCGAGATCCGCACCACGAACGTCGATGGCACGCGCAACGTGCTTCAGATGGCCCGGGAGCACGCCATCGAGCGCGTCGTGGTCATCTCATCCACCGCCGTCTACGGCGTCCCAAAGAAGCATCCCCTCGAGGAGACCGATCCGCTGGTCGGCGTCGGGCCCTACGGCGAGAGCAAGATCGAGGCCGAGAAAGCCTGCGAGGCCGCTCGGGCCGAGGGGCTCTGTGTCCCCATCATCCGCCCGAAGACCTTCATCGGCACCGGACGCCTCGGTGTCTTCCAGATCCTCTGCGACTGGGTCGAGAGCGGCGCGCGCATCCCGCTGATCGGCCCGGGCACGAACACCTACGAGCTGCTCGACGTGGAGGACCTGTGTGAGGCCATCTACCTCTGTCTGTCGGGCGATGCGGCCAGGGTGAACCAGACCTTCAACGTGGGCTCGGGCGACCTCCGTCCCGTGCGCGAGTACGTGGGTGAGCTCTGCGCGTATGCCGGCACGGGCTCGCGGGTGATGGCCACACCGGCCCCACTGGTCATCGGCGTGCTGAGGCTGCTCGAGCTGCTGCACCTGTCGCCCCTGTACCGCTGGGTCTACGGGACCGCTCACACCGACTCGTGGGTGTCCTCGGACCGGGCGAGGCAGGTGCTCGGATGGGCTCCGCGGTTCAGCAACTCCGAGGCGCTGATCCGCTGCTACCAGTGGTACCTGGACCACAAGGCTGAGCTGGCCGGCGCCACCGGTGTCACGCACCGCGTCGCATGGCGCCAGGGAGCCCTGGGCCTCGTGAAGTGGGTGCTGACCCCCCGGCGGCGAGGACGGTAGCCCGAAGCTCCAAGCCACCCCTCGGCCTGGTTGCGGAGGGGCGCCATGGGGGGAACCACGCGTTCTCGCAGCGTGGTGGGCCCCCAACGCGCCCGATTCTGGGGGCTCGAACCGGGCCGGTCAGGGGCCCCTCCACGAGACGGGCTCACCTGGTTGCGGTGGGCCCCCAACGCGCCCGGGATCGTCGCGCCGGCCCTACCAGGCGCCGAGCACCTGGGCGGCGCTGGTGGCGAATGAGATGAGCCACGGAAACAAGGGGACTAACACGAGGGTGCCGGCCAGCGACAAGCCGATGGCCCAACCCGCTCCACGGCCCACGCGGATGGGCTCGGTACGCACCCCCTCGACGAAGAACATGTGCCGCGCCACGCGAAAGTAGTACCAGACCGAGATCACCGCATTCGCCACACCCACCACGGCCAGCCAATACAGCCGCACGCGGTCATCCAGGGCCGCCATGAAGACATACAGCTTCCCGAGGAAGCCTGCCGTGGGGGGGACACCCGCCAGGGACATGGCGAAGATGACCCAGGCATAGGCCAGGTACGGCGAGCGCTTCGAAAGCCCGTTGTAGGCGTGGATGTCCTCCCGGCCCTCGATGTTCGAGAGGGCAATGACCACCGAGAACGCCCCCACGTTCATCAGCACGTACGCGATCAGGTACATCACGATGGCCGGGAGCGCCAGATCCGCGGAGCCGAGGCTGACCACCGCGATGAGGATGTAGCCGCTGTGGGCGATGCTCGAGTAGGCGAGCATCCGCTTGAGGTTCGTCTGCCGGCAGGCCACCACGTTGCCGAGCGTCATGGTGAGCGCGCAGAGCCACAGCACCGGTTGGGCCCAGGGCACCGGGCCCGATGAAGGCGCGAAGGTCAGCATCAGCAAGCGCACGATGGCGACAAAGCCCGCGGCCTTGGGCCCGACGGAGAGAAACGCAGTGGCCGGCGTGGGCGCTCCCTCGTACACGTCGGGACACCACATGTGAAAGGGCACCATGGCGATCTTGAACCCGAGGCCCACGACGATGCAGAGGATGCCGGTGATGACCATGGGGTCCTGGGAGGAAACCATCCGCACCCCGGCGAGCTGGCCGACCGCATGCAGGTGGCCCTCGCCGACCGCATCGCGAAGCACGCGAAGGTCGGTGGCACCCGTGAGACCGTAGATCAGAGACATCCCAAACAACATGATGGCCGACGACACGGCACCGATCAGGAAGTACTTCAGAGCCGCCTCGAGCGACCGGGGCTCGCGCCGGAGCATCCCCGATAGGAGGTAGCCGGAGATCGAGACGAGCTCCAGCGAGAAGAACAGCGTGATCAGGTCGCGCGAGCGCGCGACGCAGGCGATGCCCAGCGAAGCGAAGGCGATGAGGGCCAGGAACTCGGCCGGGTGCTCCTCGAGCACCTCCTCCACGAACTCCATGGAGAACAGCATGGCGAGACCGCACACGGCCAGGGCCAGCGTCGAGAAGAACAGGGACAGCGGATCGACCGCGAACGTGCGGGCGATGAACTCGGGCGTGAGCTGGCCCGTCGCCTCAGGGCCCAGGTCGATGGCGTAGGCAAGCAGGCACAGACCCGTCACGACGCCGGCCAGGCAGACGAAGAAGCCATAGAGCGCCCAGCGGCCCGCGCCGCGGCCGCGACAGAACAGCGCGGCAACCGTGGCCCCAAGGCCCAGTCCGCACAAGATCAGCTCGGGAAACAGGAACAGCAACCCCGCGCCACCTTCGCTCGCCAAACTAGATCACCCATTGCGAGATCGCCTTCGCACTGGGCAGGATGAACGCCAACAGCGGACCCGGATAGCACCCCAGCCACAACGTGCCGGCCATCAGCGGCGCCAGGCACGCCACCTCCAGCCGGGTCATGTCCTTCATGGCGGCCCAATCCGGCTTCAGGTCGCCCATCAGCACCCGCTGGACGGTCCACAACAGATAGGCCGCCGCCAGCAGAATGCCCCCCACGGCCAGGTAGGCGAACCACGGCGTCCCGAGCAAAGCCGTCGAGCCTCCGACTCCGGTGCCGGCGTTGTACGTGCCGATCAGCACCCACAGCTCGGCGACGAAACCGCTCATGCTCGGCAGCCCCAGCGAACCCATGGCGATGAACACGAAAATGCCACAGTACACGGGCACGATCTGCCCAAGGCCACCATAGCGGTCGATCTCATAGGTGTGCGCCCGCTCATACAGGATGCCAGCCAGCAGGAACAGGGCAGACGTGAGCAGGCCGTGCGAGAACATCTGGAACACGGCGCCCTGGATGCCCTCAACCGTCCCCGACGCGATCCCCAGCGTGACGAACCCCATGTGACCGATGCTCGAGTACGCGATGAGCTTCTTCAGGTTGGGCTGGGCCATGGCGACCAGGGAGCCGTAGATGATGCTGATGAGAGCCAGAATGCCGACAGTGACCGCAGCCTCCTTGAACTGGGTGGGGAACAAGGTCGGCAGGATACGGATCATGGCGTACCCGCCCAGCTTCAGCAGGAGACCCGCAAGCACCACACTGCCGGCCGTCGGCGCCTCCACGTGCGCATCGGGCAACCACGTGTGGAACGGAAAGCACGGCACCTTGATGGCGAAGCCGATGAAGAAGCCCCAGAAGCACAACATGGGCAGTGTGGCCAGACCCGCCGCCGACATCCCGAGCGTGGGCTGCCGCTCGGCGAGCTCCAGCAGATCGAAGGTTCGCTGCCCGAGCGTGGGACCGCTGTACCACCAGCACGCGATCAGCGCCAGCAGCATCAGCACACTGCCGGCCAGGGTGTACAGGAAGAACTTGATGGCCGCGTACTCACACCGCGGCTTGTGGCCCCATACGCCGATCAGGAAGTACATGGGAACCAGGCTGACTTCCCAGAAGATGTAGAACAAGAACATGTCCAGCGCGACGAACACGCCGGTCATGGCCGACTGGAGGATCAGGAAGAAGACGAAGTACTCCTTGACGCGATCCTCGACGATCCACGAGTACATCAGCGCCAGCAGCGTCACCAGCGGGGTGAGAAACACCAGGGGCATGGAGATGCCGTCCACACCCAGGTGATAGGAGATCCCGATCTGCGGGATCCACGACGCTTTCTCCTCGAGCTGCATGCCCGCTGTGCCCAAGCCCATGGACGCCCACGCCATGGCGGCCAGACCCAGCGACGCGGCCACGGTGGCCAGAGACGCGCTCTTGACCGCATCCGCTCGCTCCCGCGGGATGAACAGGACCACCACGGCCCCGATCAGGGGCAGGAACACCAGGGCTGACAGAATGGGGAACTCCGCCATCGCCCTCTCATCACCTCACACCGTTCGCCGGCCCACCAGCGCCGCGTGCCACCCGGCCGCGCCCAGCACACAGACGCCGAACAAACCGGCAAACACCCAGACACTTCCCAGGATCGTGGCCAAGACGCCCGCCACGGCCACACCGGCCGTGACGGTCATGTAGACATGAACCGAGCCGGTCTGCGTCTGGCGAAGAACCTCGCCCAGCCCGCCGGCCGCCCAGGCGAAGGCCTCGACCACCTTGTCGACCACCCATTTGTCGAAGGCCCACGACCACCGCATGACCCTCAGCGTCGACCAGCCCACGCCCCGAACGATGCCATCGACGACCCAGTAGTCCACGAACGCCAGGGCGATCTCGAACCGGACCACGACCCGGACGAATGCCGCCCAGGCATGGTCCAGGTAGTACTTGTTGACCAGAACGAGGTGCAGCAAGGCCAACACCGGCTTGCGAGCCAGCGCGTCCGCACGCTCGGGACCGCCGCGGTACAGGGCAACGCCGAGCCCCACTCCCGCCAGGATGCAGCCGAAGGAGACCAGCTCCACAAACCGGTGGGCCTGGTGCTCAGCCCGCGCCTGGGCCTCCTCGAGCGCCGCTGTCGCCTGGCCATGCTCGGCGAGCCACGACTCGGCCGACTCGATGCGGTAACCGGGATGGTCCTCTACGAACCCCTGCAGCGCGTGCCCGGCCCATCCGCCGCTGAGGGCCACCGCCGCCAGGACTACGAGGGGAACGGTCATACACCGGGGCGTCTCGGAGGCGTGCTCGAACACGTGAGCATCGCGGGGACTCGTCATGAACGTGAGCATGACGCAGCGGGTCATGTAGAACGCCGTGAGCAAGGCTCCCACCTGGCCGAAGCCGTAGAGCACCACCGCGACCTCGCCCGGGTACTCCGCCACCTTGGCGGCCGCCAGCACCGCGTCCTTGCTGTAGAAGCCCGAGAGGCCCACGACGCCCGGAATGCCCAGCCCGCACAGGGCGGCCGTGGCGATGACGAAGGTCCAGAACGTGACGGGCATCTTCACCCGCAGGCCGCCCATCTTCCGCATGTCCTGAACATGGTGGGTGCCAATGATGACGCTGCCGGCCCCGAGGAACAGGCACGCCTTGAAGAACGCGTGGGTCAGCAGATGGAACAGCCCGGCGAACAGGGCGCTGCAGCCCAGGGCGAGCATCATGTACCCGAGCTGGCTGATGGTCGAGTACGCCAGCACCCGTTTGATGTCATCCTGGACCACGGCCATGGTGGACGCGAACAGGGCGGTGAAACCGCCGATGAGGGCCACCCAGAAGGGCGCACAGTAGGGCATCAACGCGTAGTCGGCCGTGGCCGCGAAAACAGGGAAGGTCCGCCAGACCAGGAACACGCCCGCGGCCACCATGGTCGCCGCGTGGATGAGCGCGGAGACCGGAGTCGGGCCCTCCATGGCATCGGGCAACCACACATGCAAGGGGAACTGGGCCGATTTCCCGACCGCACCGGCGAACAGCCCCATGGCAATCCAGAAGGCCATGGGCGTGTCCAGGCCGCCTGCGGCGACCTTCTCGAAGATCACCCGCAGATCGAGCGTCCCGGCCTCGTGGTACAACGCCACCACGGCCAGGGTGATCCCCAGGTCCCCCAGCCGTGTGGTCATGAACGCCTTCTTGCACGCCCGGGCTGCCTCGGGCTTGTGAAACCAGAACCCGATGAGCAGATAACTCATCAATCCCACGAGCTCCCAGCAGATGAACATCAGCAGCAGGTTGCTCGAGAGAACGAAGCCGAGCATCGACGCTGAGAACAACGACAGGTAGGCGAAGAACCGCGAGTAGTGGGCGTCGCCCCGCATGTACCCCTGAGAGTAGATCACGATCAGCAGGGCCACCGAGCATACCATGGTGAGCATGGCCGCCCCGCCGCCGTCGACAAGAAAGCTGATGTAGAAGCCGGTCGATCCGACCCCCCACAACAGGCGCCCCTGGGGCAGGGCAGCGCCCGAGTGGATCCGCGCACACAGATAGATCGACCACACGGTGCCGATGGCCAGGGCCGCAATGGGCAGGTACGCGCCCCGCCCCGGCGCCTTCTGGCCCAGCAGGAGCACTGCCCCGAAGGCCAACACCGGCAGTACGGCGATCAGATAGGCATGTTGGGAGAGTAGATCCATCTCCGGGTGCGCTAACCCTTCAGCAGGTTCACTTCATCCGCATTCACCGTGCGGCGCAGGCGGAACAAGGCCAAGATGATGGCCAAGCCCACTGCCGCCTCGGCAGCCGCCATGGTGATCACGAACACCGCGAACACCTGACCATTCAGGGCCTCTCGAGGGCCGGGCCCATACCGCCAGAATGCCACGAGATTCGCATTCACCGCGTTGAGCATCAGCTCCAGCGCCATCAGGATGCCGATGGCGTTCCGCCGCGTGAGCACCCCATAGAGGCCCACGGCGAACAGCAGGGCCGCGAACACGAGGCAGTGCCGCAACCCCACCGGCTGCCCCAGGCTCTCCAGTATGTCACCCAGCATGAAGCCCAATCGCCTTCCTGCGTGTCACTCATCGTCGGTCGGAGGGCCCTCGCGCTGTTTGGCCCTGAGCGTCAGCACAACCGCACCGATCATCGCCACCAGCAGCAGCACGGAGGCAATCTCAAACGCCGGCACATAGTGGCGGATCAGGTCATCGGCCAGACTCTCGACACCCGCCACCCGCGGCTCAACCGGGGGCATCTGGCGCGGGCCGAAGGCCATCCAGGCCGCCGGTGCCATCCAGCCCACGAAGCCGATCACCACCACGATCGCGCCCCCCGGGTTCCGCGACGCGTGCTCGACCTGCCCCCCGGCCGCCCGGCGCACCAGCATCACCGCGAAGATGAGCAGCACCGTGATGCCGCCGGCATAGATCATGAGCTGCATGGCGCCAATGAACGGCGCGGAGAGGAAGAAGTAGATCCCCGCCATGGCGGCCATGCACACGAACAGCGCCGCCACGCTCCGCACAATGTGGCGCGAAGTCACCACAATGACGGCGCACGCCAGAGCAGCGAAGGCGAAGAAGTAGAACACCACGCTACCCATCTAGCCTTCGCCTCCCTCGCCCGCCGACGCCTCGCGCGGCGGCTTGGGCTTGGCCGGTGCGGGATCCGAAGCCGGATCGGCGCGGTAGCGCAACTCGGCCTCCGAGAGCGGCTCTGGGCGAAGCTGCACCGAGAGCGGTGCCACCAGATCCTGGGGCCGCCAAGCCGAGTACTCATAGTCCGCGACCAGCATCAGGCAGTCCTGAGGGCACGCCTCAGCGCACAGCCCGCAGTACATGCAGCGTGCCAGGTCGATGTCGAACCGGTCGAGCTTCCGGCGCCGCTTGGTGTCGGGCGGCTCGGGATTCGCCGAGGCCTCGATGTGGATGCACTCCAGCGGGCACGCCCGCGCGCAGGAGCCGCAGGCGATGCACCATGGAATGCCGTTGGCGTCGACTCGCTGCCGGTGACGGCCCCGATAGTACACCGGGAGCTCCAGCCTCTGGTACGGGTACACCACCGTGGTCGGCCGGCTGAAGAAGTAACGAATCGTCACGCGCATGCCCTTGAGGGCCGTGACGAAGCCACTCCAGCCCTTCTCCCACAACTCCCGCCAGCTGTACTGCGGCAGAGAGAACGCCATCCGAGTCCCGTTCGCCGGCTCCCGGAGACTAGCGCGCCCAGGACTTCTCGGTGAGAAGAAGCCAGACGCACGCCAGCGCCAGGTTACCGAGCGTGATCGGGATAAGCCCCTTCCAGCACACATTGAGCATCTGATCGATACGCAAGCGCGGCAGAGTCCACTTGATCCACTGGAACACGAACACCATCACCGTGGTCTTGATCGCGAACCAGAACACACCGGGAAGCTGAGCCGAGTCCGGCAGGAAGAACAGCACGCTCGGCGGCTGCCAACCGCCGAGGAAGACCGTCACGGTGATCATCGAGAGCGCCAGCAAGTTCGCGAACTCAGCCAGGAAGAAGATCGCGAACTTGAAACCGCTGTACTCCGTCACGAAACCGGCGACCAGCTCCGACTCGGCCTCGGGCAGGTCGAACGGGTTCCGGTTCAGCTCGGCCAGGGCCGTGACCAGGTAGACGACGAATGCAATCAGACCCGGAGGAGTGAGCACGAACTCATACTGATCCTGGGCGGCCACGAGACCGTCCATCGACATGGTCCCGGCCATCATCACAATGGCCCCAAGAGCCAGCACCGACGGGATCTCATACGAGATGAGCTGGGCCGCCGACCTCATGCCACCCAGCAGCGACCACTTGTTATGGCTGCCCCAGCCCCCCAGAATGATGCCCACTGGCCCCAGAGAGAGCACCGAAACCACCCACAGCAGGCCGATGTTCAGGTTGGCCACCGTCCAGCCCTTGCCGAAGGGCATGACCACGTAGACCAGCACCGCCGGCGTGAACACCACGAAGGGGGCCATCAGCATGATCAGCCGGTCGGCACTCGATGGAACGATGTCCTCCTTCACCAGGAGCTTGAGCGCGTCCCACACGGTCTGGAGCAGCCCGTGTGGGCCGTTGTGCAGGGGGCCGCGGCGGCTCTGGATATGCCCCGAGACCTTCCGCTCGAGCCAGATCAGAACCAGTGCCGCCAGAGCCACCATGCCAAGCACCAGCACGATGGGGATGAGCCAGCCCAGCACGGGAATCCCATAGAGACCCGCAAACAGGCGGTGCACCAGACTCTCGATCGGGCCTCGCTCCACGCGTGCTCCCTCTCCCCCCGGGTCTAGCGATCGACGCAGCCCAGGACGATGTCGATACTGCCCAGGATCGCCACCACATCGGCGATCTTCCAGCCCCGGATCAAGTGCTCCAGGCCTGCCAGGTTGCCAAAGCACGGCGACCGGACCTTCAGCCGGTAGGGCGAATCGCCTCCCTGGCTGACGATGTAGTAGCCCACATCGCCGCGGGCACCCTCGACATGGGCATACGCCCAGCCCGGAGCCGGCCGGAACCGGCCCTTGATCGGCGTGCGGATCGGGCCACCAACCCCCTCGATGCCCTCCAGTGCCTGTCGCACAATCCGCGACGATTGCTCAATCTCCCGCAGACGGATGGTAAACCGATCGTAGACATCCCCGTTCGAACCCAGCGGCACGTCGAACTCGAAGCGATCATAGATGCCGTAGGGGTCACAGCGCCGAACGTCGTAGGGCACGCCCGATGCGCGAAGCGTGGGGCCGCTGAACCCGTGTTCGAGCGCCGTCTGGGCGGGGATGACCCCGACGCGCTCCGCCCGCTCGCGCAGGATCCGGTTGTTCGTGAACAGGTCATCGTAGTCCGGAATGCGGGACAGGACGGTGTCCAGCGTCCGCACCGCTCGCTCGGCGAACCCATCGGGCAGATCGCGAGCCACGCCGCCGATCCGAATGTAGTGATAGGTCAGCCTGGCTCCCGACATCGCCTCGAGCAGGTCAATGACCATCTCACGCTCGCGCATCCCAAACAGGAACATCGTGACCGCGCCCAGATCGGTGCCCATGGTGCCCACAAACAGCAGATGGCTCGCGATGCGCTGGAGCTCGGCGGCGATGACCCGCAGATACTCGGCGCGCGCGGGAACCTCCAGTCCCGCCAGCTTCTCGACCGCCAAGCACTGAGCCCACCCGTTGGGCACGGCGCCGACATAGTCCAGCCGGTCCGAGAGCGGAATGTTCTGCACATAGGTCTGACTCTCAGAGATCTTCTCGTGGCACCGGTGCAGATAGCCGATGTGGAACCGGCAGTCCTCGACGTACTCTCCCGAGACACGAATCAACAGCCTCAGCACCCCATGCGTGCTGGGGTGCTGAGGGCCCATGTTGACCAGCATCTCCTCGAATGGATCGCCGCCCACCTGGGTCTGACCGGCCACGGGAACCTGCTCTGCCATCGCCACCTACCGCTGGTCCGCCACTTCAGGCCAGCGCCTCTCCGGGGTGTACTCCAGGTCGTTCACCGAGGGATCATCATCCTTGAGCAGCGGGTGGCCCACCCAGTCGTCCGGCAGGAGGATCCGCCGCAGATCCGGGTGCCCCTCGAAGTCGACCCCGAACAGATCAAAGCACTCACGCTCGTGCCACTGCGCCCCCGGGTAGATCCCGGCGACGGAAGGCACCCGCGCCGGATGCACCGGATCGGCCCCAGTTCGAGGGACCGATGTGGTCACAAACACGCCAACTCCCTCAAGCGCCGCCGCCACGTGGTACACGAGATCACAGCGCCCGGCCTCACCCGCGGCCTCCTCCGAGGCCGGCTTCGGCGGATAGTCCACCGCCGTCATGAACGAGAAGTACGGGAACCCGGGCTCGCCGCCCTTGAGCGCCGCCATGACCCTGAGCAGCTCATCGGGCCGGCAGAGCACCGTGATGTGGCCGTTCTCGAGGGCCACGTCCACCGCCAGATCCTCGAGCCGGTCCGCCACACTCTGGGCCGCAGCCTCCACGTCCAACGCAGCCTACCTCACCGGTGAGACCGGACCGACGCCGGCCTTGATCTTCTTGCGGAGTTCCTCGAAGCCCTGAAGCAGCGCCTCGGGCCGCGGCGGGCAGCCCGGCACATACACATCCACGGGCACCACGAGGTCCACACCCCGGACCACGTGGTACCCCGCGCGAAACGGGCCCCCACAGTTAGCACAGCTTCCCATCGAGATCACGTACTTGGGCTCGGGCATCTGGTCATACAAGCGCCTCAACCGCGAAGCCATCTTGTGCGTCAGCGTGCCCGAGACAATGATCACATCCGATTGGCGGGGAGAGGCGCGGGGGAAGACACCGAAGCGGTCCAGGTCGAAACGCGACGCGAAAGTGCACATCATCTCGATGGCGCAGCAGGCCAGGCCGAAGGTCATGGGCCACAGCGATGCAGCGCGCGCTTTGGTCCATATCAGCCGCTCCAGCCAGTCGCAGGCAACGTCCCCCATGGGGAGCTTCGCCAGCACGCTACTGCGGAGGGGGTTCACCCACTCGGGGGCATCGTCGGGCAGCGCGTCGGTGCGGATGAGCCCGCCGGCGGCCGGTCCGTGCTCTACTTCAGCCACTCGAGAGCTCCCTTCCGCAAAGCGTAGTACCACCCCAAGAGGAGGATGCCTGCGAAGATGGTCATCTCGGTGAACGCGAACAGACCCAATCCCTCGCGAATCAAGGCCCGAGCCTGAACCGCCCAGGGCAAGATGAAGATGGCTTCGACGTCGAACACGATGAACACCAGAGCGATCAGGTAATACTGGATCGGGTGGCGGAACCACGCGCTGCCGATGGGCTCCTCGCCGCACTCATAGGTCGTGTGCTTGAGCCCGCCCGGCTGGTTCGGGCGGAACAGCAGGGCCAGCCCCAGCGGGACGAGCAGGAATACCAGCGCGCCAATCAGGAAGATGAACGCCTGGACGTAGTCGCGGCTGTCAATGCCCGGACCCATGGCCACCCTCCTCGGCTGCCATCTTCCGTGGGAGGCCGCGCGGGTCCTCTCGCCGCAGCTCCCCACCGACACAGACCTCGGGACTCTGCCCCATTGGCGCTGACCTCAGGCTCGGATGACGCCTCAGGAGCGCCGAGACGGCCCACCGGGGGCTTGCCGAGCGGCGCCACGGGGGGAGAACACGCGAGCTTCAGCGTGGTGGGCCCCCAACGCGACCGATCTGGCGGCCGGGATGCGGCGCGCAGCCGCGTTCGGGCGCGCGCCGTCCATGTGGCCGACGGGGCCTTCGACAGGCTCAGGCCAGGGGCCTGGCGTCCTCCAGCACACCGCGTGGTGCCGTGTCGGAGCCTGCCGAATCTGCTCCTAAGCCCAGGCAGCCGCCGCGGCCAGTCCGGTGTGACGCACGGCGGCCTCACTCCGCGCGTGGCGGACGCCTCCGATCGCCCTGGGTCCCGTCGGACCTCCGGCGGTGTCGCGGCCGGCCTTCCTCGGCAGAACGGCCGGGCGGCGTGTCCCCTCTCTGCTTCCGCGGCCGGTCGTTGCCGGGCTTGGACCCGCGCGTCCCGGCACGGTCAGCGCCGCGGCCCCCGCGGCCGGGGTCGCCCGTCTCGCCCCATGCGGGCGGGCCTTGCCTCTGCCGTTGCGCCGGTGGCCGACCGCCCGGCGCCGGTCGCCGCTTCGCGGGCGGTCGTCCCGCGGGCTTCTCGGCGCCGCCCCAAGCCGGTGGGCGCTCCGGGGGCTGCCGCGTCGGTCCGATGCCCTCCTGGACACCCCATGCAGACGGGCCCTGGCGTCCTCGCAGACCGGGCAACCGGTCGTCGCCGGGCGGGCGCGTCCCGCGAGGCCGTCCCGCCCCGCGCTTGCCGGAGCGCTCGCCAGCCGGTGCCTGGTCCTGCGGGGCGTGCTTCGCGCGGCGTTCGGGCCGGTCAGCCGAGGGCTTCGAGAGCCGCTGCGGCTCAGCTCTCCGCCGCGGCGGACGCGGTTTCCGTGACGGGGTCGCCGGCTTCTCGGGCGACTCGATGCCCCCATCTGGCGCCCGCTCGGCCGGCGCGGGCCGAGCGGCTCGAGTCCCGCCTCTCGGTCTCCTCGAGGTCGGGGACTTCGAATCGCCCTCCCCCTCAGATGCCGGTGCGGCCTGGACGCCGGAACGCTCCCCCAGGCCCTTGGGGATCGGGAGCATGGTGCGCTTGTGCAGCTCGATCACCTCATACGGTGTCAGGGGCCTGTAGCGTCCGCGCCCCAGACTGCCCAGCTCGACGGGCCCGACTGCCACGCGCTCCAGCTGGATCAGGGGATTGCCAACGGCCTCGAACATGCGCTTCACCTGGTGCTTGCGGCCTTCGTGGATGCGTAGCTCCACCAACGAGCCCGAGCCACTGGGGCGCAGGACCCGGCACTGGGCCGGATAGGACGGACCGTCCTCGAGCTCAATCCCCTCCTCCAGTGCCTGTGCTTGCCGCGGCCTCATCGGTGACGTGGTGTGGCAGTGGTAGACCTTCTCGATCCCATACCGTGGGTGGGTCAGCCGGTGCGTCAGTTCCCCCTCGTTTGTGAACAGCAGGAGCCCCGAGACGTCGCCGTCGAGTCGGCCCACCGGATGGAGGTGCGAAAGCTCGGGCGGAAGGAGGTCCATGACGATGGGTCGATCGCGGGAGTCCTCCTTGGTGCATACATACCCCCGGGGCTTGTGCAGGGCCACCCAGGCCAGAGGCGGCGGCTGGCCCACCACGTGTCCGTCCACCTCGATCTGGGCGTTCGGGCGGACCTTGAGGCCCTTCTCCGTGGCCAGCTCGCCGTCGACCCGGATGCGGCCGGCGATGATCATCTCCTCGACATGGCGTCGCGAAGCCACGCCTTTGCCGGCCAGGAGCTTGTTCAGGCGTATGAACCCACTGTCGTGCGAGCGGCGTGGCATGCATCATCCCCCGCGTCCGTGGTCGCGCCGCCGAAGAAGCGCTCCGGGCGCCCCGCACGGGCGCCGAGATCGCCCCCACGGCCCACGGGAAGCCGAGCGCTCGGCCCGTCCGGCACCGGCCGGGCGTCGCTACTCGCGTTCCACCACCCGGATGTGCAGTTCGTCGAGCTGCTCCTGGGGGACCTCGTTGGGTGCTCCAACCATGAGGTCCGTACCGGCGGCCGTCTTCGGGAACGCGATGACGTCGCGAATGCTCTCACGCCCGAGGATCTCGGCGACGATGCGGTCGAGGCCCGGCGCAATTCCACCATGGGGCGGAGCCCCGTACTCGAACGCCTCCATCAAGAACCCAAACCGGCGACGGGCGTCCGCCTCGCTCACGCGAATGACCTCGAACACCTTCGATTGTACGTCGCGGCGATGGATACGGATGCTCCCACTTGCGGCCTCGTTGCCATTGAGGATCAAGTCGTACAGCTGCCCCATCACCGCCCCCGGGTCCGTGTCCAGCTTCTCGATATCGCCCGGCTGCGGCATCGAGAAGGGATGATGCATCGGGACATAGTGGCCCAGCTCGTCGTCGAACTCAAAGAGCGGGAAGTCGGTGACCCACGAAAGGTGGAACACGCCCTTCTTCACCAGCCCCAGCTGGGCGGCGAGATGGGTCCGCATCCGACCCAGCACCATGCAGACGGTCTTCTCGGTGTCGGCAGAGAAGACGAGCAAATCGCCATCGCGGCTGCCGGTCCGCTGGCGCAGCTCGGCCTCGAGCTCGGCCGGGAAGAACTTGCCCAGCGGCCCCTTGATGGCGCCCTCGGCGAAGACAATCCACGCCGCGCCCTTTCCTCCAAACTCCTGCGCCCTCGCCTGCAGGCCATCCAGCTGGCCCCGGGAGAACGCAGCGCCGCCCTCCACCCGGATACACCGCACTGTGCCCCCGCCGGACACGACACCGCGGAAGACCTGAAACTCGGTGCGGGCCGCGATATCGGACACATCGACAATCGGCATGCCGTAGCGCAGGTCCGGCTTGTCGGTGCCGTAACGCGACATGGCTTCAGCGTACGTCAAGCGCGGGAATGGCCGCGGCGGATCGTAGCCGGCAATGGTCCGGAACAGATGGGCCATCAGACCCTCGGTCATCTCGAGAACGTCGTCCTGTTCCACGAACGACATCTCGATGTCGATCTGCGTGAACTCGAGCTGGCGATCCGCCCGAAGGTCCTCATCGCGCAGACACCGCGCGATCTGGAAGTACTTGTCCACGCCGGCCACCATGAGCGTCTGCTTCAGAAGCTGCGGCGACTGGGGTAGCGCGTAGAAGCGGCCCGGGTTCATCCGGCTGGGCACAATGAAGTCGCGAGCGCCCTCGGGCGTGTTGCTCAGGAGCATGGGGGTCTCGATCTCCCAGAAGCCCTGCGAGTCCAGGTACTTGCGGGTCTCCAGGATGAACCGGTGCCGCGTGTGGAGCATCTCGGACATGCGAGGTCGACGGAGATCGATGTAGCGGTAGCGCAGCCGAACGTCCTCGCCAATGTCCGCATCGTCTTCCACAGGGAATGGCGGGGTCTTCGCTTCATTGAGGATGGTGACGGCGTGCGCCACCAACTCCACGTCACCCGTGCCGATCCTGGGATTCCGTGTTGCCTCGTCGCGCTCGCGGAGCAGCCCCTCGGCCGCGATGACCCACTCCGCGCGGCAGCGGCTGGCCGCCTGGTGAGCGTCCGGGTCGGTGTCCGAGTTCACCACGATCTGGATGAGCCCGGTGCGGTCACGCAAGTCGATGAAAATGACGCCCCCATGGTCGCGCACGGACTGCACCCAGCCCATCACCACGATGGTGTGGCCCACATCCGCCGGCCGAGGCTCTCCGCAGTAATGGGTGCGCTGGGGCAACGTTCTGGCCATCCGTATCATCCTCCGGGGGATAGGGTAACACGTGCGAGGCGTCCGGCCGGCGACGAACCACGCGCCGGGCCCTCCGGGGTGTCACGAGCGATTCGCGCCGTTGCGCGCGGCCAGTAAGGACCTCACACGGTCCAGGGCCTGGGCCCGAGGGACGCGGACCTGCTCACCGGAGACCAGGTCGCGGAGCGCGACGGCCCCCTCCGCCATCTCCTCGTCGCCCACGATGAGCGCGAGCCATGCCCCGGTGCTGTCGGCCGAACGCAACTGCGCCTTCAGACCGCGGTCGAAGTAGTCGGTGTCGGCCGCGATCCCCGCCTCTCGGAGCTCGTGCATCAGCCGAAGGGCGGCCGAACGCGCGGCCTCTCCGGCGCGGGCCACGAAGACGCTGGGGCGAGTGCCCTTCGCCACGGCCGCCCCCGCCCGCTCCATCGCCATGAGGGCCCGCTCGATGCCCGCAGCAAAGCCAATGCCCGGGGTCGGCCGGCCGCCACAGAGCTCCACGAGACCATCATAGCGCCCGCCGCCGCTCAGCGAGTCCTGGGAACCGATGGCGTTGCTCTTGAACTCAAACGCCGTGCGCGTGTAGTAGTCCAGCCCCCGCACGAGTTTGGGGTCCACCTGATAACCGACGTCGATGGCATCCAGCGCGCGCCGCAGCCCGTCCCAGTGGGCCACGCACGCGGGGCAGAGGGCGTCCAGAATGCTGGGGATGTCGGCGGACAGCTCGCCACACCGGGGGACCTTGCAGTCCAGAATCCGCAGGGGGTTGGTCTCGAACCGGCGCTGACAGTCGGGACAGAACTCGTCCAGGCGGGAGCGCAGCTGATGGCGCAGCCGATCGCGGTAGGCCGGCCGGCACTCCTGGCAACCGATGGTGTTGAGGTGCACCGCGAGCTCCCCGACTCCGAGCTCGGCGTACAACGCGGCATTCAGCCCGATGACCTCGGCGTCGATATCCGGCCCGGGGGACCCGATGGCCTCCACACCCAGCTGGTGGGACTGACGGTAGCGCCCCTGCTGGGGGCGCTCATACCGGAAGATGGAGCAAACGTAGAAGAACTTGCTCAGGTGGTTGGGCCCACCCAGCTTGGCCTGGACGTAGGCGCGGACGACCGAGGCGGTCCCCTCCGGGCGCAGCGTCAGACTCCGGCCGCCCCGGTCGGTGAAGGTGTACATCTCCTTGTTAACGATGTCCGTGGAGTCGCCAATGCCGCGCGAGAAGAGCCGGGTGTCCTCGAAGACGGGAGTCCGGATCTCCTCGTAACGGAACCGCGCACAGAGGTCACGGAAGACGCTCTCGAGCCGCTGCCAGAGAGCGCTCTCGGGTGGGAGCACATCCCGTGTACCCCGAGGGGCCAGGAACCCCGAAGACATCCCTAACCTCCATCTCCCGATCCGGCCACCGCCCGCGCCGGAGTCGCGGGCGAGTCTAGTCACGGCCGGAGGACCTGTCAAATGCACTGTGGACCCCGCGTCGGGCCGCGTGAAGGCGCCTGTGAGGACCGGGCCCCGCACACGAATCGCGTTTCAACCGTCTCGCGGTAGGCTAGACTGAGGAATAGGGAAAGGGATGCCTTCCGCGCTCTGCCCGGCGCCGCCGGCGCCGATGAGATCGTGAAGGACGGTGAGGCCCTGATGAGTTCGGCCGCCGCGCCCCGCGTTGTCTGGCTCTCGATTGCCTTCCTGCTCGGTCTGGCCCTGCTGCCCGCCATGGGCCAGGATGCCGACCCGCCTCCGGACTGCCCGGACCTGGTTGCTGACCTCTCGCCCTTCGCGAAGTTGGCATCCACACCCAGCCGCCTGACGCTGTTCAACGCCCATGATGACGCGCGCCAGGGGGCCTACAACTGCTCGCAGGAGCGCGAGGTTGTCGAGGCCGCCATCAAGCAGACCCGCGCCTTTCTCACGCTGAACCCCGACAGCGACTACTCCGACAACTCGCTGTTCCACCTGGTTCGCATCGCCTCCCAGGGCGACAACTTCCGGCTCCAGGTCGAGGCATTGCAGGATCTGATCGCGCGGTTCCCAACCAGCGACCTGGCCGACGACGCCCTCTACAAGCTGGCTACCATGGTCGGGTCCGATGCGGAAGCCACCGGGCTCGACCGCGTGGCGCTCCTCGAGACGTTGGTCGGGCAGTTCCCGGCCAGTGTCCATGGCGCTCGGGCCTTGGCGCTCCTGGCCGAGTCGTACCGCGAACGTCAGAACTACGAGGGCGCCGCCCAGGTCACCCGCCAGTTGCTGGCTCGCTTCCCCTATGCCGACGAGTGCCCCGGCGCACTCCTGGCGACGGCCAACCGATTCCGTGACTCCGGGCTGCCCGAACAGGCCGTAGCGGCCTATCGCGAGCTATTGGACCTCTACCCCTACAGCGACGAAGCGGACGATGCCCTCTTCCAGATGGCAGAGACCTACCGGGCCGAGCGCCAGACCGGGCCGGCCATGTCGACCTACGAGGCCCTCCTGCGGGACTTCCCGGCCAGCTCCCATGCGCCGGCGGCCCGTCGCGAGCTCGAAACGGCCCGGCCGGGGGCCTACGCGACGGACGAACCCTGCCCTTGCGAGATCGCGCCCACGGTGTTCAAGACGGCCCGGGAGCACCAGAACATGCGCCGCTTCCAGGCCGCTATCGAGGGCTACCTGGCGATACTCCGGGATTTCCGTGGGTGCAACTGCTACGATGACGCCCTCTTCCAGATCGGTCGGTGCTACGAGGAACTGGATCTCCTGGGAATGGCCCTGACTCAGGCCCATGGCCGCGAGGACCTGTTCTCCCGCCAGGCCGAGTGGCGCGATGCCACGGGCCTGGCCGCCATCCCTGAGGGCGAGATCGCGGCGACCAAAGACGCGGTCTCCGCCTACCTGCTCCTGGCCAACTCGTTCGTGGGGAGCCCGCTGCGCGACGATGCCCTGCACCGGATCCATGAGCTGTTCAAGGAGCGGAAGGACAAGGAGACCGAGGCCATGGTCTGCCAGGAGATCCTCGTCCGCTTCCCCGGCAGCGAGTTCGAGTGCGAGGCACTGCACGCGGTGATCGACTGGTATGCGAATGACGCCAAGTTCCCCCAGTGCATCGAAGCCTACCGCCAGCTGGCCGCCGCCTGGCCCGGGATCTTCCCCGACGAGATCACGGTCTCCGAGGACGAGTTCCGAGGCATGATGCGGTACTACGCCCAGGCGACCGAGCTGGGGTACCAGGAAGCCAAGAAGAAGCACATCGGCTACGACTATGGCGTGGCCGAACTCCAGGACGACGCGGCCTACTACCTGGGCAACGTGCAGATCAGCTATGGCCGGACTGAGGCGGGGATTCGCACACTGTCACAACTCGCGGCACGGCCGCACAGCGACCAGGCAGCCTATGCCTACTTCTGTGCCGCCCGGGCGAGCGAGCGCATCGGCGACCTCAAGACGGCCATCGGCCTCTACCAGCGGCTCATCGACGAGAAGCCGCTTTCCGGGCTGGCCGACGACGCCCAGGCGCGGCTCGATGCCATCGCATCGGGAGAGGGAGATGAAGACGTCTCCGAGCTCGCGGCTCAGGTGGAGAAGGTGGTGGGCAAGCCCGTGACCACCTACGACGTCTACGCGGGCCAGCACGTCGTGGTGTTCTGCCCCTTCAGCTACACGGCCGTCATGCGAGCGTACAACCTGCCCAACATCTGGGACACGGCCCAGGCCAGCCTGGCCGCGTGGACCGGCGAGAAGGCGGCGCTCGAGAAGCGGCAGACGATCGTCATGGACACGGCACCGGGCGCCCAGAGCGGCGAGATCATCCGTCTCCCGGTCTCCGCTCTGGCCGATCCACCCCAATGGGACGTGGGCTTGGCCCAGCTCGCCGCCAACTTCCTCGACGACGCCCACATGGACCTCCTGCGCCGAATGGGCGAACCGATGGTTCAGGCCTTCGTTCGCCTGGCGGCGGCGAACCTCCAGTACGAACTCGTCAGCGAGACCCGGGATACCATCGGCAACGCTTCGGCCGTCAAGCTGCCCTTCGAGAACCTCGTGCGCCAACGCGAGGCTGCCGCGGCCGCGCTCGATGCCTACATCCGCGACGGCGCCAATCCCGAAGCCCGGAACGCCGACGTGACCTTGGGCATGCTGCTGGCCCTGCTCGATACCACCGGGAACGGCAACAGCGGGCTGGTGGACTGGACGCCCTACCGCCGGTTCTTCCAGGCGATGCGTGCATCGGAACCCCTCCCCGCCGACGCCGGCGAGCGCGACTGCGCGGCGGTGTTCGTCTCGTGCATGGGCAAGGCGTTCAACACCAACCTTGTGGGGCGATTCAGGGAATGGGGCTTCGACGTCCGCGGCTGACGGACGCCAACCCGCGGATGGGGGACCGACGGCTTTGGGATGGCCAGTCTCGCGACGTGCGTTCCTGCGGTGTGCGGGCCGGGCAGGCAGCCTGGCCCTGGGTGGCGGGATCCTCGGCGGCGTCGGCAGTCTCGCTCGGCCCGCCTCGGCCGCCGATCTGGTGAAGGCCGAGTACTGGAAACCCGCCGCCGACAAGGTGGTCCGCTGTGCCCTATGCCCGCGCGGCTGCGTGGTCGCCTGCGATGAGCGCGGCTTCTGCGGCGCTCGCTGTAACCTCGACGGCACCTACTACACCATGGTCTACGGCAAGGTGGCCGCCAAGAAGCTTGATCCCATCGAGAAGGACCCGCTCTACCACTTCCACCCGGGCACCAAGACCCTGGCCATCGCCACGGCCGGATGCAATCTCGACTGCAGCTTCTGCCAGTCGTGGCAGATGGCACAATCGCGCCCGGAGGACGTCCCCTCCGAACTGCTCACCCCTGCCCAGGTCGTCGACACGGCGGTCGCGGCCGGCTGCCAGGGCGTCTGCTTCACCTACACGGAGCCCGTCAACTTCATCGAGTACGCCTGCGCTGTCGCGGAAGAGGCCCATGGCCGGGGCCTCTACGCGGTGTGCCACACCGCCGGATACGTCAACCCCGGGCCTCTCAAAGACCTCTGTCAGGCCATGGACGCCTTCGCCGTGGACCTCAAGGGTTCGTCCGAGGACTTCTACCGCCAGCACTGTGGCAACGCCAAGCTGCAGCCCGTTCTCGATACCATCCAGGCCATCCACCAGTCGGGGAAGCACCTCGAGATCGTGACCCTGGTGCTACCCGGACTCAACGACTCGCCGGACGGCATCGTGCTCATCGCCAACTGGATCGCCAGTGCCCTCGGGCCGGACGTGCCATACCATTTGACCAAGTTCTTCCCCGAGTACAAACTCAAGAATCTGCAGGCCACTGCCAACGCGAAGCTCGAGGAAGTCCGCGGCGCGGTCTACCAGCAGAGCCCGCTACGCTACGTCTATATCGGCAACGTGCCGGGACACGGGGGCCAGTCGACCTATTGCCCCACCTGCAACGCTCGCGTCGTGTGGCGGGTCGGCTATACCGTCCGTGAGGTCGCTCTGCGCAACGGCCGTTGTGCCTGCGGCACGCGGGTGAAAGGCGTGTGGTAGCTGGATGAGGGGGCCCAACCGCGCCCGCCGCGCCTTCCTTCGGCAGATCGGGTCCGTGGGCATCTCGGCTTGGGCGGCGGGTCGATGCGCCTACAGCGTCTACGCCCAGAACCCGCCCGATGTCCCTCCGGTGGTCGTGGTCGTCCGCATGCCCGGCCTCTCCGAGGCAACGGGCGACGCCCAGCGCTCCGCCTATGCCCGACTCCTCGACGTGGCCCTGGCGCGACTGGGCCTCAACTGGGCGCGGGTCGCCCAGCCGGCCGATGTGGTGGGGATCAAGGTGAACTGCCTCGGCGGTCCCCTCATGTCCACCAGCCCCCAACTGGCCGCCGCCGTGGCCGACGGCGTACTGCGAGCGGGCGTGTCCCCCGACCGCGTGATCGTGTTCGACCGCGAGGACCGTGAGCTCATCGCCGCGGGCTACGAGATCTCCAAAGACCCCGCCCGCGTGCAGGTCTACGGCACGGACTCCAGCCCCGCGGGGTACGAGGAGAAGCTCACCCAGGCCCGCTCCGTGAGCACGCGACTGTCGACCATCGTCACCGAGCAGTGCACGCGCCTCATCTCACTGCCTATCGCCAAGGACCACATGATCGCCGGGGTCACCGGCGCCATGAAGAACTACTTTGGCTGTATCGCGAGCCCCAACAAGTACCACGCCGACGTCTGCGACCCCTACGTGGCTGATCTGTTTAGCCACCGCGTCTTCCGGAGCCGCCACGCTCTGGCAGTCTGCGATGCAGCCACCCTCCTCTACGAGGGGGGCCCCCACGACAGCCCCGACCACCACTATGCGTACGATGGCATCATCGCGGGCCTCGACCCCGTCGCCACCGACCGGGTCATCTGGGCCATCATCGAGGGGGTGCGCGCCGAGAAGGGGCTCGGTCCCTTAATTGACGACGGGCGGTCCCCGACGTACCTTGCCAGCGCGTCGGCCCTGGGCCTCGGCTGCTGCGACTTCGAGTCCATCCAGGTTGTTCAGGAGGAACTCCCGGGCCGCTGATGCCCATCTCGTTCCGGACGGGACCGCCATGAGACGAACCAAGATCATCTGCACCTTGGGGCCCGCCTGCTCCGACGACGCCACCCTGCGGGCCATGCTTCGCGCGGGCATGGATGTGGCGCGCCTCAACTTCTCGCACGGCACCCACGACGAGCACCGCGCCATGTCCGCGCGCGTGCGCCAATTGGCCGAGGAGATGTGCCGCACTCTGGCCATCATGATGGACCTGCAGGGGCCCAAGATCCGCACCGGCCGCCTTGCCGCAGGCCCCGTCGAGCTGGTGCCGGGGGCCACATTCACCATCACAACCGATGATGTGCCCGGCGATGCCCAGTGCGTCTCGACCACCTACGACCGGCTGCCCCAAGACGTCAACGCCGGCGACCGCATCCTGCTGGCCGATGGCGCCATGGAACTCCGGGCCGTATCGAAGACAGAGACCTCCGTCGTGTGCGAGGTCGTCTACGGCGGGCTGCTCGACGAGCATAAGGGCATCAACCTGCCCGGTGTCGCCGTCAGCGCGCCACCGCTGACCGACAAGGACCGCCGCGACCTGGCACTCGCGACCGAGCTGGGCGCCGACTGGATCGCCCTCTCCTTCGTCCGTTCGGCCAACGACATCCGTGTCATCCGCGCCGCGCTCACCCAGCTGGGCTGCGACGCCCGCGTCGTGGCCAAGCTCGAGAAGCCAGAGGGCATCGGCGAACTCGACGAGATCCTCTCCCTGGCCGATGCCGTCATGGTGGCCCGGGGCGACCTCGGGGTCGAACTCTCGCCCGAGCAGGTGCCGGTGCTCCAGAAGCGCATCATCGCCGCCGCCAATCGCCAGGCCATCCCCGTCATCACCGCCACCCAAATGCTCGAGTCGATGATCCAGAATCCGAGACCGACCCGCGCCGAGGCCTCGGACGTCGCCAATGCCATCTTCGACGGCACCGACGCCATCATGCTGTCCGGCGAAGCTTCCATCGGCAGGTACCCGGTCGAGGCCGTCACCATGATGGACCGCATCGCGCGCGAGGCCGAGAAGAGCCTCCTCGCCGCTCGGCCCTTCATCGACGCTCCCCCCCGCCCGGGTAATGACTACCCGGATGCCCTCGCGCGGGCCGCGTGTCAGGTGGCGGTCGACCTCAACGCCTCCGGCATCGTGGCCATGACCCGATCCGGCTATACGGCACGCCTGGTGTCCGCGTACCGCCCGAGTGTCCCCATCATTGCGGTGACGCCCAGTCTCGCCACATGTGAGCGCGCCGGCCTCTACTGGGGTGTCTACCCCTACCTGTGCGCCGAGTTCTCCGCGGGCGACGACATGGTCGCGGCCGTCAATGAGGCCGCGGTCACGGTGGCCGGCGTCGCGCCCGGCAGCACGGTGGTGGTCATCTCCGGTGCCCAGGTACTGGACAGCAGCACCACGCACGCCCTGAGGCTGCAGCGCATCTCGGGACGCTAGGCCGCGTGGGGCGACACGCTACCTCTGGCCACATGGCGGCCCGGCCCGTATCATGCCCTCGGTGGCCGGCTCTGCGCCGGCCGCACGTCTGCTTGGAGGATGATGACCGCGTGTCTGTCGGCTGTCCCGCTCGAGTTCACGCGTTGGGGCTCGGCCTCTGCGGCATGTTCTGCGCTCTGCTGGGAGTGCCCCCGGCGCTCGCCGGTGGTGCGCTGCGACCCATGCAGCTCCGCTGCGAGTACCTCGTCGCGCCCCTGGGCATCGCCACCGATACTCCCAGGCTGAGCTGGGTGTGCCAGTCCACTCGACCGGCCGCCCGTGGGCTGAGCCAGACGGCCTACCAGGTCGTTGCGGCCTCGACGCGAGAGGCGCTCGACCGCGAGCCCGACCTCTGGGATACCGGCCGCGTGGACTCGAGCGACCCACTCGGCATCCAGTACGCGGGCAAGCCCCTCTCGTCCCGCCAGCAGGTATGGTGGAAGGTTCGGCTCTGGGACCAGGACGGCCAGTCCTCCGACTGGAGCCGTCCCGCCACCTGGACGATGGGAATCATCGGCAACGAGCCCTGGCACGCCCAGTGGATCGCCGGGGTCCAGGACGGCACCGCTATGCCCATCTTCCGGCGCGAGTTCACCCTCGACCGGATGCCCGAACGCGCCGTGGTCCGCATATGCGGCCTCGGCCACTACGAGCTCCGGGTCAACGGCACACCGGTGACCCACACCCTGCTCGATCCGGGCTGGACCAACTATCGTCTCACCTGCCCCTATGACACCTACGACGTCACCCCACTGCTCCGCCGGGGAGCCAACGCTCTGGCTCTGATGCTGGGCAACGGGATGTACAACGTCCCCGGCGGTCGGTATGTGAAGTTCACCGGCAGCTTCGGCGAGCCCAAGGCCATTGCCGAGCTCGCCCTGGACGAAGGATCACGCGGCACCCGCTACGTGGGCACCGGCCGAAGGTGGCGGACCACCTCGGGACCCATCGTCTTCTCCTGCACCTACGGGGGCGAGGACTACGACGCGCGCCGCGACCCGCCAGGATGGGACCGGCCCGGGTTCGACGACCACGGCTGGAGGGCCGCCCGTGTGGTCGAAGGTCCCGGCGGCACCCTCCGGCCGCGGCGCGACCCTCCCCTCAGAGTGCAGAGGACCCTTGAGCCCGTCGCGATCCGGCGTATCGGCAGCGGGACCTACGTCTACGACCTGGGCCAGAACTCCTCCAGCATGCCGCGCATCGCGGTCGCGGGACCGGCCGGGAGAACGGTTCGTCTGACGCCCGGCGAGCTCGTCAACCCCGACGGCACCGTCACCCAGGCCAGCTCGGGCGGCCCCATGTGGTTCGAGTACACCCTGCGCGGCTCCGGCATCGAAGTGTGGTCGCCGCGCTTCACCTACTACGGCTTCCGCTACGTCCAGATCGATGGCGCCGCTCCCGCCGACTCGGCCGACGAGCCGGATGACCTGCCGCGGATCCACTCACTCCAGGGGCAGTTCCTGTGGTCCGATGTCCCCCCCACCGGCCGGTTCGAGTGCTCGAACCCCGACGTGGCACGCATACGGCACCTGATCGGCTCGGCCATCCGGAGCAACCTCAAGAGCGTGCTCACCGACTGTCCGCACCGAGAGAAGCTCGGTTGGCTCGAGGTGCCGCACCTACTGGGCCAGGCGCTGATGTACAACTTCGACCTCGGCCCCTACTTCGCCAAGATCGCCCAGGACACCACTGAAGCCCAGACGCCCGAAGGCCTGGTTCCGGACATCGCGCCCGAGTACGTGGTCTTCAGCGGCGGCTTCCGTGACTCACCCGAGTGGGGGAGCGCCTGCATCATCGCACCTTGGATCTCCTACCTCTTCCACGGCGACAGGCGCGTCCTCGAGGACAACTACGAGACCATGAAGCGCTATGTGGCCTATCTGGGTACGAAGGCCAACCGCCACATCGTGAGCCACGGCCTCGGCGACTGGTACGATGTGGGGCCGGGCCCCAACGGCCCCTCACAGCTCACGGCCATCGCACTGACCGCGACGGCGCTCTACTACCAGGACATCGACACACTCGCGAAGATCGCCCGTGCGCTCGGCCGGGCGGACGACGCCCAGACCTACTCGGCCCTCGGCGCAGACGTTCGCGAGGCATTCAACGACGCCTTCCTCCACGCGAACGAGGGCTACTACGACCGCGACAGCCAGACGGCCAACGCCATGCCTCTGGTGCTGGGCCTCGTCGACCCCAACGCCCGCGAGGCCGTGCTCCAACGCCTCGCCCGGGGAATCCGAGACAGAGGCGACCGCATCACGGCGGGCGATATCGGCTTCTCCTACGTGGTACGCGCCCTCACCGACGGCGACCGAGGCGATGTCCTCTACGACATGATTGTTCAGGACAAGGGACCCGGCTACATCCATCAGCTCCGCCAGGGCGCCACATCACTGATCGAGGCGTGGGACGCGAACCGAGGCGCCTCCCAGAACCACTGCATGCTGGGCCACGCTGAAGAGTGGTTCTACCGCGGTGCCGCGGGCATCCGCGTGGACGAGTCCCACCCGGGCTTCTCCCACTTCACGCTGCGTCCGCAGATGGTCCGCAGCCTCGACTGGGTGCGCGCCGAGTACGACTCGGTGCGCGGGACCATCGGGAGCTCCTGGACCCGCACCGGTCGGCACATCGCGTGGACGGTGACGATCCCACCGAACAGCTCGGCCACCGTGTGGGTCCCGGCTCGCGGACGCGGGTCGGTGACCGAGGGGGGGCGTCCGGCCACGGGCGCGCCGGGCCTTACCTTCTCGCGCTTCGAGGACGGCTGCGCGGTTTTCGAGGCCGTGTCGGGCACCTACCGACTCGAGTCCGTGACCGACTAGGCCCTGGCAACGGAAGCTCGTGCCGCATGCGCGGGGGCCCTGTGCGGACATGGGCGACAACTGAGGGCTCCCGTGGCCCATCAGCCTGGTTGCGGAGGGGCGCCATGGGGGGAACCACGCGTCTCCCAGCGTGGTGGGCCCCCAACGCGCCCGATCCGCACGCCTCAACCTCGGGCCGGTCAGGGGCCCCGCGCCCTCTGGGCGCACCCCTGTGCGGCCCCTCC
>JAKPQA010000135.1 GCA_029547025.1 Armatimonadota bacterium
ATCGCCGAGCCGCTGGACCTAGATCGGCACCCAGTCGGGCCGGCGGTTTCCGTTCTGCGGGGGATGGTGGTCGGGCGCATCGGTCTCCGCGCCCGGGGGCTCCTCGGGTACGACAGCGAAGCTGCTGCTCGCCGTCGTCGAGGCTGATGGCGCCAGGATGATGCGGGCCCGAAGGGGCTTTAGCCGCCCGGCTCCGACCGAGAACGATAGCCCCGTGGCCTTCACGCTCCGATAGCCGATGCCCGAGTAGGCGATCCACAAGTCCGACCGCGGCTCGTTATCATCAGCCGGACGGTCCTCGTGCGTCCACGCCGGAAGCTCCAGCGTCGCCTGCCCGAGTCCATCAGTCATGGTCCGGCCAAGGATGCGAGGCCCGGCCCCGTAGATCAGGGGTACGCACAGGGGTGACCGCGTGCCCGAGCCGGCGACCTCGACCCGGATCCGCCCCACGCGCGGGTGCACCGCCAGAGCCACCCTCACCGGCGTGATACCATCGACACAGGGAGTCAGGTCGAGCACCGGCGAGCGATCAGGGAGGTAGCCCGTCGCCCGAACCTCCAGCCGGAGATCCGTCCGCAGCGCGTTGCGCGCCGGCGGTTCACCGGTCCGCCACAGCGGCACATCAAGCGAGAAGACGCCCTGGGCGTCGGTGCGGGCCCGGGCCAGCGGCTCGGCCCCCTCGCTGGCCACCACATCGACGAAAGCCACAGGCCGCGCCGTCATGGCATCGCACACCGTGCCCTGCACCGTGCCGGCGCGCGGCGCGAGCCGCACCTCGACCTCCTGACCGGAGGCCACGTGCGGCACCTGCGCCGGGAGGTAGATCTCGTTGCCGTCCGTGGCGACATCAAACTCGGTGGCCACGGAGTCGAACGCGGCCTCAAACCGCCCGAGGGCATCCGTAGGCGCGATGGCCCGCACTGCCCCAAACACTCCGACGCGCACAGCCAGACCAGCCACGGGCTCACCGCTGGCCTGGTCCGTGACCACTCCGGCCACACGCACGGGAAGCGCGGAGGAGGGGGCCGCCGCACCAGCCACCAGACACGCCGCTATGAGCCATAAGGAAGTAGATGCGCGAGGACGGCGGTGCGCGGCCATACTCCCCCTCCGATGAACCGAGAGCACCGAGAGCCAGAAGGTCTCACGGTACTATCGGTACCCCGGACAGCGAACCTTAGCCGACGAGCAGAACCCGGCCCGCCCAGGCCCTGTTGCTCGCCGCCCCCCTCGACCGCGAGTGTGAGCCGCGCCCATAATGCTGGCGGCGCCTCTTGTGGACCTCCCCGCCTAGGCGTCGGCACGGGAATGGAGTGCATCGCGGTGATGGCCACTCTGGCTCTGGTGCAAGCACTGTCGGCCGTGGCGGCCGATGAAACCATCGCTCGGTACGACCTGACGCCCACCCTGGCGGCCGATCTGAGTGATCCCACTCGCCGCCGGGCGGTATGGGACGAGGTCCACCTCGTCGCGGCACTCCAGGGGCTGGCGAACCGCCATGCCCCGCGGCTCTACCTCCGCTACAACGCCGAGGCCGACGACTTCTGGTGGGCCCGGATGACCGAGCCCGGCGGGTGGCTGGAGGGCCGCCAGGCCAGGGCCGTTGAGGGGCTCGATGCGCTCCTGGAGCGCTTCGCCGACTGCTACTCGGGCGCAGTGGTCTGGGACGAGCGGGTGCCCGCGACCTCGAACCTGGCCTCGACCATCGCCGGGTGCGACAGCCTGCTGCCCATCCGCTTCGACGAGACGGCCGACTCCCTCTACCAGCGCCTCGTTGGCGCCGGCCGGCTGCAGCCCGTTGTGCGGCTGCTGGCCGACGACAGCGGGCCGCTCTTCACCGGCCAGGGGACCGTGCCGGGAACCGCCGTGGCATCCTCGGGCAGCGCCAAGTGCGATGCCTACCTATGGCTGATGGAACACTATGTGAAGGCAGGGAAGACGGATCCGCACCGGATGGGCTACTACCTTGATGGCTACTGGCTCACCTGCTGGGCCAGCGGCGGGCCGGCGACGCACACGCTCACGAATCATGACTATGTGATCGCACACCGCGGAGTGCTGTTCGATCTCAATGTGTGGGATGATGAAACTCCCATCGACGATCGAGGGCAGCCTCCAGGCACGGATGCGGCTACTCTGCGTGCTCTGCTTAGATGCTTATATGATCAGTTCAATGGAAAGGGAACGATACAAGTCGCCGGATTCGTGCCATGGGCTTACAAATACACGCGATTCGGCAGCGCCGGCGGTACTCATGCCGAGGTGCCCACCGAGTGGCGCTATGCCGAGATCCTCTCCTGCTTCAACGCCTACATGGATGCCGACGCCCTGGGTCTCTCGGCCATGGCCAACGCTTCGTTCTACCAGCACTACCCGCTGCCCGAGCGGCTTCCGCAGCGGCCGAAGCCAACCGCTGAATCGCTCCGCGCCCGGGGGCTGCTGGACGCCGACGGCCGCGTCGTCCCGCGGTGGTACGTGGCCCACTACGTAGGCGACTACGACTCGGCGGCGTGGCTCTATCAGTGCCTGCCGGGCATGTGGGCCGACCCGGCCCGAGGGAAGGTGCCGCTCTCGTGGGCCTTCAACCCGAACCTGGCCGAACGTTTCCCGCTGGGCATGGCCTGGGCGCGGCAGCATGCGACCGAGGCAGACTGGTTCGTCGCGGGAGACAGTGGAGCGGGCTATCTCAACCCGGGCTACCTCTCGGAGCCACGGCCGCACTCGGGCCTGCCGTCGGGCATGGCGGCGTGGGAGGAGCACTGTGCCCGGTTCTACCGCCAGTGGGATCTCTCCGTCACCGGGTTCGTCATCGACGGGTTCGCTCGGGGCCTGACCACCGAGGGGCTGGACGCTTACGCACGGTTCTCGCCCGACGGCATCGTCGCTCAGCAGATCGGCGCGGCCGGCGTCCACAACGGTATGCCCTACCTGAAGATGGCTGGCGACCTGCCGGGCGACCCGGCTGACGCGGCGCGGCAGATCGTGTCGCGCTTCCACGGCCCCGGCCCGCAGTTTGCGGTGTTCCGATCGATCCTGCAGCCGCCATCGTGGTATCTGCGGGTGACCGAACGGCTAGACGAGGTGGCCCAGGGCAACGTGGTGACCGTCGATCTCTACACGCTGCTGGGGCTGGTCCGCGAGCGCGAGTCCCACCCCGAGCTGTACGAGACGCCCTCAGCCTACTCCTCGGCCACTGCGGTCGCCGCGGCGCCCGGTCAGGAGCTTGGCCTGTGGCCGCTGTGGTGGGACGACGGGCCGTTCGTGGTCGGCGATGTGGACGGAGTCACGTGCTGGCGCCTGCCGACTCATGTGCCGCCGTACTACCTCTACTTCGATGTCGACGACGGTTTCGCGGACTCGCTGCGCGGCACGGCCACCATCGAGGTCGAGTACCTGGATCGAGGCGCCGGCCGCTTCGACCTGCAGTACGACTCAGCGGAGAGCGGAGCCTACTGCGGCTCAGGGGCGCCGGTCGCTCGACAGGGAACTGGCGCGTGGCGCACGGCGGTGTTCGCGCTTGACGATGTGCGTTTCGCCGGGGCCCAGAACGCCGGAGCGGACTTCCGGCTGTTCAGCGCCGGCGACGACCTGGTGGTGCGGCGGGTCCGAGTGGCGCGATAGGCCAGCGATCTGGGCCAGGCGAACGCCGCGCCGAGGCCGCGCCCAGTGTGTTGCCTGGCCTTGCGGAGGAGCCAACGCGTTACCCATGTCTCCGGTGCGTACCGGATAGGGGGGTGCCCCCTACTCCTCGAACACCACGACGGCGTAGCCCCTCACCTGCGGCACGACGGTGTGCAGGTAGCCATCGCGCAAGCTGAAGGTCAGTGGCTGGCGGTCCGGCGCGAGGTAGACCGACCTCACTTCCCGCCCATCGGCACGGAGGGACACGGCCACATCACGGAGCTCGATGGGCTCCTCGATCATGTCCACCGTATCGCCCCGGCGCTCGGGAACGTATGACATGACCCATAGCATTCTCCGGTGGGGTTGGGCGGTGACATTCACTCGGGCGAAGGAGGGCATCCCCGGGGCCCGGACCAGCGGCTCGGACATGATGCGCGCCAGTGTGTTGGAGACGAACCGCTTCACGGGGATCTGTCCATCGACGATGTAGCTGGTGAACAGCGGATGGCTGAAGTGGGCCACCCGGTCGCGCAAAACCCCAAAGGCACGGCCCGCGGGCTTGTCCGGCGGCATATACAGGAAGCCGTGCTCGCCATCCCAGTGTCGGTTGTAGTACGGCGCGATGATCTCGCCGAGCACCTCGGCGCCGTCCAGCGGCTCGATGCTCGTGCCCTTCTGGTAGAGGGTGATCGGCATGTCGGGCAGACCCGCGGCCATGCCCTTCGCGGGAGTGAAGAATGCCGGGTCGTACGGGTCATCGCCCCCGTACCTCGCGCCCCACTCGGGGAACACGAAGCCTTTCCTCTCAGGGTCGAGCCCCGACCACGCGCTCGAGAGGATGGCGCCGCCCTTGGCGAGATGCCTGCGGATCCGCTCGGCCCATTCCTCGTCGAGGAGCGTGTGGTCGGGCAGCACCAGCAAGTCATAGGCGTCCCAGTCGATGTAGTCCGTGACGATGTCGAACTGCCACTTGAGCTCACACAGCATCCGGCACGCGCCCTTGATGGCGGTGTAGTGTTTGTCCCACTCGGGCCGCTTGGCCGGGCTCATGCACTTGTACCCGGGGTAGGGCATGGGCCACACCACGGCCGTATCGACTTCGGCCCGCGCGCCCTCAAGCCACGGCTCCAGCGGACGCAGGCGGTCGTATAGATGTCTATACAAATCGAACACGGGCTGGTTGATATCGCCTCGAGGGTGAAAGTGGTCTCCGATGGTGCAGCGCATGGCGTTGGCCAGGCCGTAGACCAAGTCGTACTCGAGGCTTGGCTCGGTACGGATGCCTCCGAAGTCGCCCCAGGACTTGTGGAATCGGCCACTCATGTTCAGCACCGGCTTGCCCAGGGTGCGCAGGTATCGGGCCCCCACGGGCAGAGCCTCGTAACCCCACCCGCCGGTGGGCAGGCACTCGAACTCGAGGTAGGTGCCCGAGTCGCGCTGGGCCTCGTAGTCGATGCCGTTGCAGTAGATCAGGAGCTCGGGGTTGATGGCCCTCGCCGCATCGGAGAGCCGCTGGGCCATGCGGTTCATCTTGAGGTAGTTGTACTCATGGAGCTGCTCGGCGTCTTGCCAGTCGTAGCCGAGCTCCCTCATCTCGCGGAGGCACTCGACGCCCACGCACGGCGACGTGTACATGCAGTCGAAAAAGAACCCGGCCACCGGGTAGCCCGACGCCACCTCGCGCACCATCTCGATGACGTGATCGGCATACCCGGTGCCGTAGCACATCTGGCGGAAGAAGTGATCCAGCCGATTGGGCTTGTACGTGTAGCCCTCCTCGGTGACCACACACCATTCGCGGTGGAGCAGCGCCTCCTCGTGCGAGAGGCCGATGTTGATGTACGTCGTCAGCGCGATGCCCCGCTTCTCGCACGCCGCCGAGAGCCGCCCGATCAGGTCGTACTCGAGCGCCGGGTGCCGGATGCCGACCTTGGTGTTGTAGTAGGCCATGCCCAGGTTGCACCGGGCAGGGAAGACCATGTAGTCAACGCCGGCGTCGGCCAGCTGACCGGTGATGGCGTCGAAGTCGAAGCCCTTGCCCACGTCGGGGTTCGCGGGCATGGTGTGGAAGTCGAAGAAGATGCACCACTTGGGATCGTGCATGGGGACCCGCCTCCGGATGTCGGTCGCGTTGGCACGGGACCTCAGCTTCCCTGGACTGGGCAGCAGCTCCTCGCCTGCCAACGCAGGGGAAGGGCCTTGGCTCGCGGAACCCGGCGCCCGACGATCGAGCGGTTACCCAGGGAGGATGCCGAATGGCGGGCAAGTTCGCGATCCCGAAGTCCGAGTTCAGGAAGCGCTGGGCCGCGCTCCAGCAGAAGATGGCGGAAGCCGACATCGATGTCCTCATCGCCCACGGTGACGAGGCCGATCCATCGAACGTGCGGTATCTGTCGGATTACTGGCCGCTATTCGAGACCGGGGGGGTTGCCATCGGGCGCACCGGCGATCCGATCCTGCTGATCGGTCCGGAGACCCTCACCTTCGCCAAGGACCGCGGGCAGTGTGACCACATCATGCAACTCCTCGAGTACCGCGAGTCGGCCGAGCCGGAGTACCCGGGCGTGGTGCTCGACACGTTCCAGGATGTCATCGCCAGGGCCGCCGGCGGCAAGGAGTGCAAGCGCCTGGGCATCGCCGGCCTCCCCGTGATGCCGGTCACCGTGTATGAGTCGCTGAAGAAGGCTGCGGGCAAGGCCAAGATCGTCCGCGCCGATGACCTTATCGTTGAGCTGCGGACCATCAAGAGCGCCAACGAGATCCAGTGCATGCGCGAGGCCTTTCGCATCAGCGAGGTTGCGACCGAGTATGTCCTGAACCACATGAGGCCTGGCATGACGGAACGCCAGGTCGTCGGCCTCGCGCAGGCCGCAATGTACGAGAACGGAGCCGAGTACGAGGGGCATCCGACCTATGTGCTGAGCGGCAAGGCCAGCACCCACGCCATAGGCCGCCCAAGCGATAAGGTCCTGAAGGCCGGCGAGATGATCCAGCTCAACATCGGCGCCCTGGTCAACGGCTACTCGTCGAGCGTGGGCCGCCCCGTATGCTTTGGCAAGATGCCCCCCAAGATGCGCGATCTGGTCAGCTTCGGGCTCGAGGCCCACCACAAGACCGCCGAGATGATGAAGGCGGGCGTTCCCGCGGCCGAGGTGGTCATCCGTTTCGAGGAGTTCGTGAAAGCCGCCGGTTACGGGAGCTACCTGCTCTACGGCCCCTGCCACGCCATCGGGCTGATGGAAGTGGAGCGGCCGTGGATGGAGTCGAGCTCGAAGTATCCACTGGCCGAGAACATGACTTTCCAGGTCGACACATTCCTCTACACCAAGCAGTTCGGCTTGCGGTGGGAGAACGGCGTCCGGGTTACCAAGACCGGCGTGGAGTGGCTCTCCAGCCGGTTTGGCGAGGTCATCGAGCTCTAGGGGCGAGGGGGCAAGCCCATGGCCAACATCACCGTCATGCTCGGCCTCGACATGGAGACCGATGTCGGCAGCTGGGGCATTGACTACACCGGCGTCGCCGAGGGCACGCCGAAGCTCCTCAGGCTCTACGCCGATCGAGGCATCACCGGCACCTTCTTCTTCACTGGCGAGGTTGCCCGGCTCTATCCAGGCGTGGTCCGGACCGTCGCCGATGCGGGACACGAGGTGGGCTGCCACTCGCTCTACCACGAGACGGTCGGCGACCCCATCTTCGAGATTCCCGGCGTGAAGCCGCTGCTCGTCGAGGAGGTGCCCTTCCGCCTGAAAGTCGCCACCGACTGGGTTGCCGAGGCGCTGGGCGCCCGGCCGGTGTCGTTCCGCGCGCCGCGCCTGTGGGGCAGCACGGCCATGTGTAACGCACTCGATGATCTGGGGTATGTTGCTGATGCCTCGTACCCGCTCTATTACTACGAGAAGCAGCTGGTCCCGTACCATCCGAGCCGAGATGACTGGACACGAGCGGGCGACCTCGGGCTGGTCGAGATCCCGAACTTCTGCGATATGACCATCGACAGCGACGATCCCTATCATCGCGATCGTGACCAATGGCCCATGCTCCGGACCGAGAGCGCCGACGCGCTCATGGCCCACATCGACCA
>JAKPQA010000136.1 GCA_029547025.1 Armatimonadota bacterium
CTGGTTGCGGAGGGGCGCCATGGGGGGAACCACGCATCTCCCAGCGTGGTGGGCCCCCAACGCGCCCGATCCGCACGCCTGAACCTCGGGCCGGTCAGGGGCCCCGCGCCCTCTGGGCGCACCCCTGTGCGGCCCCTCCGCGAAACACCAAGACCCGCCCGGCCCATCTCCCGGTGGGACCCTAATCGGCCCGGCGCTCGACGGCCCTGGATGGGCCGGCGAGCGCATCCAGGCGGCGCGATCGGCCTTCGGTCGACCCGGGCCCATTGGGGGCCACCAGGCCATGCCCGCGTGCTTGCCGCCATGGCACCCTTGCCGGCAGGAAGTGGCTCCCGGACCGCGCCGAGTGGGCGATAATGGTTCTCCCTGAGAGACGCACACCGCATTGGAGGAGTGTAGCCGATGTCTCTGGCTGAAGACCTTCGCGAATCGTGGATGGACCCCCCTTCGTTGTACCGCGGTGCGCCGTTTTGGTCGTGGAATGAGCGGCTGGTGCCGGACCGGCTGCGCCGTCAGATCGAGGCCATGGCCGATGCGGGCATGGGCGGATTCTTCATGCACAGCCGCTATGGGTTGAAGACTCCCTACCTCTCTGACGAGTGGTTCGCTTGCATCGGAGCGTGCGTGGAGAAGGCGCGTGAGCTGGGGCTGAAGGCCTACCTCTATGATGAGGACCGGTGGCCTTCGGGGCCGGCTGGAGGTTTCGTGACACGGGCACACCCGGAGTTCCGCGTGCACTGCCTCTGTTCGGGCGATCCGACGGGGCAGGGCGATCTGGTGAAGCGGCTGGGGTCGTTCCGCGTGGAGCTGGATGGTGCGGGGGGGCTGGTGTCCTATGAGCCGTGCGGGGATGGCGAGGGACTAGCCTTCAGCGTGTGTACCCCCTACCCCACCGGCTGGGAGAACGACGGTGGCTACCTCGACACGATGGACTCGGAGGCGGTGGACGAGTACATCCGGGTGACGCACGAGGCCTACGCGGCCCGGTATGCGGACGAGTTCGGCGAGACGATTCCGGCCATCTTCACCGACGAGCCCAACTATGGTTTTTGGTCCGCGGGCAGCGCGGGCGAGGGGGCCCGCGTGCAGTGGACGCGCCAGATGGAGGCGGAGTTCGCGGCGCGGCGGGGGTATGAGATCACGGCCCATCTGCCGGAGCTCGTCTATCCGCTGAGTGGCGGGCGGTTTTCGAGGGTCCGCTATGACTACCACCGGACCCTGACGGAGCTGTTCGTGGAGCACTTCTCGGCGAAGATTGGCCGGTGGTGTGCCGAGCACGGGATCGCGCTCACGGGGCATTACCTGCTGGAGGGCGCGCTCGACGTGCAGACGCGGGCCGTGGGGGCCTGCATGCCGCACTACGAGCACATGCAGTGGCCGGGGATCGACATCCTGACGGATCAGGCCGATGAGCTGCTCACGGCCAAGCAGTGCAGTTCAGTGGCCGACCAGCTGGGGCTGCAGCGGGTGCTGAGCGAGCTGTATGGATGCACGGGCTGGGACTGGCCACTGGAGGGCCACAAGTTCGTGGGTGACTGGCAGTATGCTGTCGGTGTGAATTTCCGCTGCCAGCATTTGAGTCACTACAGCCTGGCAGGGGGGGCCAAGCGGGACTATCCGGCGAGCATTCTCTATCACAGTCCGTGGTGGCCCTACTACCGCGTGGTCGAGGACTACTTCGGGCGGCTCAGCCTGATGCTGACCCAGGGCCGCCCGGTACGGGATGTACTGGTCGTCCACCCTGTTGAGAGCGCGTGGGGTCTGTATTGCTCATCGGCGCGCGAGCCGTCGCCGGTCATGGCTGAGATTGAGTCGGGCCTGCGGGCGGTCATGTTCACTCTGACTGGGCAGCACTATGACTGGGACTTCGCGGACGAGTCGCTTCTGGCGAGGCACGGCCAGGTGGTTGATGGCGTGGTCCGTGTGGGGCAGATGAGCTACTCGCTCGTGGTGGTGCCGCCGTGTGTGACGCTCCGTGCGAGCACGGTTGAGGTGCTCCGGGGTTTCCTGCGTGAGGGTGGGAAGGTGCTGTTCGTGGGCCGACAGCCGGAGCGCATCGATGCCGAGGCGAGTGATCTCCTACGTGACTTGGTGGGTCAAGCCACGGTGTGCGACGGCGCGCCGGAAGCGTTGGTGCGAGCCGTGGAGTCGCTGCTGCCGCGGCGGGTGTCGGTCACGGTCGGGGGGGCGGAGCAGGCGGACATCTGGGCCATGCTGCGGGAGGTGGAGGGCGGGCGGCTGCTGTTTGTCCAGTCGCACAACCGGAAGGCTGGGCGGCGGGTGGAGCTTCGCGTTGAGGGCGGCGGCCCGGTGGTGTTGTGGGACGCGGTGACGGGGGAGCGGACGCGGGTTCCGGCGACGGTGTTAGATGGCCACGCGGCGTTCTCGCTCGATCTCGATCCGTCGGGCTCGGCGCTGGTGAGCCTGGGTATGGACGTCGCGGAGGCGAAGGATCCGCCGGGGAGGATGTCGCTGATAGCGAGGCGGGAGGTGCGCGGGCCTTTCGATGTGGTGCTCACCGAGCCGAACACGCTGCCGCTGGACATGTGCCGGTTCCGGGTGGCGGACGGCGAGTGGTCGGAGACGGTGCCGACGCTGAAGGCCGATCAGCAGATTCGGGCGCGGTACGGCCTGGGGACGCGGCTCGGGAACGAGCACCAGCCGTGGTACCTGTATGCCATGGGCACGGTGGACACGGCTCCGCGGGAGCCATGCCAGTTGGAGTATCGGTTCCACGCGAGCGAGGTGCCTTCGAGGTGCGGGCTGGCGATTGAGCGTCCGGAGGACTACGAGATTCGCGTGAACGGGACGGTGGTGTCGGAGGTCGAAGGCCACTTCGTGGATGACGATATCCGGACGATCGACATCGCGGCGGCGCTGAGAGAAGGCGACAACCAGGTATTGCTGAGTTTTGTGTATCGGCCGGATATGGAGCTGGAGGACCTGTATCTGGTGGGGCGCTTTGGTGTGGCGACGGTGGACGGTGGTAGGCCACGGCCGGGAGGGGTGACGCTGGTGGCGCCGCCCACGCAGTTGGCCCTGGGGTCGTGGGTGGGTCAAGGGCTGGACTTCTACGGGGGGTCGGTACGGTATCGGCTCCAGGTGGGCTCGGTGATCGAGGGGCAGCGTCTGCGGGTGAGCCTGCCGGGAGTCGAGTGCACCGCGGTCGTGTTCCACGTGAACGGCGAGGAGTTTGTGCGGCCGTGGGCGCCGTTCGCCGCGGACATCACGGACGCGCTGTCATCGGGTTCGAACGATGTGACCATCGAGGTGATCGGCGGGCGGAAGAACATCCTGGGTCCCTTGCATTCGCCCTGGGAGCAGGGGACGGGTCCGGACTCATTCAGCCCGGACCATCCGCGTTGGACGGACGAGTACCAGCTCACCGACCACGGTTTGATGTCGCCGGTGGTGCTGGAGCTTCTGGAGGGGTAGCCGACGGCGTGCGGGCCGGTGTCGCTAGAGGCGGTGATGGGCCAGGGAGCGCTCGTAGGCGGCGAGGCGAGTGAGGATCTGGGCGAGTAGTCGGCGGCCTTGGGCGGTGTCCGGCGATCGGGCGAGGCCGCCCATGGCTTTGCCGTGGCGGACGACGATGGTCGGGCCGTAGTAGGGCTGGTCACAGGTGAATGCTTCATCGCCCAGGCCGGGGAGTGGTTGGAGATCTTTGCCCCTGCGCGCAGCGAACTCGCGGAACTTGTCGAAGGCGTGCCGGGCGCCGTCTTCGGTGGCGTCGAGGTGGAGGAACACGCGGCTGGGGTCCTCGAGGCCGAGATCGTAGTCCACCAGGAAGCCACTGCCCAGGGCCGATTGCCCGAGGAGGTCGGCGGCAACGAACACGGCCGTATTGGGCATCTGCCGGTGCATGGGAAAGACGGAGAGCACGGCAGGAATGTCGTCGGAGCCCGTGAGTCGGCTGCTCAGGTCGCGGGCCACGAGGAGCAGGTGCTCCCGAGGCTCTTTGGGCGGAGGGGCCAATGCCAGCTTGGCGTAGTAGCGTCCCTTCACGAACCGGCAGGCGGGGCCGGTGACATAGCCCTGGGCGCCGAGTTTCTCGAGCGTCACATCGGGGGCACGCTCACGGGCGTAGAGCCCGTAGGCGTGCAGGTCGTCCGGGAGCTGGTACAGATCGACGGTCAGTACCCCTCGCACACCTTCGGCTTTGTACGTGGCCGTGGCCATGGTGGCGAAGTGGTAGGAGACGAAAAGGGAGGCGGCACCGTCGATGTACTCCCACAGGTTGTCTTGCCCGTAGGCCTGGGGTGGTGCTTGGCGAGCCCAAGGCCCGACGGTAGTCATGGCGGCAAGGGCATCGATGGGCGCTGGCGGCTCCGCCGCGTTGGCGGGGGCGTCGGCTCGGACGGCGGCAGCAGAGATCAGCACGCACAGTAGTTTGAGTGGGGATGACCTCATTTCTCCTCAGCTCAGCATCCGGTGGGCTTCGGCCATGATGCGGGGTGTATCGAGCCCGTGGGGGCACGCGCCGGCGCAGTGCCCGGAACATGCGGTGCAGGCCGCTGCTCGGGCCGAGGGTTTCAGGGCGGCGTAGAGGCGCATGGCCTCGCGCTCGAAGCCGTAGTATCGGTAGTACATGGCGTAGCGGGTGATCTCTTTGACCATGACGCCGTGGGGGCAGCTTCGCTGGCAGGTGCCGCAGTTGCGGCAGTATACGTGGTCGACGGCGACACGGTAGCGGCGCAGTAGGTCGAGGTCTGCCTGGGAGACCGGCTGTTGGACGGCCTGGGTGAACTTCTCGACGTCCGCGAAACTGAGCATGCCGCAGCAAACCGACGTGATGCTCGGGTTCGAGAGGGCCCAGCGGACGGCGGCCGTTTGCAGGTCGCCCTCTCGGGCGAACTCCTGGAGCTCCTTGTCGCGGTTGCCGGCGCTGACCTTCATGACGATGGCGGCGAGCTTGGCCTCGGCGGCTTTTTGGAGCCGGTCATCGAGGTCGGGGGGCTGCATGACGTTGTAGCGGATCACCATGCCGGCCATTTCGTCATGCTCGATGGCTTCGGTGATGCAGTCGCCCAGGTTGGCATCGTGGGCGGAGAACCCGAGGTGCCGGACTTTGCCTGCCTCTTTGGCCTCGGCGAATGCCTCATAGAGGGCGGGCACCTGGAAGACTTTGGCGGAGTCGGCCATGGGGATCTGCATGATGTCGACGTGGTCCGTCCGGAGCCGCTGGAGGCTGCCGTCGAGCTGCTGGAGCAACTCGTCCTTGGTGATGCCGTCCACGACTTTCTCGAACTTGGTGGTGAGGATGGCTTCGTCGCGGCGTTTCTCCATGACCTGGCCGATGACGCGTTCGGCGTTGCCCTCGCTGTAGCCGGGTCCGGTGTCGATGAGGTTGACCCCGGCATCGAGTGCGGCTTCGAGGACTGCCGGATTGGTGAGGCCGAAGGAGCCAAAGCATACGACCGACACGTCGGTGTCGAGTTTGGGGATGCGGCGGCGCGGGATGCCGCCGGGCGGGGCGACTTCCTGGGCGGCGGCGGGAATGCTCGGGGCGGCGAGCATGCCCCCCAGCACGGCGGTGGCGGCGGACCGACGGACGAAGTCGCGACGAGTCATTCGCCGGCCGGGCGTGTCGCTTTGCATCGTGGACCCTCCAGGTCGCACCGATCGGTGACGGCGCGGGCGAGTGCACCTGTCGAGTCTGGTTCGCCACACGCCGGTTCAGACCCTCGTGGCCCTGCCGCCAGAAGGACTGACACCAGCTGCGGGCGAACGGCGGCCGCCAGGGGTGGGACGCATGAGGACGGTCCACTACACGAGCGTGGCGAGCGAGTCGGTGGGGCCCGAGGCCAGTGGGGTGAGCGTGCGATGGGTCATCTCTGATGCCGACGGCGCTCCCGGGTTCGCCCTGCGCGTGTTTGAGATCGAGCCCGGGGGCTATACGCCAAGGCATCAGCACCCGTGGGAGCACGAGGTGTTCGTGCTGGCCGGCGAGGGCTGTGTTCGCTCCGCTTCGGGTGAGACGCGCTTGAGCGAGGGCACGGCCGTGCTGGTGGAGCCTGACGAGCTCCACCAGTTCGCCAACCCCGGCGGGGTACCGTTCCGGTTCATCTGCGTCGTCCCCAATGCGGCCTACGGTCATGGGCGCTGAGGCGCTGGGCGAGTCGGCCGGTTCGCTGGACATCGGGTCGAACACGGTCCGGGTTCTCGTGGCGCGGATGGTGGGCGGTCGGCCGGTCCGGATTCTGGACACCGGGGCCTTCGCCCGTCTCGCTGATGGTCTTGCCGAGACCGGCCGGCTGTCGGACCAGCGGATGGCCCGAGCCCTCGAGTTGGTGCGCGAGTACTCGGAGGCGGCGCGACGATCGGGTGCGCGCCGGTTGTACCCGTTCTGCACGGCGGCGGTGCGCCAGGCGTCGAATGGCACGGAGTTTGCCCAGCGGGTATCCGAGGCCGCCGGGGCACCGGCGCGCGTGCTGACGGGGCAGGAGGAGGCGTGCTGGGCCTTCGTGGGGGCGACCCAGGCCTTGTCTGTTGATGGAGAGGCTGTGGTGCTCGACATCGGTGGGGGCAGTACGGAGCTCGTGATGGGCCGGGGTGGCCGTGTGCGGTACGCTGAGAGCTATCTGGTGGGATCGCGCAGCCTTGGCCAGGCCCTACCCCATTGCCTGGGGCCACTCGATGAACTGGGCGTCGAGCGACTCGTGGCGTCGGCCGGTGGTGTACTCGATGATCACGGAGTGCCGCGTTGCCGGCAGGGCGATGGAGTCGTGATCGGCACCGGGGGGACATTCACGGTGCTGGCCGCACTGGCGCAGCGGATGGAGGTTTATGACGCGGAGCGGGTGCAGGGCTATGCGTTGAGTTGGGCCTCCATCCATGCAATCCTGGCTCGTGCCGCGTCGGTGGGACTGGAGGAGCGCGGCCGGCTTCTGCGCGTCGACCCGGACCGAGCGGACGTGATCGTGCCCGGTGCGGCACTAGCCCTTGCGATCATCGAACGCCTGCCCGCCCGGGCCGTGGTTGTGGACACCTACGGCGTCCGGCTGGGGGCGATCCTGGCCGGCACCGGTCAGGAGGCACCGGCATGATGACGCGACGGCGTCTGATCCAGGGCCTGGCTGGCGCCGCGGCGACCCGCCTGGTGCCGTCGGCTCTGGCTCAGAAGGGAGCGACCATGGTGGATGGCAGCCATCTGCCCCGCTGGCGGGGCTTCAACCTGCTGGAGAAGTTCACCGAGCAGCACCACTCGGCCTTCTCGGAGTGGGACTTCGCCCACATAGCTCAGTGGGGTTTCGACTTCGTCCGCCTGCCCATGTCGTATCGCTGCTGGGCTTCGGGCCACCCCGAGCATTGGCTGGAGCTGGACGAGGCATCGCTGGCGCAGGTGGACCGGGCGGTGGAGCTGGGAAGGCAGTACGGCGTCCATGTGAACCTGAACCTCCACCGGGCGCCGGGCTACTGCGTGAACCCGCCGCCGGAGCCATTGAGCCTATGGGCGGACGACCGGGCTCTGGACGCCTGCGCGTTCCACTGGGGCCACCTGGCGCAGCGCTATCGGGGCATCTCGAATCAGCACCTGACCTTTGATCTGTTGAACGAGCCGGGGATGATCGAGGAGGCCGTGTACGTTAGCGTGGTGGAACGGCTCGTGGAGGCCATCCACGAGCAGGATCCGGCGCGTCTGGTCATTGCCGACGGTCTGGCCTGGGGGCGCAACCCGGTGCGGGGTCTCGCCGGTCTGGGGATCGCGCAGAGCACTCGGGGATACGACCCGATGGAGATCAGCCACTATAGGGCTTCGTGGATCGGCGGCTCGGATCAGTGGCCTGCGCCCACGTGGCCGCTCCGGCGTGGTGATGGCAGCGTGTGCGATCGCGACTGGCTTCGGCGCGAGCGCATCCAGCCGTGGAAGGATCTCGAGGCCACCGAAGTCGGTGTTCATGTCGGCGAATGGGGCGCTTTCAACCGAACGCCCCATTCGGTCGTGCTGGCCTGGATGAAGGACTGCCTCGAGCTGTGGCAGGAGGCCGGCTGGGGCTGGGCCCTGTGGAACTTTCGCGGAAGCTTCGGGCTCCTCGATAGCGGGCGGGACGACGTCGCATACGAGGATGTCGACGGGCACCGGCTCGACCGAGCGATGCTGGAGTTGCTGCGGGCCCACTGAGTGCGTGGCGGCGGGGAACCGCGAGCGTCTGGCGCGAACTCCCGTTCCCTTGGCGGAGAGGAGACGATCGTGCAGCGGATGTGGTGGACCATCCCTGGAGTGGCGCTGTTGGCTGGCCTGAGCGTTGCTCCCGCGCCTGGTACCGGAGGACCCGAGCAGTACCGCGTGTCTGACGGGGTCATGCCCGACGTGGGTTGTTGGTTCTGGACGGAGCGCGAGTTCGAGCCCGACGGGTACCGGGATTTCATCGACCTGGTCGCCGCGCACGCGCCCTACAAGCTGCTCACGACCAGCATCCGTGCGCCGCTTGTGGAGGTGACCGACCGCGAGGTGCACGATCAGGTTGCGGCGGCGGTTCGCTATGCGCGGCGGTTCGGCATCGGCGTTGTGATGGACCTGGATGTGCGCCTGGCGCGACAGGCCTTCCGGCGGGCTCATCCCGACGAGCTGCAGGAGATGCTGCGGATCCGCCCGGTGGTGTTCGGTGCCGACGGCCCGGGCGAAGTGTGCATCGAGAGCACGGACCTGAATGATCACTACACGGGACGGACGACGCACTATGTCCCGCTGTCGGGCCGTCTTGTGCGGGTGTACGCGGCCCGGGGCCCAGCTGGTGAGATCACGGCCGACGCACTGGTCGACGTGACCGGGCGGTGCCAGGTGGTCGAAGCCACGGAGGCGCGAGTCGTCGTCCGGGCACCGCGTGAGGTGCACCCCGAGGGTGGTTCGGTCTACGCCCTGGTGGCGTTCACTCATCTGACGCCCGACGTGTTCGCCCCGAGCCTCCTCGAGTTTGAGGCGAACACCCTGCGGAGTTACGCCGACGTTCCGTTGGCCGGGGTTTGCAAGGACGAATGGGGCTTTCCGCCCTGTTTCGAGACGCAGCCGGCGCACAACGACTACTGGTATTCGGAGCACCTGGCCTCTGCCTACTCGCGAGAGACCGGAGGGCGAGATCTCGTTCGCGACTGCCTGCTGATGTACGCCGGGGATGGCAGGGGCGAGGCTGGCCGTGAGCGCGCACGGGCCATCAATGTTCTCATGCGGATGGTCTGGCAGCGGAACGCAGAGATCGAGGACGCCTACTTCCGGACCATCAAGGCGGTCTTTGGTTCGAAGGCACTGTCGGCGACGCATCCCACCTGGTTCCCCTACCCTGATGTCCGCGAGGTACACAAGAACGGGCTTGACTGGTGGGCGGCGACTCGCGATCTGGCGCAGACGGACGAGATCACTCCCTTCTCCTGCCGCACGGCGCTGTCGAAGAAGTGGGGGAGCTCGGTCTGGCTCAACATGTACTACTCGACGGACTATGAGGAGTACGTTCGCGAGTTGTGGGCCGGAGCGCTGGGTGGCGGGCGGGTGAACTACCACCCGCTGTGCCCCCGCGAGGCACCGGTGTTCGACAGCTCGGCCGCCCTGCTGCGCGGTGGGTTGATGCGCGGGCAGTGCCGGGTGCGTTTGCTCAACTACATCAGCAGGAGCCCACTGGACTGCCCCGTGGCTGTGGTCTTCGGCCATGCCGCGGCGCTCAACTGGAGCACGCCGGCCTATGGCGACGCCGGCGTGGGGGTAGCGAACGCGCTGTGGGAGGCCGGGTACCCGGCCGACCTGATCCCGACCAGTGAGATCGCGACGGGCGCGCTGAGCATCGCCAGGTCCGGCCGACTGCGGTATGGTGCCCAGGAGTACGCGGCTGCCATTCTGTACCACCCCGAGTTTGAGCCGCTGGCCACTGGACGGTTCCTGGATCGGGTGGCCCGACGGGGCGCAACGCGCGTGGCCTGGGTCGGTCCGTGGACCATGGGGCCCGATGGCGCCCCGCTTGACGGCAAGGCCGGCCTGTCATCGGTTGGCGGGAGCGAGGATGTGGATTCGTGCGTGCGCCGAACCATCGAGGCCCTTCTGGCGGCCGGGGTTCCGCCGCAGACCCGCGCCATCGCCGAGACTCGGTGGGGTCTGCCGGTGGCCATTCCGCCGCGCGAAGGCTCGGCGCGTCTGCTGGATCGCACGCACATCGTTGTCTCGGCAGCGCGAGAGGCCGGTGGCGACACGATCAGGGGAACCGTGGCTTTGGGTCCGCACGCGGTCGATGTCGAGGCCGTCGGCCTGGTCGCGGCCAGGTGGCGCGATGACGGGGTGCTTGAGGCGATGGCCGCGGGCGGGCTGCGGCGGTTTGTCACCGAGGGATTCGTCCTCGAACTTCGTGAACCCGTTGACCTGGCGCTGTGGCGTGACGAGTCCGGGCATTGGCGCGGCGTGGTCCAGGGGCTCGATGGCCCGCCCCCTGCCGAGCTCCTGGCGTTGACCCGCCGCTGGGGTCGGCTCAGCGTCCCGCCACCTGTTCCACCGATGTAGTCGCACGCCCGGCGCTGCAGGAGGCCGTTCATGCTCCATCGCACAGCGGTCTGCCGCCTGGGTCCGCCGCTCGTGGGCATGGTCTTGTGCGCCGCGGTGGGCGCGGTTCAGGACAACCCCATGCTGGCTCGGTACCAGCGGGCGGAGCGCATGGGCTCTGCCGAACTGGGGCGCCTGGTGCACAAGGCGCGTGTGGAGCCGCACTGGATCCATGGCACTGCTCGGTTCTGGTACCGCAACGACGTGCGCGGCGACCGCGATTTCGTCGTTGTCGACGCCGAAGCCGGGACCCGGGGCCCCGCTTTCGACCACCAACGCGTCGCCAAGGCGCTCACCCGGGTGACGGGTCAGGCATGTAGGGCCGAGAGGCTCCCTTTCCGTGGCGTGGAGTTCGTCGCGAATGGTTCGGCCATCGAATTCCGGATTGGGGATCAGCTCTGGCGCTGCGACCTGGCCACGTACGACTGCACCCGGTCCGGGACTACGGCCCTCCCGTCACGACAGCCGGTGGAAGAACCCCAGGCCGAGGATGGGCGATCGCCCGACGGGCGCTGGGTGGCCTTTGCGCGTGATGGCGATCTGTGGTTGCGGTTGAGGGACACGGGCGAGGAATGTCGGCTGACCACGGATGGCACCGCGAGCGACTATTACGGTGCGCCGCAGTGGTCGCCGGATTCCGGGACGCTGGTCGCGTGGCGGACCGTGCCGGGCGAGCGCCTGCCGATGTACGTCATCGATTCGGCGCCAGAGGGCAGCCTCAGGCCGAGGCTAGATGTGTATGAGTATGAACTGCCCGGTGACCGCGTGGATGTGCATCGGCTCTTTGTGTTCGACGTGGCGACGCGGTTGGGACGGGCCGTGAACACTGATCCGGTGAGCTGGGGCGGACCGCCGGAGGTGCGGTGGAGCCCGGACGGCACGTCCTTCACATTCGAGCACACGGATCGTGGGTACCAGCGGGTTCGGGTGATCGAGGTCGATCCTGCCCTGGCCTCGTCGCGGACGATCATCGAGGAGCGGAGTTCGACCTTCATCGCCCCGATGAAGCAGATCACGCGCTACCTCGACGCGACGGGCGAGATCATCTGGTCGTCGGAACGCGACGGCTGGAACCACCTGTACCTCTACGACGCCCGCGCCGGTGCGCTCAGGACTCAGATCACGCGAGGCGAGTGGGTGGTGCGCGACGTCGTCCGAGTGGATGAATCGGCACGAACGTTGGTGTTCGCTGCGTGCGGGCGCGAGTTGGGGCAGGACCCGTACCTGATCCACTACTACCGCGTTGGGCTGGACGGATCGGGACTCACGTGCCTCACCCCGGGCGACGGCCACCACGAGGTGCGCTTCTCACCCGACGGCCGCTTCCTCATCGACACCTATTCCCGCGTCGATCGTGCGCCGGTGTCGGAGCTACGGCGGACGGCCGATGGGTCACTGGTGATGGTGCTCGAGGAAGCAGATGTGGCCGATCTGCTTGCGGAGGGCTGGCGTTGGCCGGAGCCGTTCGTGGCCCAGGGCCGGGACGGGGCCACGGACATTTGGGGCGTCATCTTTCGGCCGACCGATCTGGACGAGTCGAGGCAGTATCCGGTCATCGAGATGATCTATGCCGGCCCTCAGGACTCATTCGTGCCGAAGACCTTTGCCGCAGCGCGGGCGCAGCAGGAGCTGGCCGAGCTGGGGTTCATCGTCGTCCAGATCGACGGCATGGGCACCTCGAATCGGTCGAAGGCCTTCCACGACGTGTGTTACAGGAACCTGGGCGATGGAGGCTTCCCGGACCGGATCGCGTGGCTGAGAGCGGCGGCGGAACGGTATCCCTACATGGACCTGTCGCGCGTGGGGATCATCGGGCACTCGGCGGGCGGCTACAACGCCGCGAGGGCACTGTTGGCCTTCGGCGACTTCTACAAGGTGGCCGTGGCCGAGTCGGGCAACCACGACCATCGCACGGACAAGGCATGGTGGAATGAGCTCTGGATGGGCTACCCGGTGGGTCCACACTACGCCGAGCAGTCGAACGTGACGCAGGCGGCACGGCTATCGGGTAAGCTGCTGCTTATTCATGGGGAGATCGATCATAACGTCAATCCCTGGGCGTCAACGATGCGGCTTGCGGATGCGCTCATCGCGGCGAATAAGGACTTCGACCTGCTGATCCTGCCCGGCAACGACCACGGATACCAGGGGCATTATGCCAAGCGCCGGGCGTACGACTACTTCGTCCGGCACCTGCTCGGGGTTGAGCCGCCCAAGGAGTATTCGTTTGGCGGGGCGGCCGACGCTGGCGCCGAGTGCACGGTGACGATCCGGAATACCCTCGACGAGCCGGTGGGCATCTATTGGATCACCTTCGAGGGTGATCTGCGCAAGTACCATGACCTCGAGCCCGGGCAGGAGGTTCGGCAGCACACTTACGTTGGTCACCTGTGGGAGGCACAGACGGGAGCCGGTACCGTGTCGCGCTATACGGCGTCGACGAGGGAGCCCGTGTGGGAGGTCGGACGGGAGGCGGAGTAGCGGGCCCGTCGACCGGGAACCGCCGGGTTCGATGGCGGGGACAGAGGGGACCCGCCGCCGGCTGGTGGAGCCTGATCCGGCCCTGAGCGTGCCGTGGCCTGCGGGCTTCCGGTTGGGCCGGATGGCGCCCTTCGCGCTCCGCGGGCCCCTTCCATTCGGCGCCTGGGTTAGCTCGAATGGGACAGAGCGCCTCGCTGCGTGACTCGACTTGTGGGGCCACAGCAGTGGGGATGCTGGCTCGCGCGGCATTGGGTGGAGTGTGCTGTACAAACCACGAAGCCCCGCCAGGCGGGGCTTCGTGCGTCAATGATCGTTTCTGGAGCGCGCGCTGAAGGCGCCCGCGACTAGCGGGACCGCCGGCGAAGCCGGCGAACCGCCAGGCCGCCCACACTGCACAGCAACAGCGCCGCTGTCGCCGGCTCAGGCGTCCGATGCACCGTGATCGAGTCGTTCAAGCACGACTCGCCCCAAGTGCCCACGTTGAAGTTCGGGACCACGTCCTTCGAGATCTTCGCGGCCCAGGCGTAGGTCCTCCGGCCATCGCCGTCCTTGCCATCGCCATCGGAGAAGATCTGCTTGACCCCCGTGGCCTCGACGCCGGACGCAACCGTGGTGCCCGTGCCCCACACATAGTTGCTGCCCCAGCCGTCCGCCTGAGAGGGCGTCTTGCCGCCGGGATTCGGACCATGATCGGTCTTGGGATTCCGGTAGTCCGTCGTGGCCGCATCGCTGTTGTCCAGCCCGTAGCCCCAGATCGCGTTCTTCTCCGCGGCGCCCACGTTCTTGCCCGCGAGCTTCACGCCCAGCTCCGCCTGGTTGTTGCCCGTGACGCCGTTGCCCGCCGGCCCATCCACCCACGGATAGTTGGGGTTGACAGCCAGATCGCCCGAGGTCGCCACGGTGGTGTGATCCGGGAAGCTCGTGATCCCCAGGACATACCAGTTGTCGGCATCCCACGTCAGCAGCATGGCCTCGGCATCATACAGCTCGCCACCGATGGGGATGGTGTCCGATCCCAGGTAGTCCTCCAGCGTGTAGCACACAGTCTCCGTGCCATTGTTGTAGAGCAGGTCCGCGCCGGGGTTCAGCGCCGTCCAGGTCGTGCCACCGTCGTTTGACTTCGTCCAGTCCAGATGCTTCCCCGGGTCGGAACCCCAGCCATCCTGCAGGACGATCTCCAGACCCCAGTCGACGTACCAGCCACCCGCCGCCGTGAACTGATAGGAATAAGCCGTCGACGCCATCCCCAACATACACACGGCGAA
>JAKPQA010000157.1 GCA_029547025.1 Armatimonadota bacterium
CGCGACGAGGCCACCGAGGACTGGGAGAAGGAGTAGTTGGCCTCGCGGATGTAATTGATGGCCTCCCGCAGGCCCGCCTCGAGCTCCACGGCGTCGCCCGCCAGGAAGGCGTAGCCCGAAAGGGGCGTGTTTCCGGGATCGTTGGACGTGGCGAAGCACTGGGTGCTCGTGTCGTCGCAGGTCCCCACCGTCGGGGAGACGGCGCAGGGGTCCGCCTCGAACAGGCTGGGGTCGATGGCCGTCTTGTCGCCTGCGTTGGGAACCAGCGGGTTGTCGGTCCCGCCGTAGTAGGCCATCCAGTTGAGGGTGTTCTTCTCGATGTCGGGCATGTTGGCGCCGAAGCCGATGACGAAGAGCTTGTAGCCCGCGTCGGCCAGGGCCTTGGCCCGGGCCACGGAGGCGCGCCTGCGCTTGTACTGGGTGCGGTCGGTGTCGTTGACGGCCGCGCCGCAGTACATCGTGTCGGCACCGTCGGACAAGAGGATCGCGAAGCGCTGGCGGCAATTCTTATAGGTGTCGGCGGCTTTCTTCGTGTCCAGTGTCGTCTTCGTGCTCTCCAGGGCAAGGGCGAGTGGCGTGGCCCCCGTCACCGTGCTCGTCGTCATCTGGGCGGCGATGCACTTGATGTCGCCCGGGTTGTACCAGGTCAGGTTCGTGCAGGCCGTGTACGTGCTGTACGGGGCCCCGCAGTAGGTGTTGCGGTAGGAGTTGCCGATGGGCTTCCACTCCTGGTAATAGCCGCCCTGGAACTTCCCGAAGCCGAACCGGATGTTGAGGCTCGTGTCGTCGTCGGTGAATATCTTGCCGTCCTTGTTGTCATCGAGCAACTTGAAGAGGACGTCCCGCGCGATGAGATAGCGGGCGCAGTTGGTGCTGTAGCCCGGCATCTCGGTGCTCGTATTGTAGAAGGGCCCCGAGCAGGTGGGGTTGCTGTATAGCTTGAGGACCGCGTTGACGCAGTTATAGGTATACGGGGGGGTGTAGCTCGTCCTGTAATCATTGTAGGTCGGCAGGCTCTGATTGGCCACGCAGTCGGCGCTCTTGTAATAGCAGGAATTGGCGCCGACGGGGCATCGGAAGACATCGCCCGGCGGGTTCCACTTCATGCTCCCGGACATGTCCAGGACGATCATGGCCTCGGGGGCCACGTTCGTGAAAAGACCCGTCTCCGAGCAGGACTCGTCGGTCGTGCAGGTCTGGGCAAAAGCGATCCCCGCCCCGCCGAGCAGGACGATCAGGGTCGACAAGAGGAGGGTCCGCAGCGTTCTCATGGTGGGTGCTCCCTAGCGGGACATGGTCCCCATCTCGACGGGGCCGTGGCCGAGGCCCGCCTCGATCGTCATGGACGTGTTGTAGGCCGTGTTGCGCCCCGTGATCCGCGCGTCGTAGCGAGCCTGGCCCCATGTCTGGGAGCCGCCGATGGAGAAGCCCGGCAGGGGGATCTGGGCCGGGCCCGTCGTGGGCTCCGTGGGCTGCTCGATCGTGTACTGCGTGTTCGGGTCGCCGCCCCCGCCGACCGCCTGGTTCGTCACGGCCACGGCCGCCAGGTTGGCCGGGTCGAAGTTGACGGTCAGCCAGTGCAGCCCCGCCTCGGCGGCGTTGACGGCCTTCTTGTCGCCCACGGACCGCATGCTCACCCGGATGTCCCCCGTGGAGAGATTGAGGGCGACGATCCCCACGGCCAGGAGGATCAGGTTGGCCATCAGCATAGCGCAG
>JAKPQA010000174.1 GCA_029547025.1 Armatimonadota bacterium
CGACTGCGGGTGGAACTCGGGCGGGTGCGAGAAGCTGGAGCCGCTCACATTCGGGACGGTGCGCAGCCGGCTGTGGGAGGTGCTGAACGCCGGGCACCACGACGTCCAGCTCACCCGCGACGAGATGCTCCGCATCAAGACGTGGACCGACCTCAACTGCCCCCTATGGCCCGATTACATCGAGCGCAGCCAGCGCACGGGAGCGCTGCAGCAAGTGGCAGGGCCGTAGGGCAGCGCCAACATCGCGGGGCTCCGCCCCAGACGCGCGCGAGGGACCAGTCCCTCGCGGCTCCCAGCGCGGCCAGGCAGAGCCTGAGAAGGCCGCCGATCCCACACGGCACTACCGGGCGTTGCGCGTGCTAGTCGGGACGCGTGCCCCTGGCGGGCGGTTCCCGTTCCGCCTTGGGCGCTGGAGTGAAGATGCGCGCGTGCCCGCCTTTGCCGAGTCGCCCCGCCAGATCCGTCTTCTGCTCCGCGCTGAGCAGGTCGAGATGGCCCGAGAAGCACAGCGCGTCGGCAGCCTCCTGGCTCCCGGCGGCCAGTTCCTTCTTGAGCTCCGCAAGGGCCGCCGACTCCGTGGCCGGCAGCTTCCCTCCGGCGCGGCGCGTCAGCAGTCGCGCCTCCACCGGCCCCAAGTCGTGCCACCACAGGAACGTGGCGTACCACAGCCGGTTGGGCCGAATGGGCTCAGCGACCAGGGCCTTGCTCAGATGCCGCCGCATGGCGTCCTCGTTGCCCGTCGCGGCCAGTGCCGAAGCCAGAAGGTGCCTGAGCTCCGCATCCTGGGCGGTGTGCAGATGCGCGCCGATCCGGTCGGCGTCGTCGTGCAGATCGGGCCCCATGCCGCTGATAACGTGAACAGCCATTTCAGGCCTGCCCGTGTCGGTGTAGTCCAGCGCGCGGAGTACCAGGTCCCTGGCCCTGGCCTTGGCGGCATCCGCCAGGTGCGGGTAGATGGGTTCCTGGGTGAGCAGGTCATCGGTAGACAGATCCTGGAGGCAGCGCATCCTCGCTTCGACGTCAGGCAATGCCAGTGTTTCCGACACTCGCCGCACGTTACGGCGCATCCGGCTCTCTTTGGTCTCCCGGCACCCGCAGGCCAGCACCGCCGCGAGAGCGGCCGCCACTGCCGCAACTGCAGCCCACCGGGACACGCGCCATCGCGCGCTCATGGCCGCAGCACCTTTCCCGTCATACCGTCGACCTGGAAGTCGAGCCGCTCCCTCCGCCCGGCCGAGAAGGTCACGTGCCAGACGGGTCCGTTGGTTGGTGAGCCGGGCGAGCTGAGCACCAGCCGCGTCTCCGTCAGCTCGGAGGACTCCATCGCCCCCTCGCTCCGGCGCAGCGCCTTCCTGGCAACCTCGATCGCGTCGTCGCGCGACAGCTTCACCTCGTCTTCCGTGACGGTCCGGGGCGCGTGCTGGCGGATGAACGCATGCACGCCTCCGGCTTTGGGGTTGGTGTCGACCTCCACGGACCACCAGTCTCCCGTCCATGCTCCACTGGGCAGCACGTTGGCCCATGTGTACATGAAGAGCACGTCCATTGACTGCTTCTCGGAAACGAGCTGGGTCGCGTCGGTGAACGGCCCGAGGTGCGCCCGGGCAAACTCCTCGGCAGTCTTCAGGCGCCCGTCTGACGATGGGTCGGGCAGGTCCGTCAGCGGAGGCCCCACGTAGGTGCGGATCTCCTCGCGATTGACGTCAATCGTGAGCGACCCCCTGGATCTGGCCCCCTGGTCATCCACCCACCGGGCTACCACGCGGCACTCCCCCTCTCGCTGCGCGCGGCCGCCCAGTGCCTCAACCTGCAGGGCCTCCATCGGCTGTGTGTAGATGGCAGCCAGAAGCCTCGTGGCGAGCGCGGTGGGCTCCTCCCGGTCGTCATCGCCACCCCGGCCGCGACCAACCTGCGTCGCCGCAACGACTCCCGCAGCCAGCAGCAGCAAGACGAGCACGTGGAGCCGACGACGGGTGAGTCCCCCACGAGACTGCGCGCGCGAGCCCATACGCCACACCTCCGTTCGCGGCGGTTCGTCGTCCCCAAGCGGCTCAGGCTAGTATGCTCTGGGGCCGACCGCCGTGCTGCGGCCGGCCCCTCGAACCCTAAGGCTTGATTGACTTCGGCTCTCTGGACGCCAGGTCCGGGACCTCCAGGATCTCGCCGGTCAGTCCATCGACGACCACTTCGACATCGCGCGTCCGGGGCGCCGCCAGGGGATCGCCATCCCAGACGTGCCAGAAGGTGAACACCCACACCGGGCCGTGCGACGGGCTCTTCGGGCTGTCGAGCAGGGCCCTGGCGGAGCGGAAACCCAGCTGGTCCCCCGGGTGCTTGGCCACCCACTCGCTCTCGACAACCTGCTCCGCATCCGTCTCTGAGAGCTTCGGCTTGGTCAGGTTCGGCGCGCGCAGGATCTCACCCGTGAGCCCGTCGATATAGACCGCCACGCGGCGGTCTCCGCTGCTGACCGGCAGGGCCCCCTCCGTGGTCCGCTTGAAAGAGAGCACCCACACCGGGCCATGCGAGGGGCTCTCGGGGCGATCGAGGCCGACCACGGAGCTGACGAGTTCCAGCTTCTCATC
>JAKPQA010000181.1 GCA_029547025.1 Armatimonadota bacterium
CGCCATGGGGGGAACGCGGCGTGGTGAGCCTCCCACGCGCCCTCCATGCGAACCCCTGTTCGGCCCCCTCCACAAGACCGGGCCGTGCGGTGTACGCGCCTTCCGCGCACCGCCTGAGCCTCACGACCGCCAATGCCCCCCCCGGAGGTTTCCGTGCCACCGCCCGCGAAGCGCCCTCCGGGGTGATCCGCCATGACTGCGACCTTCGGCCACGCCTGTCTCGGCGTTGTCTGCCTCACAGTCCTCAGTGCCGGCTGGGCCGCCGACGAATTGGTTATCGACGACTTTGGCTACGATGGCGTCGAGGCGGTCCAGGCCGTTTGGAAGCCCATGTCCGCCGCAACTCCAGTCGGACTCCGCGAGACACGGTCGGCCGCGACCAGCCCGGGCCTGTACCTGCCCTGCCCGTTCAGCCAGGATCTTGAGCGGGCCGCCTGCGACCGCGATGTGACCCTCGACCTGGCGCCCTACGGGCGCTTCGCCATCGATGTCTTCGTAGAGAACGCTGACGTGTGCCGCAACTTTAGCCTCTACTTCCGCTCGGGCCGTGGGTGGTACTCGGCCTGGGTGGGGCTCGATGCCGGATGGCAGACACTCACAATCTCCAAGGGCGCATTCGGCATCGAGGGCACGCCGGCTGGCTGGGATCACATCGACGGTATCCGGCTCTCCGTCTGGAAGGGTGGCGACAAGGATACCTACGCCCTCGTCGACCACCTCGTCGCCCTGGCTTCCGATGTCGCCATCGTGCTCGCCACCGAGGCCATCACCCAGACGCCCGATGAGGCCTCTTCTGTCCGGACTTTCGCCGAGGGCATGCAGGCCATGCTCGACGCAGCGGACATTCCAGCCGACATGGTGGACGACGCTCAGGTGGCCGCCGGCGGCCTGGCCGGACATCGCGTGGCCATCCTCCCCCATTGCCCCTATCTCGCGCCGGAGACCCTGGCCGCATTGACCGAGTTCGCCGAGGGCGGTGGGAAGCTGATCGCCTGTTACACCTTGGCGCCCGAGATCGCCCGACTGCTGTCGGTCGAGAACCTCACCTATGTGCGGGCCGAGCATGCCGACCAGTTCGCCACATTCGTCTTCGAGCCAGGAGCCGTTCCGGGCGTGCCGGAGCGCGTCGGTCAGGGCTCCTGGAATATCACCGGCGTCACGCCCGGTCCGGGCGCGCGTGTCATCGCGTGGTGGGAGGACCGCGCCGGCAATCGTGCTCCGCAGCCCGCCATCGTGCAGTCGGAGAACGGGCTGTTCATCGCTCACGTGTTGACCCGCGACGATCTGGACGGCAAGGCTACCATGCTCACTGCCCTCATCGGGCTCTTCGTTCCAGACGTGTGGCTCCGCGCGGCCGAGAACGCCATCGCACGCGCCACCAAGGTCGGACCGTTCACTGATGCCGCCGCGCTGCGCCAGTTCGCTCTCAGCAATGCTGCCGACACCCCGGGCGAGGCGCGCGTCAGCGAACTCCTGGGCCAGGCGGAGGCCGCCTTGGGGGCCGCCAGGGCCTCGCAGGTTGCCGATCCACCGGCCGCCTGCCAGCAGGCAGCCAAGGCTCGCCAAGCCTTCCGCGACGCCTACGCCCTGGCCCATCGGCCTCGCGCCGGCGAGTTCCGCGCCGTGTGGGAGCACTCGGGCGGAGGTGCACTGGGCAACTGGGAAGACTCCATCGCCAACTTGGCCGATGCCGGCTTCACCGCCGTGGTGCCGAACATGTGGTGGGGTGGGCTGGCCCACTACGACAGCGCCTACTTGCCCCACTCAAGCCTGTTCGAGCGCCGGGGAGACCAGATCGCCCAGTGCATCGAGGCCGCCCACAAGCGCGGGATCGAAGTCCATCCCTGGAAGGTCAACTGGAACCTCTTGACCGCCCCCGACAGCTTCGTGGAACAGATGCGCCGCGAGGGCCGCCTTGCAGTCTCGGCCTCGGGGGAGACCGGTCGGTGGCTCTGTGCGTCGCATCCCGACAACCTCCAGCTCGAGATCGACACCATGCTCGAGGTCGCCCGGAAGTACGATGTCGATGGCATCCACTTCGACTACATCCGGTACGAGAGTGACGAGTGGTGCTACTGCGACGGCTGTCGCGAGCGCTTCCAGCGCGATACCGGACTCACGGTGGCCAACTGGCCCAGCCAGTGTTACTCCGGTGACCTGCGGCAGGCCTATCGCGATTGGCGCTGCGAGCAGATCACCCGCCTGGTCCGCGCGGTGTCCGAGCAGGTTCACCGGGAGAAGCCATACCTCAAAGTCTCGGCAGCCGTCTTCTCCGACTACCCCGGATGCCGAACCTATGTGGGCCAGGACTGGGTGAAGTGGGTGCGCGAGGGGCTTCTCGACTTCGTCTGCCCCATGGACTACTCGGACAACGACCGCTGGTTCCGCCAGACCGTCTCCCGGCAGAACGCCGACATCGGCGGCCGTATCCCGTTCTACCCGGGCATCGGCGCCTCGGCCCCCGGCCTTCCCCCCGACCAGGTCCTCTATCAGGCCCAACTCGCCCGTGAGATCGGAGCCGACGGCTTCATCATCTTCCAGCACGCCGCCGACACGGCGGCGAACCACATCCCGATGCTCGGACGGAGTTTCACCACCGGAGCCACGCACATGCCGCACAACGGCCCCCGGGTGGTGTTCACCTTGCCGGCCGAGCCCAGCCCCGCCGACGGTGCCGTCCACGTGCCTGGAGCCGAGGCCGCTCCGGTGTCCGTGAGGCTCGAGTCCCTGGGCCAGCACCGCCAACGGGCCACCGGCATCGTCGGTACGCTCACCCTCGAGAGCACCTACGGAGCCAGGCTGGGCGATCTCGCTGGCGGTCCGGCCGACGCCGGGGACGAGGTGTCCGTCCAGGTTCAGCCGCGTGATGGGCGCGTCCGCGTTGTCTTCTCCGGTGAACTGAGCATGGCGGATGGGACCTCGGCCCCCTTTGTGGTGCGTAGCCTGCCCCTGGTGTTCGATCGGTGAGGCGGTGACGACATGGGGGCGGGTAACGTGGCAGCGGTGCGGGCCGTGGCAATGGCGCTTCTCGCCCTGGGAGTTCCGATGGCCGAAACCGATGGGCAGCCGATGCGGACCATCGAGTACCACGGCATCCGGCCGTCCGACCCCGGAGGCCGCGACGGCCTCCGGAACCCCGAACGCGGATGGCGCATCGAGACCCTCATCGCGGAACCCCCGGGAGAGCCCGCCTGGGGGCCGGCCGCGCACCTCCTCGGCCAGATATCGGCCGGGTACTCGGACGAATGGTGGATCCTCGACGCCCGGCACTATGAGCCTCACGGCCTCACCCTGGCCCAGACCTACTGCTACCTCGACCGCTACGTCGGCGTGCCAATAGCCGACGAGAAGCTCCAGTGGCTCCAGCAGAGCTTCGATGCATTGCGCGCCAACGGCCTGAAGGCGGTGCTGCGGTTCGCCTACGAGCGCGACATGGGCCCGCCGACCGGCCCGACGCTCGAGGACATCCAGCGGCACCTCGCCCAGCTCAAGCCCATCATCCGCCGGAACGCCGACGTCATCTTCGTCATGCAGGCGGGCTTCGTCGGAGCCTGGGGCGAGTGGCACAGCTCCGCCCACAAGCTCGAGGCCGACCACGCCATCCTGGCCGCCGTCGTTGCTGGTGTGCTCGATGCGCTCCCGCCGGACCGGATGACGCAAGTGCGGGTCCCCAAGTACAAACGCTGGGTGCTCGAACAGCCCGCGTGGGCGCCCTTCGTCGAGGTCTCTGCCGACACGGCTCACAACGGCACCCCGTCGTCGCGCATCGGATTCCACAACGATGGCTTCCTCGCCGGCGAGACCTGCGGCGGCACGTGGACCGAGCCACCCCTCTTCTCGAACCCCGGCAACCCGGAGTTCGACTACATGACCCGCGAGTGCCCCTATGTTCCCGTCGACGGTGAGCTGTTCTGGTCCGACCAGGGCGGCCCGATCGACGGGCTGCGTGCGGCCATTCGGTTGAGGCTGCACCACTACAGCAGCTTCAGTCTGGCCCACTCGTTCTCCGAGCGAGAGGGCAAGCCGTACTCGATCGATACGTGGATGCAGACGCCCCTCACGCTGGCGCAGGCGCAGGAGGCGAAGCTGCCCGTCTCCGATGGCTACTTCGAGGGCGCCGATGGCGAGCCCGTAGACCGTACGCCCTTCGAGTACATCCGCGATCATCTCGGCTACCGCATCGAGCTCCTACGCGCCCGGCTGCCCGAGCAGCTCAGCCCTGGCGGACCCGTCCGAATCGAGGTCGACCTCGTGAACCGGGGCTTCAGTGCCTTCACCAACCCGCGCCCGGTGTTCGTGGTGCTCCTCGGCGACGGCCACGAGCCGGTGGCTTCGTGGCAGTCGTCGGCCGACCCGCGCGCATGGCAGCCCTTCGACCCCGCCGATCCCGACTTCGCGCCCATCACGCACACCGTCCGGGTCGACGCCGAGTTGCCCGCCGACCTGCCCGGTGGAACGTACCGCCTGGGTCTCTGGATGCCTGACGGTTACGACAGCCTCCGGCTCGATCCGCGCTACGCCGTCCGCGTCGCCAACCGCGATGTGCCGTGGTGGACCACCCCCGCCGGATACGGCGTCAACATCCTCGGCGAGGTGCCCGTCAAGCCCTGAGCGAGGTCCTGTCATCCTCGCAACGCGCCGGGGCGTATACGCCTGTGTGTGAGCACTCGGATGGGGCCGGATCCGGCATGGCTCCTGTGAGCGACGGCGAGCTGGTGCGCCGCTGCCGGCTGGGCGATCGGTGCGCCTTCCGCGAGCGGGTGCAGCGGCACCGCGCGATGGTGCTCCGCGTAGCCCGGGCCATCACGGGCAGTCGTGAAGATGGCGAGGACGTGGCGCAGGAAGCCTTTGTCAGTGCCTACCGCGCGCTGGGGCGCTACGACTCCTCGCGCGACTTCGACACATGGCTGCGGGCCATCACGGTGCGCCACGCCGTGTCGGCGCTGAGGGCCCGGCGGAGGCGCCGGCCCAACGGTGCGGCCGAGGTGGCGGAGTCGGGCCTCGGCGGAGGCGACGAGCCCGCCGCGGCCATCGAGGGCGCTGAGCTCCGCCAGCGCGTGCGGCGGGCCATCGGCTCACTGCCGATCCGGCAGCGTGTGGCCATCACTTTGTTCGGTCTCGATGGCGCGGATCTGGCCGAGACCGCCCGGGCCATGGGTTGCTCCGTGGGCGCGGTGAAGACTCACCTGCACCGTGCGCGGGAGCGGCTGGCCCGACTTCTGGGCGACTATGTGGAGGGGGATGGATGATGAGGTGCCGGGAAGCGAGAGCGCTGATCCATAGGGCCGAGGATCGCCGAGAGCCCATCTCTGCGGAGCTTGCAGAGCACGCGACGGCCTGCGCCTCCTGCCGAGCGTTGCTTGAGGCATCTCGACAGGCCTCGGCCCTCGTGGCCCAGTCGGGTGGCGCAGTGTCGGCTGACGAACTCGACGGCCTCACGGAGCGGGTGATGGCTCGACTGGCCGCTCCCGGCTCCAGGCGGACAGCCCCGTGGCCGCGCTGGGCCCTGGCCGGTGTCGCCGCCGCGGCGCTGTTCCTGGCGGGACTCGCCTCGGGCCGTGGGTTGTGGCCGCGCACGGTGGTGGTCACCCGTGACGTTCCGCGGGTGCGAGTGGTCGATCGCCCGGTCACCGTCATCGTTGAGAAGCCCGTGGTGCGCGAGCGAGTCGTCACGCGCCGGGTCCCGGTCGTCGTGACGCGCATCGTCGAAAGGCCCGCGCCCGCCGCCGACCAGCAGCCCCCGCAGCGTCTTCCCAGCACGTCGGACCTGCTGACGTCGGTCCGCGCCGTAACCAGTCGCGAGTATCTGCCGGCCGCGATCGCCGCCCAACCGGAGCTGCCGGCTGAGCCCGAGCGGCTCGACCAGCGGACCGACGCTGGTGCGCCCATGTCCGTCGCTGCTGCGTCTCTGAAGGGAGTCTGGCGATGAACCGCACATGCACCCGCCAGCCGAGGCGGGTCTTCGGGAGCGCCGGCTTCAGCCGGCCCGGGTGTGGGGCGGAGCCCCACGGTGTCCCTCACCGCGATGCACCAGCCCGGTGGGAGTCCCGCGTTCAGTCGGGCGCCGCAAGCCCAACCTCCGCGCCCGTGGCGCCGTGCGCCCATCTCCCTCTCCCCTCGGGAGAGGGCCGGGGTGCGGGGCGCCATCCCCGCCCTCGGGCGCGGCGCTGCGCAGCCGGCATGGCCGTCCTCGTCGCCCTCCTTGCCGCGGCCTCGGCAGCCTGGAGCCAGCAGGCCCCTGCACCACCGGCCGAGCAACCCGTCCGCGTCACGGCCTCGACGGTCACCGGGCGCACTCCGGCCGAGTTCTGGGCCGCGAACCTGCCTGTGGGGACCAGAATGGTGGTCAGCGATGGCGGCGTCATCGTGCAGACGATGCCCTTCGCCAACCTGCTCCCATGGTGCCCGCAGTCGCGCGCCGCGGAGCCTTCGGCCGGGCCGGCCGACTCGCCAACCCGGATTCTGGACCGCGACTGGGGCTACACGTACACCCCTCTCGGCCGGGTGGGACTCGATGGCTTCGCGGCAGGCGAAGTGCTGCCCGGCGGCGACCTCTCGCTCGAGCTCGACGACGCCGACGGCGGGGTACGCTACTACCTGGAACGGCAGGGCGAGAACACATACCGCAAGGTGGAGCTGACCGACAAGGAGGGCTACACCGTCCTCGCCCACCTCAGCAAGCTCGAGAGGGGCTGGGCGGCAGAGCTGACGCTGACCCGCTGCTCCTACGAGGGGGCCGCGTTCGACCCGGCCATCGGCGCGAGGGTGGGACGCCCGGATCTGGTCAGGACAACGTGCACAGCGGTCGTGCCGGTGAGCCCGGATGCGGCCACGGCGGTGACGTGGTGCCCAGGTCAAGCCCGGCAGCAGCCGGGACGGACTACGCCCACGACCACCAATCCCAACTTCAGCCTGCTCCAAGCCTACGACGGTGGCGCTGCTCGGGCCACTGAGCCAACGCCTGCGCCGG
>JAKPQA010000201.1 GCA_029547025.1 Armatimonadota bacterium
TGCGACCGCGGCGCTGGGACCCAAGAGCCCGAAGACCCGGGACCGCCGCGACCGGGAGGTCGAGCAGCTGCGAGCCCGGGCAGAGAGGGCCGAGGCCGAGCTGGTCCGGACGAAGGCGGCGTTGGAGATCGTGGGAAAAGCACACGCGCTCTTGGAGATGCTCTCCGAGAGCACGAACCTGCCGAAGCGGCCGCGGTGATCAACCCCGCCGTCGACGAGCTCGCCGAGCAGGTCGGGGTGAAGCACGCCTGTGCGTTGCTGGGCCGGCCCCGCGGCAGCCACTACCGAGCGAAGAAGCCGCCGGCCCACGGACCGGCACCCAAGCGGCCCACGCCACCCAACGCCCTCACGCTGGCCGAGCAGGCCCAGGTGCTGGCCGTGCTGACCAGCGAACGGTTCTGTGACAAGAGCGTCTCCCAGGCCTGGGCCACGCTGCTGGACGAGGGCACCTACCTGTGCTCGATGTCCACGATGCACCGGATCCTGCGCCGCAACGACGCAGCCGGGGAACGTCGCCGGCAGGCGGTCCATCCGGCGAAGAAGAAGCCCGAACTGCTGGCCACCAAGTCCGGGCAAGTCTGGTCGTGGGACATCACCAAACTCCGCGGCCCCGGCCGTGGGATCTGGTTCCAGCTCTACGTCGTGCTCGACATCTTCTCCCGCTACGTCGTGGCTTGGACCGTCCAAGCCTGCGAGGACTCGCAGATCGCCAAGACCATGCTCGAGGAGGCATTCGGCCTGCACGGCATCCCCGACGCGGTCCACGCCGACAGAGGCACCTCGATGACCTCCAAGCCCGTCGCCCAGCTCCTGCTCGACCTGGGCGTGGACCGCTCCCACTCCCGACCACGGGTCAGCAACGACAACCCCTACAGCGAGTCGGCGTTCAAGACCTTGAAGTACGCCCCCGTGTTCCCCGACGCGTTCGGCTCTCTGGCCGACGCCCGCACGTTCTGCGAGGCGTTCTTCACCTACTACAACCACGAGCACCGACACTCCGGGATCGGACTTCATACCCCCGCGTCGGTCCACTTCGGCACCGCCGCCGAGATCCGCGCCCAGCGCCAGGCCACCCTCGACGCCGCCCACGCCACCCACCCGCACCGATTCGGCAACCGCCGACCCCAGGCACCCAAACTGCCCCAGGCCGCCTGGATCAACCAACCCTCACCGGAGGCCCTCATACAGACCGCGTAACGACACGTGTCTCAGACTGCTTGACATCTTCCGACCCGCCGACTCACCAACGCTCCCGTGATCAACGGAAGCGACTGCCGAAGCAGGCAGGGCAAGGACATCACCACGGCAGCGGTAGCCTTCGGGTCCAAAACGTTCACGCCGACAGCGCCGTCGTATGCGCGGCGTGACA
>JAKPQA010000235.1 GCA_029547025.1 Armatimonadota bacterium
CTGGTGTGCGAGATCACCTCAGCGCGCCTCATGGGCGGCCCGAAGGTGAAGTTCCGCCAGGTCAAGGACCGGCTCGTGCTGTCCGGCCTGCCCGAGAAGGCGCCAAACCCGCTGACCACGGTCATCGAGCTCAAGTTCAAGGGCGAGCCGCGACAGGTCCTCGGCGCCGGACATGTGGTCATCGACAAGGACCCGTGGGCAGCCCCGGCCCGGAAGCCAGCCGCGAAGAGGACCAAGGCAAAGTAGTCAGAGCCGAGGCCTGGTAGTGCCGTTCCCCCTCCCCCGCCCGCGGTGAGGGCCGGGGAGGGGGCTTCGCTGCTGTCGTCCTGCGCGAAGTGAGAGGTCCTCTCGCCAGCGGGGCCCTCGACCGTTCTGTCGCCGACCTCGGCAGGACACGCCCCTCAGCCCCGCTCCGCAACCTCTCCCCATACCACCGACTCACCCGGCACCGTGAGCACCCACCCTCCATTCGCCGACGGCTCCACTGGCAGCGCCGAGACCCCGAATTCCTCTGGCAGCTTGGCCGCCAGCGTGGTGGCCGTCAGCACTTCGGCTCGCACTTTCCCCCGCACGCGAAGGCACAGGCCTAGCGGCTCGGCCGACCAGTTCACGCCGACCAACCGGCGGGTGCCATCGGGTAGCACGCCGGCGGTGAACCGCGCCTCTGGTACGTCCGGCCTCAACCCGACGGGCGTCACTCTCGCCCCTTCCAGCGTCGACAGCATCCGGTTGGCCAGGCACGTCGGTGAGAGCACGTACTCCATGGGGAATGTGCGGGTCCACGGGCCGGGCAGGGCGTCCGCCGCGAGCCAACCGAACTGCCCCGCGACGGCGTCGTACCCCACGTTGAAGCGCATCATCCCGAAGTAGGGCGTCGCCAGATCGTGGAACACGGCCATCGTGCAGCCCGGATGCTCGAGCAACGTCATCCAGTTGCGGGCGTAGGTCAGCGCGTGGGCCTGGGTGGTCACCACCGCGCTCGGATCCCAGAACTCATGGTGCATCACCATGGTCTCCGAGACGGCCCACGGCGTGGCCGACCGCCGCCACCCGGCAGGAGAACCCAGCCACCGGTCCATGCAAAGATCCCCGCCGGCGAAGGCGGCCGCGTCACCCCGCTGGTCCGCACTGGGCGGCCCGGGCCAGTTGCCGAAGGGGTAGTGGGCATTCAGGGCGTCCACGCCCGAGACGCCAGCCAAAGCGGATCCGAACGCCCCCATACCCACGGCCACGATGGGCGTCTTCGCGTCGAGCCGCCGGATTGCGGGAATGTAGGCCTCACACAGCCTACGGTAGTCCCCGGCCTCGCACAGCGCGAACTCTTCGTTCCCGAGCTCCCAGGCAAGGACCGGAGCGCCAAGCGCACGCAACCGGCGAATCACACCACAGCCATACGCCACGCAATCCTCGATGCGGTCACGGTCGTAGTTGCCCGCCACGTCGCTCAGGCTCGACCGGATAGTGGCCCTCGGCGTTGTTGCCCCGTCGAGGTGGAATAGCACGGGCAACTCATAGATCAGGCCGATGCCAGCCTCCCGGGCCAGACTGCACAGACTCTCTAGGCTGACGAAGCCAGCGGAGCCCGGACTGCTATCGACGTACTCCCAGTGACCTGTCGCGTGGGCGAGCTCCATGGTCAGTGGTGCGCTCTCGGCCAGGTAGTAGTAGGAGGGGTTCCCGGCCGGGAAGCGCAGCGAGCGGATCCCGCTCCGGTGCAGGGCCTCGACGAACGCCGCGCGCGTCGAGCGTGGATCATCGGCCGGGAGCGTACCGAAGTACAGGTCGGGGCGGAAGAACTCAGCATTGGCACCGAAATGCGCGGCCGAGAGCACCTTGCGTCCAGGCGGCCCCAGGCCGAGCTCGACCACGGTGGCCGACGCAGCCATCCCGACAGAGAGTGCCGCAGCCGCCAGCAGCGGAATGCCGTACGGGGCCCCCATGCCGATCACCTCGCCGGGCAGCTTCGTCGCCGGACGGACCGAACCTCCGAGGCTCGCAGCGGCGCAGGAGGACCCGATAGGCACTCGAAGATAGGCACAGCGCTGTTGGCGCTGGTCCTCAACTGCCGTAGGAGCGATGACCATGGCATTCACCGTGCGGAAGATCAAGATACGGCGCGCGAAGGTGAAGAACCAGGCAGGGGCTCTGGCTCAGTTGTTGGCACCGGTGGCAGAGGCCGGCCTCGACCTCGAGACGGTGGTCGCGTACGCACAGAAGAAGACCGGCCCTGCGGACGTGTACTGCTCGCTTGTGGATACCGGCAAGAAGGCCGGCGCGGCTGCGGACGCCTGCGGGTTCGCCGTCGACGATGCGTCGCCGGCTCTGCTGGTCGAGGGCGACAACGGCCCGGGCGTGCTGAGGAAGGTGACCCAGGCGGTGGCCGATGCGGGGGTCAGCATGCGCGTCTGCATCGCGCTGCCTGTCGGGTGCAAGTTCGCCGCTCTGCTGGGCTTTGACGACCCGGCCGACGCCGACAAAGCCGCCAAGAAGATCAGGGCAGCCGGCAAAGCCTGACCCGCACCCGTCCGGGGCGCGGGTGCCTGCCGAGGCGGATGGGTGGTGGCCGGGGGCAGACCGCGACTATGCTGAGCGCCCGGAGCCGCAGTCGGCCCCCGGCCTTCGCCTCCCAGCGCCATCGGTCGCGCGGAGGCCTCCGCTCCACGCGGGGCGAACCCGCAGTGCGCGCGATGCAATGCGCCGATGCACAGAAGTGAGAGGGGCACCTTCGTGTCCACGGACCTTGCCAACTTCAGGGCTACGGTCGAGCATCGCCGGCCCGAACGCATCCTCTACCATGCAGACTTCGTCGAAGACCTGCGGCGCCGAGTTGTGGACTACATTGGCACCGAGGACATCGCCGGCCACTTCGGTTTCTTCTCTCCCGTGGGCCTCGGGCCCCAGCGCCCCGAGGGCCTTCCGCCACTCGACTACACCCGCTACTGGGAGGGGGAGGACCTTCCCGAGGGCACGCAGATCGACGGCAACGGCGTCGCCATGGTGCCCAGCGGCATGTACCACTTCTGGGGCTACATCTCCCCGCTGCGCAACGCCCAGTCGTTGGAGGAGATCGAGTGCTACCCCATGGACGACATGCGCGACTGGGACTGGTCGCACCTGGACGCCATCGTGGCAGACGCCCATGCCCAGGGCCGCGTCGTCAGCGCCTTCCCCGGGCACATGTACGAGACCGCCTGGCAGATCCGCGGCCTCGAGCAGTTCCTGGTCGACGTCATCGAGCGCCCGGCATGGGCCGAGTGCCTGCTGGAGCGCATCGCCGAGCAGAACCAGATACGCGCCCGGGCCTACGCCAGAGCGGGGGCCGACCTGATCCAGTGTGGCGATGACGTGGCAAGCCAAGTGGCGCTGATATTCTCACCCACCGTCTGGCGGAAGATGATCCACTCCCGTTGGGCTCGCATCTGGGCCGAGATCAAGAGCATCAACCCTCAGTGCATCATCTGGTACCACAGCGATGGCAACATCATCGACATCGTGCCAGATATGGTCGACGCCGGACTCGACATCCTCAACCCACTCCAGCCCGAGTGCCTGGACGTGGATGCCATCCACGCCCGCTTCGGCACGCGGCTGACCTTCGACGGCACCATCGGGACCCAGTCCACCATGCCGTGGGGCACTCCTCGGCAGGTGCGGGAACGCGTCAAGGAGGTTGTCACCCGCTACGGGGAGAGCGGCGGCCTGATCATCGGCCCCACCCATGTGCTCGAGCCTGAGGTGCCCGTCGAGAACATCGTCGCCCTGGCGGATGCCTGCCGTGAGTTTGGCACATTCTAGCCCGCTCCGCGGCGAAGACTGTCTCATCCAGCCCCTGCCGCTGAACGGCCGCGACGCGGCCGACCTTTTCGCCGCCATCCGCCACGAGCCGTGTCCGTGGCTGCTCGAGACACTAGGGCAGCCCGGGCCGTCTTTCCTCGGCTCACGGCCCCGCAGGGTGCTCGTCAGCGGTCAGGGCGAGCTCGAACCACCGCCCCCTGGCGTCACCGTGACCCGCGTCTCCGAGGACCCACTCCGAGCCGCCCGGACAGTGCTGGCCGAGTCGCCGGCGCGAGTCGTCCAGCCCGGCCTGGCGTTCGCGGGCGGCCTCGTGGGGTTCTTTGGCTACGACACCGCCCACTGCTTCGAAAAGCTGCCGTGCACCACGGTGGATGACCTGCGCCTGCCCGACTGGATCCTGATGGAGACCCGCTATGTGGTCGCGATCGACACGGCTCGCGACGAGGCACAGATCGTGGTCCCCATACTCCGGGGAGGGACGGAGGACGAAGCCCGCCGCGAACTGGTCTGCCTGTATGATCAGCTGGCCACTGCACCCAAACGTGTGAAGCCCACCGTCGCCCGCGGGGGGGCCATCACCATCCCCTACACGTCCACATACACACCCGAGGACTATGCCAGCATGGTGCTCCGCGTGAAGGAGTACATCGCCGCCGGCGACATCATCCAGGCCAACGTATCGCAGAGGCTGGCCGTGCCGACCCGGGCCGACGCCTTCGCGCTCTATGAGCACCTCCGGGCCGTGAACCCCTCGCCATTCGCGTTCTACTTCGACTTCGGGAGCTTCCAGCTTGCCAGTTGCTCCCCCGAGAGGCTGCTGGAGGTCCGGGGCCGCCGGGTACAGACTCGGCCCATCGCCGGAACGCGGCCCCGCGGCGCCGACGCCCACTCCGATGAAGCACTGCGCGCCGATCTGCTGCTCAGTGAAAAGGAACGCGCCGAACATATCATGCTGGTCGACCTCGAACGAAACGACCTCGGCCGTGTCTGCGAATACGGCACCGTGCGGGTGAGCGAGTTGATGGTCGTCGAGGCCTACTCCCACGTCTTCCACATCGTCTCCAACGTCGTCGGACGGCTCCGGAACGAACGCGACGCGCTCGACGCGGTCGCGGCCGCGTTCCCCGGCGGGACCATCACCGGCTGCCCCAAAGTCCGCTGCATGGAGATCATCGACGAAGTCGAGCGCACCCGCCGAGGACCCTACACCGGGTCGGCGGGCTACCTGGCTTATGACGGCGACATGGACCTGAACATCATCATCCGGACCTTCGTCATCAAGAACGGCGTCGCCTATGCCCAGGTCGGCGGAGGGGTCGTGGCCGACTCAGACCCCGAGTCGGAGTTCGAGGAGACCCTCCACAAAGCTCGGGCCCTGTTGCGCGCGGCTCAGGTGGCCGAAGAGGGATGAGCCTCGTCTTCCTCAACGGCGCCCTGGTGCCGGAGACCGAGGCCCGTGTGTCGGTAAGAGACCGAGGCTTCCTCTATGGCGACAGCGTGTTCGAGACACTGCCCGTCTACTCGGGCCGGGTGTTCCTGCTCGCCGAGCACCTCAGTCGGCTCGTCGCGTCGGCGAGCCGCATCCTACTTCCGCTCCCCTGGACCGTCGAGGAACTGGCCCAGTCTGTCACGGTGACCATCGGCGCCAACTCGCTGGACCGTGGTTCTCTGAGGCTCACCATCTCCCGTGGGACCGGCCCGCCGGGAATCGACCCTCTGGCCCACTGCCAGCCCACACTCGTGATCGCCCCGGCCCCCGCCCGCGACCACACCACCGACCGGGAGCGGGGGGTCGCGGTCGTCATCTCATCCGTCCCAAAGGCATCGGCCGAGGCCATCCCGGCCGACGCCAAGGCCGGCAACTGGCTCAACCACATCCTCGCCCGACGCGACGCTTCCGAAGCGGGCGCCTTCGAGGCCCTACTGCTCCACGCCGACGGATCAGTGGCCGAGGGTACCGTCTCCAACGCATTCGCCGTCCGGGGTGGAACGGTAGCCACCCCGCCTGCCGACGGCCGCATCTTGCCCGGCATCACCCGATGGGCCGTGTTGCGCCTGCTGGCCGAACTCGGTATCCCGGCCGAGGAGCGAGTGCTACTACCGGACGACCTGCACGCGGCCGACGAGGTGTGGATCACGAACAGCCTCATCGAGATACTGCCCGCATGCAGCCTCGACGGCGAGCCATTGGCCTCCCCGTGGCCCCTCTGCCGGCACGTGCAGCAAGCCTACACCGACTGGGTTCGGCGCGAGTGCAGCGGCGGCCGCTGACCGCGGCCCCTGGCCCACGCCGCGCCGATGCCCGGCCCCGGCGGCGGCGCGAGGCACATTACCGGGCGCGCTTCCGGCCCACGGTGAGCCGGATCCAGCGATCGTACTCATCGGCGATGGCGCCTGCGTCGATGTCGCCATCGAAGGCCAGCACGCCGTAGCAGAGACGGAGGACATCGCCCTTCCTCATGGGATATGGCTCGTGCGAGACGAAGCTGGCCGTCATATAGCTGAAGTCGTTGTCCATCACGAAGTAACCGGTCGGGTGGCGTGGATTGTCAGGGTGGTCGAACATGGCGAAGCCTCGGGCCGGCTCGACGGTCGTGCCACATGCGCACCAGTCCGCCCGGTCTCCATAGCATGCCGGCGTGCCGCGCTTCCCATTGGAGTTGGCAAACAGAGCCCAGCGCATGTCACGCGGCGTCCGCAACCCAAGGCCATAGTAACTCACATCGCGACCCGGCGTCGGGCCAAGCGAGAGGTCCACTTCGGCCCGTTGCTCGGTGATCCACGTCAGCAAGTTCCCGCGGCCCGGGCGCGGCCGATGGGAGATGATCTCTCGCCGCTCGGTGAGCACCAGAAGCCCGTCGCTCAGACGACGCCACTGGTTGTGCGTGACAATACGGACTGCATGGTCAGCCACCTCGACCTTCGGCGGAAGCTCTGGATCTGGCAGGATGCGCCCGATGGTGTGCGGGTCGCCCTCCTCGCCGAAGAACACGAGGTGATAGTCCCGACCCTCGGTGGCCGGCTGAACGTTGCCCCACCCGAACATCAGCCCGTGGTGGTGGATGTGGTCAGCGGGCGAGTCAAGTGTCACGGCGTGGCCTCGCGGGGTCAGGAGTGGGTGGATGTACGGCTTCATGAGCCGATCAGAGAAGCGGTACGAGAAGACCGGGTGGCCGCCCCACGACACGTCCCACCCCGAACCCGTGTCCACCGCAGCACCGTCAGGGGCCGCACCCGAGGCCAACCAGACCGCAGCAGCCACACACAGCATATGCACCATGGATCACTCCCCGCGCGGGCGAGCCGCGGTCCCTACGCGAGCCCGGGCCGGTGACGTTCGATGACCCCGTTGATGACGGCCAGCTCGTCGTCGCTGAGCACCACATCGCCGGGGACGGCATTCTCGGCCGCATGCTCCGGTCGCCGCGCACCGACCAGCGCATGCGTCAGTCCGGGTTGGGCGATGGTCCAGGCGATGACCAGCTGCGCCAATGTCAGGCTGCGGCTGTCAGCCACAGGGCGCATCTCCTCGAGCATAGCCGCCACCTTGGCCAGGTTCTCGGGGGAGAACCTCGGGTTGCCTTGCCGCAGATCATCGCCCTCGAACTTCCGATCGGGCCCAATCCGCCCCGATAGCAGGCCCAGCGCCAACGGCGAATAGGCGAGGACCGCTACGTTCGTGGCGCGGCAGTGAGGCAGCAGCTCGGCCTCGATCTGGCGGTCGAGCATACTGAACTGCTCCTGCGCGCTGTCCACGGCCCCAACGGCCTGGTACTCCTTGAGTTGAGCCACCTGGACATTGCTGACCCCGATGGCCCGGATCTTGCCCTGGGCCTTCAGGTCGAGCAGGACCGACATGGTATCCTCGCGGGGAGTCGTGTCATCCTGCCAGTGAGTCTGGTAGAGGTCGATATGGTCCACGCCGAGGCGCGTCAGGCTCTGCTCCACCTCGTGGCGGATAGAGTCCGGTCCGAGGTAGCGGTAGATGGCGTTGCCGTCCTTGTCGAAGAAATGGGTGCCCCGAGTGTCCCACCACACCAGACCGCACTTCGTGGCCAGCACCACCTGGTCGCGCCGGCCGCGGATCGCCTTGCCCACGATCTCCTCCGACCGACCATAGCCATACATCGGCGCCGTGTCGATGAGGTTCACGCCCGTGTCGAGTGATGCCTGGATGGCCCGGATGCACTCGGCTTCCTCAGACCCTCCCCACATCCATCCACCCACGGCCCATGTGCCAAGTCCAATGGCCGAAGCCTGGATCCCCGACTGCCCCAACGGACGCATCTGCAAACCGATTCCCCCCATCTGATGCGCGCGGACGCGCTCGAACAGCCACTGCCTTCCCCAGACAGCAACAGACTCCCTCCCGGCGTTCCCGCGGAGGGAGTCTGTTCGCGAAGAGACTACACGCAGGCGCGCGCCCCCAGCCGGCGCCGGCCGCCCCACGCCACCTCTCCCGGTTCAGAAACCAGTGGCCGACCGCCGTGCGTCAGTTGCCCCGGCGGCCGGGCATGGCGGGCATCAGGCGAACCGTATCAGCAACCAGCGATCCGTCGTCCTGGCCCTGCCCCTGGCACATCACGTTGGCCCCGACCTTCAGCGCTTCGTCCGGCGCAATCACCAGCTTGGTGAGGTTCGTCTGGGCGGAGGTGGTCATCTCCACAATGACTCCGTTGCCCACATCGATGCGGACCGGGTCCACGCCCACGACTTTGCCCGTGGCGTTGCCCATGGCCTGTGGCATGTTCGCTCCCGGGCCACCGCCGCGCTGGCCCCGGCGGCCCATGCCAAACCCCATGCCGAAACCGAACCCGACGCTCAAATCCGTTCCGGCGTCCGCTATGGTCGCCTGATTCGCCTGCAGGGAAGAAGGAACACCCACTACCGTGATCTCAAGGCCTTCGGTGATCTCATCCGTGGTCGCCGGCTGTTGTTCGAGAACCTTGGTGTCCTGCGTCAGCACGACCTGGCGCGTGAAGCCCTGGCCGCCCCCGGGGCCGCCGCCGAAGCCCCCGCCGCCACCCATCTGCACCGCGATGATGCCGGCTTCCATGTCCACTGCGCTAATGGTCCCGAACGCCATGTTGGCCATCGGGCCGCCCGGTCCACCGAAGCCACCGGGCCCGCCGGGGCCGCCCGGCTGCCCTTGCGCGATCCATGCCGATAGCCCCACCGCAACCACCAACACCGGGATGATCCATCTCCTCATAGCCGCTCAGCCCCTTCCATCGGATCCACGTGTGCTCCGTGCCAACGATGCCATAGACGACACCACACGCCTAAGGTTCGGTCCGCGTCGGACCCTCGGTCGCCGGGGCGGGCAGTAGAGTCTGCTCGGTATCATCCTCCCGGAACCGGCGGTGGTACAGCGTCCGGTACAGATCACACCGGTCAATCAGCTCCGAGTGCCTTCCGCGGTCCACCACCCGCCCTTCGTCGATCACCAGGATCTGCGACGACTCCGAGACCGTCGACAGCCGGTGCGCGATCATGAAGGCGATACGGTCATGGAGCAGAACTCGAAGCGCGTCACGGATCCGCTTCTCGGTCAGCGGGTCCACGGACGACGTCGCCTCGTCCAGAATCAGTACAGCCGGCGATGCCAGGACGGCGCGCGCGAACGAAATCAGCTGCCGTTGGCCATTCGAAAGCCGCAGGCCCCTCTCCTGCACATCCGTGTCGTACCCGCGCGGCAGGTCCGAGATGAACTCGTGGGCATTGGCAATCCGAGCCGCCTCGACGACCTGCTCGTCTGTGGCATCCGGGCGGCCGTACCGGATGTTGTCCCGGATGGAGCCCGAGAACAGGTGTGTCTCCTGCTGCACGATGGCCATTTGGCCTCGCAGCGACTCCAGCGCCACGTCCCGAATATCGGTAGCGTTGACACGCACGGCCCCGGCCTTCGGGTCATAGTGGCGCGCCAACAGCTTCACGATGGTCGACTTCCCCGCTCCCGTAGGGCCCACCAGCGCGATGGAGTCGCCGCGCCGCGCCTCGATGCAGATGTCGTGGAGCACATCCGGCGAAGACCCCCCGGCAGAGCCCCCCTCGGAGCGCCGCCCGTCATAGCTGAAACTCACCGTATCAAACACTACGGTCTGTGCCGCCTCCAACGCCCGCGGTTCGGCCGGATCCGCCACCTCGACCGGTGTGTCCAGGATCTCGAACGCGCGCTCAAGCCCCACCAGAGCCCGTTGCACCGTGGCAAAGAACTCCGATAGGCGGAAGATGGGCTCGAACTGCCGCTGGAGCAGCATCACGAACGCCAGTGCCACACCCACCTTCATCTCCTGGCGGTAGATGAGCCAGCCACCATAGCCGAACACGATGGCCACACCCAGGGTCATGCACATCTCGATCGGAGGCAAAAACGCGCCGAACGCCTTGGCCGCCTGGATGTTGGCCTCCTGGTTGGCTTCGCTCAACGCGTCGAACTCCCGCAGGAAACGCGTCCGCTGCGCGAACCCTTTCACGACGCGGATGCCGTAGACGGTCTCGTTCAGCCGGGTCGTGATGTGAGCCAGTGTCTCCCGAGTGCTCATCCACGACCGATGCATCCGGGGACCCAGAACCGTGGCCACCAGGATCGTCAGCGGCAGCACGGCATGCACCGCCAGCGCCAACCGCCAGTCGTAAACAAACAGGATCACGCTGATAGCCACCAGCGTCACCAGGTCGGCCAGAAGAGCCGAGAGGCCGGACGTCACGAGCTGATTCGCGGCGTCGAGGTCGTTGATCATCCTCGAGATGATCTCGCCGTGGCCGAACCGGTCGTAAAACGACAGCGAGAGGCGCTCCAGATGCGCGAACAGCCTCGTTCTCAGGCCATGGATGGCCGCCTGCCCGAGCCAACACGCGACGTAGGCTTGCGCGTAGCCCGCGACCACCTGCACCACGATGACGCCCAGGGACAGCCACACCACCTGCATCAGGCGCGGCAGATTCCGGGCCCCGATCCCCTCGTCGATGCCGATTTGCTTCAGCACCGGGATCGCCAAGCCCAACGCGGACAGCGCGAGCGACAGCAGCATGAGGGCCACGAACTGGGGCGCATACGCCGTCTGCATGCGCAAGAAGCGCCATAGCGCCCGGGGGTTCGGGCGCGGACGCAACTCTTTCCTCTCGACCGCCTCAGTGACCGCCATGCACGCGCGTCCCGTCGCACACCGCAGGCCTGCCCTACGATGCCAGCTGCAGATCCCTCTGCAGATCGAAGAGCCTGCTGTAGTAACTCGACGGATCGGCCGCAAGCGCCGCGGGCGGCCCCTGCTCAACGAGCCGCCCGCGCTCGAGAATGAGCACGCGATCCGCCGTGGCAACACTCGATGGCCGCTGCGCCACGATCAGCGTGGTGCGCCCCTGCCGGAGCTGCTCCAGCGCCTGCTGGATCCGGTGCTCCGTATAGGTGTCCACACTCGATGTGCAGTCGTCCAGGATCAGGATACGTGGGTCGATCAACAGCGCCCGAGCGATGGACAGACGCTGGCGCTGGCCCCCCGACAGGTTCGATCCCTGCTCGCCCACGTCCGTCTGGTAACCCTTCTCCAGACCCGCAACGAAGTCGTGGATCGCCGCCTGCCGTGCCGCCTGCTCGATCTCATCGTCCGATGCGTCCGGCTTGCCGAATGCAATGTTCTCACGAATGGTCCCCGAGAACAGGAATGGGTCCTGGAACACGACACCGACCTGCCGCCGCAGGTCGTCAACCCTCAGTGTCCGAACGTCCACGCCGTCGATGCGAACCGTGCCCGCGTCGGGATCGTAGAACCGAGGCACCAGGCCCGCGAGACTGCTCTTGCCCGAGCCCGTGGCCCCCAGGATCCCCACCGTCTCGCCGGCCTCGACGGTGAACGACAGATCCTCGAGAACCGGCCGGCCAGGTTCAAACGCGAAGGTGACGCCCTCGAACTCGATCCGGCCCCGCAGCCGCCCGGGCGCCACCGCGTCCTCGGCCTCGGGAACATCCGGATCCTGGTCCATGATGTGGAAGATCCGCCGGGCCGCCACGCCAGCCCGCGTCAGCTCGGAAACCATGAAGCCCAAAAGACGCATGGGGAGCGCCAACTGCAGAACATAAGCCTCAAACGCGATGTACTCCGAAAGCGGCAGGGCACCCCGCATCACCAGATGGCCGCCATAGAACAGGACCAGTAGGCTCCCGGCGAACGCCCACAGGCCGGTGAGCGGATAGTAGACCGAGTCGATCGTGGCCGCGCGGAAGTTGGCGAGCCGCAGGCGGTCGGACAGCTTCGTGAAGCGCCGGATCTCCTCAAGCTCCCGGCAGTAGGTCTGCACCACGCGGATTCCCTGGAGGTTCTCCTGCAGGAAGCTCGACACCACGCCGAGCTGCTCACGAGCGTCCGAGAAGGCCGGGCGGATTCGCAGACCCACGATGAATGCCGTCGCGGCCAGAAGCGGCATCGGAGCCAGTCCGATCAGGGCCAGCTTCCAGTTCATAGATAGACAGACAGCCAGCACGCCGATGAACAGCACGGTGTTCCGGAAGCACATGCGCACGCCCCACGTCAGCGCCGTGCCCAGGGGCTCGAAGTCGCTGGTGACCCGCGCAAGCACCTGGCCCGTGCGCACCCGGTCGAAGTAGCGAAAAGACAGGCGGCAGAGGGAATCGTAAAGGTCCCTCCGCAGATGGCGCAGGCAACGCTGGCCGTACACGGAGCCCGCGGCGATCTCGGCGAAGGTGAGCAGGCCACGGAGAGCGGCCAGCCCGATCATCAGGGCGACCGAGAGCCCGACGTGGTCGTAGCGTCCTTCCTCCAGCACCTCGGCTACGATATGCTGGATGAGTTTGGGGGTGACGACCTGACAGGCCTGGCCCAGAAGCCCCAGCAACAGCGCGATGGCCAGCAGGTGGGTCGACTCTCGAAGGTACGGCACCAGGCGCAGTAGCGCTCTCATGGTGAAGACCCGTCTATCGGATGGATCGACGGAACCGCGGTCGAATGCAATACTCGAGGTGAGCGATGCGTGAGCGGCAGAACGAAGCACCCCGCACGCCGAGGCTACCAGAAGCCTGGAACGGGCGTCAAGACCGGCCGGGTGCGGTCGTGGGCGTTGCTGGCCCCAGCCGTGCTGATCGGCGTCTCCGGCCTCGCGGCGGTCTCCGTGCTCCTGGCCCGTCACGGTGTCGAATCGTCGTACCGGCGCGTTGAGGTGGTGCTGGACTACGACGAGGTAGCGGCTCTCGCCGAGAGCCGAGGCAAGTCGGCACCCGACCTGCTCGCACGCCTACAGAAAGTCGGCGTGACCGGCATCGCCGTCAACGAGGAGACCCTCCCCGGCATGGTCGACGCCGGTCGCGCATCGGTCCTCGAAGGGGCCGGGCATCTCCTGCTTGGCGTCAGCTACCCCCAATGGGCCGAACGTGTCCGCCGCAGCCTTGAGGCCAAATGGCCGTCCGACCAGTGGGAGCCGGGGACCGATGTCCCCAGGACCTTCGAGTTTGGGGTCCCTCTGCTGGCCCTGAAGGACATCGGCGTCGGCTGGCAGGCCGAGCAGATCGCCCAGGTGCGCGCCGCCAAACTGACTCCCGTAGCGCGCCCCATCGACTCCGCGCGCATCGACCGTCGGGGACTGACCTACACGCTGACGCAGGCGAAGCAGGCCGGAATGGATCGGATCATGTTCGCCGGCAAGTTCGTGCTCGGGAACCCCGACCTGCTGCCGCTGACCGCTGAACTGTTCCGGGCAAACGACCTGACCTTCTACGCCGTCGAACTCGACGTTCAGGAAGGCACCGATGCCCTCACTCACCTGCTGAAGTCCGCAGTGGTCCGCACCCACTCCGTCGCCGACAAGGAGATGCTCAAACTCTCACCCGACGCGGCGCGCAGGCGCTTCGTCCGCGCCGTTCGCGAGCGCAACGTGCGCTGCTGCTTCGTTCACCTGTTCCTGGACCGGGCCATGGATGACCCACTGGACTACAATCTGAGCTATGTGGCCGCACTGGCCAAGGACCTCCAGGACGCGGGTTACCCGCTCGGTATGGCGGAGCGTTTCCCCCGCTTCACGGGCGGAGCGGACGCCCGCCTGGTCCTGGCCCTCGGCGCGGCCGGGGGCCTGGTGCTCCTGGTTGCGCTCATCGCCCCCGTGTCCGGTCCGGCACTCATCCTCGGCACCGCCCTCGCCACCATCGCGTTCTGCGGACTGACCGCCGTCTCGGCCACCGCCGGCCGCCAGATCGCGGCGTGGGTCACATGCATCACCTTCCCCACTCTCGCCGTGGTCTACGTGTGGCGCTCCATCCGCAGGGGCGGCGGGGGCCTCCGCCGGCACCTGGCCCAGTCCGCCGGGCTGTTCGTGGCGGCGTCGCTGTTCTCCACACTGGGCGGCCTGATCGCGGCCGCACTGCTCTCCGACTCCGCCTTCATGACCAAGGCGCTCCAGTTCCGGGGAATCAAGCTCTCGCAGCTTGTGCCCGTGATCACCGTGGCCACTGTCCTCGTCCTCCGGCTCAGCGGCACGGGATGCACCTGGCCCGAGTGGTGGCAGGGCGCCCGGCGCCGCTTGGGCGATACCTGGGGTACGCCGTTCACCGTGGGCTATGCTCTCATCGGGGTGCTGGTCCTGGGTGCGGGGGCCTACTGGATCATGCGGACGGGCAACCAGGCCGCGTCGGCAACGCTCGAGAGCGAGCGGGGCCTCCGCGATCTACTCGAGTCGCTGCTCGTATACCGGCCCCGCACTAAGGAGTTCATGCTCGGACACCCGGCACTCGTCTTGGGTGCCTTCCTGGGCCTATCTCGCCGGCGCACCTTCGTCGTGCCCCTGCTGGTCATCGCGGCCGTTGGTCAGGCTTCACTCGTTAACACCTTCTGCCACATCCACACGCCCATCGCCGCGACTCTGACACGGACCGGCTATGGCATCGCCCTCGGCCTCCTCATCGGGCTGGCCGCCTGCATCGTGGTCACCGCCGCTCGACGATGGACAGGCGGCCGGTCGAGCCGCCACGCGGACGAGCACCTCAGCTCGGCCCAACCCACGGGAGGGGACACCGGCTAGCTGTGACGCGCTTCCTCTTCGTCGGCTACTTCGGCTACGGGAACCTGGGCGACGAGGCCGTTCTCGAGGCTCTGGTCGGCCGCCTACGCGAACGCGCCCCCGAAGCCCAGGTCGCCGTGGTGTCATCAGACCCCGATGCCACATCTGAACGGCTGGGCGTCGAAGCCGTTCCCCGTTCACCACTCGTCGGCGTCCTGCGCGCCGTCACCTCGGCCGATGTCTTCGTCATGGGACCCGGGGGTGTGCTGCAGGATGCCACCAGCGCCCGGTCCATCCTCTACTACTCGGGCCTTTCCGAGGCGGCGCGCCAGGCCGGGAAGCGTGTCTGCCTGGTCGGCAACGGCCTCGGACCGCTGCGGACGAAGCTGGGGCGCCTGGCCACCGCCCGCGTGGTCCGCGGCGCATCCTGCCTCGCCGTGCGCGACACCGAATCCGCCCGCCTCGCCCGCGAGCTCGGGGCAAGGGTTGAACCCGAAGTCACCGCCGACGCCGCCCTCATGCTCCGGCCCGATGTCGACGCCGCAGCCCGGCTAGTCAGCCACCTTGGGCTCGAGGGCGAGACCAACGTGGTGGGCGTAAGCCTCCGCCTCTGGCGCGGCTCCGCCACCGCCCCCCAGTGGGCCGAAACGCTGGCCAGCGTACGGAAGACCCTGGGTTGCCGTTTCCTCTGGCTGCCCTGCGGAGGCGAGGAGGACGAGAGACTTCTGCTCGAGGTCGCGCGTCTGATGGGTGGGGACGATCCCTTCTGGCATCCTCCCCTGGCCCCCCGAGTCTTCCTGGGGCTGTGCCATCACCTGCGGGGTCTGGTGGGAATGAGGCTCCATTCGCTCATATTCGCAACCAGCGCCAGCAGACCAGTGGCGGGCATCGCCTATGACCCTAAGGTCAGCTACTTCCTCTCACAACTGGGCGTCGAACCCGCTATCGAGCTCTCGCGGGAACCCGTCGCGCCCCGTCTCTGGGCCGACCGCGTCTGCCGCGCGCTGGAGCGCGACCCCGAGTCATACGCCACGCAGATCGCTCAGATGCAAGGACGTTCAGACCGCAACTGCGAACTACTCTTGCAGTACGTGTGAGAAGAGGCTGCTCTTGGGGCACATTGCCATCGGGTTGCCTGGCTGCCATTACTGCCGAGGGCGACAGGGCGGCGCTTATGTGGCCCCGGCTAGCCGTGTACGGGGTCGGACCGGTTGAGCAAGGTCTGGAGACAGTCGGGAGCCACCACGCAGGGCGCGTCGCTCGAGCAGCGGCGGGCTCCTCGCTACGCCTCGGCTCTGCTGTGCGCCGCTCTTCTGTTGCTGCCGCTCCTGGCCACGCCCGCACGTCCCCAGTTCGAGGACCTGCCCGAGCAGTTGGCGGTGGAGTTCGGCGAGGTGCCCGCGGTGGGTGGCAACGCTCCGGCCATCCCCGGGCGAGGGGGCGATAGGGGGCGCAATCGGTTCGGCGGCAGCGCCACCGGCATGGGGCTCTTCGAATCGCAGGATAACGATGACGTCTTCGGCGGCCTCCCGCTCGGCGCCGACGAGTACACGCGGCGCACATCCAGCACCTCGAAGTCCTTGATACCGTCAAGCTACGACTATGCGGGCTATGGGTACGGCTCCGATGGCGGGTACGGTCTCTCCGGCAGCGGCACGGGCGCCCGAGGCACCTACCGCCGCGGAGGCCGAAACCAATACGTGCTGGGTGAGAAGATCAAGTGGAGCGGGTCCGCCTCCTACGCGGCACGCTATAACCACGTCACCGGCGATGCTGAGCAATTCACCAACCAGTTCACCGACATCAACGCGACCGAGCCCAACGCCAGCCTGTTCTGGGCCGGGAAGCTGTTCGGGCCCATCTACAGCACGGGCAACGTGCGACTGGGCCCCTACACGCCCACTGTGGCCGATTGGTCCGTGTCATACCTCCAAAAACACTACGGCGCCACCTATGGCGACCTGACCGTCGACATGGGGCGCAGCCCCTTCGTGCGACTCCAGCAGTCCATCGCGGGTTTCGAGCTCAACGGCGAATTCGGGGACAGCCGGGCCACCTTCTTCACGGCTGGCCAGAAGGGCCGCGTCCGGACCGACACCATCGCCGGCGAGGGCACCTCGGGACCCTACCGACTCCAGTACGCGCCCATCCGCGATGGATCCGAGTCCGTCCGCGTCGACGGCCAGACCTACACCCAGGCCCAGTACAACCTCGACTACGACACCGGACTCCTCACCTTCGAGGATGGCATCGTCATCGCGACAACCTCGGTCATCGTGGTGAAGTACGAGGAGAACAACTCATCGAGCACTCAGGGCCAGTACTACGGCCTCGACGTCTCGACCCGGATCGGGAAGATCCCCTTGGGCCTGGTCTATCTGTCGCAGGAGGCAGCATCGAGCAGAACATCGGGGACCACATCGCTGCAGCAGACGGAGACCTTCTTCGGCAACAACACCATCGGGCCGTTCATCCTCAGCCGGCGCCCGATCGACTTCACCAAACCGATCGAGGTCTACGTGGATGGCATCGCGCGCTATCAGTCCCAGGACTGGGAGATCAACGCAACCAGCGGTGCCATCATCTTCTACACCATCGTCTCGGCCACGGCCACCGTTATTGTCAAGTATTACTATATCAACGAAGACCAGGAAGCCAGCACAGGCCTGAAGCTTCTCGGATTCGACACCGGAGTGCCATTCACCAACGGCGCCATCGCCCTCTCATACGGCCACAGCCGCTCCAGCTCGGCATCGGGTAATGCGTTCAAGGCCCGCGGCACGTACGATCTGCTGGACGGGAGGGTGCATGTCGACGCCGGCTACATCTACATGACGCCCACCTTCCAGCGCCTGGGAACCACCAGCTTCGACCGCGACCGCCAGGGACTCGACCTGAGCATCGACGCCGAGCCCATCGACGACCTGCGTGTATGGTTCGACACCACACGGGATCGGTCCGATACCTCCTACTCGACGGGCGCCAGCAGCGGAGGGATCGGCAGCAGCACGTCGACCACCGATGTGACCAACCGCGTCTTCAACGTGACGACGAGCCGCTGGTCAGGTGGGTTCGACCTCTCCCGGAGGAGCTGGCCCGACATCCAGTTCAACATGAGCCGGATCAACATCGCCCGGCCCACCTGGGGCCAGAGCTACGTCGGGACCGAGAGCGGCTCGGTCTCGCACCGGTTCGGCAAGCGACTCTCCGTCGGCGCGGCCTTCGACCAGACGGCACGCCAGTTCACTCCGGTGACTGCTTCCTCCAGCAGCGACACCTCATCAACAACCACGACCACGGAACCCGAGGACACCCTCACCCGCCAGGTGCGCCTCCAGGGCAAATGGGACTTCCGCGACACCGATAGCGTGTCGATCAACTACGCAACGCAGTCGTCCAAAGATCGCATCGACTCCGACCTCGACTCCTCCGGGCACTCACTGGATGCCCGCGTGAGCATCGCCCCGACCAAGAAGCTCAACATCATGGGCGGATACCGGAAGACCTACTCGCGAGGTGCGGTATACACCGGCTCGTACAGCAGCTACAGCAGCGGGTACGGCGACTATGGCGGCTACAGCAGCCTGGCCGGCACCGAGTCCGTCCTCGCGAACAGCGGGCGAGAGGGCCCTCTCAGCGCGGCAGCCGAGAGCCGTGCCGCCTTCCGGACGGGTGTGCTCTCGAGCCGGCGCCTGCCCCTGCTTCTCATGCGTGCGTCGAACCGCGCCGCCGGCGATGGCGACTACAGCAACGCGCTGACCGACGACAGCGGCGTCGACTTGGCGGTGGACTTCACGCCCAGCGACAAGGTCTCGGTCAACTACTCGCTCTCCCAGAGGCGCTACTGCACCGAGGGCGACGTCGGCTA
>JAKPQA010000258.1 GCA_029547025.1 Armatimonadota bacterium
CCGATGTGGTCGAGGGTGTCCAGGGTGGCCTCGCACTCGGCGACCCAGTCGGGGCAGTCCTCAAGATCGACGCCGTCGAGCATCTTGGAGACCACGACGGCCGGATCCAGGCCGGAGTTGATGCCCAGCAGCATCGACTCCCCCGGCAGGGCACGGAACAGCGCCTGATGCAGGGCGCGCACACCGTGCTTGTCCTTGGTGGGGCGCAGCCCGTAAGGCAGGCCGGTGAGCAGCCAGTCGGCCCACACCGACCCTGAACGGGTCCAGCGGAGGTTGGCTGCCATGGAGCGTGACGGGGTGCGCATCAGTCCTCCTGGGTCGCGCCCGAGGATGCGAGCAGGCGCTGCACCCCGGTCAGCGCCGGGGAGGCCGAGCTGCGGGGTGTGGTGGCGGGTACGGGACGAAGTCGGGTCGACGAAGGGACGGTGTCGGCCGTGGGCTGCTGGGACGGGGCTGGACGGGACCACCGCGGCCGCGGGAGGCGGCGGGATCGTGTCCGGGGCGGCACGGGCGGAGTGGGGTTGGCGCGGCGCTGTTGGATCTCGGCCAGCGAGGGTGCGTTGTGGTTGATGACCAGGCGGGAGCGGGACGGTCGGGGCCGGCGGATCCGCACCTTCGCTCCGCCCAGGTGTCCCTGGGTTGGGGAGCTGAGTGCACGGATCGCGCCGGACCCGACCGAGATCGGGTTACGGGACCCGATCGGGAGCCGCCCCAGAAGCACCACGAGGCCGTAGGCGCAGCCGAGGAGGATGAGTGCGTTGCCGATCAGACCGAAGTGGCCCCACAGCCAGGTGGTCTTGCTGCCGATCACGATGAACGCCACGCCCGCGATCACCTGGGTGTAGGTGTACGGGCCGCCCCAGATGGTGGCACCGTCGGGGGTCTTCCCGATCAGCTGGGGGAAGCGGCGGGCACGGGTGTACCACTTGACGACCTCGTAGGCCTCGCCGCTGCTGGTGGTGCGTGGATTCGTCGTTGTCGACATCGCTGGTCTCCTCCTTGGAGTGCCGGTTGGGTCTTGCTTCCGGTCAGGTGGAGGGGAAGGCGGGCGCGGGGACGACCTGGACGGCGACCGGGCCGATGCTCATCTCGTTGCCGACACGGTCCTTGATGTCGGTGACGCTCCAGACACCCCAGATGAAGATGCCGGCGGCGATCAGGGAGATGATGATGCGGGCCATGGCGCCGCGGGAGGCGACCGCCTGGATGATCACGAAGATGATCCCGAGGGTGACCGCGACACCGCGCAGCACCGTCTGGGTCTGGGTGTTCTTGGACGTG
>JAKPQA010000259.1 GCA_029547025.1 Armatimonadota bacterium
AGGAGGGGCCGCACAGGGGTGCGCCCAGAGGGCGCGGGGCCCCTGACCGGCCCGAGGTTGAGGCGTGCAGATCGGGCGCGTTGGGGGCCCACCACGCTGGGAGAACGCGTGGTTCCCCCCATGGCGCCCCTCCGAAAGGCATTGGAACAACCGAGGAGGGGCCGAATGGAAGGGGCCCGCGCAGCGGGAAGGGCGCCATCCGGCCCGGTCTCCAGAGACCCATACCCCTAACTTCGCCTCAATCCCTGTCTACTCATTGGGGTGCACTTCAGTGCCCGGCGATGGGCGCATCACGAAGGGGCAGGACGGGGCATGGTGCCGCTGCCCTTCGTCACGCCGCGCGGGCGCGGCGGCTCAGGAACGGCGGGGGTGGAGGCTTGCGCGGACCGATGGAGGGCGCTGTCGGCCTGCGGCCGATCCATCGGCGAGCCGCAGTGACGCTGCCGTGCGCCGCGTCGTACAATGGCCGCGCGCGCGATGCGCACAGTCTGCGGCTGAGGGTAAGTGTGGACATGGCGGTTGTGGATCGGCTTCGCGGGGCGCTGGGCTCGATGCCGGGCGGCCCCCAGGGGTTTCGGTACTTCCGCGCCCCGGGGCGCGTGAACCTGATCGGCGAGCATACGGACTACAACGACGGCTTTGTGCTGCCCTGCGCACTCGACATGGACTTCGGCGTCGCGCTGCGGCCAGTGGCGGGCCGCCAGGCCCGCATCGTGGCGGCCGACATGCCGGACGCGGCCGCCGACACATTCGAAGTGGACCAGCCTGGCCAGGGCGATCCGGCCCAGTGGGCTCGCTACGCCCGCGCCGTCGTGTGGTCGCTGGCTGAGGAGGGGTTCGTCGTCGATGGCTTCGAGGCGGTCATCGCCAGCGACGTCCCCCAGGGCTCGGGCCTGAGCTCGTCGGCGGCCTATGAGGTAGCGCTGGCCACCGCACTGGCGCGGACCTTCGGGTTCGAGATCGCCCTGCCGCGCCTCGCTCTTCTCTGCCAGCGGGCCGAGAACCGGTTCGTCGGCGTGCAGTGCGGCATCATGGATCAGTCGATCTCGGCCATGGGCCGGGCGCGGCATGGGCTGTTTCTCGACTGCCGTGACCTCTCGTTCGAGCACGTCCCGATCGACACCGAGCACTACCGCGTGGTCGTCTGCGACACGTCGGCGCCTCGAACGCTGGCCGGGTCGGCCTACAACGAGCGGCGGCGCCAGTGTGAGACGGTGGCCGCAGCTATCGGCAGGCGGCACGAAGGCGTCCGGGCGCTGCGCGATGCCACGCTTGAGATGCTCGACGAGGTGGCGGGCGACATCACGCCGGTGGAGTTCCGCCGGGCGCGGCATGTGCTCTCGGAGAACGGCCGCGTGCTCGAGGCGAAGTCGCTGCTCGCGCGAGGGGATGCGGTTGGTTTTGGGAGGCTGATGGCGGACTCGCACGTGAGTCTCCGCGATGACTATGAGGTCAGCTCGGCCGAGCTCGATGCCATGGTGGAGATCGCGAACGAGGTCGAGGGCTGCGTGGGCGCGCGGATGACCGGGGCCGGGTTCGGTGGATGCACGGTCAACCTGGTGGCTGCGCCGGCCGTGGAGGCGTTCGCCGCGCACATCGGGCGACACTACCCTGAGCGGACCGGGAGAACACCGCGGGTGTATGTCTGCGAGGCCGCCGATGGTGCGGGCGAGTGGGGATAGGGGCGGGCGGCCCATGTCCCGCCCTACTCGCGCTCGACGAAGACCAAGACCTCCTCGGCATAGAGGTTGTCCGAGGCTCTGAGTTCGCGGACTTGGCCCTCGGCCAGGACGTGGCCGGACAGGATGCGGACCCCGCATGTGCGAGTCCAGTCCTCGAAGTCCTGCAGAGTGAACGAGTGGATGTTCGGTGTGTCGTACCACCGGTATGGCAGCCGCTCCGTGATGGGCATACGGCCACGCAGGCCCAGGTCGAGCCGCACCCGCCAGTAGGCGAAGTTCGGGAAGGAGACGATGCCCCGGCGGGCGACTCGGAGCATCTCTTGCAGGAGTGCGATGGGCCGGCGGACAGTCTGGAGCGTCTGTTCGAGTACGGCGTAATCGAAGCTCTCATCGGCAAAGTCCTTCAGACCTTCGTCGAGGTCTGCCTGGACCACGGGGACCCCCTGCCTCACACACTGGATGACCGCATCGGGGTCGAGCTCGATGCCCTGTCCGCGCACCTGCTTCCGGTCCATGAGGCGCACCAGCAAGTCGCCATGGCCGCAGCCCAGATCGAGGATCGAGCATCCTTGCGGCACGGTGGACTCGATGATGTCGTCCTGCCAACGCTGAAGCCGTCCGGCGTCAGGGCCGGGGGTCCGTGGCTGGGATGAGCCGACGTGGTTGAGGTACTCGGTGAGCTTCCCGGCACTGAGGCCCATCAGGGCGGGGTCGACTTTGTCGCGGATGAGGGCGGCCAGTTCGGACGCATCGCCGAGGCTGAGGATCGGAGGGTTCTCGTTCACGACGACCGCCTCTCATTGTTGACGAAACTGCGGACCAGGGAGCCCACCACATCGTACTCGACCAGAAAGGCGTCGTGGCCGTAGCGCGAGGGGACGTCGACATAGGTCACGGGTTTGCCGAGCTGACACAGTGCGGTGGCGAACTCGCGGCAGTGTGCCGGCGGATAGAGCCAATCGGACGAGAAGGAGACGACCATCACGTCCGATTGCACTCGCCGACACGCCTCGACCAGGTCGCCGCCGCCCCACTGGGCCGCCGCATCGTAGTAGTCCATGGCGCGGGTGATGTAGAGGTAGCTGTTGGCGTCGAACCGCTCGACGAACGCCTTTCCCTGGTGGTCGAGGTAGCTTTCGACGGCGAACTCGATCCCGAAGCTGAATGCTGGCTGTTCGCGATCCTGCAGCCGGCGCCCGAACTTGTCATGCATGCCCGGCTCGGACAGATAGGTGATGTGAGCCAGCATCCGCGCGGCGGCCAGACCATCGGCCGGGGCGGGCCCATCGTAGTAGCACCCTCCGTTGAAGTTCGGGTCGCTCATGATCGTCTGGCGGCCCACCGCGTTGAAGGCGAGGCCCTGAGTCGATAGCCTGGGTGATGCGGCCAGCACGATGCACTTGTCGAGTCGCTCGGGGTAGGCGAGAGCCCACTCGATGGCCTGCTGGCCGCCGAGCGAGCCGCCGATGACCGCCCGGATGCGCGCGACGCCAAGGGCGTCGAGCAACCGGGCTTGCTGACGGACCCAGTCCTCGACGGTCACCACGGGGAAGCTCAGTCCGTAGGGCTTGCCCGTGGAAGGGTTGGGCGAGGACGGCCCCGTGGTGCCGTAGCAGCTTCCAAGGAAGTTGGCGCAGACCACGAAGTAGCGGCCGGTATCCAGAGGCTTGCCCGGTCCGACCATGGTGTCCCACCAGCCGGGCTTGCGGGCACGCCAGAGCCGCCCGGTGGCCTCGGCCGTCTTGTCCCAGCCCGCGACGTGGGCATCGCCCGAGAGCGCATGCGTCACGAGGATGACATTGTCTCTGGCCTTGTTGAGCTCGCCGTAGGTCTCGTACTCGACGTCGACGGGACCGATGCTGCCACCGACCTCGAGCGGGAAGGGGTCCTCCCGCGTCGCGAGGCGGATGGTCTGCGGCACCGTCCAGCCGACCGAGCATGGGCTGTCGGGAGGATCGACATCAGGTCGTGTGGTGGCCATAGTGCACTCCTGCAGGGATGTGCGAAGAATGATAAGGCTCGGCTCGCCCTGCGGCAAACCCCCGCCGCCGGCGAGGGCAAGATACCCTCGGTGAAGCGGCCTGAGGCAAGGACTGCCGATGTCGAGCAAGTGCCGGGCCCGCCCCACCCGGCCGTCTGCTATTCCATCACGCAGTCCACAATACCGGCCATGGACACGAACTGAAGGCGCGCGTCGTCGAGCTGGCGCACGTCAGCGTCCGTCCGGTCGCCGGCCTCGCCGCGGGCCGTGATGCGGACCTCGCCTGCCGGCCTCGCGAGCAGTGCTCTGGTGTCGACGACGATGCTGCGGCACCCGCGGTCGGGTGGCACGCCGCTGAGTCGGAAGTCGCTGAAGTTCGAGGGAAGGCCCGGGGGTGGGAACCGCTCCCAAGGCCCCAGGTCTCCACAGGGGATGAGCCGCCACCCGCCGCCCTCGCGTTTGAGCCAGACGGCGCCATCGACGTCGAGGGGTCCCTCGGCGGCTCGCGTGTCACCGGTGTTGAGGTAGAGGTAGTCTGGGCAACGCACGAAGTCGACCCGGTGCCCGCCGATCAGCGCGCTGTAGGCGAGGATCTCGTCCGGCTTCTCGATGAGCCAGCCGTAGGGCGGCAGTTCATACGTGCGCCCACTCGCCTCCACGGCCCAGGGCTTCTCCGCGTTGTAGTTGACCCAGACGCGCAGCCCGCGCGAGTAGCGCACATACACGCGCCCAAGCTGCTGCGAACCCTCGGCCAGCGCTTGGCTCGTCGGCACCAACGCTTTGCCATTGTGGTAGCCGATCTCGGCGGCTGTGTCGGTGAGATACTCGCGCTGCACGCCCTGCATCAGCGCGTCGTAGTGGATGAAGCGGGACAGCGGAGGCGTATACCAGTACCCCAGGATGAGCATGTGCCCGTAGGCCAGGCTGGCCGAGACGTACTTGTAGAAGCTCTCGGGCCCGAGCCCTTGCCCCGTATCTGCGTACAGCGGCGCCTGCTCCTCGCTGCTCAGTAGACAAGCCGGATGGTGCCCCATCATCGTGCCGTGCTGAAACGGGTGGATCTTGAGGAGGTCGAAGTCGACGAGTGGGGCGAGCTCGGACGCGGTGCCGGTCGTGATCAGCGTCGCGTAATCCATATCAGTCAGCCCGGCGTACATCCAACGATACAGCCCCTCGCTCATCGTCGAACCATACTGCTCGCGTGCCTCGACGATGCAGTCGCCGTTCGCGACGACCTGCTCGCGCGCGATGCCGGCGCCGGGCGCTCCGGCCTCGAAGTCCAGCGCCTGCGGGCCCCGGTTCGTGTGCACGTCGAGGTACACGCAGTCGGACGGGTAGAGCCCCTTTGCCTTCTCGCCGACGGCGCGAATCAGCCCCGGCATCAGGGCGGGCTTGACGAGGTAGTTGCCCCACCAGCCGTCGGTCAGGTCGCCGTCTGAGCCAAGGACGGCCCAGTCTTCGTCCCAGAACTCGTTGCCGGGGTAGAAGTCGGTGACGTCCATGTAGGTGCCAAACAGATACCCCAGCGACTTGATGCCCGACCGGTACTCCTGCACTTGCTCGAAAGTGAGGGAAGGGTGAGGCCGCCAACGAGCCGCGAAGCCCTCGGCATAGTGGTTGGCGACGAGCAGCGCCGCGAAGTCGGTGGCGATCACCTTGTCGATACCGCAACGTTTCAGCGTGCGGTACAGGTTGGGGTTCAGTTGGTCGGCCATGTAGAACATGTAGGGCGCCAGCCGTTCACGGTTGGGCGAGACGGGGTTCCGCGCGTTCGGCAGCGTATCGGCGAACTCGGAAGAGACGGTGACGAGAATGCGGTCGCGCAAGGGATTGCGACGGCCGTCGGTCAGGGGCTGGTAGCTCGTGCCGCGCATCAGGCCGATGCGATCGCCTCGGGTCGGGACCACCGACGTGTCGATGGCCGAACAGTCGCTGTGGTACCAGTCGGGGAGCACGGAGACGAAGATCCCGTCGGCATGCGCGATCCAAGGTCCGGGCTTCTGCCCCATCAGCAGGTAGGGCACCTCGATCCCACGCGGGTCGGAGAGACCCGCCACATCGCCAAGAGCCAGGCCGGTGGCCTTGCCTCCTGAGCACCGCACATCGACGACGAGCGTGCACCCGCGCACTGAGTAGTCCGCCTCCCACTCGAGCGCACGCCGGCCCACGCCCTCACGCCAGTGCACCGTCAGCACGCCGTGTCTGAGGGCCGACGAGACCACCCTGGCGGTGCCAGGCGGCACGCCGCGCCGGTCGAACATCGGGCCGCCGTCCGCCATGGGGTGCCACCGCGGCCCGTTGTTCCACCGGGCCGTCACACCATGCAGACAGCCCTCTTCGGGCCGGATGCGGAACTGCAGCCGGTCACCCCGCACCTCGGTCGAGAACTCCGCCCCCCGGCCCCTCGGCCGGACACGAGCGACCGTCCCCGGCGGCGGCGTTGGCAGCATGCCGTCATCCGACACGGGGAACACGGCTGGCTCCGGACGAGCGGGGGCTCGTGGTGGCTCACGGTCCTGCTTGTAGAAGGCGAGCGACTCGAGGTAGGCGTGCCGCTCGCCCTTCACTCGGCAGTTGGCGATCCGCAAGGCGACAAACTTCATCGGGAAGCGAGCCGCCCGGATCACACTCGGGCGCAGCACGCCGTGCTGCATCCCCCAGTAGGCGGCAGTCACCGCGCCCAGGTCCATCTCATACTCCCGCCCTGCCTGATCCTCGAGGACGGCGGTGATGCGCAGTCGCGCGTCGCCAACCCGGTCCCAAGCCCCATAGAGCCACAGGTTGGCCGCATCGAACCGGCCGCGGATCGGTATGGGTCTCGGTGGGCGGATCTCGACCGTAGTGTCGATACTCCCACCAGCGTAGGAGAACCTCGCCAACTGTGGCCGCCAGAGCACGTGCTCTACCGAGGCCGAGAGCGAAACGGACGCGTCACCAAGGACGTGCAGTGTCCAGCCGCGAAGATCGTCGAAGGCCACCTGCGCGCGCGGCGACTCCTGGCGGCCGGACCATTCGATCTCATAGGGTCGCTCGCCGCGCTTCGCGCCGGAGGGCAAGCGTGGCTCTACCGGAGCTCGGGTGACTCTCTGCCCCTTGAGCGCCTCGCGCCGGCGCCGCTCCACATCGGCCGTGGGCATCGAATCGAGGGCGATCCGGTCCAGCGCCAGCGGCGCGCGTTCCACGCCCAGTGCTCGCGGGATGTCCGGGTTCAGGTAACGGAAGGCCAATGACACGGTCTCGCCGCTCGCTACCAGGCCTGTGAGGTCGAAGAGGAAGTCGTAGTCGCGGCCCGTGCCGCCCCAGTCGCCTCCGAAGTCGGGCGAGAAGATCGTCATCCACCCTCGTTGCTCAGCCCCGTACCACGAGAAGTGGTACTCGGTCCCGGGTGGGTCGAACCACGGAGGCTTGTTGACGAGACGTGGATGCATGGGCGACTCGGCGAGCTCGAGGCCGTTGAGCAGCACCTGAAGCACGTAGTTGCACCCACCGAGGGCCGGCGCGTGAAGCCTAGCCCGTAGCGCAAGCACGGGCGTCTCGGTCGGCCCAAGTTCTGGCACGACTACCTGCGTGGCCCACGTCTCCCCCGCGTCCACCTCGAGCTCGCCGGAGCCGATGGGCGCTCCGCCGGGCCCAGCGACGGCCACGGTCACCCAGGCCAGACCCAGGCACAAGCAACCGGCACAATACCGAAAGCGATACGCCGCCATCTGCCTCTCCCGTCCTTCCGAGCCGGTCAGCGGAGCCCAAGCCGAGAGGTGTCGCTCTGTCGCACGTCGTCGGCCGCCCTCGCCAGGTCACCCATCTCCCCCGGCAGCCACAGCGTGACCATCTGCCCGGCCGCAAGCTCCCCGATGAGAAGGTCGCCGTCACGGCGCAACTCGGGCCCGCTCGTCGATACCGGCGCGCCGTTGAACGGGTCACGCAGTCGAAGCGTGCCAGTGACACCGGCGCGCACATTCACCCACGTGGTCCGGCCCGCTCGCCGGATCGCCGAGACTCGGAAGGCGCCCTCCGTCAGTAGGTCGCGGAAGGCCACATCGCGCCAGTGACCCGGCACGGCGGGGAAGACGCGGACGACGTCGTTCCATCCCTGCAGGAGCAAGTCGCTGATCCCAGCGGCAACGCCGCAGCTCGCCTCCATGGTGAACGGACGGTCGTCGCCGGTATAGAGCGTGGTGCCCGTGCGCCGCGTGTCCCGGTTGAAGTGCAGACCGTTCGGTCCGATCCAGTACTCGGCGAAGCGCAGCAGGCAGTCGTAGGCGAACTCCGCGCGCCCGATCACGGCACCGAAGCTCGCCATCTGAGCGTAGGTGTGGCCGGCCCACTGGTACTGGCCCAACGAGAAGTAGTGGTCGAGGCTGGCCTCGATGGTCCGCCGGGCGTCCTCGCCGCCCTCGATCGTCAGGTCCATAGCCGGATGGATGGCCATCAGGTGTGAGGGGTGCCGGTGCGGCTCGTCGAGTGGTCTTCCCGGCCACAGGCAGAGGGCACCCGCTTCCGTCAGGGCATAGGGGACGAGCGACTGCCGTATTTCCCGAGCTGCAGGAGTCAGCTCGACGAGCCCCAGCGCCGCCTCCATTTCGACGACCCAGTCGCAGCACCGGCGGATCAGGGCGAGGTCAATGTTCGGGTCCTTGCACCAAGCCGCGGGCGTGTTGTCCTTGTACTCCGGACTGGTCGAGAGGGGCACATGCAGGTACCCGTCGGCCTCCCGCTCCAAGTTGGCGCGGTAGAAGCGGAACACCTCGGCGACGAGTGGATAGCCGGTGTGCGCCAGCCACTCGCGATCCATGCTGTAGCGCCAGCGCAGCCAGACCAGCCATGCGAGCCAGCCCGAGTGGCTCCAAGCGTACTGCACCGTGTACCAGCAGCGGATCAGGGCGAGCCCCGGCCCGAAGGCGGCGGGCCAGAAGGTGCCCTCGGTGCCGAAGAAGCGCCGCGTGAACGCCTGTGCGGCCGGGAGGCAGTCGCGCATCAGGTCACACCAGCAGTCGAGCAGATCCAGGTGCCCTGAGGCCAGCGACGGCCAGAAGGTTTCCTGCAGGTTCATGTCGGCGGCGAACTCGCCGCGCCAGGGCGGCAGCACGCCGTCCATGGCCCAGACACCCTGGAGGCCCGGCGGCACTTCGCCCCGGCGGGCGGACGAGGCCAGCAGGTAGAGTCCGAGGTACCACAGGAACTCGATGCGCTCCTCGGGCAGACAGACGGCCGACTCGCCCCAGAACCCCTGCCAGCCGCGGGTGTGCTCCTCGTACAGCCGGTCGATGCCCGCATCGGCCGCCGCCTGCCATGTGGCGAGAGCTCGGACCCGGGCCGCTTCGGCTGTCTGGGCGCTCTCGATCGCCAGGAGGAAGTCCGGCCCGCGTGGGTTCCACGCCACCGCGTACGCCGGACCCTCTGGGATGCTCTGACACAGAATGCGCACGGGGCCGTCGTCGTCGACCGCGGGGTTGGGGAGCCCGAGAGCGGCCAGCGAGTCGCTCATCTCGCAAAGCGGCGTCAGGCTCAGACGCGCGCCTGCCGGTGGCGAGGTCACGCGCAGGCAGACGATGTTCCGCTCACGGTGGACGAAGGCCAGGAGCCGGTGCTCTCCTGTCTCGGTCCGGAGAGTGCCCGCGACGGTCGCGGTGGCCAGCTCCAGGCTGCACTCGTAGGAGGTCGCCGAGCCCAGCGTCAGTTCCGCCCGGCCGATGCTGATCTTCGTCGGACCCAGCGGGTTGTCGCGGAGCTGGCGGGCCTCGAAGACCTCGAAGGCCTCGTCGAACCGCCCCTCTGACACCAACCGGCGCAGCCCGGCGTAGCTGTGATCCGGGTGCTCCAGGTAGGCATCATCGCTACGGAGATCCCACAAGTCTGACTTGTCCAGCGTGAGACACAGAGGATCGCCGTCCCCCCACAGCATCGCCCCGACGGCCCCGTTTCCCAGGGGGAAGCCGTCGTGCCACTCCCGCGGTGCCCTCCGGTGCACGATCCGGTGGACCGCGGCCTCGCACTTGTCCATAGTGGTTGCTCCTGCCTGGTGCTGGAGCCGGGCTGGTGGTGTCTTCGCCACCGCGCCGCCGCGGCCTGCAGCCATGCAGGCACCCGGCCGCGATGGGGCGAAGGCGTCTGCACAGGGCGAGGTCCTGAGCCCGTCGAAGGGCCCCGCCCGGGCCGCGAGGGGAGCCGGTATGGCACTCCGCGTCGCGTTCGCTGGGCTGAAGCACGACCATGTCCGCACGATACTCCGGCTGGCGCTGGACGACCCGGGCGTCGAGTTAGCGGGCGTGGCCGACAGCGACCTCACCAACCGGGAGGCCATCGCTCAGGCCTTCCGCGTGCCCGTCGACTACATCAGCCACGAGGCGCTGCTGGAGTCGGCCGAGTTCGATGCCCTGGTCGTGTGCGACGCATTCGGTCGCCGCGGTGAGGCCGCCATCGCCGCGCTGGAGACCGGGAAGCACGTCTTCAGCGACAAGCCGCTCTGCACTCGCGAGGTGGAGCTTCACCGCATTGCCGACCTCGCCCGGGAGAAGGGCCTGGAGGTCGGAGTCGACTTCAGCCTGCGCCACTACTGGGCTGGGGCGAAGCTGCCCCTCGAGCAGGGCGAGATCGGGGACCTGCTGAGCTGCACCTTCGCCGGGCCCCACGCGCTCGGCCTGGGCCGGCGGCCGAGCTGGTACTTCGAGCCCGGGATGCACGGCGGCATCATCAATGACCTCATGGGCCACGGGCTCGACTACGTGGGCTGGGTCACCGGGCAACGGTGCGTAGAGGTCCTCTCGGCGACGCGCGTGACCGGGCTGCTCCGCGAGCACCCGGGCTTCGAGATGCTCGGCGAAGCCCACTTCCGGCTCGCCGACGGGCTGACGGCGTTCGGCCACGTCGACTACCTCGCGCCCGAGGGCCATGCGGGGGGCTGGTGGCTGGCCTTCACGGGCAGTGAGGGCGATGCTCTGCTCAGCGAAGCAAGCGGCCTCCGCCTGAGACGCACAGGGGCTGCCGAGACACACATCGCCGCTGCCGAGCTCCGCTCCGCGTCTCCACATCCGTTCGTGGACTTCGTTGGCTTGCTGACAGACGGCACCCCACCTCTGAGGACGACGGCGGAGGCGCTGGACTGCTCGCTCGCGTCGCTGGTCGCTCAGCGGTTGGCGGCGTCGGGCGAGGGGCGGGGGCCGGTGGACGGAACTGAGGTATCCGGGAAGTGAGGGGGCTTCCATGGTCCGCATCGAGACACGGCGGCTCGTCATACGCAACTACACCGCCGATGACTGGCGCGACGTGCAGAGGATTGCCATGGACTACAGCGCCTCGGAGTTTGCCAAGTACGACCATCCGTGGCCGACGGACGACGAGGGCGTCCAGGGAGCCACGAACTGGTTTGCCAGCGGTGACGGCTATCTGGCCGTATGCCTCCGATCGACCGGCGAGTGCATCGGCCTGCTTGCGCTGCATCCGCGGGACGACGCCGACCCGAAGGTGTACAACCTCGGCTACATCTTCCACTCCGACTACCATGGGCACGGCTACGCCACCGAGGCGTGCCGCGCCGGCCTGGCACACGCATTCGGGAAGCTCGGCGTGGAGCGCATCGCCACCGGCACGGCTGTGGCCAACCTGGCGTCTTGCCGGCTGCTCGAGAGGCTGCGCCTCCGTCGCCCGGGCGAGCGTTCCGAAGACCTGTGGACCCTCACCAGGGACGAGTGGCTCGCCCAGCAGGGCGAGCCCGACTGACGCGCAGCGGCCACGTCTTCGATCCTTGGCCGACCGCCCGGTTGCTCCCGTGTTACCCTAGCGGCTCGGCACCGCCCTCACGCACCGGAAACCGATGTCGTCGCGCCGGAAGCACGCGTCCTGGAACCCGGGGCCCGCGGTGAGGCGGCAGGCGGAGCGGCAGTGCGCGGCCGGCGAGTTCCAGGCCCCGCCGCGGATGACGTAACGCTCGCCGTCCGCAGGCCCAGTGGGGTTGCGGTCAGGGCTCCCGGCGTAGTACGTCTCGCTGTAGATGTCGTTACACCACTCGGCGACATTCCCGAGCATGTCGAAGAGGCCCCAGCGGTTGGGGCGGCGCTGGCCCACCGGGTGAGTCATGCCTTCGGCGTTCGCCTCGAACCAGGCGTAGGCCGACAGGTTCCAGCCGATCTTCCCGAAGGGGTACTCGGTGTCAGTGCCCGCGCGGCAGGCATACTCCCACTCGGCCTCGGTGGGCAAGCGGTAGCCACTTGCCCCGAAGTCGCACAGGGCGGTCTCCTCGTCGTAGCAGGGCTTCAGCCCCTCGGCCTTCGACCGCGCGTTGCAGTAGAGGGCAGCGGCGGCCCAACTCACCTGCTCCACGGGAAGCTGCGGGCCCTTGAAGTGCGACGGGTTGGCGAGAACGAACCTCCCGTAGGCCTCTTGCGTCACCTCGGTGCGGTCCATCAGGAACGCGTCGATCCACACACGATGCACCGGGGCCTCATCGGGCTCGCCGCGCGAGCTGCCCATCAGGAACCAGCCCTCGGGAATGCGCACCATGCTGGCACCATCCGGCACCGTGGCGACTCCGGGCGCGGCGAGTTGGTCTACATCGCCCCATAGGGAAACGGCACCGAACACCGTTAAGGCGACGGCGAGGATCGGTACGACATGAACCAGACGGGTCATCGCGCCGGCTTCCCCCCACCCGGCAGCCAGTCCGGCTCCTTGAAGCTCCACCCGTCGTTAGTGATGGCCACCCACTTGTCTGGTTGACGTGGGTCGACGACGCAGATGTTCCAGTCCTTCGCCTGAACCCCGATCATCTCGCACGCTGGGCCGAGGTTCTTGTGCTCGGGTCCGCGGCTGAAGGCGATCCAGCGGCCATCTGGCGACCAGTCGGGGTGGTATGCCTTGGTCCCCTCGGGGCTGTTCACGATACCCCGCTGGTTCGTCACGACCGGCACGTCGCCGGTGAGGTCCAGATCGGCCACGGACAGCTTCTGGTCAGCCTCTACCCACGTCACGTGCTTGCCGTCGGGGCTGACGTCAGGCCGGCATCCCCCCATGGGTAACTGGATGACTCGTGTCCCCTCCGCCTCGACCGCCAGGATGGCGTGGGAGTAACCCATGCCCGCGTGGATCGTCGAGAGCATCCACGTGCCACCCGGCGCCCAACAGAGGTTATAGAGGTGCTCGAGAGTCGCGTTGGGGTGCGGCACACTCGTGCCCGTCGCCACATCGTAGATGGTGATCCCCTTGGTCGCGAAATCCTGCACCGTGAACGGGTCGAACTCGGCGTTGAGATAGGCCAGCCGCGTGCCGTCGGGGCTCCAGCAGGCCTCGCGCCCGCGATCCGCTACCTTCGTCCGCCCCGTTCCGTCGGCGTTCATGATGCAAATGCTGCGGGTTCGGGCCTCGCCTTCGCCCTCCTCGGCCACGAAGCAGATCCGGCTGCCGTCGGGTGAGGCGTGGGGGTAGAGCTCGTCGGGCGTGGCCGTATTCGTCAGGTTGGCCAGGCCGGAGCCATCGGCGTTCATCACGTAGATGTCCCACCGGCCATCACGGCAGCCCTCACACACGATTCGGTCCCGGGACTGACTCAGCTCAGGGTAGACCGCGGCGACGTCGTCGGCCCCGACCAGGCGCACCGCGGCCAGCAGGATCGACAGGTATGCAACCAGCCACAGCATCCCGCGCGCTCGCATTCAGCTCACCCTCACAGCAGACCGCGGGCAGCGCAGCTACCCGGCCCCGTCATACGGTCCGTCGGGCAGCGGGTTCCCCACGCCCGAGGGGTCCACCCACAGGTTCGGCCACCGATCGGTGTGGCCGTCAAACGTCAGTCGAACCGCACTTCCCGATGGCTTCCAGTCGGCAAGTTCCTGCACGAACACCTCGTAGTCGCTCGTCTCGTGGTCATGCTGGCCCGGCGATGCGGCATAGACGATCCAGCGCCCGTCCGCCGACACCGTGGGGAAGTAGGCGTACGTGTAGGGCTCGACTCCGAGGGGACCGGGCAACTGAGACTCGACTCCGGTCTCGACCTCCCAGGCCCGGAAGTCTGACCCGTCGTGGACCCAGTAGACCACGCGACCGTCGGCACTGAAGCGAGGTTCGCAGCCCCCGAGGCCCTTGACCGTTTTGCCTTCGGCCAACGAGAACACCTCGACGGCCCGCAGGGTGCGCAGTGCCACAAGCTCGAGGGATGGGCTGATGGCCCCCACCGTGCCACCCGACTTGCCCTCGACGGGTGTCTTGACCTCACTGACCGCCTGCTCCTGCCCCGTCGCCGGGTCACAACCCCAGACGACGAAGCCGCGGAGCAGATAGACGAGCTTGCCGTCGGGGGACCAGTTCAGAGGAAGCCCGGCACAGAGCCTGCGCGCCCGGCCGCCCTCGATGGGAACCAGCCAGCACTCGGGGGCGCTGTCGCGCGGTCCGTAGGCGAACAGGACGGTCGAACCGTCGGGCGAGATCTGGGGGCGGAGGTACGCCTTGTACGTTGAGCCTTCAGCACCGGCGAGCTGCGTGAGCTGGCAGGCACCCGTCCCGTCGGCGTTCATGGCGTAGAGCTCCCACGAACCGGTGCGATTGCTCTCCCACACCACCAGACCAGCGAGCCGGCCCTTGAGGGAAGCGAGTGCCTCCAGCTCCGAGGGGCTGGGCGTGACACCCTCGGCTAGCGCGGTGCCGGCAAGAAGGGCAACCAGCCCGATGGCCTGGCAGCCTGAGAACCCGTTCGCCCTGCCCATGGCTCGGCTCCAGCGTGATGCCAGCGTTTGCGGCCAGGATACGGCCGGCGGAGTGCTGCCGTCAAAGGCTCAGCCGGCCGAGACTGTAGTGCAGGCGTTGCGCATCGCTCGCGGTCCGGACTGGCTCTGGGTGTCATCCTAAGGACCGAAGGGACGAAGGATCTCGGCTAGCACCAGGCTCCGAGCCGGCGCAGCAGCTCGGTCCCTTCGGCCAAGGGCTGGTGCTAGCCGGGATCCTTCGCTGCGCAAACGCTCCGCTTCCAAGGACACGGCCGCACCTGGCGAGCGGAGAGCCACGAAAACCGGTGATAGTCACCCATTTCTAGAAGTTCAGAAATAGGTGACTGTCACGAATGGTCCGCACTTAAGCCCAATGCCAGAGGCGTATGTCGCATCACCTCTGTAGCCGGGGCTTTAGCCTCGGCTCACAATGGCCTGTAGAGCCACTTCGCGCGAGGCTGA
>JAKPQA010000288.1 GCA_029547025.1 Armatimonadota bacterium
GAGCCCTGCTCCTCGGCGATCTCGCCGACCATCCGCACCGCCCGCTCTTTCAACTCCGCGGGGTACCGCCTGCGTGTGTCTCCTGGCATGACTCCAACCTTCCCAAGGTTCGAAGTCTCCGGACACGCCGGGGGGATTCAAAGCAGCGGAGGGCCATGAGTAGGGCGAGGAAGACGACTCCGAGGAAGGAGGCCGGGAGGTACATCCGCTCCTCGACGAGGTTGGCTTGAGCCAGTTCGGAGGACAGCAAGGCACTGCGCGCGGACGCGCTGCGGGCCCGCAGCTGCCGGTAGACCTCGGAGGACTCGTCGTTGGCCAGGCGCATGATGTCGGCGACGTCGGCCAGCTCGGGCAGGCCGAGGTCCTCAGAGAGGATCTTGAGGGAGTCCCACGGGGGCAGTCCGTTGTAGCGGGAGCGGGCGAGTTCTTCGCTGATCTTGCGGAACACCCAGCTGTCGCCGACCTCGGCGGCGTTGGCCAGGGCCACGGTGGCTCCGGCGCCGCTGTTGCGTTCCAGCGCGCACAGTTCGATGTAGGCAGACAGTGCGCGGGCGAAGTCCGATCGGGCCTTCTTGGCGTCTTGGCTGATGTCCCGGGAGGGCATCATGAACAGGACTGCCGAGAGGACGAGGGTGGCTCCGACCGGCACGACGAAGGGGATGCTGATCCCGAGCAGGGTGAAGAACCCGGTCAACAGGGTGGGAAGTATCAGGCCCAGCAGGCCGTAGAGCACCTTGCGTCCGTAGAACTGGGCCGGGGTCTTGCGCAGCACGGCCAGATCCCGCGCCGGCGGGACGCCGAGCAGCCGGGCCGGGAGGGTGCGCTCGGCCCAGATCCCCAGCCGCTCTTCGGTGTCCGGGTTGGCTGACGGGATGGGTGCGCCGGGACGGCGACGGGCCGGTGGTGACAATCGGTTCAGCACGTCGCGCAGGTCCGGTTGTGTGGGCACGAGCACGTACAGCATGATCGCGATACCGAGGCCGATGACGGCGCCGACGGCGAGGGCGAGCTGCAGGCTGGTCATCGGGCACCTGCCCGCGCGGTAGGTCCAAGGAACCTGGGTAGCGGTTTGCCCTCGGCCATCTTCCGCATCCACAGCAGGCCGCCAGCGTAGGCCGCCAGCAGGAAGATCAGCACGATCCCCCCGACTGGGGTGCGGTACGGGGCGACGTAGTCGCCGGTGAACGCCAGGATCAGCAACACACCGAGGGAGAACAGGGTGACCAGACGGGCGCTGCCCCGAGGTTTGGCCCGGCCGGCCTCGACGCGGCGCCGCGAGGAGACGTCCTCGGCGACTGATTCGGCGACCCCCTGCAGGACGCTGGACAGGCTGCGGTTGCGGCGGCGGGCGGCCAGGATCAGGTTGGCGGCGACCAGGTCGCCGGTCACGTCGTCCAGGTCGTCGGCGAAGGCTCGTAGCGCGGTCTCGGTGTCCCAGCGGGCCCGCAGCCGGGCCACCAGTGTCGTCACTTCTGCCTTGATGGGTTCGGGGGTTGAGCGCAAGGTTGCGGTCAACGCTTGCTCGATACCGACACCGGCACCCAGCACACCGGCAAGGCTTCGGGTCCAGTCCTCCATGGCCTCTACGCGGCGGATCTGGCTCTCCGCTGGCGGTGCGGACAGCAGGTAGGGCAACCCCACTGCCGCTGTCGGCAGGATCAGCACGGCGGCGATCCAGCCGGTCAGTACCGCCAGCAGGAGTCCGAGGCCGACTGAGGCGGCCAGGGTGGTGCGGGTGCGGGGCGAGATGCCGCTGAGGCGTCGAGCGAGGGCGGACGGCTCCCGCGGCTGTCGTGTCACCGGGGTGTGGGGCCGCAGGGCCAGGCCAGCCCCGAGCAGGCCGGCGACGACGAGGGCCCCGAAGACGGCCGGCAGCAACCCGGTCATGGTCGCCACCCTCTGCCGTCGGCCTCGGCCTGGAGCAGCTGGGCGTCGAACCCGAACTCAGCCAGCGCCATCAGTTGGGGTGGGGCGATCCCGGTGGCCTGCGCGGGGCCGGTGCTGCAGGGCCCGAACAGGGGCTCCAGGGCGTACCCGATCTCCCGCTCCCCCGGTTCGACGAGCACGACCTCACTGACCCAACGCCGCAACCGTTGCGTGCCATCGGGCAGGGTCTCGATCCGTCGGTTCAGTTGCACGATGAGCTGTAGGCAGCCGGACAGCTTCTCCAACGCCAGATCACGGCTGACATGACTGCCGGCCTCCATCGCGCAGGTGACGAGCTTGCGCACGCACGCCTCGGCGGTGGCTGCGTGGGTGGTCGACAGCGAGCCGGTACCCGACTCCATCGCCTTGATCATCGTCCACACCTCCGGGCCGCGGATCTCGCCGACGATCTGGCGGGACAGGGCGAACCTGAATGAGTCCGACAGGGCGTCGGAGAGTTCGAACGCGCCGGCCGCACGCCCGTCGGCGCCGATCTCGCCCACGCCCGGGCGGGATTCCCAGTCGATGACGATCTCGTGTTTGCCTGACTCGGACAGGAACAGTTCGTACTCGGTCTCGAAGGTGCCGATGGCCTCCTCCCGGGGGATCTCCGCGCACAGGGCACGCATCAACGTGGTCTTGCCCGCCGACATCGGACCAGCCACCACGATGCTCCACGCACCCCGCACGGCAGCAGCGAGCAGGTTGGCGCAGGCCGGGCTCAGGCACTCCCGATCCACCCACGTCTGCAAGCTGTCGATCTTGAGCCGGTGGCGGCGGATCACGACCGTGGGGCGGCTGACCACCCACGCGGTGGCCGCCAGACGCGAGCCGCCGTCGAGCTTCATGTGCAGTCGCGGCGTGGACTCGCTGAACGGGCGCGGGTTGGACTCGCTTCGGTTGGCCAGGAAGCGCAGGAAGTCGATGAGTTCCTCGTCGCTGTCCGCCACGGGTGGGCCTGGGATTCGGCTGCCGTCGGTGAGTTCAAGAAGCACCTGTCGATGCCCGAGGATGAAGATGTTCTCCACCCGGTCGTCATCGACGAGTGGCTGGAGCCGACCCAGTCGGAAGACCGCGTCGAAGATGGCCTGCGCGAGCACGGCACGTTGCTGCGGGGTCCACGCCTCGTTTGAGCCAGTCTTCACCGCGTCGGCGGTGTGTTCGCGCAACAGATCCTCGATGACCGTCCACCCGAACTGCTCCTGTGCTGCACGGTCCACCGGGATCGGGCCGGTCTCGGTCCGTTCGGATTCGGTGTCGCCGCGGGATCGCCAGTCCTCCCCCATGGCGGCCGCTAGACGATTGGCCACCAGGGTTCGGAACGCGGCGACCAGGCCCCAGTCGATGTCCTGCTGCTCCTGGAACCGGTCGGGTGCGGTCGCTGACGGGGTAGCGAGGTGGTGGCGGCGGCGCACCTGCTCCAGCGGCACCGGCGCAGATGGCTCGATGGGCTCGACACCGCGCAGCGAGAACCCGCCGCGCACCCGGCCCGGGCGGACCGTCGGGGTCGCGAACAGGGGCGGCAGGGCCGTCGGATCGCCCGGGCTCGCAGGCGGGAGCAGCGGCTCACTCGTCACAACGGCCCCCGACCCGCAGCCTGTAGCTGCTCGTCAATGATGCGGATCCGTCCCGTGATCGCGCTGCGGGCACCTCGCAGGCTGCGCAGCAGCGCCATGTCCTCCCAGCCGCCGCGCCCAGCCATCCGCTGCGCCAGCCCGGGACGGGGAGGGTCAGCGCCGGTGGACAGCACCGCCGCAGAAGACGGGTCCCACGCGATGCTGGTCACGACCGGCAGTTGCAGGACTGAGGCGACCTCACGAGCCCGAAATGGGCGCCCCTCCCCCACCAGGACGACACCAAGCGCAGAGGAAGCGCCAGCTCTGGCGAATCGTTCCCGGAGGGTTTCCGCCCAAGACCGGGCGCCCGAAAGCGAGACCATGTCGGTGCGCGTCACCAACAGCGCAAGGTCAGCTCCGAGCAGCAGTGGGTCGGGACTACCGAACAGCCCAAGCCGGCCAGCGTCGACGATGACGTCCTGCCCAGTGGCGTCCAACGACCGAAAAGCCGTTGTCAGCGGCTCCCAGATCGGCACCAGGCTGCGGGCCTGTTCATGCGAGCGGGTCCCCGGGACCCACCGGGCGACGGAACCAGGCAACTCCTGAGACACGCGAGGGAGCACCTCAAGGATGCCGTCGGCGTGTTGGGCAAGCGCCAGTTCGATCATCGCTTCGGCAGGCACGATCGACCCGCGTAGGTAGCCCGCGGCGATGGCCGAGCCGCCGGTGGGGTCTGCCTCGACCAGCAGCGCCGGGCGAGGCCACCCAAGAGCCAGGCCGAGGGCGGTGGTCGTCACCCCGGGAGACCCTGAAGCCGAGGCCAACACAATCAGACTCATGGCGCTCTCACCGATCCCGCGAGTCCAACACGACAGCCACCTTGCCCGACCCGGCCAACGCCGCGAGTTGGGCGGCATCCCCGCTCGGCACGTCAAGAGTGATGATCGTCTGTGCGCCCTGGCCCGTCGTGTCCGTCCCAGTAGACGTGGACACCACCACAGCCGCAATCGAGATCGGCGCATCGGCGGCCGAGGGCACCCCTGCCGGGGCGGCGGTGGCCACGATCCGGACCCGGTCCCCCGCCATCAACTTGGTACCCGGCATCATCGCCGGCATCACGCCGACACCCACCAGCGAATGACCCGCGACCGGGATCTGCTGGTCCCGTCGTGGACTCCGTGGTCAACAGTGACCCCGCAGCGACATCAACCGCCGCACGCTTACCCACCAACCCGGTCAGGTCGCTCGCCGGCACGCTGCGCAACGCGGGATCACTGCCCACCTGCACGGTCATCAACTGATCCCGAGTGATGACAGAGCCCCGCTCGATCGTGGTCCTTGCCGCCACGACCTGCCTCGCGTCGGTCGTCGCCTGGTGCAGCCACACGTTCCCCAAAGCACCCAGACATACCAGGGCAGCCATCGCCGCGAACAGACCCCACCGTCGACGCGCCTTAGGCGGAATCGGCATCTGTGGCGCAGGTGGGGCGCGGCACTCGACCCCACTCCGGTCACCGACGTCACTGGGCGCTCGGCAGTTGCTGTCATCCCCTGTTTCCTTCCCTGCCTCATTGCCGCAACACCTGCGCCTCTCCGATAGTCACCGGCGCGGTCTGGGCCAGGTCCATCGTGATAGTGCCGCTCTCACCGATACCCGACCAGGTGATCACCCAATGCGAGGTGGCCCTCACCGTGTACTGCCCCTGACGCGTGTAGGTGTGACCACAGGTCGGTGAAGCGGTCCTGCCATAGCTGTCCTCATATGGGGTGCCTGGGCCGTTGCACACGATGGGCGCGCCGTCGCCCATGTCCCACGTCACTTTGGAGACCGTGGCGGTCGCGGTGACTGTCCACCCAGCCGCTGAGGCACTCCGCGTGATTGGTCCCCAAGTGTTGGCGGTCGGCTGAGCCACCCACATCCAGTTCGGGATGCCAACCAGACCGACAGACCCGGGCCGGGACTCGGGCACCATCCCGATAGTGATCGCCCGCACCTGCATGCTGGCCACCGCCTGCTGGGCCAGTACCCGAGGGTTGGGCGGTTGCGGCGGCGCGGTCAACGCCCAGTACCGAATGGTGTATCCGGCGAGGAAGAGGCCAGAACCTATCTTGTCCGACACCACGCAGTCGTAGATCGCCCCGTCCGTGTGCCCCTGCCACACCGGGTAGTCCTTCGGAGGCTGAGGAACTGTTTGGCCGCCAGGGCGGCACTGGATGCCGTCAATGGTGATCCAGACGACGGGCTCGGCGCCTCCACCACCTCCACTGCCACCACCACCACCTCCACCGCCGCCACCACCACCACCACTCCAGATGATGCAGAACCCCGTCGAGTCCCAAGACAGGCACACCGGCGGGTCGGCCCGCGCAGCTGGTGGGCCGGCGAACAGGATCACGACGAGAGCAGCGAACAAGGCAGTGACCCGCGCGCGTGGACGGGTCAGCATGACTCGTCCCTCACGTCAGTCACCAGCCCTACCCGCCACTGGACGGGGTCGGGGTACTTGTAGTTGAGAACCGACACGTTCACCGGGACATGAGGCTTGCGGGTAGGCGGCACGATGGACTTGCCGTCCTTGTCCACGATGTTGACTTTGCTCACGTCCATACAGACCGCGAAGACCACCTGCGGGACCGTCGGCGGCGACTCGTTGACCTTGTTGGTCAGATCGACCTTGATGGTCCTAATCGAGACGATAGTGACGTCACCGGAGACCTTCGAGTCCACCTCTTGAGCAGCACGAAGTATCTGCATGCGCTTGTTCCGTTCGTCGCCGATCGCCACGTTGTCGAAGCACGTCGGCAGGGTCTTCCGGGGTTCACTCAGGCACGTGGTCTGAGCGCGAAGGTAATCCCGGTAGACCGCTTCAGCATTTTGCACCGCTTGGTCCTCAGCCGATGTCGGTGACGGAGAGGTGGCCGAAGGCGTCGGCGAGGGCGAGGACGCCGAAGCCGACGGCGTGCTCGCCGTGGGCTTGGCGGCGCTACCTCCCCCGGTGCACGACGCCAGGAGGAGGGCAGCCGCGAGAATCCCTGCCGTAGTCGTCTTCATAGCTGCTGCTCCTCGAGTTCCGTTAGTTCCCTTAAGCGGCGATTGCCCGCTTAAGGGTCAGTATGTCCAAACTCGGTGTCATAGAGGCTAGCCCCTATGGGCTCATCGATCGAGCTTCGGCGCAGGGGCTTATGTTCGAGAGCAGTCGACGAACATCGGCGCCCCTGCGGTCCGATGTGCGTCGTGATGAGCGGCAGTGCCGTTCCGACGCGCGTGTCCTGGTGCTATCGGACCACACACGGGCGACTCCCGCTCGGTGACGACAACCGCTGTGGATAACCTCCCGGTTCGGGGGTTGCTCAGCTGGTCAATGCGCGGCGGACGGTCTCGGTCGTGGTGGAGAGAGCAGTCGCCAAAACAGAGAGAGTTGCGGCGCTAGGAGCTGCGTGTCCTTCGGCTTCCCAGCGTTTGACGGTTGAAACGCCGCTATTCGCAGCAACGGCAAGCTCGTCGACGGAGAGGCCCGCTGCGAATCTGAGCCAACGAAGAGTCGGCCCTCCTTCTGGGGGAAGGAGCAGTTCGCGCGCGTCGATGCCAAGGGCCCGGGCGAGCGTGTGCAGGGTCCGTGGGTTGCGGGGTCGCGCCTCTCCCCTCTCCCAGCGGGAGACGCGGCCGCCAGCGGCGAGGCCCGCTCGTCGGGCGAGCTCGTTCTGACTCAGACCGGCGCTTTCCCGGGCACGGCGCAGCGCGTCAGCGTCGAGGGCAGGCGCGATTTCCATGGCAGAGGCAAACTCTAGGACCGACTGCGTCACGTCAGCGTCACCGTGACCGCGGCTGTTCGCCTGGGACAGGGAGGACCAAGTTCGGGGGACATCGAAGCCGGGTCGCTGCCGCGTGATCGCGACCCCATCGCCAACGCGCTGCACGGGGTCGGGTCCAGGCCGAGAGTGACTGTTGGTGTCGACGTCTCTACGACACGGTTTGAGGCCATGGGTCGGCATCAGCCTCCTGACTGTGCCTCCCAGAGGAGGGCGCCCATCTGGCGCGCGGCGCGGCGGCGGAGGTCGTCGACGGCGTGGGTGTACCGCTGCGCGGTCGACATCTCGGTCCATCCCATGATCGACATGACGGTGCGGATGTCGACGTTCTGCAGCAGGAGCAGGGTGGCGGCGGTGTGTCGGGCGTCATGCAGGCGGACGTCTCGCACTCCGGCTGTCGCGATCAGGCGGTTCCACTGGGTGTTGTCGCGTGCGGGGTCGATCAGGCCCCCGTTCGACGCGGGGAACACCAGGTCGTGGGTAGAGTCCCAGTCCGCGCCGTAGGCCAGTCGGCGGCGTTTGACTGCAGCGCGGTGGGTGCGCAGTTGTTCCACGACTGGCTGCGGCAGCACGATGGTCCGTTTAGAGGATTTGGTCTTCGGCTCGACAAGCATGAGTCCTCCGCCGTGGCGTTGATCGCAGTCGGCGCCGCGCCGCCGCCCACAGGTGGGTCCTGAGTCGCTGGTTGGGCACCCATGTAGCCAGGTGTGCCGCTGAACGGATCGGCGAATGCGAAGCATCCCGTCGTCCAGGTCGATGTCGCTCCACATCAACCCGAGCGCCTCTCCTTGCCGTAGGCCAAGGGACAGCGCGATGGACCAGCGCACGGGATGCATGGTGGCCTGCGCTGCGTCGAGGACTCGTAGACACTCCTCGACGGTCAGTGGCTCTACCTCGACCTCATTGGCACGAGGGGGGCGGGCGACCTGCACGGGGTTGGTGGCAAGGCGCCGGCGACGAACCGCTTCATTCAGTGAGGAGCGCAGAACGCGGTGGACGGCACGGATCACGTAGACGGAGTGTCCGTCCTGTTGCATGTGCCGGTAGTGCTCTTCGAAGTGCTCGGGGCGCAGGTCGCCGAGTCGGAAGTGGCCGAGGGCGGGGAGCACATGGACGTGGATCTGGCTGGAGTAGGTGGACAGGGTCTTCCACCGGGCGGTCATCGGCAGCACGGCGTTGAGCCAGTGCTCCAGCCATTGGGCCAGAGTGATGTCGTCGTGGGTCCACACTGGGTGGCCAGCGTCTCGGGTGCGTTCGAGGGCACGGACGGCCTCACGGAGTTCGGCTTTAGTTCGTCGCTGAAGGTGTCGACGCTGAGGAGTGCCTTCGGAGCTGCGGCCGATGGTCACCCGAGCGTGCCACGACCCGTCGGCACCGCGGTAGATCGTCGAGGTGGTTTGCTCGGGCTGCTTTCGGGGCCTACCCATCGCGGGTGTCTCGCATGGTGGCGACGAAGCGTTCCAGCTCGTCTCGTTCGACGCGGACGGCGCGGCCGAGGTGAACCACGCGTAGGCGGCGCTTAGCGATCTGCCGTTCGACGCTACGCCGTGCGCAGCGCAGCTGGCGGGCCGCTTCGTCGAGGGTGAGCAGCAGCGTGTCCGCTGTCGTCGGGATGAGGGTGTGGGTGGCTGCGTTCGTGTCCATGCTTCCCGAAGGCAGAACCGATTGGCACAGCGGATCGCCACCGCTGCGGGAGACGGGGGGACTTTGGCCGATGCCGGGGGGACGTCGGCAATGCGACCGCGGATGACTGGGGCCGACCCTGGCCACCGGTGGGTCCGCGAAGAGTATTTGGGCCGGTATTTGGGCCGAGCCGGGGGGGTGGGGCTTGCGGAAGCGATGCTTCCGCAAGCCCCTATTTGCGCAGGTCACACCCTGTTTCCATCCCTGCGCGCCCGAAGGTGTCTGGGTTCATGACATAGGCGACAACTGACACGCGACACAAGAGTCGCGACATAGGTGACAGTCCGATGCCATGTCGAAAGCCCGGGTCGCTGTCCTCAAGGTCGTCACCAAGGAACTGTCCGTCACCGCCGCCGCCGCGCACTACGGCTACTCCCGCCAACACCTGCATCGCCTCCTGGCCCGCTACCGCGAATCAGGGCTGGACGCCGTCGATCCCCAATCGCGCCGCCCACACTTCAACCCTCGCGCGACCAGCAGCGAGGTCCGCGAACTCATCGTCGAACTGCGACTACAACTGCTCCGCGACGGCCTCGACGCCGGGCCCGTCACCATCGCGTGGCACCTGACCGAACAAGGCCACCGCGCACCCTCGACCTCGACCATCCGCCGGACCCTGACCAACGCAGGACTGATCGACCCCGAACCCCGAAAGCGGCCTCGCTCCTCCTACCACCGTTTCCAGGCCTCCCAACCCAACGAGTGCTGGCAATCCGACTTCACCCACTGGCACCTGGCCGACGGCACCGACATAGAGATCCTCAACTGGCTCGACGACCACTCCCGCTACCTCATCCGATGCACCGCGCACCCACGAGTCACCGGCGACATCGTGGTCACCGAGTTCCTCACCGCCTGCCACGAACACGGCCAACCCGCTTCCACCCTCACCGACAACGGCCGCGTCTACACCGCCCGCTTCGGCGGCGGAAAGAACGCCTACGAGTACCTCCTGGCGATCCTGGGGATCACCCAGAAGAACGGCCACCCCGGCCACCCCCAAACCCAGGGCAAGATCGAGCGCTTCCACCAAACCCAGAAGCAATGGCTCGCCCAGCAACCCCCCACCCACACCGTCGCGCAACTGCAACACCAACTCGACCGTTACCGCAGCATCTACAACGAACAACGTCCCCACCGCGCCCTGGACCGCACCACCCCGGCCAAGACCTACACCGCGCTCCCCAAAGCCACCCCCGCCCGCGGCGACGGTGCCATCGGCCACCACCGGCTGCGCTACGACCACGTCGACGTCTGGGGCAAAGTCAGCTTCCGACGCGCCGGACGCATGCACCACCTCGGCGTCGGCTACACCCACCGCGGCACCCGGATCCTGGCCATCGCCGACGACACCACCGTGACCGTCATCCACCTCGAAACCAGCGAAATCCTCTCGACCCACACCATCGAGCCCGACAAGACCTACTGGCGCAACACGCAGAGAGCCCCCGGCCGATGGCCGGGAGCTCTCTGACAGTCACCTCTGTCGCGACTCAGGTGTCACCTAAGTCTCGACTCATCACACCTGCGCGCCCGAAGGTGTTGAGTCTCAGGACATCCCGGACAGGTGTCTCAAGACATCCCGGACATCGTGGGTGAACGCTGGGGTGGGTGTCGAAAGCCCGTCTGGTGATCACTGCCGTTGTCGAACAACACCGTCCGGTCCGCGAGGTCGCCGC
>JAKPQA010000321.1 GCA_029547025.1 Armatimonadota bacterium
GTTGGGAACCATGTCGGCGATGACCTTGAGGCCGAGGCTGTGGGCGGTGGCGAGCATCCGGTCGAAGTCGTCGAGAGTGCCGAACAGGGGGTCGACGTCGCAGTAGTCGGAGACGTCGTAGCCCGCGTCCTTCTGGGGGGACCGGAAGAACGGAGAGAGCCAGATCGCGTCGATACCGAGCTCGGCGAGGGCGGGCAGCCGGCTCTCGATGCCCTTGAGATCGCCGATGCCATCGCCGTCGGAGTCCGCGAACGACCGCGGGTACACCTGGTAGATCACAGCAGTGCGCCACCACTCAGATCCGGTCGACGCGGGCAGCGGCGCGGATTCGGGCAGCGCGGAGTCCTGTGCACTCTCGAGAGTCATGCGATCACGATACGGCATTTGGCCCATTGTGAAAGCGCTTGCAAGCCTGAGCTTCACACACACGCAACGACACCGAAACAGCGCCGAAAGCTACCCTCGGATGCTGGTAGTCTCTTACGGTGCCTCAGGGGCCGCATCAGTATGAGGCGAACCTGCTGTGCGCCCCCTTAGCTCATTGGTAGAGCACTTCCTTGGTAAGGAAGAGGTAGTGGGTCCGATTCCCACAGGGGGCTCGGTCATCCGTTCTGGTAGTCAGTTGCGGATGCCGTGGCTGAGTAGCTCAGTTGGTTAGAGCGCACGACTCATAATCGTGAGGTCGCGGGATCGTGCCCCGCCTCAGCTACGCAAACGAAAGCCCTCGCATCGCGGGGGCTTTTGGTTTGCGTGCCGGGGTGTTGTCTCGATCTCTCGTGGGCCCACGCCCGCGCAGTCCGTCGCGGCCCGTTCAGGGCCGTGGAGGCGGCGTCGGGTGGGGATCGTGCCCCGCCTCAGCTACCGCAGCAGAAAGGACCTCTCGACACAATCCCCAAGATCATCCGGCCTCCTCATGGCTGGACTAGAACGAGTCTCTGCGAGACCGCCGAGGTCCCCCGTTCTCGACTAATCCTCGCGCCGGGATCGGGTGGGCTGTAGATTGTGCGGCAACCGGCGAAGGAGCGCGTGATGGGATTCAGGGCACGCAAGTCATTCAAGGTCATGCCCGGGGTGCGGATGACGGTGACTCCCCGAGGCGTCGGGCTGAGTGCAGGGGTTCGCGGCGCCCGAGTCTCGGTCCACTCCAGCGGAAGGGTGACGAAGACCGTCGGGATCCCTGGAACTGGTGTGAGTCATGTCACCACATCGACGGGTCGAATCAACTCGACTCGCTCCGCGCCAGCCCCGGTTCGCCTGGCCCCTGCCGCCCCGTCCCCGGGGATGTTTGCGCCAAAGGCCGACAAAGCCCTCTACAGGGCGATCATGACATGCGGGAGCGGTCAGACCTTCGCTCAGGTCGCAGCATCATTCCCGGAGACGCGGCGGACAGCCGCCCTGTACGAGCTGATGGTGGTCGCTGGGCCGGCCGGCGACGATGCCCGCGCGATCGAGCTCCTCGACGAGATGGTGGAATCCGGCTTCGACCCCCAAGCCGACGCCTTCTTCCTCAAGTACACACCCCGCGCGACGATGGGGCTCGAGATAGCCGACGGGGTTTCCGTCACCCTGCACACGGACAAGGACGCTCTCGGACTCGCACTCGCCGAGCTACTCCAGAAGGCGGGCCAGCTCGACCGCGCCATAAGGGTCGTCGAGAATCTCGAACCGACCAGTATCGCCGCGGTATCCCTCGCGGAACTCTACGCCGATCAAGCTCGGTGGGCGGACATCCTCGAACTCACCGAAGGCGTCACCAATGAAGACGACGCCACCACCTACCTACTTGTCCAGCGCGGCCATGCCTTCCGTGAACAAGGCCTCTACACGGCCGCTCGAGAGACGCTCAAGGAAGCCCTACGACTCCGCTCACGTAGCGCAGACCTTCGACTCCCCGCGCTCGTCGAGCGCGGGCTCAGCTACCTCGCCGAGGGCAAGCCGGCAATGGCCCGCAAAGACTTCGAGCGGGTGCTCGCCGAGAAGAGCGACTATCCGGGGATCGCACAGCTAGTCTCTGACACCAGCGTCACGTAGCCAAAGCTGCGCCAGCCGCGCGAAATCGTGCCCCGCCTCAGCCACCAAGACCACCCAACAACCCCTGCCCCTCGTTGGGCCGCCGCGGCATCTGCGGGTTTGCGGGCGTGAACAGCACCGAGCGGTCGGCATCGGCCAGGGTGTCGAAATACCCTACGAGCTCTCGGCCGTCCGAGGTCGGCGCCCACGTCACCACGCGATAGAAGGTTTCGTTGCGCGGCCCGAGCTTCACCGTGCGGATGACGCCCGCGGGCTCCGTCTTGCTGTCGCGCATGATGATCCACTCGGCCTCGCCGATGCGGATGGGCGGCCACGGGGGCTGCCAGTCGCGGAGCGCGGTGCGCGGGGAAGGGGCGGGCATCCCGGTCTGGCGCTCCTGGGCGCGCCCATCGATGCTGTCTGCGTACCGCCTGCTGGTGCCCAACTCGCTCCTCGTCGTGGAGCAGCCGGCCCTGCGATGACGATTCTAGGGTGCCGCGCTGACCCGCGCGGCACCCGAAGCGTGGCCTACAGCCCGACGAACGGGATGAACGCGGTGAGCACGGCTGCCGTCAGGAAGATGGCCATGGCGACGACGCCGAGGATGATCTTGACCTTCGTCTGCCGAACCACCGCTTCCCACAGCGGGCTCGGTCATCCGTTCTGGAACTAGGTTGCGGATGCCGTGACTGAGTAGCGCCTCCCGCGTGCCGCCGGAGTCGGTGATAACGCAGCGCGACAACGCCCGGCCGTCGTCGCGCTTGACAGG
>JAKPQA010000329.1 GCA_029547025.1 Armatimonadota bacterium
AGGAGGGGCCGCACAGGGGTGCGCCCAGAGGGCGCGGGGCCCCTGACCGGCCCGAGGTTGAGGCGTGCAGATCGGGCGCGTTGGGGGCCCACCACGCTGGGAGAACGCGTGGTTCCCCCCATGGCGCCCCTCCGAAAGGCACTGGAACCACCGAGGAGGGGCCGAATGGAAGGGGTCCGCGCAGCGGGAAGGGCGCCATCCGGCCCGGTCTCCAGAGACCCATACCCCTAACTTCGCCTCAGTCCCTGTCTACTCATTGGGGTGCACTTCAGTGCCCGGCGGTGGGCGCGTCACGAAGGGGCAAGACGGGGCATGGTCCCGCCGCCCTTCGTCGCGCCGCGTGAACGCGGCGGCTCAGGGTCGGCGGGGGTGGAGGCTTGCGCGGACCGATGGAGGGCGCGGGCTACGGCGCCTTCCACGCCGCGACGCGGTGGATGAGAGCCTCGGCTTCCTCGATCGAGCCCACGCTGGTGTGGAACAAGATGCCCTCGGGCGGGCAGGCGTCCATGACGGCATCGATGACGTCCATGCCGCCGATCATCAGCACGCGCTTACCAGCGGCCTGGGTCCGCTGGACCACTCGGAGCCATTCGCCGTCGAAGTGATCCCCGGCACCCACCGTCGGCTGGATGCCATCCAGGGTAGGGATCTCAAGCAGCAGGTCAAGGTGTGGGATCGAGCCGCGCCCGTCGAGGTGGAACACGCTGCGGTCGGTGCGGTCGCATTCCTCGATGGTTGTGTCGATGAAGAAACGCTCCACCATCTTCGGCGAGAGCATGTAGGAGAAGTCGTTGCTCGGGATGTGGAAGGTGCCCTCACAGATCAGTGGGAGCCACGTCGTGACATAGCTGCCGGCGCGACGCAGCTTTGCGGCGAAATGGCCAAACACCTGGAAGAAGGGCTCACGGGTCAGATCGAGCAGGCGATCGACCATCTCCGGCGCGTCGTACAGGTCCATACACAGCCGCTGGGGGTCCCGGAGGGCCGCGGCGCAATCGGCGCCGGGATGCATGTCGGTGTAGCCCACGATATAGCGCCCTCGGGCGCGTTCGAGGGCCGCATCGGTCAGCTCGTCCAGCTTCTGCAGGTACTCAGAACCCTCATCGAGCGCAACACGATCCAGATCGTCCCACGTGTCGACGATGGGCTCGGACCAGCTCGTGGACTCGCCGAAGAGGATGGGGCATCCGAGCATTCCGGCGAACACGTCGGGGCCCAGGTTTGGCCAGTAGACGGGGAGTGCTTCCCCGAGGTAGGCCGTGTTGGCCATCGCGGCTTCCTGCTGGTCGAGCACGTACTCGGTGTCGTACCAGCGATCCTTCAGCGAAGCGTGGGTCTTGGCGGGGACGGACACGTTGCGGCCGCTCGGCGCCGTTACCATGATGGGAGGGCGGTCGAGGATCTCGCCCTCCCACCAGGCCATGAGCCGTGCTTTGGCTTGCTCGAAATCGGGCTTGAGCTCGTACACGGCTCCTCCTTCGGCGAGGGTCAGTGGAGGCGGTGGCAGTGCCGGGTCTCCACCTTGGAGCCTCTACAGCTCGCACTGGGGTTCCTTGACCCCGGCACGGAACATCTCGCGCTTCAGCTTCAGATAGTATTTGTAGTTGGCCAGAGGCACATCGGCGGGCACCCGGTGATCGACGTGGGGGATGAAGCCGCCCTCCTCGACCACGGGCAGCAGGCGCTCCATCTCCTCCTCGATCTCGCGGAAGGTCCCGGCCAACTTGTGCTTATCGACGCCGCCCTGGATGAGCTGCCGCTTGCCATACTTCTCGCGCAGCTCGACAGGATCGGTGCCGCCGCGCACTTCGGCGGGGAACAGGCAGTTGAAGCCGCCGTCGAGCAGGATGTCGGCGATGGGCTTGAGGTTGCCGTCGCAGTCGGTCCAGATGACATGGACGCCGTGGCGGTTGCACAGGTCGGCGATTCGGCGGTAGCGCGGCATCACGATCGCCCGGTAGATGCTCGGCGAGATAACGGGGCCGCTGTTGAAGCAGATATCCTCCCAGCCGGCGGCGAAGTCGAACTCGACGTCGCGTAGCGCGCGCTCGATGGTGGTCTCGACGACGACACACAGGGTCTCAACGATCTCCTCGAGCAACTCGGGATCGTCGTAGCACATGAGGGCGATGTTCTCGAAGCCGATCCAGTTCCGCGGGACACCGATCATGCTGCCCACGGGCACGGCCAGGGGGTAGTCGCGCTGATTGTAGGCGGCGGCAATCTCGTCCCAGTTGTCGGGGTAGCGGCCCTCGGGGCCCGGCTGGAGGCGTTCCTTGAACTCCTCCCAGTCGGCTCGGGTCTTGAGGCCGAAGTCGATGTAGTGCGGGATGGACTTGAAACCCTTCTTATTGATCTTGTAGGTTGCCTTGTTGCCGTCGACCGCGATGACGTACTCGTCCGTCTCCTCGATGAGAGCACCCGGGAAGCCGGGGCGGAGTCCGAGGTCGATGGGCGCCACGCCCCAGTTCTCGATGCCGAAGTAGTCATAGGCTTTGGCCTCGTTGTCGATCTCGCGCGGCAGGCCCTGCTCGTGCCAGAGCGGCAGCGTCTCATCCCAGTAGCCGAACTCGAAGTTCGGGATGCGATCGACGGTCTGGTACTGCATCACGCGCCGGAAACGCTCCCGCAGGGTCATGCCGGAGGTGCCGGAGCGCTTGGAGATCGCGCTGGGGTTGACGGACTCGCGGGCCTTGGCCTCGATCTCTTCCAGGTTCATCGGGTGTGGGTCCTCTCGAGGGGAACGTGGCTGGCGAATGGCTCGGCGCGCCGTGGCGCCGGCGCCTAGGCTACAGGAGCGGCTGACGGGGTTCAAGGGGTGCGCGATGCCCCTGTGAGGTGAGTCGCCAGCTCCCGTCGAACACGGCCTTCGCGATTCCCGAGCAGGGCATCCCTCTGAGGCAGGCGCGATGACCACCAGGGCGGTCGCAATCGGGCTTGCGTGCGTGGCGCTGATGGCGCTGGTCATCCCGTACGCGGACCTGCTGGTCCGCGGGAGCTGGTTCGGGCTGACCGCCTTCCCCATCGGTTCGCTGTTGGCGTTGCTGGTTGTGGTCCTGATCGTCGGCGTGGCACTCAGGCTGGCCCAGCGCGGGCTGACGCCGCCCGAGCTGGCGCTCATCGCCTCCATGGTGCTCGTCGGCGCCGGCATACCGTCGTTCGGCCTTACGGGCTTGCTGCTGCCCTATCTGGCCGGGCCGACCTATTTCATGACCCAGGAACGGCCGGACGACAGCTTCCTCCCTCTGCTGCCACGCTGGGCGATGGTTCAGGGCCACGTCCCCGCGGGCGAGCGCATCAGCACCCCGGTGGCGGGCTTCTACGAGGGCTGGACCGGAGGCGAGGCGCTGCCGTGGGCCGACTGGGTGCGTCCGTTAGGGCTCTGGGCCATCCAGATCGCGGCGGTGTACCTCGTGTTCTTCTGTCTGGTCTCGCTGTTCCGCAAGCCGTGGCTTCGCGACGAGCGTCTGGTGTTCCCGTTGGCCGAGCTTCCCGCCGCCATCGTCTCTGAAGAGGGCCAGACTCCCACCGCACTGGTGCCGGCCTTCTTCCGCAGTGGGCTCATGTGGTGCTTCTTCCTGGTGCCGCTGCTCATCCATGGCCTCAACGGTCTGAACCACTACTATCCGTCGATCCCGCGGATCAACATCAACCAGATCCAGGTCGACGCCCTGCTGTTCACCGAGCACCCATGGAACCAGCTGGGGCCCTTCTGGGTGCGCGTACCTTTCTGCATTGTTGGTATCGCCTACTTCCTGCCGCTCTCGGTGGCGCGGAGCCTGTGGGTGTTCTACTTCGTGTTCATGTTTCAGACGTTCATCGGGGCGCAGGCGGGGTACACCATGCCGATGGTCCAGGCCTATCCGGTGCGCGCGTTCGTGGGACAGCAGATGTGGGGGGGCATCCTTGTCTCGGGGCTCTACCTCGTGTGGACGGCGCGGCACCATCTGAAGCGCACCCTCCGAGCCGCGCTCTCCGGCGCCGGGGCTCCTGATGGCGAGGGCGAGCTCCTCTCACCCCGCGGGGCGCTCGTCGGCATCCTTCTGGGCGTGGTCGTCATCTGCGCGTGGGGGCATGCCGCCGGAGCCGGGCTGGTGGCCACGGCAGTCGTGTTCGGGCTCTACTTCCTGACCCACCTGGTGGCAGTTCGCCTGGTGTGCGAGGGCGGCATGTTGTACGTCCAGCATCCGTACCGCCCGCTGAACTTCCTGCTCTCATGCGTGGGTACCGCACGCCTTCAGCGCACTCAGATACCCATGCTGGCACTGTTCGACCACGTGTGGATGCTCGACAACCGCAGCCCGCTGATGCCGCCCCTGATGCTGACCCAGCGCATTGCGGACGCGGCGGGACTGACGCGCAGGCGGATGGCGCCGGCGTTGGCCTCGGCGCTGGTCGTGGCCGCCGTGTGCTCCGTCTACGCGTATCTGCGCGTGGTGTACGAGTATGGCGGGCGGCAGCTCGACCCGTGGTTCACCGAGTACTACTCATACACGCTCTACAGCCGGTGGTCGCAGGATCTGGTCACCGTCGGCGCGCCGCCGGACCCGACGGGTGTCTGGGTCATGGGCGCCGGTGCGGCGACGTTCATGGGCGTGCTGAAGCTCTACCACGCCTACCCCAAATGGGCGCTGCACCCGATCGGGTTCCTGATGGGCGCTTCGTGGCCCATGATCAACTTCTGGTTCCCGGTGATGCTGGCCTGGCTCATCAAGGGGGCCGTGCTCCGCGTGGGCGGGGTGACCCTCTACCGCCGGCTGGCGCCGGGCTTTCTCGGGCTGATCCTGTCGGAGTTTGTGTGTGCGGCCATCTGGACGCTGGTTGGTGTGTTGACGCGCTCGGAGACGGCCTATCAGGTGTTCGCGATATAGGCACTAGGGCCGTAAGGAGACGGACGCGGGGGGAAGCAAAGGCCCCGCCGCCCCTGGCGCCGAATCGGCTGGCACTCGCCTCCCAGGAGGATCTCATGCCGGGTCAGTCCCCGTGTCTGCTCGTGTTTGACGTGTACAACCTGGTCTTCCGGGCGTTCTACGCCCTGCCGCCGATGACGACGGCCACGGGGACGCCGACGAACGCGGTGCTTGGTGTCGCCAACATGGTGCTCAAGCTGCTGGAGGAACTGCAGCCCGATGCCGTGGCGGCGGCGTTGGACCCCCCCACGCCTTCGTTCCGCCATCAGGAGTACGCCGAGTACAAGGCGACGCGGCAGCCCACACCGGAGGATCTGATCCAGCAATTCCCGCTGGTGCGCGAGTTTTTCGACGCCATGAACATCCCCCAGATCGAGGTCGACGGCTACGAGGCCGACGACGTCCTCGGCGCCCTTGCCGCGCGGGCTCCCGCGGCGGGGATGAGGGCCGTTCTGGTCACCGGCGACAAGGATGCCTACCAGCTTGTGAATGACCAGGTCTCCATCTGCATCAGCGACCGGTCGATGAGGGAGAACACGCTTCTCGATGCCGAGGGCGTCCGCGAGAAGCTTGGCGTGCGTCCCGACCAGGTGGCGGACCTCAAGGCGCTGTCGGGCGACCCATCGGACAACATTCCGGGCGTGCGCGGGATCGGGCCAAAGCGAGCGCTCAAGCTCCTGAGCTGGGCCGAACATATCGAGGACATGCTCGCGCGCCCGGAAGCCATCGAGGATGAGAAGCTCCGCGCCATGGTGGTTGAGAACGCCGAGGAGCTGCTCCGCTGGAAGCGGTTGTGCGTGCTGAAGTGCGACATGCCGCTGCCGGGCGGCTTGGTCGAGCTGTCGCGGCGCGAGCCCGACCTCGACCGGCTGGGCGAGCTGTTCTCGAGGCTCCAGCTCTACCGCCTGGCCCAACGCCTGGGCGTCGGCGCCAGAGGCGAGAAGGCGCAGGCGGCCGCTGAGGCCGCGGCTCCGGCGGTGAGGGGCGCGGCCGGGTCCGGTGTGGATGCGGCCCGCGAGGCCGGGCGGTGCGCACTTCACGCAGCGCTGCGCGGGACCGCTCTGGTGGGCCTCGGCCTCTCGGTGGGAGGCGAGCGGACATGGCACTTCGACCTCGGTGCCACCGTCCAGCCCGGGCTGTTCGACGAGACGGCGGCCGTTGAGCTGCCCGCCGACTTGGCTGGCCTGTTGGCCGACGCCGGCGTGGCGAAGTGCTGCTACGACGCCAAGTCGCTCGAACGGGCGCTGGCCGCCATGGGCGTAGCCCTGGCCGGGGTGCGGTTTGACGCGCTTCTGGCGGGCTACCTGTTGAGCTTCGGCGAGGGTTCGCTGGGCCTGAGCCGGTTGGCACAGCGCTACCTGGAGAGACCCTTCGAAGACTCGTCGGGCCCGGAGGGCCTTCGGGCTGGCGCGTTGGCCGTGGACCAACTCGAGCGGCCCCTTCGCGAGGGGCTCGAGCGTGAGGGGCTCACCGCCCTGCTCGACACCGTCGAGCTCCCGTTGAGCCACATCCTCGCGAAGATGGAGCTGACCGGCGTCTGCGTCGACCGCGCGGCATTGCGAGACCTGAGCGAGAAGCTCGCGGCCGAGATCCGGCTGGCGGAGGAGAAGGTCTTCGAGCACGCCGGCGAGCGGTTCGTCATCGGCAGCCCGAAGCAGCTTCAGTACATCCTCTTCGAAAAGCTCAAGTTGCCTCAGGGGCGCAAGACCAAGACAGGGTTCTCGACCGATGCCGATGTGCTATCGGCCTTGGCCGAACAGCACGAGATCGTGCGGCACATCCTCGACTACCGCACCTACGCGAAGCTCAAGTCGACCTACGCCGATGCCCTGGCCGACCTGGCCGATCCCGAGACCGGGCGCGTGCACACACGGTTCAACCAGGCCACGGTGGTCACGGGCCGTCTCTCGTCGAGCGAGCCGAACCTGCAGAACATCCCGGTCCGCACCGAGTGGGGCCAGAAGGTCCGCCGGTGCTTCGTGGCACCCGACCCGGGCACCGTGCTGCTGGCGTGCGACTACAGCCAGATCGAGCTGCGTGTTCTCGCCCATTTCTCGAAGGACGAGGCCCTCTGCAGCGCCTTCGGCCACGGCGAGGACATCCACACTCGCACGGCGGCGAACGTCTTCGGAGTCGAGCTGGCGGACGTTACCCAGGCCATGCGTGGTCAGGCGAAGACGGTGAACTTCGGCATCATCTACGGCATGGGCATCCAGGCGCTGGCCCGCGACCTGGGCGTATCGAAGGACGAGGCCGCCGACTTCATGGAGCGGTACTTCCGGACGTATGCCGGCGTGAAGGCCTTCATTGATGAGACCATCGCGCGGGCCAAGGAGCTGGGATACGTCACCACGCTGCTGGGTCGCAAGCGGACGCTTCCGGAGCTGGCGAGCCCGCGGGTGGAGGTACGCCGGTTCGGAGAGCGGACGGCGGTGAACACGCCGATCCAGGGGACGGCGGCCGACATGATCAAGAAGGCGATGATCGATGTCGACGCGGCGCTGGCGAAGTGGCCCGAAGTGCGGATGATCCTCCAGGTGCACGACGAGCTGCTGTTCGAGCTGCCGGAGCGCCTCGTCAATGAGGTGGCCGGCGAGGTCTGCCGGCTCATGGCCGGGACCATGCCGCTCGACGTGCCCGTGGTGGTCGATGCCAAGGTCGGGCCAAACTGGGGCGAGATGGAGCCGCTGCAGCTGGCGTAGGCCGTTCATTCCGGTGCAGCAAAGGAGTACTACTATCCAAAGCGAACCGGGCCGCTAACATTTATGAAGCTGTACTACTCACTGCGCTAGATCGGTCTGGGAGACGGTGCGGCGTTCCGGAGGTGCTCCGCTGATGAGCTGGTGGCGCTCGTTCTTGGTCCATCTCCTCCTCGCCCCGATCATGCCCGTCCTCGGCTGGGGCTTTGTGACCCACGCCCTCATCAACCGCCGTGCGTGGCGGAAGGCGAAAGCCAGCGGCAAGCTACCGAACGTGTTAGCCAGCGACGCCGCGCGACACCGTTTCGAGGCCGCGGGATCGCTGCCCGACACCATCTCGCTCTACACGCTCACGTCTAGGGATCGCACCTTCGATCCACTTCACAACATGCACATGGTGGGGGGGAAGAGGGTCCCGCTGTTCGGTCTGGCCCTCCTCGACGCGGCACTCGAGCACTGGGGTCCGACCGTGGCCGTGAGTGCGTACGGCTGGTGTGCGCATCAGCTGGCGGACTCGACGGCGCACTACAAGGGCGGCTTCTGCACCTCTCTGCCCACATTCCGACCCGCCATGGGCAGCTACCGGCCTGGCGCTGCCGGCACCGCCCGGCGCCGTGCCGCCGACAAGGTTCTCGCCGACGTGGATCACGGCTTGGTCGAGCTGCTCGCGGACGCGGCCTCAGCGGCCGCCGGTCACGCGGATCCTCCGCTCGGCGACCCTGATATCGACCTGCCGCCCGACGCGGTGCAGCAGGCCTGGGACGCTGTGGGCTATGCGCCCATCGGCATCGGCCAAAAGTGGGAAGCGCTCGAAGCGGAGTTCCGGAGCATGCTGGCTGCCGAGGTCGGGCTGGCACGGGCCCTATCGCGGTACGAGCCAGGCGAGCAGCCAGTGGCCAGCGCCATGGAGACCTACTACCGCGACGACGGCGCCCTGAAGGGCTACACGTCGGCCGTGGACGCGGCGGTGGACCTCGTCGCGGACTTGCTATCCACCGATCAACAAGTGCTCAGGCAGGAGGGCCGGGGCCGTCGGCTTGTTCCGGCGGCGCCCGCCGGCGAGCTCCCGGTCATCGGGTTGCCCACTGGCAGCGGTACGTTGCAGTACCGGCTGTTTGCGGCCCTATCGCCGCACCTCAACCTCCTGGGAGCGCGGGCTCCTGGAGTGGTACTGAACGGGGCGCGCGGGTTGCTGCGCGCCAGCGACGCCACGTTGGTCTATCGGGCCCTGCTGCCGTTCGTCGAAACGCTGCGCGATGGCCGCGATATCGCGACCGCGGCGATCAGCGCGGTGAGAGCACTGCCCCCGATCGCGGACCCGAACGGGACCTTGCCGAAACCCGGCACGGAGACAGCGCCGACGGGGTCACTGGAGCTTCTCCTACTGGACTTCGATGAATGGAGTGACACGGCGACTCAGGGCAGCGACCTCGGGATCTCGGCGGTGATGCTGGACGGCTACCCGGTGCACCCGCCGCCTCAGGTAGTGGTCGAGTGGCGCCAGCCGGTTCGCGGATGGCACGTCGCTGTTGATCTGGGCCAGTTGCTCCAACCAGGGCGGCATGTGGTCCGTGTTGAGGGCCGCACCTCGGACGAGAGGCCCTTGCGCTATGAGTGGAGCTTCACGGTGAGCGAGTAGGGGTCTCGCTCGCGGCGAGAGGAAGGGTGAGCGCAGCGGTCCGTCTGGTGGTTCTCGATGTCGAGGGCGTCATCACCCGCGCGGGTGGCTCGCACGAGCCGTGGCCCCTCGAGGAGATTGTCGCCCTTCGCGACCTGATCGCGGGCACGCCGCTGGCCGTGGTGCTGTGCACGGGCCGGCAGGTCCCGTATGGCGAAGCGATCGTTCAGGCTCTGGGGCTGCTCCGTCCGCTACCCGCGAGCATTCGTCAACGCGTGGCAGCGCGAGGCCTCGGCTTCGCCGGATGGCCCTCGGTGTTGGAGAACGGCGCCTACCTGTACGATGCATTGGGGCGGTGTGCCATCGCTCTTCCCTCGGCCCATCCTGGTGCCCTCGAGGACCTGCCTCGCTTGCGGCGAGATCTCCTCGCGCCACTGGTGGAGGAGACGGGAGCCACCTTCGAGCCGGGCAAGGATGTGTGCATCTCCATCAACCCGCCGCCGGTGAGGCCGGGCGCCATTGAGCGGGTGCCGACCGACGAGTTCCGTCCCGTCGTGGACGAGAGGTTGCGGGGGCACGATTCGCTGATCGAGGTGAGCCACAGCAAGAGTGCCATCGACATCACACCCAAGGGCATTAGCAAGGCGTCCGGAGTCGGCCAGCTGCTGGACTGCCTCGGCCTTGGGCCCGACGAAGTGCTGGGGGTCGGGGACACCCGGGCCGATGCCGCCTGGCTGTCGATGCTGCGCTGGCAGGCCACGCCTTCGAACGGCCGCGAAGCGCTCCCCCATGTGGCGTACCACGCGCCCCACCCGGATGTGGGGGGCCTGATCGACATACTGAAGCGCCTGGTGCTGCGGGGCTATGAGGGCGTGTGAGCGCCTCTGCGCTACTGCCCAGCGGCACGCGCCGCCTTGTCCGCATCGGCTGCGGCTGGTTGGGCCGGCGACGCCGAGGCGGCCGACTCAGCGGTACTGGACGCATCCTCTTTGGCAGGCTGCCCCTGGCCCAACAGCTCGCCGAGCTGCTTCTTCGCGGCAGCGTAGCCCTCAAAGTCTCGCTTCTCGAGGTTCTCGAGCACGGCGTCGACCTGAGCGACCTCGGGCGGCGTGTCCTTGGGCTTGAGGGTCTTCACGACACCGAGCAGGGTCTTGGCCCGCTCCGTGGCCTGCCGCGCCAGGCTGAAGTCGCCGTTGTCGGCATGCTCGAGCGCGGTGGTGAGGTCCTTCCGAGCTAGCTCGGTGAGTTGTCCGCGGGCCTCGCGCGAGGAGCTGGGCTCACCGTAGGCGCGGCGGAAAACGCCGGCCAGGCCCCCCTGCGCCTCATCCGACTGCTTCGAGCCGAGGATGCCGAGAACCAGCACGACGACAGCGCAGAGGCACAGGACGGCGAGGACGATCGTCGTCCAGATCGCGGCCGCAGGCCAACCCCGCGACGCGGACACGTCTGTATCGACTGAGGGACTGTGCAGCGGCGAACTGGGCTCAGAGACTTCCTCAGGCGTGGTGGGCCGAGCCTCGGTATCTTCGCTCATGTCAAGCCGTCCTTTCCAGTGCGCGCCGAGCCTGTGGCCCGGCTAGCAGTGCCAACCCTCGGTAAGCAGACGCCGAAGGCCTTCGCCATCCCGGGCGGATTCCCTGCATTGCCCGGGCTCGCATACCCGAGCGACCGAATCGCAGGCTGCGGCCCGGAGACCCGCGACGGGCGGGAACAGCGTCAGGGCAGCCTCGTCCGGCCCTTCAGGCGGGACGCGAACCAGGCATGCGTGCGGCGCACGCGTGCCACGGTACGCCTCAAGGAGCTCCCGAGTCCGTGGGTCGGACCCATCGCCGGCCACCACGATGAGCAGCGGCGGACCCAGCAGGAGCTCGACGCCGTCCAACCACCAGGCCATGTCCATCCCATGGGCAGACATGGCCGCGGCGTGGGCCTCGAACGCAGACCGAACCAGCCCGAGCAGCTCCATGTTGCCCGTCAGCGAGGCCGCACGGATCAGGGCATGGAGCGCCACGGCCGAGCCACTCGGGAGTGCGTTGTCAAACACGTCGGCCCCAGGGCCAAGGGGCGTGTCATGGCCGCGTGCCGTGAGGCGGAAGCTTGGGCCCGCGTCGACGAACCGGTCTCGAAGGGTGGCGACCATTTCCAGCCCGCGGCGAGCGTGTTCGGGGTTGCTGGTGGACTCGAACAGATCGAAGAGGGCCATCGCCAGGCACGCGTAGTCGTCGAGGACACCCTCCCCTGCGGGCTGACCATCGGTGGAGCTGCGCCACAACGTGCCATCGCAGCGCCGGTGGGCCCGCCAGAGGAAGTCGGCGGCGCGCTCTGCGGCTTGCAGGTACCGGGGCTCGCCGAAGACCTGGTGCCCGGTGGCCAGCGCGCCAGCGGCGAGCCCCGCCCACGCGGTGATCACCTTGTGGTCGAGGGTTGGCAGCGTTCGCGAGCCGCGAGCCGCGGCCAACTGCCCGCGCCACCGGGCGAAGAGCGTGTTCACGTCGTCGGCGTCGCGGCCGGCGCGCTGGGCGACCTGGGTCGGATCGGTCCGCCGCGTCAGCACCGTGCGGCCCTCGAAGTTGCCGTCCGGGGTCACTCCGAGCAGCATCGCCAGCGCCGGGGCGTCGGCCGGCCCTACCGCGGCGCTTAGCTCGCCGGGAGTCCACGTGTAGAACGCGCCCTCTTCGCCGCCGCTGTCCGCGTCCATGCTCGCGAAGAGCTCGCCGTCCGGGCCGCCCATGTCACGGATGATGAACTCCATGGTGTCGCGGGCGACCTCACCGTAGCGTGGCTCGCGGAAGACGACCCAGGCCTCGGTGTAGAGGGCGGCCAGGAGCGCATTGTCGTAGAGCATCTTTTCGAAGTGCGGCACGAGCCAGGCACGGTCCACCGCGTAGCGGTGGAAGCCGCCCCCAACATGATCGTACAGCCCCCCCGAGGCCATGGCGTCCAGCGTGACCCTGACCGCCCGCGCATAGCACTGGTCACCCGTCCGGCGATAGCGGTGGAGAAGCGCATGCCACCGGACGGCGGTCGGGAACTTCATCCGGCCCGGTTGGCCGCCGTATACGGGATCGACCTGAGCCGCTCCCTTGCGGAAGGCGGCGTCGAGCATCTCGGCCGTTACCGCGCGCGGCACAGAGGCCGAGGGCGGCCGCTGCACAGCACGGGTGACGAGGCCGGCTTGGCGAACGACGGCCTCGCGTTCACGGACATACGCATCGTGGAGCGCCTCGGCCGTCCGCAGGAAGGCGTCGGCGGGCATGTACGTGCCGCCGAAGAACGGCTGCAGAGCGGGTGTCAGGAACACCGACAAGGGCCAGCCGCCCGTCCCGGTCATGGCCTGCACGGCGGCCATGTATACGGCATCGAGGTCCGGACGTTCCTCGCGGTCGACTTTGATGCACACGAAGTGCTCGTTGAGGTACGCGGCCACCTCATCGCTCTCGAACACCTCGCGCTCCATCACGTGACACCAGTGACACGAGGCGTAACCGATGGACAGGAACACCGGCAGATCGTGTTCGCGGGCGCGCGCAAGTGCTTCGTCGCCCCACGGATACCACTCGACCGGGTTGTGGCCGTGCTGCTGAAGATACAGGGAGCTGCAGTGGGCCAGGCGGTTGCCCTCGGTGCGGATCTGAACGGGGCTGCGCGTCGCGGCCGGCGACGCGCCAAGGCCATTGGCCTTGGTTGGGGGGGCGTGCACCGAAGACCACCTCCGTCCGGCGCGAAGGCCCGCCGGCATCACTGGAACACAACGCTCACCACCGGGGGCGACGCTCCCGCCGCCGCCCGCCGGCCGAGCCGATTGTGGGTGTCCCTGTCCGAGGGGACAGGCGCTTGTCGGCGGAAAGACAGGTATGACCTGCCCTGTGGTCCGCTGAGACCGAGAAGCCGGCTCGCCTGACCGGGCTGGGGCCTGGCGCGCGAGGGCAGAGCGCACGAACCACGTGACGGATGGGATGAGATGGCGATGTCGCTGATCGTGTGTCTGTGTCTGCCGACCTGTGGGTGGGCCGTGGCCGCACCCGCCGAGCAGCCAACTGATGTCGATGAGGAGGCGATCTTGGCCCGCTCGCTCGTGAGCATCGGTGACACCGCCCGCCTGCAACATGCTCTGGCGAAGGCGCGCCGCGGCCAGCCTGTGGTCGTCGGGGTCATCGGGGGATCCATCACCCAAGGCGCGTCGGCCTCCACCGAGGAAGGCCGGTACGGGAACCGGGTGGCCGAATGGTGGCGGACCCGGTTCCCGGGGACTCGCGTCACATTCATCAACGCCGGAGTCGGCGCCACGGGGTCGGACACCGGCGCCCACCGGGCTCAGGCGCATCTGCTCGACCACCGGCCCGACTTCGTCGTGGCCGAGTACGCTGTCAACGACCCAAACACCGAGTTCGCGGCGGAGACGCTCGAGGGACTGACCCGGCAGATCCTCACGCAGCCCAGTCAGCCCGCCCTGATGCTGCTGTTCACCATGAACAATGCCGGGGCCAATGCCCAGGAGTGGCACTCGAAGGTCGGCGAGCACTACGGCCTGCCGATGGTGAGCTTTCGCGACGCGCTGTGGCCGGAGATCCGAGACGGACGGATGAAGTGGGAAGACATCGAGGCCGACGCCGTCCATCCGAACGACAGGGGGCATGCCTACTGCGCCCAGTTCATCTGCCGCGTCCTCGACACGGTGATGGCCGGCCTACCGGACGATGCGGACCTTCCCCCCGTGCCTCCGGTCCCCGCCCCGCTGATCAGCGACGTCTTCCAGCACGCAACGTTTTACAACTTCGACTTGCTGACGCCGGTGGTGTGCGAGGGCTTCGAGGCCCACGAGGCGTGGCCCTTCGGGACGGGATGGCAGGCCGAAGCTGCGGGCAGCCGGATCGAGTTCGAGCTGGAGGGCTCGGCCATCAGTGTGTCATTCTTCCGCATCAAGGGCGCCATGGGCCAGGCAGAGGCTCAGGTCGACGACCGCGAGCCGGTCAGGCTCGAAGCGTGGTTCGACCAGGACTGGGGAGGCTACTCGGCCTTTCAGCTCATCGCGCGCGACCTTGGACCGGGGAAGCACCGGCTCCGCATCCGCGTGCTCGACGAGAAAGCACCCGCCAGCGAAGGTAATCGGTTTCTCATCCACGCCATTATGGCGGCGGGGCTGAGATAGCGCGGCGGGGCCGGCGGCGCAGGCTGCCGGCCCCGCCACAAGCTACCCGCGCATCAGGTCGGCCAAGTCGGCTTCGGTGAGCTCGGCGCGACCCTCGGGGCCGAGCATCACGGCCTGGCCGTTCACCTCGACCAAGACGTGCTCGCCGATGCTGAAATACTGGTTGAGCGCGGGCATGGCCCGTCCGAGCTGGAACTGAGCCTCACTCAGCGCCTGCACGTTCATCACACGCTGCTCGGGGCGGTAGCGCGCATCGACCCACACCCCGTTCCGGTTGTAGAAGGCGCGGCCCGCCACGTAGCGCACCCCGCCGATCGGCTGGACCTGCCCCTCGGCATCGATCCACTCGTTGCGGGGCGCCTGGGCTTGGCCTCGTAGGTTCAGGGCATTCTGCCTCTGCGAGATGGCGTACCCGCCCATGCGGGCCCGCATAGCGCGGTCCAGGCGACTGGCGGCCTCTGCCGTGGCCGCGGGCCCCCCCATCCCGCCCAGTACCCCACCCGCCGCGGCGATGCTGGGGCCGGTCGCGAGGCCTCCTGTGGGTTCCTCGACGAGGAAGGATGTGTATTCGGTCATGATGCCGAACTCACGGCTGAGCTGGACCACCTCATCCACCAGCTCCTGCCTCCCCGGTTGGTTCAGGCGGATCTCGTCCAGCAGGAAGCCGATCTTCCTCGCGGCCCACAGCCGGGGCACGAACTCGGCGGCATCGGTCTGCTCGGGGAAGCTCACCGGGTATTCGAACTGGCGAGGCGCGCCGCCGTACTCGCCGCTGAGCTTCAGGTTCACGTCCCCGGAACCTCGGTAGCGACCGAGGACGAGTAACTCGCCGCCCTGGAACAGGTCCGGGAACACTTGTGGGTAGTAGTCATGCGCCGTCACGCGGCCGAAGTCCAGCGACAGGTCGGTCAGCACGGGGTTCGAGAGCTTG
>JAKPQA010000351.1 GCA_029547025.1 Armatimonadota bacterium
GATGACGAGCAGGCCGCAGATGATCTCGCTGGCTCGGACGGCCCCGCCGCGGTCGGGAAGGAAGATGCCGGCGACGAGCAGCACGATCCCTACGACGAGGGTCACCCAGTCGACGCCCGGGATGCGGCCCGGCGCCCTGCGAAAGAGGTGGACCAACCCCAGGATGACGACCAGGATGCCAAGCCCGACATCCAGGTAGCGAGCCCCGCTGGAGCAGGCATACCAGCCAGTCCACGGTGTTGCCACCAGCCATATGCCGATCGCTGTTATCACGCCACTAAGAATCTGACCCATCGTCCCTCGCTTGCTGCATCATTCGGATGCTCACTCGTGTACCGTGCCTTGCCTGCGCGGTCGTAAGTGCGGACGGCCGGCCGCGGCTCCCGCTGCGGCCGGCCGTCCGCCAACGCTGGTTTGCGGCTCCTGGCCGAGCCGGCAGCCTTCCTCAGCCGATGACCTTGTTGAAGTCGATGCCCAGGTCCTCCATCACGACCTGGACGGGGGCGCGGCCGCCGCCGGTGATGCCGCCGCCGGGATGAGAGGTCGGGCCGCAGAGGTACAAGCCCTCGATCGGCGTGCGGTACTGCCCGAGCGGCGGGATGGGCCGGTTCGAGAGGTACTGGTACAGGTCGGAGCCGAGGCCCACGACGTCACCCTCGATGTAGTTCGGCGACCAGCGCTCGAGGTCGAGAGGGCTGATGATGGTCCGCGCGAGGATGTTCTCCGGGCCCATGTTGGTCGCGAACTGCCGGAACCAATCGAGCTTCCTGTCTTCCTCCTGCTCCTTGATCTCGTCCCATTTCTGCGGGCCGCCGTCCCTGAGATCGTACGGCGAGGGGTCGTAGAGCTGGATTGACGCCTTGCCCTCGGGCGCCTTGGTCGGGTCGACGTAGCTGTGGCAGGCGACGTACGGGACCTTCTGGCGGGGCGGGATGCCGAGGCGGCAGTCGTCATAGTGCTGACGGAAGCCGTCCATGAACGGCAGGAGCTCAACCAGAAGGGCTCGGTCAGCGTCGCCGCCGACCTTGTACTTCGGGGCCTCGTTGAGGGCGTAGTTCGCGGTCAGCGTGCTGTGACTCGAGGGAGTCGTCCGCTGCACTTTCCTAACGATGTCGTCAGGGGCACCGTCGACCAAGCCGCCGCCGAAGAGGTGCTTGACGTGGATGCCGCACATGACGCCCCGCTTCGCCTTCATCTCTTCGCCCGACTCAAGCCGCACACCCGTCGCCCGGCCGCCAGAGGTCGTGATCTTGCTGACCCTGGAGTTCAGGTAGATGTGGCCGCCGTTGGCCTCGATGCAGCGGACAAGGGCGTGTGGCATCTCGACTCCGCCGCCACGGGGCGTGCCCATCTTGTAGAGGTGAACGAGCGGCACCATGAGGAAGAGGTAGACCCCGGTACCCTTGGCCTCGGGGAACATCATCGGCTCGTTCGCCAGTTTGAGGAGACCGGCCTTGACCCGCTCGTCGTAGAAGTACTCGTTGACGATATCCCATGAACTCATGAGAAGGGCACGCAGCACCTCTTGGCCCTCAGGCGTCGAGTCGAGCATGGCGACGATCTGTCCGAACGGCGGGCAGGGCGAGAACAGGGACGCCAGAAGGAAGTCGAGCACGCCCTTGGAGTACTCGAAGAACTGCTTGTAGGCCTCACCGTCGCGCGGCGAGATCTTGGCGATCGAGTCGCATGTCTTGTCTACCTCTGGGTAGATGCAGTAGTAGCTGCCGTCCGGGAAGATGTTCGCGTACTGCACCTCGGGATAGATGTACTCGAGGCCGTACTTCGACTGAAGGCCGAGCTCGTCGTTGCGGATGAGTGGGTTCGCCTGGATAAAGATGTGCACGACCGAGTCGGTCTCCTGCTTGAAGCCAGGCAGGGTGTTCTCGCGCGTCTGGGCGCCGCCCCCGACGAAGTCGCGAGCCTCGACCACGCCTACGTCGACGCCTGCCGCGGCCAAGTAGGCGGCCGCCACGAGTTCGTTATGGCCGGCGCCCAGTACCAGGACATCATGTTCTGTCATCTTGCGTCACCTCCGGTGGGGAGCGGCCGTTCGGTGGGCCCGTCCCCGTCGCCTGCACAATCCTTGCGCGCCCACACCTCGCCATACGGCGTACGGGGCGTGAGTCGATGCTAGGGTCGAGCAGACATGCCCACAATGGGCGGCGCTACTGAGCGTCGGCGTGGGGAAGACGTAACCGGCCTACGACAGATGACGCAACGGGGAGGCTCTCCCGCCCGAGGGTGACGTGTGCGACGGCAAGGCATGGCCCGACACGCCCGAGTCGCGTGTCACGACCGTGTCACTCCGGCAGTGTGACGATGCCCGTGCGCACGGCGTAGAGGGTCAGCTCGCGGCTGTTGTGGAGGCCGAGCTTCTTCATGGCGTTGTAGCGGTGCGTCTGCACCGTG
>JAKPQA010000021.1 GCA_029547025.1 Armatimonadota bacterium
CCAACTTCGCCCTCTGGGACCCCCGCGCGACCGACGACCCCGGGCCGCTACCGAAGGGAACCACCTTGGCGAAGCAGAACACCTACCTGCTCGACTGGGTGAACGCCCGACTCGAGTGGATGAACGGGAAGCTCGGCTAGACGGTCTGTGTGATCCTGCTCCCAGATCAGAGCAACCGACGCGGGCTATCGCCGGACGCGGCCGTGGGGTCGGAGAGGTCAGGGCCGGCGTCCGAGGTCAGCCCCCGCGACGGGCTCGGAGCGGCCGGGTACGCCGTCGCCCCGGCCTGGGCGGCCCAGACGGGAGGGGCCGGGAACGTGGTAGCGGGGGCGGCGTCCGCCACGACAGGAGCGAAGGGGGCAACCGGAACGTCCCCCACAACCGCCTCGTCAGTGGCGACAGGGACCGGGACAGGGACCGGGACGGGCTTGCGGAGAGGCTCCACCACGGCCAGCGAACGGTCGACCTGGTACTTGACGGTCGCGGTGGTCTTCTTCCCCACCACGTCCAGCTTGGTGATCGTCACCTCGAGGACCCGGGCGTTCAGGATGTCCGCCATGTCGGCCTGCAGCTTTCGCTCATCCGTGTAGGCGCCCTCGACGGTCACGTCCTGGATCCGGTAGCCCCGGAGCAACAACGGCGAGTCCACCACGAACATCACCGCCACCAGCGTGAACACCATGCCCCGGCCGAGCCACATCGGCTCGAAGGCCATCCCCCCGAGCAGCCCCATCGCGAGCGCGACGAAGTAGTAGGCCACCTCGGCGTGTGACAGCAGGGACGAGCGCAGCCGGATGATCGACAGCACGCCGAAGAGTCCGAGCCCGAGCCCCATCGAGATGGCGCCGCCCAAGAGCGTCGCTGTGGCGGCGAACACAGCCACGTTGACCGCGAAGAGGGCCACGAAGACCTCGCGTCGGTGGTGCCGGTGAAAGAACATGCCGGCGAGCAGCCCGATGGCGACGAAGTCGACGAGCACATTGGTGAGATTCATTCCGAGTCCCTTATCTGGCCGGGTGATGACAAGCGCACTGAGGGCGGGCGGGCCTGCCGGCGATAGGCCCGCCCAAAACTACCGCCCAGCGGCGCCCAGCGTGCACGTACTCGCCGCGGTGGACTCAAGGGCGGCAACCCGCGTGCTCGATTTCTCCTCCGCCAACGCCGTACGTTATAGTTCCACGGCTGGCCCACGCAGGGCCGGCGGCCAGAAATGGCCCCGTAGCGCAGTTGGTTAGCGCGCCGCCCTGTCACGGCGGAGGTCGCGGGTTCGAGTCCCGTCGGGGTCGCCGAGAGCAACAAGCTCTCATCGGCCAGGTAGCTCAGCTGGTAGCAGCGTTCGCCTGAAAAGTGAAAGGTCACCGGTTCGATCCCGGTCCTGGCCACCAAGGAACGGACGCCTCGGCGTCCGTTCCTCTGGTTAACCCTCGTCTGGTTAACCCTCGTCTGCTCAACCCTCGTCAGCGCACTGCGAAAGGGCGACCGCCGCAGCGGCCCCCGCGCGGGCTGCCACGGCTTGGGTCCTAGATGACTAATTCCAAGGGGTGTTGGGTCGGCGTGGCGTGGTGACGGGGTAGGCGAGGGCGCCCAGTGTCGGTGTTGCTAACCCAACATCGAACGGGAGGTTCGTGTGGACACCGGACTGGACGCCCTGGCAACTGCAC
>JAKPQA010000368.1 GCA_029547025.1 Armatimonadota bacterium
GCTTCTATGAGTCGGTCGAGGTGGTCGAACTCCATCACCCGGACAAGGTCGATGCTCCGAGCGGCACCGCGGCCCGGACGGCCGACCTGATCGGCGCGGCACGTGATCAGGCGGGCCTGGGGCCAGTGCCGGACGCCACCAGCCACGATCCCGGCGGTGCCCGCGGAGGGCGGGCGCACGGCATACCCGTTCATTCGGTGCGTCTGCGGGGATTGGTGGCGCATCAGGAGGTGCTCTTCGGGGGAGTCGGCGAGGTGTTGACGATCCGGCACGACTCCTTCGACCGGAGTTCGTTCATGCCCGGAGTGATCGCGGCCGTGCGGGCCGTGGGAGACCACCCGGGCGTGACCGTGGGCTTGGAGCACTACCTCGGCCTCTGACGGCGACGTGGTTGGTCACCTGACGTTCACCGCAGCAAGGTCTCCTCGACTCGCGGGGAGTTGAATTCTCCACTACATTGGTGGATCGGTCAGGGCGCCGCACAGTTCCTGACGCCCTGCCAAGGACGGTCATGACACGCCCCCCCTCCACCACGCTGCACGCGCCCACGCGCCGCACCCTGACGCGTGCCGCTGCGTGGACAGTCCCGGCGATCGCCGCCGCCTCAGCAGCCCCCTCCTTCGCGGTGACCTTGGACCCATGTGCTGTCTTCACAGTGGGCAGCACCACCTGCAGCAACCAGAGCGACTTGGGTCGGGTGAGTTTTCAGATCACCACGACAGCACCCTTGCCTGTCGGCACGGTCTTCTCAGTGGTGCCCTCGCCGGGTTCGCCAGCCACGACCGAGCAACTGACCGTGGGTTCGAGCGCGATTACGACCGGCTCTACATACTTCGCCCCTGGCAATACTTCGGCGCCGTGGACCACAACGTCTTTGATTCCTTCGTCGACCACATTGGCCTTTCGCATGGATCCCGCTTGGAAGCGGAATGCGCGCACCGTGTTCACCTTGGTGGCCACCTTGAGCGAAGGATCGTGCCCGCTCGGAAGCTACACAGTGCGCGCGGAGGACAACAGCAACGGAAAGCTCATATGCGGCGCCTGAGGTGACTTTGCACTGGGGCCTAGCCCCAGCCGAGGGCTCTGAGGCCTGCCGCCACCGCGGCGGCGACGACCACGACGACGATGAAGTTCGCGCGCAGCAGCAGGAGCACGAGCGCCACGGCCACCGCGGCCAAGCGCGCATCGATCACCAACGCGCCGCCATCGCCGACCACCGTCTGAGCCACGACCAGACCCGCGAGCAGCGCGATCGGCAGCAGCGTCGTGACCCTGCTGATCCGCGGCCCGGAGACCCAGGACTCGGGCACGAGATAGCCCACG